>NZ_CP012117.1:600000-1200000 GCF_001678905.1 Dermabacter vaginalis | reverse complement strand
CGCGCTCGGGAATATCCTCCGCACCCACCTTGAGAATTTCCGCGAGTTGCGACACGAGCGCGTGCTCTTTCGAGTGGAACTTGTACGCACTTTCGCCCACGAGTGCATCCACGCGGCGCACGCCTGAACCGATAGATGATTCCGACACGAGCTGAACCGAGCCGAGGCTGCCCGTAATCGGGACGTGAGTGCCGCCGCACAGTTCGCGAGACCAGTCGCCGCCAATCGACACGACACGGACGATATCGCCATACTTCTCACCGAAGAGTGCCTGAGCGCCAAGAGCCTTCGCCTCATCGATGGGCATTTGCGCGTCGGTGACGTCAAGGTTCTGCTGAAGCATCTGATTGACCTTGCCTTCGACCTGTGCGAGGGAGCTCTGAGGTACGGCCTGGCCGTAGCGGAAGTCGAAACGCATGCGACCGGGCGAGTTTTCCGAACCGGCCTGGGTTGCGCCGTCGCCGAGCTCCTCGCGAAGAGCCTGGTGCACCATGTGGGTCGCCGTGTGGGCGCGCGCGATGGCACCGCGGCGCTCGGTGTCGATGCGCGCAATCGCCGCCTCGCCGGCGCGGGCGCTCCCCTCGATGAGGCGGCCGCGGTGAACAGAAAGGCCCTTCACGGGCGCCTGGACATCGTCAACTTCGATGATGCCGCCTCCGGCGAGGCTAATGGTGCCCTGATCGGCAAGCTGTCCGCCCATCTCGGCGTAGAACGGAGTATCGGCAAGAACGATCTCGATATCTGCGGGCGCGCTCACCTGTTCGGTGAGAGCGCCATTCACGAGGATCGAACCCACTGTCGTCGAGACCGTGTCGTCCGTGTAGCCCACGAAACGGGTAAGACCATTCGCATTCACGATGTCGTGGAAAAGCGCCGTATCCGTGTGGCCGGCTTTCTTTGCCTGAGCATCGGCGCGGGCACGCTCACGCTGCTCCTGCATGGCGGCGCGGAAACCGGCTTCATCAACGCGCAGACCAGCCTCTTCCGCCATTTCCAGAGTGAGGTCAATGGGAAAACCATAGGTGTCGTGGAGAGTAAAGGCATCTTCGCCCGCGAGGAGATCGGAGCCGCTCTTCTTGAGATTGGAGCTGAGGCCCTCGAAAATCTGCGTGCCGTGAGACAGGGTGCGGCGGAAAGCCTCCTCTTCCGTGTAGAGCACCTCTTCGATCGCCGCGAACTTCTCCTCAAGAACGGGATAGGAGGCGACCATGGCGTTCTTCGATACCGGCAGCAGCTCGGGCATCGCTTGCTTGTCAAAACCGAGAAGGCGCATCGAACGGACGGCGCGGCGAATAAGGCGGCGCATGACATAGCCGCGCCCCTCGTTCCCCGGGCGTACTCCATCCGAAGCGAGCATCATCGCGCTGCGGACGTGATCAGCGACGACGCGCATGCGAACGTCGGATTCTTCATCGCCAGTGCCGTAGCGGCGGCCGGTGAGTTCCTGGGCATGCGCGATCACGGGGAAGACCTGGTCGGTCTCGTACATATTGCTCTTGCCTTGCAAAAGATAAGCGAGGCGCTCGACGCCGAGGCCCGTATCGATAGCCTTGCGGTCGAGCTCACCGAGAAGCGGGTAGTCCTTGCCGCTGCCTTCGCCGCGCATGAACTGATCGAACACGAGGTTCCAGATCTCAAGGTAGCGATCGCCACCCGGATCCACGTTGCCGCCTTCGGCTTCCGGCCCGAACTCGGGTCCACGGTCGTAGTGCCATTCGGCACACGGGCCCGCGGGTCCCGGCTGGCCAGTCGACCAAAAGTTTTCTTCCTTCGGGAGTCGCACGATGTGCTTCGGATCGATGCCGATCACGCGAGTGAGGTGGTCAAACGCTTCTTTGTCGTTTTCCCACAGGGTGATCCACATGCGGTCACCCTCGAGGCCGTAGCCGCCATCCTCAACGCTGCTCGTGAGCAGTTCCCACGCGAAGTCGATCGCGCCTTCCTTGAAGTAATCGCCGAAGCTGAAGTTGCCCGCCATTTGGAAGAACGTGCCGTGACGCGTGGTCTTGCCAACGTTGTCGATGTCATTTGTGCGAATGCACTTTTGCACGCTCGCGGCGCGCGGCCACGGCGCCTGATCGGTGCCCACAATGTAGGGAATGAACGGCACCATGCCGGCAACCGTGAAAAGGATCGAGGGATCCGACGAGACGAGCGAATCGCTCGGGACGATCTCGTGATCCTTGTTTTTGAAGAAGTCGAGCCAGCGGCGTGACACCTCGGCTGTCTGCATGGATTCTTCCTTCCCTAAGCCCTCTCGGGCACGGACTGGGCTGGGCATTTAATAACAAACGACCCCGACCAAGTGTACGTTCTCGTACTGGTCGGGGCCGCCTGACACGAAGACCGTGAGGCCTCCTTCATAAAGAAATCAGCGAGCGTAGTACTCGACGACGAGCGCGACGTCGCAAGTCACGGGGACCTCGGAGCGCTTCGGTCGAGAAACGAGCTGAGCCTTGAGTTCCTCGAGCTGGACCGAGAGGTACGAAGGGACCGACGCCTGAACATCGGAGTTCGAACCCTCAGCGGCATCCGCGAAAGCCTCGAGAGTCTGCGACTTCGGCTTGACCTGGATGGTCTGGCCAGGCTTCACGCGGTACGAGGGGATGTTGACGATCTCGCCATCCACGAGAACGTGGCGGTGCGAGACGAACTGACGAGCCTGAAGGATCGTGCGAGCGAAGCCCGCGCGAAGAACGAGCGCGTCAAGGCGAGTCTCGAGGAGCTCGACCATCGACTCACCGGTCAGACCCGGAAGCTTCTTGGCCTCAACGTAGGCGCGGTGAAGCTGCTTCTCGCGAAGCTGGTACTGAGCGCGCAGGCGCTGCTTCTCGGTCAGACGAACCGCGTAGTCCGAGTTCGAACGGCGGCCACGACCGTGCTGGCCCGGCGGGTAAGGGCGCTTCTCGAAGTACTTGACGGCCTTCGGGGTAAGCGCAATACCGAGCGCACGCGAAAGGCGTGCGGTACGACGTGCTTTGGTGACACTGGTCACGTAAGTTACCTCAATTTCGATGCGATGAATCCATTTGGCAGCCGCGGATTCAGCGCAAAACTTTACCGTGCCGAGTGCCGAGCCTCAAGCGTTTCGGAGGCTTGGGAGACTCAAGCCTCTGTGGGATCGCTCACCGCGCGTCAACCATCGGCCCCTGCACCCCACCCGCGCCGCGCGTGAGCGAGCGCAAAATCTCAAGCGAGCTCTTCACGCGCCCCTCGAATCCTCGATCGGTCGGCTCGTAGTAGTTGACACCCACGAGGTCATCGGGTGCGTACTGCTGACGCGCCACACCGCGAGGCTCGTCGTGCGCGTACACGTAACCAACACCGTGCCCGAGCTTCTCCGCTCCCTTGTAATGCCCATCGCGAAGATGTGCGGGAACCGAACGCCCTTTTCCTTCGCGCACATCGGCGATCGCTCGATTGATCCCCGCGTAACTCGCATTGGACTTCGGGGCAGTTGCGATGTGCACGACCGCTTGGGCGAGCGGGATCCGCCCCTCGGGCATCCCAATCATCTGGACTGCCTGCATTGCGGCAACGGCAACCTGAAGCGCGGTCGGGTCGGCCATGCCGACCTCCTCACTCGCTGCGATCACGATTCGCCGCGCGATGAACCGCGGGTCTTCACCCGACTCAATCATGCGGGCCAGATAGTGCAGGGCCGCATCCGGATCGCTTCCCCGCATCGACTTAATGAACGCGCTGATGACGTCGTAGTGCTGATCGCCCTCGCGATCGTAGGTCAACATCGAACGGTTGATCGCGTGGGCGAGGATGTCGCCCGTGATCCGCTTCTCTGGGGTCTTCAGTGCTGAAGCAGCAGCAGCCTCGAGCGCTGTGAGGGCCTTGCGGGCATCGCCTCCGCTGAGACGCAGGAGCGCCTCGCGGGCATCGCTCTCAAGTTCGACCGAACCGCCAAGCCCCCGCTCCTCGGCGAGCGCTCTCGTCAGCAGTGCATCAATCTCCTCGCCACCGAGCGAATCGAGGGTGAGCACAATCGAGCGCGAGATCAGCGGGGTGATGATTGAAAAATAGGGGTTCTCGGTCGTCGCGGCGATCAGGGTCACCCACCGGTTCTCAACCGACGGCAAAAGCGCATCTTGCTGCGACTTATTAAACCGATGCACCTCATCGACGAAGAGAATCGTTTCGCGACCAGTCGTGCGCAAGCGGGACCGCGCGGCATCAACAACGGCACGGATATCTTTGACTCCCGCAAGCACCGCTGAAACCTCGACGAACTCGCGATCGCCCTCCCGCGCGACGGCGTAAGCGATCGTCGTTTTGCCCGTTCCGGGTGGGCCCCACAAGATGATTGAGCTCGGGGCAGTATGTGAATCGTCCTCCCCCACGAGACGAAACAGGGGTGAGCCGTCTGCAAGAGCGTTCTCTTGACCGACGATCTCGTCGAGCGAACGCGGCCGCATACGAGCGGCTAGCGGCGCGCGGTGATCGACGTTGCGGTCCGCGAGAGTCTTTGGGGCCTGCACGCCTGGTTTGAGAGAAAAAAGATCGTCGTCCACACGTCTAGCGTAGCGAGGGCGCGCGGGATTCGCGCCGCCGAGCAACGATGATCGAGATACCCGCGACAAGGGGCAACACGAGGGGAACATACCCATATCCCTCGCCGAAGTGCGACCAGACCGTCGCTTTCGGGAACCACTCGGGCTGCGCGAAGCTCAAAGCACCCACGCCGACAACGCCGACGAGTTCGACACCAACGAGAGCGAGGATCGCTCGCCAGTGGGGAGCCTTCCGAAACAGCAAGACCGCGATCGCGACGTACGTAAGCGCAGCGACAATGCTGAGGGAAAAGGCGAGCGGCGCCTCGGAAAAATCGCGAATCGACTGCACGAGTGCACGCGCCGTCGCCGATACGGCAAACACCCCGTACACCACGAACAGGGCCATGCGGAAGCCGCGTGGATTCTCCTGCGTTATCGACGATTTCGTCGAACCGGCGTGCGTCATTTCGCGAACCCCGCGGGCCAGATCTGGGGCAGCCGGTAGGCGAGAAAGACGCATGTGAGCGCGATGGCGGCAATGGCGAACGACCCCCACTTGGTACGTTCGAGGAACGAGATGTACACGGCCGCGATCGGCAGCGCGATTGCGGTGGCAACATAGCCCCAGAAAATCACGGCATCGCCAGGGCTCACCGGAGCGAGTAACCACGCAAGAGCTCCGATGAGCCACACGAGCGCTAGGGCGAGTGAGGCCCCCATGAGCAACAGGTCTGCTGCAAGGTCCTTGATGACATAGACCGCGCCGAGAACGGCTACGAGAGCCGCAACAACGTACAGGGCGATCAGCATTTGCCCACTCCCACCTCAAACTCGAGTGACTCCCCTACGATAAACACATGGCACATATAACTCTGAGCATCAGCAACGTTGACTCGATCACGACGGACGTCCTCGTGGTCCCCCTCCTTAAGGGTGCAAAGGATGCACCGGCAAGCCCGGTTGGGCTTTCATCGCTCGAAGAATCCTTCACTGCCGTCAAGGCCAGTGGCGCCAAGGGTGCGCTCACGACGATCCCGGCGCCCGCTGCCTACCGCGCTCACGCAATCGTCGGCGTTGGCCTCGGCGCCGAGGCCCTTGAAGATGTCACGTGCGAAGACATCCGATACGCCTTTGGTTCCGCTTCGCGAACCCTCACCGGCCACACAAGCATCGCCCTTGCCTTCCCGGCCGCCTCCGAGGCACACATCGCCGCCGCTCTCGAAGGCGCAGCTCTCGGCGCCTACGCCTACGGCGAATACAAGAGTGACCTCAAGGACGATCAAAAACCCGTCGAGGAGATCGTTCTCGCCGTGGCCGATAAGAAGGAGCTCAAAGCTCTCGAAGGTGCCGCGAACCGCGCCGAGAAAATCGCCGAGGGCGTGCACATCGTTCGCGATCTCGTGAACACCCCACCGAACCTGCTTTACCCCGATTCCTTCGCGAAGCGCGCGAAGGATCTCACGAAGAAGCTTCCCGTGAGCGTCGAGGTTCTCGATGAGAAGGCCCTTGCCGACGGTGGCTACGGCGGCATCGTGGGTGTGGGCCAGGGCTCGACCCGCCCGCCCCGTCTCGTCAAACTTTCTTACGCACCGAAGCGTGCCAAGCGGCACGTTGCCTTTGTCGGTAAGGGCATCACGTTCGATTCGGGCGGCATTTCGCTGAAGCCCGGCGCCGGAATGGACGAGATGACGATGGACATGGGTGGCGCCGCAACCGTGCTCGCCACGACCATCACCGCTGCAGCCCTTGAGCTCGACGTCAACGTCACGACCTTCCTTGCGCTCGCGGAAAACCTCCCCGGAGGCGGAGCGCAGCGCCCCGGCGATGTCGTCACGATGCGCAACGGTAAGACCGTCGAGGTGCTGAACACCGACGCCGAGGGCCGCATGGTCATGGCCGACGCCCTTGTGGATGCCGCGGCGCTTGAGCCCGACCTCCTGATCGACGTCGCGACCCTCACGGGGGCGGCGATCGTCGCCCTTGGCAACCGCACTGCGGGAGTCATGGGGACCGACGAAGCCCGCGACGAGGTGTGGGAAGCATCTAAGGCCGCGGGCGAGCCCATGTGGCCGCTTCCCTTCCCGGGAGAGCTTCGCGAGGGATTGAACGGCCGCGTTGCCGACCTCAGCAACATCGGCGAACGCCCCGGCGGCGCGCTGAGCGCGGGCATCTTCCTCAAGGAGTTTGTTGGCGAGACGCAGTGGGCACACGTCGACATCGCCGGCCCCGCTTTCACGCAGAAGCCTTTCGGCTACAACAACATCGGCGGCACCGGCATGAGCATGCGCACGCTCGTCGAAGTAATTGAGCGCGAAGCCACCAAGTAAAAAGGTTGCGCACTTCATGCGTAGCAACCGTCGGAAAGCCCCCGCTTTTGCCCCGCACCCGCGGGCGGAGTTGGGGGTTTTCCCACACTCTGGCCCCACTTACGGTCGGCCCACGGCGACATCCAGGGGCGTGTCTTACGATAATGGGCGTGCATGCCGCACCGGCTGGCTTAGCGTTCGAGGCCGGGACTTTCGGCGACATGCCCCCAATCCTCAACAGTTAGGGAGCTGAACGTGGCGGATACCTCCACAGACCAGAAGTTCGACATCGTGATTCTGGGAGGTGGCAGCGGCGGCTACGCGGCCGCGCTGCGCGCCACCCAGCTTGGAAAGAGCGTTGCCCTTGTCGAGAAAGACAAGCTCGGCGGCACGTGCCTCCACCGCGGCTGCGTGCCCACCAAGGCGCTGCTTCACGTAGGCGAGATTGCCGACACCCCTGCCGAAGCGAAGGCCGTGGGTATTGAGATGACCGCCTCCGCGATCAACACCGAGAAGATGCTCGACTTCAAGAACAAAGTCATCGGGCGCCTCTACAAAGGCCTCCAGGGCCTCGTGGGTTCCTCCGGTGCGACCCTCGTCAACGGTTTCGGCCGCCTTACGGGTAAGAACACGGTCGAGGTTGAGGCGGAAGACGGCTCAAAACAGACCCTCACGGGTGAGAACATCATCCTCGCCTCGGGTTCCTTCTCCAAGACCCTCCCGGGCCTCGAACTCGGCGGCCGCATCATTGACTCCGAGGTCGCTCTTCAGCTCCCCGAAGTTCCGAAGAACCCGATCATTCTTGGCGGCGGCGTGATCGGTGTCGAGTTCGCTTCCGTGTGGAAGTCGCTCGGCGCTGAATCGGTCACGATCATCGAGGGCCTCCCCCACCTCGTTGCTAACGAGGACGAGGCAATTTCTAAGAATCTCGAGCGCGCGTTCAAAAAGCGTAAGATCGCCTACTCGCTCGGCGTGTTCTTCGAAAAGGCGGAGCAGACCGAGACTGGCGTCAAGGTCACGCTTGCGAACGGCAAGACCTACGAGGGTGACTACCTCCTCGTCGCTGTTGGCCGCGGCCCGCAGACGAAGGGCCTCGGCTACGAAGAGCAGGGCATCGAGATGGATCGCGGATTCGTGCTCGCCAACAAGGACACCCTCGAAACGAACGTTCCCGGTATCTACGCCGTGGGCGACATCGTTCCGGGCCTCCAACTCGCTCACCGCGGCTTCCAGCAGGGCATCTTCGTGGCCGAACAGATCGCGGGTCTCGACCCCCAGCCGATCGACGAGTCGGGCATCCCGCGCGTCACCTACTGCGAGCCGAACATTGGCTCGGTGGGTCTCACCGAAAAGCAGGCAAAAGAGAAGTTCGGCGACGACAACGTCGCGACCTACGACTACAACCTCGGCGGCAACGGAAAGTCCCAGATTCTCGGCACTCAGGGTTTCATCAAGCTCGTGCGTGAGAAGGACGGCCCGATTGTCGGTGTCCACATGATCGGTGCACGCCTGTCGGAGCAGATCGGCGAGGCACAGCTCATCGTCAACTGGGAGGCGGAGCCTGAGGATGTTGCTTCGCTCATCCATGCCCACCCCACTCAGAACGAGGCGATGGGCGAGGCTGCGCTCGCTCTCGCTGGCAAGCCGCTCCACGCTCACGCCTGATCACGAGGAGAGATACCTATGTCTGAAATCGTCAAGATGCCCGCGCTCGGTGAGTCCGTCACCGAGGGCACCGTTGTTCGCTGGCTCAAGGAAGTGGGCGAGGAAATCGCCGTTGACGAACCGCTTCTCGAGGTCTCGACCGATAAGGTCGACACCGAGGTTCCCTCCCCCGTTGCCGGCGTTCTCGAGAAAATTCTCGTGAATGAGGATGAGGACGCCGAGATCGGCGCTGACCTTGCCGTGGTCGGCGATGGTTCCGGCGTTGAATCGAGCTCCGCGGAGCCAAGCGAGGGTGAGAACCTCGCCTCGGATCCTACGGTTGCCCCCTCGACAACGCAGGAGGCCCCCATTGGTGAAAGCGAAGCGCCCGGTGACTCATCGAGCAACTCCGGTAGCGCCGATGGCGAAGAAGTGAAGATGCCCGCACTCGGTGAGTCCGTTGATTCGGGAACGGTGGTGCGTTGGCTCAAGGAGGTTGGCGAACAGGTCGAGGCCGATGAGCCTCTCCTCGAGGTGTCGACCGACAAGGTTGACACCGAGGTTCCCTCCCCCGTTGCGGGTACCCTCCAAAAGATTCTTGTGCAGGAGGATGAGGAGGCCGAGGTTGGCGCGGCCATTGCCGTGATCGGCTCGGGTGCTCCTTCCGACGCCTCCCCGGCCCCCGCCGCTCCCGCTGCGGAAAGCGCTTCGCCGGCCCCCAAGGCTGAACAGAGCACTGCTCCCGCCGCCACGGCTTCGGAAACGGTGTCCTCGAGCGGCAATGCGCAGGCGTACGTGACGCCGATCGTGCGCAAGCTCGCGTCGGATAACGGCATTGATCTTAGCTCGGTCAAGGGCTCGGGCATCGGCGGCCGTATCCGTAAGCAGGATGTGCAGGAAGCTATCGAGGCGAAAAAGAAGGCGGAGGTTCCCGCTCCCGCTGTCGCTTCGGCACCGTCCGCCGCGGCTCCCGCGAAGAAGGAAGCCCCCAAGGTCGAGGTGTCGCCTCTGCGCGGTACCGAGGAGAAGATGACCCGCTTGCGCAAGATCGTTGCGTCGCGCATGGTCGAGTCGCTCCAGACACAGGCGCAGCTCACCACCGCCGTTGAGGTCGATATGACCCGCATTGCGGCTCTTCGTGGCCGGGCGAAGAACGACTTCCTCGCGCGTGAAGGTGCGAAGCTCACGTTCCTCCCGTTCATCATGCAGGCGGCTGTGGAAGCGCTCAAGGCGCATCCGAAGCTGAACGCCGAGATTGCGGGCGACATGATCAAGTACCACGGTGTCGAGAACATCGGTATGGCAGCGGACACCGAGCGTGGCCTCGTCGTTCCGGTCATCAAGAACGCGGGCGATCTCAACCTTGCGGGTCTTGCCCGCCAGATTGGTGAGCTCGGCGCCAAGGCGAAGGGCAACAAGCTCACGCCGGACGATCTTCAGGGCGCGACGTTCACCATCACGAACACGGGTTCGGGTGGCGCGCTGTTCGATACCCCGATCGTTCCGAACCCGCAGGTTGGCATCCTCGGCTGCGGCACGATCGTCAAGCGCCCGGCTGTCGTGAAGGACGCCGACGGCAATGAGACGATCGGGATCCGCTCGATGATGTACCTGTTCCTCAGCTACGATCACCGCCTCGTTGATGGCGGCGATGCTGCCCGCTTCCTCTCCACGATGAAGAAACGCCTCGAGGACGGCGCCTTCGAGGGGGACCTCGGACTCTGATCGAGTTCCTCTGACAAGAACTCGGGCCGTGCTTTCGCGAGAAAGCCCGGCCCGGGTTTTTCTTAAGCGCTCTCCCCTCCCTCACCGACGGGCGTCGTGGAGGCGATCCGCCACGACCCCGCGATGCGCTCAAGGCGGATGTCAACTTCATAGGGCCTACTTTGGTCAAGTTCTAGAGAGTGCACGCCTTCGCCCATGCGCGCGGGGGTGTCTTTGAGCCGAGCGCGCACGCGCGCATCATTCTCGCTCTGTTCGAGAGTGTGTGCTTCGAGAACGCGCACTTCACCGCCCTCAACCTGCACTCCTTCGAGAGCTGCACGGAGCTTCCGGTCGGCCAGTTCCGCTTCACTTCCAGGAACCGCTGAGTCATTAAGCTCAGTTTTTCCGGTGAGGTAGCGGTGCCTGGCGTGGGCAAGGGCTGTGATGATTTCGACCGGGTCGTTGCGTTCAGCGGGGACCGCAGCCGCCTCGGAGGGTGCCAGTTGAGGGGTGGAAGCCCGCATGGCTCCGCCCACGAGCACCGTGCACGCGAGTGCTGCCACCGCGACGAACGTCAAAGAGCGCTTGCTACGCGTTCGGGGGCGGTTTCGCCCGGGCTTTCCTTTGCCCTGCCGAAGAGCAGCGCCAGCCGGCACGCCCCGCCCGGATAGAGTAGGGCATACGGCTGCCGGGGCCTCACTCCCCGCCTCCCATGTCCACTCCTCCAACTCTTCAGCTTTGCGCTGCGCGTAGCGGTAGGTTCCCGCACCACTTGTGAGGCGCGCAAGCCATTGCTCATCACCGCGCTTTTTCACTGGACTCAGCTGCGCCACGTGCGAAAAGTCCGTGACGACAACACGGCCGCGCGGCGAAAGTTCTAGCCCGCGAAACCCGGGGAGGCCAAGCGTGAGGTTTCGTGAATGCAGTGCTTTCAGGAGAACTGCGAGGTCCGACGCCATCTCCGCCACCGTGCCGCCACTTCGTGTGTTCGCACTCCGCGCGGCCCTTTTGCCGCGTGGCGGCGCAAGTGCACTGGGCCCCTCCGCAAACGCGTAGGCCGCGAAGCCGCGCCATTTAAGCGAAGGAACCGCCGAAATATTGCCCGCTTCGAGGGCTCGAAGCAGCGCGATCTCGCGCCGCACCTGGTTCACCGCGCGAAGTGTGCGAGCACGGACGAGCGTCAAGCGTCGGCCCCTGTGATCCCGGGCCTGCCACACTTGCCGGCCATTTTCCGAGCGAACCAGTCGAACGGGCTGAAGCCCTGTGCCAAAAACTAATGTCAGGCGCGAGGTGTCAAGTCTCATGAGATCATTTCAACCCTTTGACGATGCCAATCCCAGGGCTGATCCGAAATTGTGGATAACCCGCTCGTCAAACGTGTGCTCTCGCCCGCGGAAACTTTTCCCTACCCACGTCGACCACTAGCATGGTGAGGTGCTCGACATCATTCACCTCGCTTTTTCCGAAGATTCCGGGATTGAATCCGCTCACGAAGATTTCAATCTTCCGCCCGGTCCCGTTGACTACAACGCCGCGTGGGATGTGCAAAAACAGATCCACGCGGAGGTGATTGCGGGCGAACGCCCAAATACGCTTCTTCTTCTCGAGCATCAGCCGGTCTATACCGCTGGTCGGCGCACCCTCGAGGTCGAGCGTCCACGTGACGGCGCCCCCGTGATTGATGTCGATCGGGGTGGCAAGATCACCTGGCACGGTCCTGGTCAGCTCGTGGGCTACCCGATCGTCAAGCTTCCTGCCCCCATCGATGTCGTGGGCTTCGTACGGGGCATCGAACGGGCCATCATGGGCGTGTGCTCCAAGGCTGGCGTCCCTACGGCTCCTGTTGAAGGGCGAAGCGGCGTGTGGGTCCTCGATGAGCTCGGGATGGACCGAAAAGTGTGCGCAATTGGGCTGCGCGTCGCCAAGCGCTGCACGATGCATGGTTTCGCACTGAACTGCGAGAATGACCTTTCGTGGGCCATGAACGTGATCCCGTGCGGAATCGACGACGCAGGTGTGAGCTCACTTTCCGTTGAAAGCGGCCGTACTGTGCGCCCGAAGGATGTGCTCGCTGATGTCGAAGACGCCATGAAGGAACTCGAAGCCGAACGCGGCCTCGAATAAACAATCACCACCCGTCGAGATCACATGAGCGTTGTGCGGGAGTTGGCAGCAACGCCTACTAGAATCTTGAGACCCCTACTCGCAAGGAGAGTGTGACGTGGCAGTTGAACCCCAAGGACGACGCCTTCTCAGGGTCGAGGCCCGCAATGCGGAAACCCCGATCGAACGCAAACCTAGCTGGATCAAAACCACGGCAAACATGGGCCCCGAGTACACCGATATGAAGAAGCGCGTGCATTCACGCGGCTTGCACACGGTGTGCGAAGAAGCGGGATGCCCCAACATCTTTGAGTGTTGGGAGGATCGCGAGGCGACCTTCTTGATCGGCGGCGACACGTGCACGCGCCGCTGCGATTTTTGCGACATCGCAAGCGGCAAACCACAAGCGATCGACCCTGCCGAACCTTTCAAGGTCGCCACTTCCATCAAGGAAATGGGCCTCAAGTACGCGACCGTGACAGGGGTGGCCCGCGATGATCTCGAAGACGGTGCCGCGGGGCTCTTTGCCGAGACCTGCCGCCAGATCCACGCCATCAGCCCGGGTACGGGCGTGGAACTCCTCATCGACGACATCAAGGGTGATTCGAGCGCGATGCAGCAGGTCTACGACTCGAAGCCCGAAGTCTTCGGTCACAACCTCGAAACCGTGCCTCGCATCTTCAAAAAGATTCGTCCGGCCTTCCGTTACGAGCGCAGCCTCGGCGTCATCGCCGATGCGAAGGCGAACGGGATGATCACGAAGTCGAACCTCATCCTTGGTATGGGGGAGGAAACGAGCGAGATTCTTTCAGCTATGCAGGATCTTCGCGACAACGGTTGCGAGATTCTCACCCTCACCCAGTATTTGCGCCCCTCGAAACTTCATCACCCGATCGATCGCTGGGTGAAGCCGCAAGAGTTCCTCGAACTCTCCGAGGCAGGTTATGAAATGGGCTTCGCGGGGATCATGGCCGGGCCCATGGTGCGTTCGTCGTATCGCGCCGGCCGGCTGTGGGCTCAGGCGATGGAGAAACTTGGCCGCGAGATTCCCGAGGAACTCTCGCACCTCAATTCCTCGGCGCCCGCCCTCCAGGAAGCCACGAGCGTGGTGGAGCGCCAGGCCGCACGTGAAAAGCGTGACAGGGAGCGTGCTGAGCGGAAGGTTTCGGCAACGGCTTAGGCTCATTTCCCGGTTATGCTTGAGGATGGTTTTCGAACCACCCGCACCGCGCTAAGGACAAGGATTAATGGCACGCAAGAACACGACCGACGCCCCCGCTAAGACGAAGAAGCCCGGCCGCATCCGGCAGACGATCGACGTCTTCAAAGAAACTCAGGCGTACGATCGCTCGACGGCACCGCTCATGATTCTCTCGATCGTGGGCCTCACCGTCCTGCTCGCTCTCATTTTCGGGGCCTTCGGCCACCCGATCTACGGAGCCTTCATCGGTCTCGGTTTCGGCCTTCTCCTTGCGATGATCATCCTTGGCCGCAGGGCACAGAAAGCCACGTACTCGAAGATCGAGGATCAGCCCGGTGCCGCGATTGCCGTGATGCAGCAGATTTCGCGAGGGTGGAATGTTGAGCAGGATCCTGCGGCATTCGATGCTCGCAGTCGTTCGATGCTTTTTCGTGCGAGTGGCCGCAAGGGCATTGCACTCGTGTCGGAGGGCTCCGGCGGTGGTTCGCGAAAGCTCATGAGTAAGGAAGTCAAGCGCATGAACCGCATGTTCCCGAACGTTCCGGTGCACGCGGTGTATGTGGGCCACGGCGAGGGCGAAGTGCCGCTTCCGAAGCTCAACCGGCACCTGACCGCCATGAAGAATGAGCTCACGAAAGCGGAAGCCGGCGAGATTGGCCGACGCCTCCGGGCCTTGCCCAATCCCGTTCGTCAGGCCATCCCCAAAGGCGTCGATCCCATGCGCGCTCGCCCCAATCGCAAGGCTATGCGCGGTCGCTGAGCCGACCGGCACCTGCGTATTCGCCCCCTTCGGCACAGGCCGCTGGGGGCGATGCTTATTGAGAGCGCACGACAACGACCCCCGCGACGAGGTCGTGGAGAGTCTGCCTGTTCTCGTTCACCACGAACGCGCTGATCACGCTCAGCATGATGGCACTACGTACGAGGGCGCGCAGGAGCATGGGCGAGCGCCCAGTCACGGGCAGAACGCGAAGCCCGGTCAGGAATTGGCCGAGGCTTGCGCCAAAAAGTGTCTGCATCACGATGACCTGTGCGAGGAACAGCGCGAGAGTGGCAAGCGGGTCATAGTGAAAGGCGAGAAAGGACACGGCTGCCGCGGCTGCCCAGTCGAGACACATGGAGAGGAAACGCCGCGGCAACGGCGCAATGGATTGTCTGCCGCGGTCGGGAAGGCCAAAAACGTCGCCGGGATGCGCCCCTGCTTGGGCGTCGTTTTCGACTGACTCGTCACTATTTATGGGGCGATTCATTCCAAAACCGTACGTTCGCGGCCGTGCGTGAGGCAAACCCCGACGTGGGTGGACGTAAACTAGGAGAGGCAACTGCTCAAAGTTAACGTGCGCTCAGCACGGACGGAGGATACGTGTTCAGCAATCCCAGCGAAGCCGTGAAGTTCATCGAGGAAGAGGATGTCAAGTTCATTGATATTCGCTTCTGCGATCTCCCCGGCGTCATGCAGCACTTCAATGTTCCCGCGAAAACCTTTGACGAAGAAGCAATCGCCGAGGGACAGCTGTTCGACGGTTCCTCGATTCGCGGGTTCCAGGCCATTCACGAATCCGATATGAAACTTATCCCGGACCTCAGCACGGCCTACGTGGACCCGTTCCGCGATCAGAAGACCCTCGTGATCAATTACGCGATCGTCGATCCCTTCACCGATGCTCCTTACAGCCGCGACCCGCGAACCGTCGCTGCGAAAGCTGAGGAATACCTTCGTTCAACCGGTATTGCCGACACCGCCTTCTTTGCCGCCGAAGCCGAGTTCTACATTTTCGACTCTATCCGCTATCAGACGGAAGCGAACGGCGCGTTTTACGAGATCGACTCGAACGAGGCCGCGTGGAACACGGGCCGCGAAGAAGAGTTTGGGAATCAGGGCTACAAAACCGCAATGAAAGGCGGTTACTTCCCCGTGGCTCCCGTAGACCAAATGGCCGATTTGCGTGATGAGATGGTGCGCGTGCTCGACGAAGTGGGTCTCGAGGTGGAGCGCGCCCACCACGAGGTTGGCACGGGAGGCCAGCAAGAGATCAATTACCGCTTTTCCACGCTTTTGCAGGCTGCCGATGACGTCATGAAGTTCAAGTACGTCATCAAGAACGTTGCGTGGGAAAATGGGCGCTCGGCAACGTTCATGCCGAAGCCGATCTTTGGAGACAACGGCTCGGGAATGCACTGCCATCAGTCGCTCTGGAAGAACGGTGAGCCACTCTTCTACGACGAGAGTGGCTACGGCGGGCTTTCGGATCTCGCCCGTTGGTACATTGGAGGCTTGATCGAGCACTCCCCCGCTCTCACGGCCTTCACCAACCCCACGGTGAATTCGTTTAAGCGCCTCGTGCCGGGCTTCGAAGCCCCCGTCAACATGGTGTATTCGGCAAGGAACCGTTCCGCGGCGATTCGCATCCCGGTCACGGGCAACTCTGCGAAGGCCAAGCGCCTCGAATTCCGTGCCCCGGATCCGTCGGCAAATCCGTACCTGGCTTTTGCTGCCCAACTCATGGCTGGCATCGACGGCATCAGGAACCGCATCGAACCTCCCGAGCCGATCGACAAAGACCTCTACGAGCTTCCGCCGGAAGAGCATGCGGACATCAAGACCCTCCCGGCCTCACTCGAGGAAGCGCTCGATGAGCTTGAGCGTGATCACGACTTCCTGACCGAGGGCGATGTGTTCCCGGAGGATCTCATTACCACGTGGATCGCCTACAAGCGCGAGTTTGAGGTTGAGCCCTTCAGGCTTCGCCCCCACCCCTACGAGTTCGAGCTCTACTACGATCTCTAGACCGCAAGTGGATAAGTGGGGCTTCGCGCTAGAGCTTCGCGTTTAGGAGCGTAAGCAGCAGTTCCTTCGGGCTCTGTGCTTCGCTGAGCGCGCAGTCGTCGGGCTCGAAGTCCCACGCTTTTCGCAGGGCTTTAAACGTTTCCCACTCAGCGTCGGATGTGCGCAGCGGCACCGCGCTGTACCCGCCCGTTTCCGGCAGGTGAATGATGAACGCGCCCGTGAGTTCGGGCATCTCGCGCAAGGTTCCGTCATTGTCGAGGAGGTTTTCGGCCCTCATGACGGCAACGCCCTGGAGAGCGTAGTCGCCACGAACCTTCTTCGACGTCTTGATGTCACCCGTGAGCAGCGTGTTCCCGATTTTCACAATGGCATCGGTAGTGCCGGCGTAGCCGACGGTGCGGTTCACCACTGTTTGTTCGATCTCGACGAATTCCGGTTGGAAATCCTCGAGAAACCCCGCAAAGCCGTCGAGCCGAACGTTCGCTCGCCCCACGAGCTCACCGAGGTTCGTTTCCATGCTCAGGAGGTCTCCCCCGCTGCGCATCTCTGTCGCGAGTTCACGCATGTCGGACTCGGTGGGCCGCTCTCCCGAGCGTTCCCATGCTTCGCATAGCGCGTGAACGTAGGTGCCGAAATCCGCGGTTGTTTTCGTGTAGTCGGGTGCTGCTTCGGCAATGCGCTTTTGGGTGGTCCAGCTGTTGCGGTTCACGCGCCGGATTTCGTCAAAGGCGCGTGAGGGGTTGCGATCGAGATACGAGAACATCTCAAGCGCGCGTTTCGAAGCCATACGCGCGTACCAGCCATTAAGGTGGTCTTTCGCGCGCATCCCGGCGACAGTGGTGATGGATGGGTGGACGAGTTTCCCTCCGGGTTCCATCCGGTACATGCGGCCGCGCGGGGTTTGAGCGCTCAGTTCGGGTGAGGTCATAGCCCTTTCAGGCTACTCGTCAAAGATCAGGCGTTCGGCGACCTGGCGCGAGTGGCGCGTCACTTTGAGGTATCTCTCCTCGATCGCACGGGCATTCTCCACGGGCTCGCGGACGAGGGTGGCGATAGCGTTCAGGTCAACGAGGTCGGTAGGAAGAACATCGCTCTCGCGACCGCGCCACAAAAAGAGCGCTCGCCGCAACTCCCATGCCAGCAGCCAGGCGCGGCGAAGCGCGAGTGCATCGGAAGGAGTGAGGTGCCCGGCGCTCTCGAGGGCTGCGAGGGCGTCGAGGGTTCCGACGGTACGCAGGCTCTCGTCGTTTCCCGCGTGTTCAAGCAGTAGTCGCTGTACGCACCATTCGACGTCGGTCGTTCCACCCCGCCCCAGTTTGAGGTGATGGCTCGGCCTCACGCCACGCGGCAGTCGCTCTCCTTCGATGCGGGCTTTCATGCGAGCGAAGTCTCGGCGCTCGTGCGCGTCCATCCCACCGGGGCGATAGCGCTCGCGGTCCATGATCGCGGTGAGCGTTTCACAGAGGTCTTTGGGGCCGGAAACGCACCGAGCGCGCAAAAGCGCCTGGCGTTCCCATCTCTCGGCATGATGCGCGTAATAGTCCTCGAAACTCGTGCGCGTGCGCACGAGTGGGCCTGAGCGGCCTTCCGGTCGCAGATCGGCATTGACGCGCATGTTGATGCCCGAGGCGGGGGCATTGAGGATCTTTTGCACGCGGGCGGCGATCCGGGTCGCGACCTCGAGGTTGCCTTCGCACACGAACTGCACATCGGCATCGGAAGAATAGCCCATCTCCCCCGCGCCGAAGGAGCCCATGGCTATCACGCAAAGCGCAACGTCCGCCTCAGCACTTACGCGGGTCACGGTAAAGGCGAGGATCGCCTCCGCGAGGTCAGTCAGAGCCCGGGCGAGTTCCCGCAGATCAAGGACGCCCGAGAGGTGGGCGAGGCAGATTCTGACGATCTCGCGTGCGCGCACACCACGAAGGGCGTCAATCACGTGTTCGTCGCTCGTGGCCAGGCCCGCGATCGAGTCGAGTTCTTGCGTGATCTGTGCCCGCGTAAGGGGTTGCAACTGGGCATCGTTCGATAGCCAGCGCACGGTATTCGGGTGCTGTTCGAGCTGTTCGCCAACGTAGCGTGAACTCGAGAGGATATGCGTAAGCCGTTCGGCAGCAACCCCCGAGTCGCGCAACATGCCGAGAAACCAATGGGTTTCGCGAAGAGTCTCGGAAAGCCTGCGGAATGACAGTAGGCCCAGATCTGGATCAACGCCCCCCGCGAACCATTCGAGGAAGGCCGGAAGCAGCTGTTTCTGGATCGCGGCCCCACGGCTGAGTCCCCTCGTCAGCGCGTCAATGTGTTGCAGAGCACGCTTGGGATCGCGGTAGCCGATCGCTTCGAGCCGATCGCGCTGAGCTTCGGCACTGAGGGCGATTTGCCCGTCGCTGAGACCTGCGGAGGTCGCAAGGAGAGGGCGATAGTAGATCTCCTCATGAAGCTGGCGCACGCGCCGGCGCACGGTATCGATCTCGGCAGGAAGTTTTGCCGGCTGCGCCCCGATTGTGCGCGCAAGGCGCCGAATGTCGCGCTCCCCGGTGGGAAGCATGTGGGTTCGCCGCAGGCGCCACATTTGGAGCCGGTGTTCGCACACCCGTAAGAATCGATAGGCTTCGGCGAGCGCGGCCGAATGCTCACGGCCCACGTATCCGCCTCGCGTGAGAGCGTCGAGGGCGTCAAGTGTTCCAGCCTCACGGATATTTTCATCAGCGCGGCCGTGCACCATTTGGAGCAATTGAATCGTAAATTCGATATCGCGAAGACCACCCCGGCCGAGCTTGAGATCGCGTTCGGCATCGGCGTGTGCCAGCACCCGTGCGCGCATCGCGCGTGTGTCGTCAACAAACCCTTCGCGTGTGGAGGCCTGCCACACAAGCGGCGTGGCGATCTCTTCAAATCGCTCACCGAGTAAGCGATCCCCCGCGCAGGCGCGAGCCTTGAGAAGCGCTTGAAACTCCCACGTCCGGGCCCATTTTCGGTAATAGCGAGCGTAGGAATCGATCGTCCGCACGAGTTCCCCATCGCGCCCCTCGGGCCGCAAGTTCGCGTCAATCGCCCAAAGGCTGCCGTCGGCCGTGCGCTCCTCGCACACTCGAGCGAGTTCCCGTGCGAGTGCGCTTCCCACCCTCGTCACCTCATCCTCGCTCACACCCTCGTGTGCCGGCTCCGCAACGTACATCACGTCGACGTCGGAAGCATAGTTGAGCTCGCGCGCCCCGGTTTTCCCCATCGCGATGATCGCGAGTCGCACTGCCTCGTGCCCCTCGGTTGCGGCGCGGGCAAGTGCGAGCGCGCCCTCAAGCGCGGCATCGGCGAGGTCACTAAGGAGTCTCGAAATCTCGGCTTGGCTGTCCGCGGGAGCTTCCGCCCCCACATCTCGGGCCGCTATTTGAGCGAGCAGAGAATAGTAGGCGCGGCGAAAGGCCCTACGCGGCTCGGGGCCGGGAGCAGCAACGGGCACCGCGGCCGAGGGGGCAGAGCCGACGGCGGCCAGCATCACCTCGCGAAAACGCTCGCGCGTGGGCCCGTCAAGCGTCGGACATTGAAGAATTTCCTCCAGCTCGTTCACCTGCCGCGCGAGAGCATCCCCGAGCGCGATCGAGCTGCCGAGCACAAGCACCAGGGTGCGCCCGAGTCTTTCGTCGCCAATGACGCGCGCGAATTGGTGGGTCTGGCCCGCCGCCTGAGCCGCATCGGCAAGGCGGGTGAGCCCGAGGAGAGCCTCGTCAGGGTCTGCCGCTGCCCCCATCGCCCGCACGAGCTGTGGCGGAACACACGAGAGTGAAGCGCTCGCGAGGAGCGCAGCGCTCCGGTCCGTTCGAACAAAACCAAGGCGTGCGAGATCAAAGTGCGTGAACTCGCCCCCGGCCTCCCCGGATTGGAGGGCCTCGATCGCGCCGGTCTCAAGCCTCATGTGGTTGTTAAATATCGAATGTCGTGCGGAGCTCAGACTCGGTCACCTGGCGGCGATAGCCCTCCCACTCGCGGCGTTTATCGCGCAGGATGTACTCGAACACCTGCTCACCGAGGATCTCGGCCATGAGCTCGGAAGTCTCGAAACTTTCGATGGCTCGCAAGAGGTCGGAGGGAAGCGGTTTGATGCCCATCGCTTGCCGTTCGCGCTCGGTGAGTTCCCAAACCGTGTCTTCCGCACCTTCGGGGAGGGGGTATTCCTCCTCGATGCCCTTGAGGCCAGCGCCGAGAAGCGCAGCGAACGCGAGATAAGGATTCGCTGCCGAGTCGAGACCTCGAAACTCCACCCGAGAACTGGTTCCCTTCGTTGGCTTGTGGAACGGTACGCGCACGAGGGCACTTCGGTTGTTGTGACCCCACACGATGTAGCTCGGAGCCTCTTGTTCGCCCCACAAACGCTTGTAAGAGTTGACGAATTGGTTCGTGAGGATCGAGTATTCGCGAGCGTGCACAAGGAGCCCCGCGATGAAGTGACGCGCGGTGCGCGATAGCCCGTACTCGGCTCCCGGCTCGTGGAAAATATTCGTACCGTTATGGAAAAGCGAGAGATGCGTGTGCATGCCGTTACCGGGGTGTTCGATCATGGGCTTCGGCATGAAGCTCGCGAACTTCCCTTCGGCAAGGGCGATGCCTTTGACGACGGCGCGAAGGGTGAGCAAATTATCCGCGGTCGTGAGCGCATCAGCGTACCGGAGGTCGATCTCATTTTGCCCGGGACCGCCTTCGTGATGGGAATACTCGACATGGATGTTCATGCGTTCGAGTTCCTGCATCGCCTCGCGGCGGAAGCGGCTGCCATCGATCCGTTGCACGTAGTCGAAATAGCCACCTTGATCGACGGGCTCAAGGGGAACTCCCTTTTCATAGCGCCGGTTGAAAAGGTAGAACTCCACCTCGGGATGAGTGAGGAACTCAAGCCCCTTGGCCTCGGCGCGAGAGAGGGCGTCGCGAAGGACTCGGCGCGGATCCGATGCCGCGGGTTCTGAATCGGGGGTGAACACATCACAGATCATCACGCCGGTTTCACCGCCTGGCGGTGCACCCATGACGCGGAAAGTCGAGGGATCGGGGCGAAGCAGCATGTCTGACTCATACGAGCGCGTGAGCCCTTCAATCGCGCTGCCATCGATGCCAATGCCTTCATCGAACGCTTTTTCGAGGTCATGCGGCGAGATCACGACTGACTTGAGGCGTCCCACCACATCGCTGAACCATAGGCGGATGTAGTCAATCCCCTGCTCTTCGACCTGCCGAAGCACTGAATCCTGGTGGCGTTCCATACATCAATTGTGCCCCATCTCCGCCTCGCCTCTGAAGTCCTGCGCTTGGCCGGATACGCTGATGACGAACGCGCTGCACTTGGCGCGCACGAAAGGACATCACGTGAGCGAGAGCGTCACCCCGCGCAAGATCCGAACCCACACCCTTCGCGACTTCAAGAAGGAGGGGCGGGCCATCACGATGCTGACAAGCTATGACACTCTCAGCGCCAGCATCTTTGACGAGGCCGGAATCGACGTGCTTCTCGTGGGTGATTCTGCGGGCAACACCGTTCTCGGTTACGACTCCACCGTCTACACGAAGCACGAGGACATCGTGCGCTTCACGGGTGCTGTCGCCCGCTCATGTGAGCGCCCGCTCGTGCTTGCCGACCTCGCGTTCGGCACGTATCAGGTAAGCGTTGAGGAAGCCGTCCGCCACGGAGTCGAACTCATGCAGGCAGGCGCGCAGGCTGTCAAGCTCGAGGGCGGGCGCGAAGTTCTCCCCCAGGTCGAGGCGCTCGTGCGCGCGGGCATCCCGGTGTGCGGTCACCTGGGCTTCACACCGCAATCGGTCAATCAGCTTGGCGGGTTCAAGGTGCAGGGGCGCGGAGAGAAGGCCGACGCTCTCCTCGCCGACGCCGTTGCCCTTCAGGAGGCCGGTGCTTTCGCCGTTGTGCTCGAACTCGTGCCCGCCCCTCTCGCCGCGCGCGTGACCGAAACGCTTGACGTGCCCACGATCGGCATCGGTGCAGGTGCGGGATGCGATGGCCAGGTGCTCGTGTGGCAAGACATGGCGGGGCTGAGCGGTTTTAAGCCGCGTTTCGTCAAAGCGTTCGCCGATCTCCGCTCGAACCTCATGCGCGCAGCATGTGAGTACGGCGACGCTGTTCGTGCAGGGGAGTTTCCTTCCCCCGAGCACACGTTTGAAAAATAGTGCGCAAGGCGCGCACGGGAACGAACTAGAGCTCCTCTTCTTCGGAGTCGTCCTCGTCTTCGTAGTACTCGTTCCACTCTTCGGTCGCTTGGTCCCACTCCTCGTTGCGCTCCTCGGCGTGCTCGAGCGCGTGCTGGGCTTCTTCACGCGTCGCGTAGGGGCCCATGAGTTCGATCGCCGGGCTCTGGCTTCCCTCTTCGATCTGTTTCGTTTTGGTGTTGTAATAGAACTCGCTCACGGCGCGGCCTTTCGTTAATCGATATCCAGAAGAACCTGCAAGACTGGTAGTCATGACTGTAGACCACTGGCTTCGCCCCGAAAACCGTGCCGTGCTCGAGCCCGGTACTATAAGCCCGCTCCGCCCGGTTCCCGCCTCGATTGAACGGCCCGAGTATGCGTTCAAAGATGAGGCACAATCCGATAATTGCGGGCCCTACGTGCAAACGCCCGAGGTCATCGAGCGCGTGCGCCGCGCCTCAAAGATCGCCGCGATCGCCCTTCGCGAGGCAGGCAAGGCTGCGAAGCCCGGCGTGACGACCGATGAGATCGATGCTCTCGTGCACGAGATCATCCTCGATCACGGCGCGTACCCGTCGACCCTGGGGTACCTGAGCTTCCCCAAGTCGTGCTGCACGAGCCTCAACGAAGTGGTATGCCATGGCATCCCCGATTCGACTGTCATGGAAGAGGGCGACATCCTCAACGTTGACGTCACCGCTTACCTCGACGGTGTCCACGGTGATACCAACGCGACGTTCCCCGTAGGAGAGATCGCGCCTGAAGCTGCCGAGCTCATTGAGCGAACAGAAGAGGCGATGTTCCGCGGCATCCGCGCCGCGAAGGTGGGCCGTGAGGTCAATGTTGTGGGCCGCGTGATCGAGAAGTACGTGGGGCGCTTCGGTTACGACTCGGTGCGCGACTTCACGGGCCACGGGGTCGCGGAGGGATTCCACAACGGCCTCATCATTCCCCACTACGATTCCGCGCCCCACTATGACGACGTGGTCGAGCCCAACATGATCTTCACGGTTGAACCCATGGTGACGCTCGGCTCACGCGCATGGGATCAGTGGGACGACGGCTGGACGATCACAACCCGCGATAAGGGGTACACTGCACAGTTCGAGCACACGTTCCTTATTACCGACGACGGCTATGAGATCCTCACCGATCCCGATGCCGAAATTTCCGCGTAGACTGAACGACGTTGTCACCTCGCAAGGAGAAGCATTTCACCATGGCTAAGGAAGCATTCGGAATCGATATCGGCGGAAGCGGCATCAAGGGCGCTCCCGTCAACCTGAAGAAGGGTGAACTCGCCGCAAAACGCGTGCGTATCCCCACGCCACAGCCGGCAACTCCAAAAGCGGTCGCGAAGACTGTCAAGGAGCTTATCGATTCGTTTGATGTTCCCGCCGACATGCCCGTGGGCGTCACGTTCCCGGCGATCATCCAGCATGGTGTGGCGAAATCGGCCGCCAACGTGGACGATTCTTGGATCGGCGTGAACGTTGATCAGCTTCTTTCAGAGGCCACCGGACATTCGGTGTTCGTGGTGAACGACGCCGATGCTGCCGGTATCGCCGAGATGGAGTTCGGCGTCGGTCAAGACAAGTCGGGCCTCGTCATTATGACGACGCTCGGCACGGGAATCGGGTCGGCCATGTTTATCGATGGCAAGCTTATTCCGAACTCAGAGCTCGGCCATTTGAACTACGAGGGCAAGAGCATCGAGAAGTTCGCCGCGAGTTCCGTATTTGACAAGCTTGGCATTAGCTACGAGGAATGGGCTAAGGAACGCCTCCAAGTGTTCTACTCGCACGTGGAGTTCCTCTTCTCCCCCGACCTCTTTATCGTGGGCGGCGGCGTGTCGAAGGATTCAAAGAAGTACCTGCACTTCCTCGATCTGAACACTGAAATCGTGCCTGCGAAACTTCGCAACGAGGCCGGCATTATCGGTGCGGCCGCGCTCGCTCACGCCGAACGCAAGCTCGAAATAAAGAAGGACAAGGGCGAAAAGAAGGCCAAGAAGGACAAGAAAAACGCCTCCGCTGCGGATCTCGCGGCCGAGTCGGTCGAAGAGGCCTGAGGCGGAGGGGCATGGGAGGCGCCTAAGGCGCGGACCAGCCAGCCTATAAGCCGGGTTCTGTTTCGACAGTCATCTATCTAGGATCACCGTTACCAGTGACCTCGAGCGGCCTACCCGGAGGCTCGGCCTGGCAGCCTTAGCGCCTCCTGCATGACCTTGCTCCCGGTGGGGTTTACCGTGCCGGCCCCATCACTGGGGCCGCGGTGGTCTCTTACACCACCCTTTCACCCTTACCTGCCGTAGCAGGCGGTTTGCTTTCTGTGGCACTGGCCCGCGGATCGCTCCGGGTGGGTGTTACCCACCACCGTGCCAGGGGGAGCCCGGACTTTCCTCGAGGCTATGCCTCGCAACTGTCCAGCTGACTGGTCCAGCTCTCAACTTTACTCCACTGCCAAGCGATAGGAGCGCGCGAGAGATGTTAATCCTCTTACCCCCTTCTGAAACGAAAACGCGCCCGCATGCTCCGGATGCGCCGACCCTAGAGCTTTCCTCCATGGCTTTCCCCGAGCTAACCGAGTCTCGACGAGAGATGATCGCGGCAGCCGGGCGCACGGCGCGGGGTGATGTGGCCATGGAGAAACTCAAGATTCCGGCCTCCCAGCCGGAGCTTCGCGAGCGCATGGCGCACCTTGAGAACGAGCCGGTCGCAGCACCGCTCGAGGTGTACTCGGGTGTGCTTTTCGATGCTCTCGGGCAGCCTTCTGTTTCCGACGGTTGCCGGCTCCTTGCCGCCTCCGCGCTTTTCGGAATCGTGGACTGCCATGCCGATGCCATTCCGGCCTACAGGCTTTCGGCAGGAAGCGAAGTTGAAAGGCTGGGGAAAGTCGCTGCGTGGTGGAAGCCTCGCCTCAAGCACATTGCTGAAGCGATCGAGGAAAGCGGCGAGATCGTGATCGATTGCCGCTCAGGGGCTTATCGCTCGATGATGCCGCTCAAGGGGGCGCAGGTACTCGAGGTCTCCCCCGTGGCAGTGCGCGAGGGAAAACGCCGCGTCATTAGCCACGACGCGAAGCGCTATCGCGGGCTCGTGGCGCGTGCTCTTTGCGAGGCGACCTCTCCTGCTGAAACGGCCGATGACGTGCTCGAGATCCTCATGAATGGCCTCGGGGACTCCCTCGGGTTTGAACTCAGCTCAGGCAAAGCCCGCTCGACGCTCACCGTCGTGGACGATTGGGAGCGCCACTAAGCGCTAAGCGCCGTAGTGACCCGTAATCGTCTCGAGCTCGGAATCGAGCGTGATCTCGCCGCCGTAGGGAATGACATATTGGGGTCGCGTGTGGCCAAAGGGAAGGCCAAAGCAGACGGGCGTATCCGGGGCGTAGCGTGTGAGCTCGGCTAAAACGTAATCACGCTGCGCCGCGCGGCGAGCCGCGCGTACGCTCGCGGGTGCGGGATTGTCGCGATCATCAACGACCGGGCGGGCAACGAGCACGCCCGCGGCAGCCTCGAGGTAGCCCCTCTCCCCCATGCCCCGAATCCAGCGACCCACTAGGTCGGGGCTCGGAAGCACCTCGGAGGTTTCGAAAATGAGAATGGCGCCGTCGAGCTCGCTGGGATCGGGCAGGTGATTTGCCCATGCGAGCTGATCGAGTACTTCGAGACACCCACCCCAGGTACCGCCCCGAACACGAACCTTAGGGCCGTAAAATTCCAGCGGGGCTGCCGCTTCCCGAGGAGAGGCCTCCGTGAGAGCGCGCTCCTCGCTCCAATCGAAGCCGTAGTCCTGGCTATCGGCCGGAAGAGCGTAGGTCAGGTCCCCTTCACCCGAGAGCGCCGCGCGAAGTGAGGCGAGGTGTTCGGCATCGACCGTCGGACCACTACCGAGGTGCACCATGGTTGAGCCTCCGTAGAAGCTCGCGATCCCGCGCGCGAAAAGCCATGCGCTCAGATTCGTGTTGTCGCTGTAGCCGAAAAACGGTTTTGAGTCGGCGAGAGGAAGCGTCGGGTCCAGGTAGCGAAGAATCCTTATCTGGTCGTCGCCCCCGATTGTCGAGAAAAGCGCACGGATGTGGGGATCGGCGAAGGCGGCATTGACGTCGCGGGCGCGTTCCTCGGGGCTTGCTCCGAGCGCTCTGGTCGTGGGGTATTCGACAACCTCCACACCGAACAGCTCTTCGAGCCGGCGCATAGCCTGTTCATGGATCGCCGGGAAATACGCGGGCGCGGCCCACGCGGGCGAGAGAACAGCAACCTTGTCACCCTCGCGCACGGGAACGGGACGCACGAGGGACTTCATCGCGCGGCGCCCGTGAACGGATCGCTCGAGAGCGAGGACACTTCAACCTCGAGCTCCGGGAACTCTTCGCGCAAGAGGCTAGCGAGGTGTGGAAGATACAGCGATTCGCTCGCGTAATGCGGAAGGTCGATGAGCGCGGGCACGCGAGAATGATCAGCGCGGGATTCGAGATGTTCGAGAGCCGGGTGGTGGCGCAGATCAGACGTGATGTACAGGTCCACGCCTGCGGCCGTCGCGGTCTCGAGGAACGAGTCACCTGCGCCGGGGCACACGGCGACACGGCGCACCTTTCGCCCAGCATCCCCCGTGTGAAGAACGCCCTGCGCCGTCGCGGGAACAGCCCTGCTGATGAGCTCGGCGATTTCGCCTACCGTCGACGCTTCGGGAAGCTCACCTACGGCGCCGAGCCCGAAGAATGACTCGCTCTCCTCGGGCTTTCCGGGTTCAAGAGGCTTCGCTTCCTTGAGGCGAAGAAGATCGATCCATGCCCCAACGGTGCCGTGACGCGAGCGGTCGCTGTTCGTGTGCCCGCACCACAGGCCGCCCTGGGAGCGCAGGAGCTCGGTGGCGACGGCACCCTTACCGCACGTCGCGGGCAAGAAGCTCGCGCCCCTCAAAAGGAGTGGATGGTGGGTGATGAGAAGCGTCCCGTTCTTCTGAGCAGCCTCACGAGCCTCGGCAACCGTCGGATCCACGGCGAGGCGCAGCCGAGCGACCTCCCAGGCCGGATCCCCGAGTACGAGACCCACGCGGTCCCACTCCTCCGCCCAGGCCAGCGGGTAGAGATTTTCGAGAAAAGAGGTCACACGGTTGATCGCTGTCACGGGTTGCTCCTTGGTGCAGTGAGGAATAAGGGATCAGGCGTTAGCTGCGCGCGCTGTCTGGGCTTCGGCAAGCGCCGCCTGATACGCCTTCCACGGCATGAGCACGCACTTTACGCGCCCCGGGAACTTCGCGGCGCCCACGAGCGCGATGCCATCGCCAATGATCTCCTCATCACCCTCGTTCTTGCCACGCGAATGCATGACCTCGTCGAAGTGAGCGTAGGTTTTCTGCGCGTCCTCAAGGCTCTCGCCAATGAGCAGGTCGCTCATGATCGAGGCGGACGCGCGGCTCATTGCACAGCCAGTCGCGTCGTAGGAAAGATCCTTGATGGTCGGGTTATCGGCATCGCCTTCGAGCTCGATTCGCAGCGTGATCTCGTCGCCGCACGAGGGGTTCACATGGTGTACTTCAGATTGGAACGGTTCGCGCAGCCCGAAGTTCTGGGGCCGCTTGTCGTGCTCAAAAATGAGCTCGGAATACATAGCGTTGAGGTTCATCGATCAAATCCTTTGAAAAACGAGATGGCTTCCTCGAGCGCGGAGGCGAGGCGATCAACTTCGTCGAGTGTGTTGTACACGCTAAAGCTCGCGCGAGTCGTTCCATGAACACCATATCGACGATGAAGCGGCCACGCGCAATGATGCCCCACGCGTACTTCGACACCGAGTGAGTCGAGAACCTGCCCGATATCGTGCGGGTGGCGTCCCTCGACGCTAAAGGCAACAGCGCCCACGCGGCCGGTACTCGGCCCCTTGCCGATAATCCGTACGCCGTCGATCTGCGAGAGGTTGTCCAGGGCCCGCGCGGTCAGCGCAGCTTCGTGGGCGGCAACGTTCGCCATGCCCAGGTTCCGGAGGTATCCGACGGCCGCCTCGAGGCCCACCGCTTGCGAAATCATTGGGGTGCCGGCCTCGAAACGTGCTGGTGGCTCCGCAAAAGTGGTGCGATCCATGTGGACGATTTCGATCATCGAACCGCCAAGTATAAATGGAGGCAGCTCTGCGAGAAGCTCGTACCGCCCCCACAGCGCGCCGATACCTGTGGGTCCCAGCATCTTGTGCCCCGAGAAAGCGAGGAAGTCGACGTCGAGCTCGGTCACGTCAATCGGCATGTGCGGAGTGGATTGGCAGGCATCAAGAACCGTGAGCGCGCCGACCTCGCGGGCCCGCTTCACGAACTCACGCACGGGATTGATCGTGCCCAGAACGTTCGACTGATGCGTGAAAGCGAAAACCTTCGTGCGGTCATTGAGAAGGGACTCAAAGTCGGTGAGGTCGAGCTCGAAATCGTCCGTGAGCGGAAGGTAGCGCAGCGTCGCTCCTGTGCGCCGAGCAAGTTCCTGCCACGGCACGAGGTTCGAATGGTGCTCCATTTCCGTCACGAGGATCTCGTCGCCCTCACGCACGCGCAAATGCTCCGGGGTCGAAGCATCGCCATTGCCGAGTGCGTACGCCACAAGGTTGAGGGCCTCCGTTGCGTTTTTCGTGAAGGCGAGCTCGCGTGGGTCCGTGGCGCCAATGAAAGCCGCGATCGATTCACGCGCGCTCTCGTATCGGTCCGTTGCCGCTTCGGCAAGCTGATGGGCGCCGCGCTTGACCGCGGCATTAGTCGAAGTCAGGAACTCCCTCTCGGCGTCGATCACGCTTTGCGGGCGTTGAGAAGTCGCCCCTGAATCGAGGTACACGAGTGGCTTCTGATCCGCGAGAGTTTCATTGAGGATCGGAAAGTCTCGGCGGATTGCCTCAACGTCGAAAGCAGTACCCGACATGGGCGCTTCAGGTGTCATGGATTGATGCTCCTTGTCGACCGATCGAGCGTGCGCACTCCAGTATAGGAATTTTGCAAAACCGAAAGCGCAAATCTGTGGGGAATATGTCAGAGCCTCACACGAGCCGTTCGGGCCACGGGCCCCGCCCTTCGTCCGGAGCGAAGATACAAGCGCTGCGCCCGCATTGTCGACACGCCGTGCGCTCACCGCGACTGAGCAACCAGAACACAACGTCACAACACCCTCACTCTTCGCGAAGATTGAGGGTGGCGATGGTGGACCTAGCAGAAAGCTTGTAGAAACTCGCCCCACCGGTGGGCTACATGAGATCACTGCACCGAACGATCCGCAGTCGCGCGGGGCGGCTTACCCAACGTGAGCCAGAACCGGTAAGTCCGCACCGCAGCATCGCTAGCGAGGCAGTCGAGTCTCTGGAACGGCGATATCACGATAGCGAGGCGCTCCGCGCGATCGCGAACGATGTCGGGATCCGCCAGTCCGACTATCGGCGCACTGCGAAGGGGCGCACTCTCACGGAGACCAGTCCGTGGCCATCAGCAACGCAGGGCGGCCCCGAATCAAAAGGCCCCGTCACGACAGGAGTGCCGTGAGGCCGTCGGAGAGAATCTCGCGTGGGCTGACGTGGTGCGTCGCGTGGAGCCGCGCATAGGTAGGAGCTTGGTCAGGGTCAATGGCGACGCGCTTCTCGTCAGACGCCATGGGTGCGGTCAGCGAGGCGCCAATCACCAGGTTGGACAATCGGTAGGCAGTTCCCAGCGGATCCGGGGTACCCGCTTGTTCGAGCAGGACGCACATCCGCTCGGAAAGAGCCAGGTACGCCGGGCCCCTGGGAGCGCGCATACCGATGACCTGACCGGCCCACCGGTGGGTCGTGAGGTGCGCGAAGAAGGCGTGCATCAGGGCAGACAGGTCGGCGTTGCGGATCGACTCGGACATCACGGGATCGTCTGCAAGCGCTGTGTCGAGGGCGAGGTCGAACAGGTCGTCGACGGATTCGACGCGGGAGTACAGGCTGGCTGGAGCGACACCCACCTGTTGTGCCACAGATCGCAGGGTGAGGGCCCTCAACCCGCCTTCGTCCAGCAGCCTCACCGATGCCCTCGCAACCTCCCCGATGTCCACTGCGCGGAGGCGTCGCACAGGTTTGCGATGTTCCCAGTAGCTCACCCCACCAGCCTAACCAAACACGCTTCCGTTAGCTATCCATTCTATGTTAGGTTTAGCGCATGCTGGATGCCACCACCCTCCCGATCACCTTTGAGAACACTCGCCTACGTCCCCTCTCTGAGCTGGACGCAGACGCGTATGCAGCCGGCACCAAGGATGAAGCTGTGCGGCGCTTCGGCCACCTGCCCGAGTCCGACTACACCCCCGAGTCCGTGCGACGGATGATCCGTGACGAGGTTGCTGAGGGTCTGTCGTCCGGCACGCTGGCAGTTCTCGCACTTGCCGACGCCGAGACGGACCGGTTTGTGGGCTCCTTGGTGCTCTTCGACGTCAGCTCCGAGGCTGCCGAGGTCGGGTTCTGGATTCATCCGGATGCGCGGGGAGCAGGGCACGCTCGTCGGGGCCTGGAGTTGGCATCGCGCTTCGCACGCAACAGTGGACTGCGAACCTTAACAGCACGCACGCTCCTGGAGAACAAGGCCTCCCAGCGGTGCTTGACGAACGCAGGGTTCCATGAGGTCGAGCGAGCCGTCGGGACCACGCCCGCAGGACAGCGCGAGGAACTTTTCCATTACCGGCGCGATCTCAAGCCCACCGCCCAGTGGCCGTTGGCGACGGAGCGGCTTCGGCTCCGTCCGCATAACGCCGACGATACCGAATGGCTTCACGAGCTGTACTCGCGACCCGACGTTGCCCGCTACCTGCTGGACGAGCCATGGACCGCGGAAGTCACCCACGACAAGCTCACCGAACGTCTAGCGAAGACTGACATCGATGGCGAGACTGGCGCGCTTGCGCTGGTCATCGAGCATGACGGCGTCCCAATCGGAGACGTCGCGTTGTGGCTCACCGATCACGAGCACCGTCAAGGCGAGATCGGGTGGGTTCTCGACCCAGCGCACGGTGGGCAAGGTTTCGCCAGCGAAGCCGTCCGAGCAGTACTCGCCCTCGGGTTTGACCACTACAAGCTCCACCGCATCACCGCGCAGATGGATGCCCGCAACAGCGCCTCGGCAGCACTGGCTCGTCGTGTCGGGCTCCGGCTCGAAGCACATCACGTCCAGGACTGGTTCAGTAAGGGCGAATGGACAGACACCCTCACCTTCGCGCGACTTGCCTCCGAGCACATGCGCCAATGATCGGGAGTCTGACTTTCATGCGCCCTGTACGCGGCTCCCGGACCTACCGCGCTCTGACGACGTATCGGCATATTGAAAAGCTGAGATGACTCAAGATCCCCTCCTGCGCCGGCCTCGCAGCGCACACGGTGGTTCGTGCTCACCGCCATCTCTCTCGGTTTGCTGCTTGCAACGGTCGACACTTCGATTCTCTACGTGGTCGTGCCTCTTCTGACGGACGAGTTGTCGGCGAGCGTAAGTGAGTCGCTGTGGATCATCAACATGTACCCCTCGTCATGACTGGCCTACTGCTGGGCACCGGGACGCTCGGGGATAGGTTCGGACACAAGCTGGTGTTCCAGATTGGCATCAGCGCGTTCGGGAGAGCTTCCCTACTCGCAGCCTTCTCTCCAAACGCGTGGGTGCTGCATCCTCAACCGCGCCCTGTTCACCCGCATCACCATCGACGACGAAGAAAACGCCACCTACACACCCGAGCAGACCACCCCCACCGTCCACGCCCACACCAGCATCGACGCCCCGGCGCACGTCACCGCAGAAACAAAACTGCCCCGCCATCAGGCGGGGCAAGTTTCGATTTTCTCATCTTACGTGGGTCTTGAGGGACTCGAACCCCCGACATCCACGGTGTAAACGTGGCGCTCTAACCAACTGAGCTAAAGACCCGCGCGGGACATCATCCCACGACATGCAGGATTCGGCAAAACGAGAGGCAGCCAAGAATCACGCCGCCTGCCCCACAGCACTTAGGAGCGCGAGGCGAGACGCGTACCCGACCAATCCGGCCCAAGCGATACCGCATTCATGCCGCGAAGGCCCGCGGTGTTCGCCGCCTCCTGGATGTCGGCGGGATCCACGTGACCTGGGCGCCCGGGCTTCGGCGTAAGAAGCCACACCGGCCCACCCGCAACGAGACTCGAAAGGCAATCCACGAGACCGTCGGTGAGGTCGCCATCGCCATCGCGCCACCACATGATGACGCCATCCACGATCTCGCGTGAATACTCGTCTTCGAGGTCAGCATCGATGAGATCCTCGATGGCATCGCGAAGGTCAAGGTCTACATCGTCGTCGTACCCGAACTCCTGCACTAGCTGGCCTTCGTGGAACTCAAAAACTTCGGCAAGGTTGTCGCTCGAAGCTGCAACCGGTGACAAGGGGCGACTCCTTCGGAGGTCGGAAAATGAGATGGGGATCTCGGGACGCTCCAACTGTACCGAAGGTCCATGGCGGTGTCACTCACAAAAAACGATACGAGAAACAACCGTACTCGGTGAGACCCACGGCACCTTTCACTCTCACGCGCTCACGTCCCTCTCGGGCGCACGCTATACGCTAGATGAACACAAAGGCGGGCCCAAAGGCACAGCCCCTTTTTCACCCACACCATGAGGGAGAACAAAAGCGTGAACTCGAACGACATCACCGGGCGTCAAGGAATCGGTCTTCCCAGCCACGCAAACGACGTGGATCCCGAAGAGACGAGGGAGTGGCTCGAATCGCTCGACGCGGTCGTCGCGAACGGCGGCGCTGAGCGCGCCTCGCACATCGTCGGCAACCTCCTCACGCACGCACGCGAGCGGGACCTGGACGTCCCAAGCGTGGAAAACACCGACTACGTCAACACGATCGCGGCGAAGGACGAGCCCGAATACCCCGGCGACCTCGAGATCGAAAAGTCGATCCGCCGAGCCGTGCGCTGGAACGCGGCGATGCAGGTGCATCGCGCCCAGCGCCCCGAGATCGGGGTAGGCGGCCACCTTTCGAGTTACGCCTCGATCTCCACCGTGTACGAAGTGGGCTTCAACCACTTCTTCCGCGGCCGCGAGCATCGCGGTGGCGGCGACCAGGTCTTCTTCCAGGGCCACGCCTCCCCCGGCATCTACTCGCGTGCCTTCCTCATGGGCCGCCTGAGCGAACAGGATCTCGACGGCTTCCGCCAGGAAAAGTCGAACCCACGCGGTATTCCGAGCTACCCGCACCCGCGCGCGATGCCGGAATTCTGGCAGTTCCCGACCGTGTCGATGGGCATTGGCCCCGTCAACGCCATTGAGCAGGCCTCGATCAATCGCTACCTCCACAGCCGCGGCCTCAAGGACACGAGCGAACAGCACGTATGGGCCTTCCTTGGCGATGGCGAGATGGACGAGGTCGAGTCACGCGGTGCCCTCCACATCGCTGCGAATGAGCAACTCGACAACCTCACGTTCGTCGTCAACTGCAACCTTCAGCGCCTCGACGGCCCCGTGCGCGGCAACGGCAAGATCATTCAGGAGCTCGAAGCTCAGTTCCGCGGCGCGGGCTGGAATGTCGTGAAGGTCGTGTGGGGCGAGGGCTGGGACAAGCTCTTCGCCGAAGACACCGAGGGTGCGCTCGTGGACCTGATGAACACGACCCCGGATGGCGACTTCCAGACCTTCCGCGCCGAATCTGGCGGCTTCATCCGCGACAACTTCTTCGGCCGAGACCCGCGCACGAAGGCGCTCGTCGAAGACATGAGCGATGCCGATATCTGGTGGGGTCTCAAGCGCGGCGGCCACGATCCGAAGAAGATCTACGCAGCGTTCAAGCACGCGACGACCGTGAAAAACGGCAAGCCGACCGTCATTCTCGTGCACACCATCAAGGGCTACGTGCTCGGTAAGAAGTTCGCGGGCCGCAATGCCACGCACCAGATGAAGAAGTTCACGATCGATGATCTCAAGCAGCTTCGCGACACGCTGCATATTCCGTTCACCGATCAGCAACTCGAAGCGGATCTCTACGATCAGCCGTACTACATGCCGGCGGAGGACTCCCCCGAAATGCAGTACATGCGCGAGCGTCGCGCTGAACTTGGCGGCGTTGTTCCCGACAACCGCCACAAGAAGGCAACGTTCACCGTTCCGGGCGAAAAAACCTGGGCCGTCGCAAAGCGCGGCTCGGGCAAGCAGGAAGTCGCCACGACCATGGCGCTTGTGCGCCTGCTCAAGGACCTCATGCGCGATAAGGAGACCGGCAAGTATTGGGTGCCGATCATCCCCGACGAAGCGCGCACGTTCGGCCTTGACGCGATGTTCCCGACCGCGAAGATCTACAACCCGAAGGGTCAGAACTACCTTTCTGTGGACCGCGATCTTCTCCTTGCCTACAAGGAGTCGGCGCAGGGACAGATCAAGCACATGGGCATCAACGAAATCAGTTCGACCGCTGCCTTCACTGCCGCGGGTACTTCGTATTCGACGCATGAAGTGCCGCTCGTGCCGTTCTACATTTTCTACTCGATGTTCGGTTTCCAGCGCACCGGCGATTTCTTCTACGCCGCGGGCGACCAGATGGCCAAGGGCTTCGTGATCGGCGCGACCGCCGGTAAAACCACCCTCGCGGGTGAGGGTCTCCAGCACATGGATGGCCACTCGCCTCTTCTCGCCTACACGAACCCCGCGGCGATCATCTACGATCCCGCTTACGGTTACGAGATCGGCCATATCGTGCGCGATGGTCTCCAGCGCATGTACGGCGATAACGAGGAGCGCCTCCAGGAGGTCTTCTACTACCTGACCGTGTACAACGAGCCGATTCACCAGCCCGTTGAGCCTGAAAACGTTGATGTCGAGGGCATCATCAAGGGCATGTACAAGGTCGACGAGGTCCAGGAGGGCGATGGCCCTGTCGCGCAGCTCATGGCTTCGGGTGTCGCGGTTCCGTGGACTCGCGAAGCTCGCGACCTGCTCTATGAGGACTGGGGCGTGCGCTCGGCCGTGTGGTCGGTGACGTCGTGGAGCGAGATGCGTAACGACGCCCTTGCGGCCGACAAGCACAACTTCCTCCACCCCGAGGAAGAGCCGAAGACCCCGTGGATGGTGGAGAAGCTCAAGGGTGCGGAAGGCCCGTTCGTGGCAACGACGGACTTCGACTACCTCGTTCCCGACATGATCCGCCCGTGGATCCCGAACGACTACGCCGTGCTTGGTGCCGAGGGATGGGGCTTCTCCGATACCCGCGCCGCCGGTCGCCGCTACCTGCACATCGACCGCGAGTCGCTCGTCGTGCGCGCACTCAAGTCGCTCGCCGACCAGGGCAAGATTGATCCTTCGGTCGTCAAGCAGGCTATCGACAAGTACGACCTGCTCAACGTCAATGCCGGCACGTCCGGCGGTGCGGGCGGGGACGCCTGAGCGTCGTGACCGCTGATCTGCCCTGGCTGAACATCGACGCTTCTGCGCCGAATGCTGCGGCGCAGCTCCACGATGCGATAGCGAACGCCGCTGCGGAGGGCACTCTCGCCCCGGGTGAGAGATTGCCCTCCGTGCGCGCGCTCGCTGAGGCCTGCAACGTCGCGCCAAACACGGCCGCGAAGGCCGTCAAGTCGCTCGCAGCGGCGGGTATTGTGGAGACGGACGGGCGACGCGGCACGCACGTGAAAGCCTGGGGCGAGGTGGAACGCTCACTTCAGGCGGCTCTCGCGCACGCCGCGCACCTGGCAGTTTCGTCGGGGGTGGGGTCCGACGCCTCCCTCGCAATGTTTGAGGCCGCGCTCCGTACGGAAGCGGCCTCGTCCCGATAGACATGTGAAAGGACAGTGGCGTGCTCGTCATTGCATCGCCCGGACAGGGCGCCCAGAAGCCCGGATTCCTCGCCCCGTGGCTCGACATCGATAGCGTGGCCGAATACGCGGGCTCGCTCGGTGAGGCCGCGGGCGTCGACATTGTGAAGCACGGGACCGAGTCGGATACCGACACGATCCGCGACACGGCTATCGCACAGCCGCTTCTTGTCGCCTCCAGCCTCATTGTGCATAGCGTTCTCTTCGGCGCTCTCGATGTGCCACGCCCCGATTTCTATGCCGGCCACTCGGTGGGCGAGGTCGCCGCCGCGGGCCTCAGCGGCGCGCTGACGGAGACCGATGCGATGGAGTTTGTGCGCGACCGATCGAAAGCCATGGCCGAAGCTGCTGCCGCGGAACGAACCGGTATGGCTGCAGTCGTGGGCGGTGTGCGCGAGGAGGTGCTCGAGAAGATCGAGGCCGCAGGTCTCGTGCCCGCCAACATCAACGGGGCTGCCCAGGTCGTTGCCGCGGGTTCTCTCGCACAGCTCGAAACGCTGAGGGAGAATCCGCCAGCTAAGGCGCGAGTGATCCCGCTTCAGGTTGCCGGTGCGTTCCATTCGCCGTTCATGGCGAGTGCCCGTGAGGCGCTTGCCGCGCGCATGAGCGACTACTCGGTACGTCAGCCGCAGATTCCCGTGATTTCGAACGCCGACGGTGCCGTGGTTCGCGACGGCCAGGCATTCTTGGACTCGATCGTGACGCAGGTTGCCCACACGGTTGATTGGCTCGCGTGCATGCACACCTTCGAGGCCGAGGGGGTTACGGGCATGCTCGAGCTCGCGCCCGCCGGGACCCTCACGGGTCTCGTCAAGCGCGACGCGAAGTCCATCGCGCGTTTCGATCTCAATACTCCCGACCAGCTCGATGCCGCGCGCGATTTCGTCCGCGAGCACGCCGGCCAGACCTCAAAGGAGGCGTAATTTCGGTGGTGACACTTCGCCCCTCAAAGCCCGTTGCGGGCTCCCAGATCCTCGCTTATGGCGCTGCACGCGGCGACCTCGTTGTCACGAATGACGACATCGCCGGACCGATTGATTCTTCTGATGAATGGATTCGTCGCCGCACGGGCATCGTGACCCGCAAGCGCGCAAGTGAAGGCACCCACGTGATCGACCTCGCCGAGAAAGCGTCGCGCGAGGCGATCGAAAAATCCGGAATCAGCGCTGCGGATATCGACACGGTCATCGTTTCGACGATCTCGTTCGAGTATCAGACTCCCTCGGCGGCAACTCTGCTTGCCGCTCGTCTCGGTATTGAGGATGCCGTTGCCTACGACATCTCGGCGGCATGCGCGGGTTTCTGCTACGCGGTGGGCCAGGCCGATGCTCTCGTGCGCTCGAGCGCGGCAAAGAACGTGCTCATCGTGGGGGCCGAGAAGCTGTCGGACCTCATCTCCCCCACCGACCGTTCGATCTCGTTCCTTCTCGGCGACGGTGCGGGCGCAGCAGTCATCTCGGCGAGCGACGAGCCGAAGATCGGCCCCACGATTTGGGGCAGTGACGGCGAGCACTGGGAAACGATCCGCATGACCCATTCGCTTCTCGAGTATCGGGACAAGCCGGAGCTCGGTTTCCCAACGCTCGAGCAGGATGGCCGCACCGTGTTCCGCTGGGCCGTGTGGCACACCGCCGAGATCGTCCGCAAGGCGCTCGACGAAGCAGGCCTCACCGTTGACGACATCGACGTGTTTGTGCCGCACCAGGCCAATATGCGCATCATTGATGAACTCGCCAAGCAGCTTAAGCTTCCCGAGAGCGTCGTGATCGGCCGCGACATCGCCGACACGGGCAACACGTCTGCCGCGTCTGTTCCGCTCGCCGTTCATCGTCTCCTCGACGAGGGACAGGCGAAGTCCGGTGACGTGTGCGTGCAAATCGGCTTCGGCGCCGGGCTCGCTTACGCGTGCCAGATCGTCGTTTTGCCGTAACGCGTGCCCCGTATTGCTTGGTCGAAGCCGCGCCCAAAGAGGAGGTTCTTTGAAGAAGAACCCGGGGCAGGAAGCGACCGGTAGTAGCGAGACACGCGTCAAACTTGCAGCCGTCGGAACCTGAACCTTCAGGTTTTGCGCTGTAGGCTAATGCCGCTGATTTAATTCGTAAAGCACAAAGGAGAGCCTCCATGGCACACACCGAAAACGAAATCCTCGCCGGCCTCGCAGAGATCGTGAACGAGGAGACCGGTGTTGAGACCGCTGACGTTCAGCTCGACAAGTCGTTCACCGACGACCTCGACATCGACTCGATCTCGATGATGACCATCGTCGTGAACGCTGAAGAGAAGTTCGACGTGCGCATCCCCGACGAAGAGGTCAAGAACCTCGTCACCGTTGGCGATGCCGTGAAGTTCATCGAGAACGCTCAGGCCTGATTTTTTGCCGGTGCGCGCTCGCCCTTGTGCGGCGGGTGCGCACCGTAGTCTTTTCGCCCTTTTCCCTCACGCCTGCAAGGAGAACCCATGAGCGAGAGCCCTCGCGTTGTTGTCACCGGCCTCGGCACGTTCAACCCGCTTGGAGTCGACGTTGAAAGCTCCTGGAAGGCTGCCCTTGCGGGAACCTCAACCGCTCACACGCTCGAGAATGACTGGGCTGAGCGCTACGGCCTTGCCGTGAATTTTGCCTGCACGGTTGCGGGCGATCCGCTCGATCACCTTTCAAAGCCCGAGGCAAAGAAACTCGACCCGAACGGCCAGTACGCGATGATCGCCGCGCGCGAGGCATGGAAGGACGCGGGTAGCCCCGAGGTCGATCCACTTCGCCTCGGCGTTGTGGTCGGCACCGGCATCGGTGGTGTGTGGACAATCCTCGATCAGTGGGACACCGTGAAGGAACGCGGCGCACGCCGAGTCAATCCCTTCACCGTTCCCATGCTCATGGCGAACTCCGCTGCGGCCCACATCGAAATCGAGTTCGGGGCGAAGGCCGGCGCACACACGCCCGTTTCGGCGTGCGCCTCGGGCGCCGAGGCGCTCGCACACGGCCTCGACTTCGTCCGCAGCGGCCGCGCCGACATCGCGATCGTCGGCGGCACCGAAGGCTGCGTGCACCCACTCCCCCTCGCGGGCTTCGCGAACATCCGTGCACTGTCAACTCGCAATGATTCGCCCGAGACCGCCTCGCGCCCCTACGACCGCGACCGCGACGGCTTCGTGCTCGGCGAAGGCGCGGGCATCATGGTCATCGAGACCGAGGAGCACGCAAGGGCCCGCGGCGCCCAGATCTACGCCTACCTCGCGGGCCGCGGCATGGCTTCCGACGCCCACCACATTTCCGCCCCGAGCACCGAAGGCCAAGCTCGCGCGATTTGCGAATCGCTCGCTGATGCTGGTCTGACCGCTCGCGACGTCGTCCACGTCAACGCGCACGGCACGTCGACCCCGCTCGGCGACCTCAACGAACTCGAGTCCATCTCGATCGCCCTCGAGGGCGAAACCGACCAGGTCGTCGTCACCTCCACGAAGTCGATGACGGGCCACCTCCTCGGCGGCGCGGGCGCCGTGGAGTCAATCTTCTCAATCCTCGCACTCCACAACCGCATGGTGCCGCCCACGATCAACATCGAGAACCTCGACGAGGGCGTCACTATGGACATCGCGAACGGCCAGCCGCGCGAACTTCCGAGCGGCGACATCGCTGCAATCAACAACGCCTTTGGCTTCGGCGGCCACGACATGTCGGTCGTGTTCGCAAGCGCGTAACTCGCGCACTTTATACACACACAAAAACGGGGTCCGACGGTTGTCGGGCCCCGTTTTCGCCGCACAGAGGAGTGAGATGTAGGCCCGGCGGGGCTTGAACCCGCGACCGACGGATATGCCCGTGTGTGAGTCAACCAAAATCGCATACATCGCATTTGCGCAGGTATACCAACGAGCGCGGGGATCATCGCGGCCATGTAGAGAGCAGAGTCGATCGTGTTTTGAATGTCCTCGAAAAACCCGCTCGGCGGCTTCGTTTGGAACTTCCTGATCGCGTTATTGGATGTCTACCGGATCACCGGCACGAACCTGTTTTGACTGCTCACGTTGCCATAGCACTTTGAGGTCGTCGAAGTGGACGAATCAAACGTTCCATTTGCCAAGACGACCGACCCATCTGACCCTCGAAGCACCGGCGTGCTTTCACCAACGGCCACCATGCCCTTCGCCCGTGAGCGCTTCGTTCCCGATCTGGAGCACACCTTCACCGTGGGCAAGCGCCCGCGCCGGAGTAATGACAAGTGTGAGGGCTGCACAAAGATCACCGCCGCGATAACAGAGAAGCGGCTAAGGCGTTTGGCGTGCGTGAGGGTCTTAGCGTCCATGACCGGCTTTCCTTGAGTGGGCATATAACCCGAACCATGCACACGCCACCCACCCGAGACCGAGCCCGAGCCCGAAATACGAGGGCGCATAACCTCGTGCAGCAAAATGCTTTAAGCGAGCAGATTTCTTTAGTTTTGAGGAGTACCGATGGATCCCGTACGAAACCCCTACTCCCCCGGTGGGAGCTTTCAGTAAACTCCCCGACCAGTTGTACCGGGTTCGTGACTACTCCCCGGTCACACCGGGTTCCGACTCCGATTACACGACAGAAGTCAATTATTTGACGTGAGCAGAAGCGCTCCTTATAACGGGAAGCCAGGAAATTCCGCTTCCGCCTCTTCCTGCCTCTCGGCAAGCTCCACGCTCCACCGTGAACGCTCGACAAGCTCGTCAAAGGTGAGCACCTCCGGTGACTTGCGGTTCGAGCGGAAACTTTCAAAGCTACGGAAATTCGAGCCAATTCGGTTTCCTTGGGCGCGGCACAAATCGCACATGGGCCGATCATCAGAAACGAGCGTGGTGCAACCAAGTATGCACCGTCGCCAGTGTTGTCTCCCTCGTTGTCCCTCTCGGCAATCCATCCGGCAAGGTTCTCCTTGGCGGCGCGAACCGTCGTCGAACCCCGAGGTGTCCCCGCTGCAAACGGGAATCGAGTCGAGGCTGCGGATGAGGTAGATAAGTTTGTTCGAGCCTTCCCGGTTCAAGATGATGAGGCCATCGAGTTTTGTCCCGTTCGTATCATTGCTTGGGGCCTGAAAACCGATCTCCCGAACTACGCCAGGCTCGTGCGCAACTAGAATCTCGAACTGGCGACGCAGTTTTTGCAACTTTGCCGGAATCTCTGCCATCTCTGCTCCTTCCACTGTCTCTTGAGCAGCACACACAGCTGCACCGCTACCCGGAACTTGACTAATTCAGTGCTCGCTGTATAGTTCAGTACATGCTGACTATTGCTTCGCGTCTCGACGTAATGAACCGCCTGGGTCGTGCACTGGCCGACCCTACTCGATCCCGGATCATCTTGACCCTGCTCGACCATCCCGCTTACCCGGCGGAACTATCCCGAGATCTGGACCTGACACGCTCGAACGTGTCCAACCACCTGGCATGCTTGCGCGATTGTGGGATCGTCGTCTCCGAGCCCGAGGGTCGTCGGACACGATACGAGATCGCCGATCCACACTTGGCGCAGGCGCTGACTACATTGGTCGATGCCACCTTGGCAGTAGACGAAGACGCCCCGTGCATCGACCCCGCCTGCTCGCTTCCCGAATGCAACGTAGCTGGGGTGGACGCATGAACCTCACCACGGTCTTGCAGGCGATAGGCCTGTTCGCAGCTACCAACATCGACGACATCATCGTGCTCTCCCTCTTCTTCGCGCGAGGGGCACGCCAGAGCGGCACCACCGCCCGTATTTTGGCCGGCCAGTACCTCGGATTTGCCGGCATCCTCGTCGCCGCGATCCTTGTGACCATCGGCGCCGGAGCATTTCTGCCCCCGGCAGTCATTCCATACTTTGGTCTCATCCCGCTGGGCATCGGCCTCTGGTCCGCATGGCAAGCCTGGCGCGGAGACGATGACGACGATGACGACGAGGCCAAGGTTGCCGGCAAGAAGGTCGGCGTTTGGACAGTCGCAGGCGTCACTTTTGCCAATGGCGGCGACAACATCGGTGTCTACACCCCTGTATTCCTTAGCGTGGAACCTCTCGCAGTGGTCACCTACATCGTTATCTTCCTCGTGCTCGTTGGGGTCCTGGTGGCCCTGGCAAAGTTCGTCGCCACCCGCCCCCCGATCGCGGAAGTGCTCGAACGCTGGGAGGACATCCTCTTTCCCATCGTTCTCATCGGCCTCGGCATCGTGATCCTCGTCAGCGGCGGAGCCTTCGGGCTCTGACGTAGCGGCAGTGTTCCAAAAGGCCCCGCCCGTGCCAACCTCATCAACAATGGGCTCGTGTACGCTCCCGATTGAAGCGTCCTGGGTTTGGTTCCGCTTCTTTTACGGCCCTGTGTTGATGGGCTGGGTGAGATAGTACTCGGTTTCTACTTCCTGTGGGGTGGCGTACTCCAATGCTTCGTGAAGACGCTTGGTGTTCCACCAATGCACCCACCGCAAGGTGGCCAATTCGACTTCTCCGACCGACGTCCGCGGACCTTGAGCATGAATCAGTTCCGCCTTGTAGAGGCCGTTGACTGTTTCGGCTAGAGCATTGTCATAAGAATCCCCGACTGTTCCCACACTCGGACGGATTCCGGATTCCGCTAGCGCGGTGGAATACTTCAGTGACACGTACTGGCTGCCCCGATCACTATGGTGAATTAACTGGTTTTCATGAATTCGCCGTGCAGTCGTTAACGCATGCTCCAAAGCCTCCATGGGCAGCGCATCGGTACGCATCGTCGAGCGTGTAGCAACACCAACAACTTTTCGGCTGTAGACATCCACGACAAACGCGGTGTAGGCGAATCCTGACAGGGGTGTGAACATAGGTAATGTCGGCAACCCAAAGCCTGCCTGGCGCTTGTGCACGAAAGTCTCGCTGTACAAGGTCTGGGCGATGATCCGGTGCCTTCGGGCTAATCGTTGTCACAGGGGTTCGTCCACGCCTGCGGCCACAAACACCAGCGAGCTTCATCAGTCGTGCAGTCTTGTCGCGGCCAATATGGAAGCCTTCACGGTTCATCGCGTGCCACATCTTGCGGATGCCGTAGACCGAGAAATTCTGCGCATGCACACGCTGAATCTCTGGGATAAGCAGGCTATCGCTTAAGGCCCTTGCACTGGGAACACGTGTAGAGGCTTTGCGGTAGCCGCGTGAAGTAATGAGGCTCTTCGCCGTTCCGATAGGGATCAGGTGATCAGTCCGCCGGCGACGAGGAGCACGCGGAGGCGGTAGTTGTCGCGGTTGCGGTAGCCGCGGGCGAGGCGCCGGTGCAGCTCGATGATGCCGTTGACGGCCTCGGCGCCGCCGTTGTTCGCGCGGTCGGTGTCGAAGTAGGCCAAGAACGCCTGCCGCCAGCGGCGCAGGGTGCGTCCCAGGCGGGCGACCTCGGGGATCGGGCAGGTGTGGAACGCGTCCAGGATCTTCTCGGCGCGGCGACGGCCCTTGGTCGTGTCCTTCGCGCGGTAGGCGGCTCGGAGGTCTTGGACGCAGCGCCAGGCGACGTAGACCTCCTCGTGGGCGGGATCGGCCAAGATCGCGGTCTCGAGGCGGGCGAGCTGGCGGTCGGTGAGGTTCTCGGCGCCGGCGCGCAGGATGGTCTGGATTCCGAACAGGGGGTCGCCCTTGCGGCCGCGGTGCCCGGTGGTGTCCTGCTGGACTCGGCGGCGTACCTCGTCGACGACCTGCGTGCCGAGCTTGACGACGTGGAACGCGTCCAGGACGGCGGTGGCGTCGGCGAGCTCGGCGTCGATCGCGGACTTGTAGCCACCGAACGGGTCCAGGGCAGCGACCTCGATCCGCGCGCGGAAGTCGACGCCGCGGTTGAGCAGCCAGTCGGTGTAGGCCTTCTTCGAGCGGCCGGGCACCAAGTCCAGGAGCCGGGCGTGCACGCGTCCGGCCTGGTCACGGGTCAGGTCGACCATCCCGGTCAACTCCTTCGGGCCGCGCTCACGCACGTCACCGTAGTGCCAGATGTGCTCATCGACCCCCAGGGACGTCACACCGGCGAACCTGGTCGGGTCACCGGCCAGACATTCGAGCTCGGGCTTGACCGCGCGCCACAGCGTCGCCCAGCCGACCCCCAACCGGCGGGCGAGCCCAGCGATCGTGGCGTGCTCGCGGCGCAGCTGTCCGACTGCCCACCACACCGCGCGGCGGGTCAGGACGCCGCGAGCGGCGACCAGGGTCGGGACCTGCTCGGCGAACGTCCCCCGCGGGCACTCGACCTCGCCGCAGCGCCAACGTCGTTGCCGCCAGACGATCTGGACCCGAACGTCGCCGTGCGGCACGTCGCGCAGCACCCGCACCCGCCGGCCGCGGCTGAGCACGACGACCCCGCAGTCCGGGCAGCACGCCAGCTGCCAGGGCGTCGAGACCGTCACCCGCATGGTGATCGGGTCGCGATCAACCCGCTCGACTCGAACGCCATCGAGCCCGAACAGAAGATCGCAGCGAGCGCAGGGATTGGTGGTCGTGCGCGCGTCGGCGCACCCCGTAGCGTGAGACACGTCGAGGTCCTCGCGAACAAATCGGGCAGCTTGGTCGCTCCTGATCCTCGGGGACCTCGACCCCTACCCGCCGCTCAACCCGCCGAACCCCTCACTCCCCACCGCAACGGTGAAGAGTCGAACAAGGGTCAGGCCCCAGGAGACTTCGCAGCTCGTCGCGCGCAAGGAGGAGGCGACCCCATGAGGTCGACCCCTCCCGTACTCGCCGGCGGTGCAGGCCGGCCCGCAGTCCGACCGGCCACCCCGGGTGAGCAGCCAGCGTCTCCGCCAGACCCGGCAGAACTTGCGCACCGCTGACTGTAAGCATATACTTACACCTGACATCGTTCGATTACGATCCGGAGGGGTAATGGACGCAGCACGGCTCGCTCAGATACTCAGCGCTCTCGGAAGTGAGCCTCGGTTGCGAATTATCGCCTCTCTAGAGACGGAGTCGACCCATGTCAGTGAGCTGGCCCGCCGACTCGGGATGTCTCGGCCACTGCTCTACCAGCACCTCAACCGCTTGGAAGCTGCTCGACTCATCGAGAGCGGCCTGGAACAGCTCGGAGAGAGCCGAGTGAGGAAACACTACTGGGTCGCTCCGTTTCAGCTTGAAATAACTCCAGACCACATTGTGCGCCTGATTAATCAAGAATAGGAAAGGGAATCTTCATGACACTTACCACTACCGTATTTGTTGTCATCCTCGCCGCCGCAATACCACTCGCGATCTTCGTTGTTCTTACCGTCTGGGTGGTAGGCACCGTCACCAGCGCACGACGCGAAACAGCGACGGCGATCGATGGTTCGAACCAACTCATCGTGGAGCACCTAAGCAACATCACCGAGCGGTTGGATCGGATTGAGGCCCAACTCAGCGAGATCCCCGAGTAATCAGGCCCTCCAGAGAGCCGGTGACCGCCACGCCCCTCTTCATGACGCTGGAGGGCGTGCAGACCATCATGTCCATTGGCCGCTCCCAGCCCTACGCACTCGTCCGCTCCGGTGACCTGTGAGCGATCCAGGCCGGCGGCCGCGGACTTTGGCGCGTCGAGCGCCCCGGGCTCGAGGCATCCAAGCCCACCCACCGTCAGACCTCCAACCTCCACGCCCTTAAGAGGCTCTTCCCAGATGAGGGTGTAGCGCACGTAGAGTTCAGCATTGTCGAGGTCCTTGGTGCGAGCAGAGGTAAGAGTCCGCTCATCATCGGGGACCTCGACGCCTACCTCCAGCTACCCCGCACCACCGGCGCGCCCACACTCAGCTCTGAAGAGCCAGTAATGAATCCACGATCTGCTTGTTTAAGGACTCGGCAGATGGCCTCGACCCCAAACTGATCTTTATACGTGTCGATGTAGGAGATCATTTGGTCGTGGGTCGGTCGAGTTCCGCTGCGAAAAAACCGAAGCAGTCTTAAGAATCCCGTTTGCTCGTTTCAACTCGCGGTTTTCACGGCGCAGACGCTTGAGCTCTTCTTCCATTGTCTCGCCGCCTGAAGCGTCAGAGTCATCACGTACTGAAGCGCTGTCACGGTACCAAGCCCGCAACGTGTGGTGAGATACTCCAAGGAGCTCACCAACCTCCGTGTAGGCGCGTTGCAGTGAGCAAGACTCCAAGCGGACCATTTCGATGATCTGATGGACCGCCTTCTCCTTGAACTCGACGGAATACCTTCTAGGCATAGTTCAATCCTTCCTTAGCTGAGGTAAGAACTAAATCCAGGACGCTTCACAACCTCCGGCCTTCCAGGGGTTCTAGCGCTCCAAAGCTAAATCAAGCCGACGGTTTTCCCTTTCACGCTTACGCCGCTGGCGCTCAAGCCACGCCTGAGACTGCTCCGGCGTCATGCTCGTCAGGTGCCACCGCTTGCGCTGTTTGCAGAAATAGGCTTCCTGGGGGTGTTTGTGCAGGCCAGACTTGCCAACCCATCGCCCGTTGTCGAGCGCTTTTTGCACCTCGCCACGCGATCCGTAGATAACTTTGCCGCTTGGACAGCGACGCTTTCCGTTACTGTCGCGGTTTTTGCGGTATCCCATGACGCTTCCTTTCAAACTGGCCGATGCAATTTTGTGTACCGCCAAGGGCTAGAAGCCTTCTCGTGGTGAGAGACTAAGAGCGACCTTGCCTTGATCCACCTGGAGTACAGCCATACCACGCCAGTCCCTCGCGCCCGGAGAAATCGGAACCATCTCGCACCAGGTGAAGCTCGAAGGGAAATGGGTCATTGAGGAGGAGGCGAAGCTCAAGGGGTCAAGCCTTCCTCTCTTCCGCGTCGGGCTAGAGCGCGCGCAAAACTCAGCAACGGCAGAGATGTCCGGTTCATGGTCTCGGGCCCTACGAAAGGCGCGATCGAACACCGGATCAAGCTCAAAATGCGCGAGGCAGAAGAGAAGCTTGCGCGAGAAATCGAGGAGCGCTCTTCTCGACAGCCCCTCGGTGAGTACGCGCAGCGCTACCTTGATGGAATCGACGCAGGTGTTCTCGAGCGCGAACGCTCCAGCGCCACGAGAACGAAATATCGCTACACAGCAAAAACCTACGCACTCAATAGCCCGCTCGCCGACCTCAAGATCGACGACATCACGAGAAACCAGCTCACCGACGAGCTGCTGCGCCTTGGTCGCGAAAGGCTGACGGGCGAGCGCAAGCACGTCCTGACAATCTGGCGAAAACTATGGGAGATCGCCGATGGCGATGTAACCGACACCCCGCCACCATCACCACTTGACCGGCTACGCCTTCCCCGCGACGGCGCAGTCAGCAAAAACCCGCAGGTGGTTCATAAAGACCGCGCCTACACCGATGAGGAAATCGCGACCCTCATGGATACGGTGATGAATGACCCGCGCGCCCAAGGTAATAACTCCTCTGACGCCATCATGCTGCTTCTCCAAACCGGCTGCCGTATCGGAGAAATCGCCGGGCTGCGCTGGCAAGACGTCGATCTTAAAACTGACCCGCCAGCGATCCACCTGCGCGGCCAGATCCATACAGAAGATGGCGAGCGTCGATGGGAGCCTCGGCTGAAGTCGAAGCTCTCCTACCGCTCTATCCCGCTCACGCAGCAAGCGTGCGAAGTGCTCAAACGGCAGCTTTCACTGCGCATGAGGCCTGGAGCAACAGATGCTGAAATGGAGTTTGTCTTCGCCACGGCTCGAACCGGTAACGTCCCCGACCCCCGCGCCCTCACCCGGTCACTTAGACGCACACTATCCGATGCCGGGCACCCAGAGATGAGTTCACATACTTTCCGCCGCATTGTTGAACGCAGGTTAGAAGAGTCAGGCCTTTCACGAATGGATCGTGAATCCCTCATGGGGAACACCATCCAAGTGGCAGAGCGCCACTACTCCACCCACGGTGTGCCCCAGCGTGCCCTGGAAGCGTTGCAGCAAAACCAAAACGGACAATAAGCGGACGATCAGCAAGATTTCGCGAAAAATCAAGCCGAAAAACGCCCAAAAACACGGTGTGACCTGGGCATATGGTAGGCCCGGTGGGGCTTGAACCCACGACCGACGGATTATGAGTCCGGTGCTCTAACCGACTGAGCTACGGGCCCGTATGCGCGCTCCATTATCGCCGCTCGGGGGGTTCCTTGGAAAGTTGAGGCTCCGTGGCGGGCGCCAGCGTGGCCTTTGGCACATCCTGGCCGGATCTGGCCTCTGAATTGGCGATCTGAGGGCGGTCGCTGCTAATGTATTTCGAGTCGATCCCCCATAGCTCAATCGGCAGAGCATTCGACTGTTAATCGAAGGGTTATTGGTTCAAGTCCAATTGGGGGAGCAACCGAAGGCCCCGGGGAAACCCGGGGCCTTCATTTTTCGAAAAGCGGCGAAAAGCCGCTCGCGGCTGGAAGGAAGTCACCTATGAGCGTTCACTCGCCCGAGACGTTCGAGCGCCCCGAGGGCTTCGGTCCCGGCAGCGTGTGGGTCGATAGGGTCGCGACGCGCCAGTTTGTCGGCCGCACGCAAAGTGGGGTCGAGATCCCCATCGGGCTTGAGGATGGACGCGTAAGCCCCGGTGAGCTTTTGAAGCTTGCCCTCATTGGGTGCGCGGGCATGTCGATGGATCACGCGGTGGCGCGTCGTCTCGGTGAAGACTTCGCGGCGAGGCTCTATGCGCACGGTACGTCCGAGGAGAAGGACGACCGCTACCATGTCATTGACGAGTCGATTCAGTTGGATCTTTCCGGTCTCGACGAGCGCGAGCGAGAAAAGCTCGCGTCCGTGATCGACCGTGTCATTGAAGCTGCGTGCACGATTCAACGCACCGTTGTTCCGGGCGCTGAGGTGCGCCACACAATCAGCGACGCTGGCGAGCCTGAGGCCGCCGCATCCCACGAGGAGGAGAAGTAATGGCGAAACGCGATATCCGCGTCGTTGGCGATCCGGTTCTGCGCACCGAATGCGATCCGATTAAGGAGATCACGCCCGGCGTGCGTGCCCTCGTGGATGATCTCCTCGAAAACGTCAACGAGGAGGGCCGCGCCGGCCTCGCCGCCAATCAGATTGGCGTGAGCCTCAGGGCCTTCTCATGGAATATCGATGGCGAGCTCGGATACATCCTCAATCCCGTCATCACGTACCTTTCGGACGAGAAGCAAGGCGGCGACGAGGGCTGCCTCTCCGTGCCTGGGCTTTGGTTCGAACGTGAGCGTTCGGCGAAAGCCGCGTGCGAGGGCATCGACCTTGACGGCAAGAAGGTCACGCTCGAAGGCGAAGGCATCGTCGCGCGCCTCATTCAGCACGAGGTTGGTCACCTCGATGGCGCCCTCTACATCGATGGCCTCGAGAAGAGCGAAAAGAAGAAGGCATTGCGGGCAATCCGCGAAACCCTCTAGACTGTTCAGAGGCCCGAGCCAGGCCGCAACAGGTATCAACGCGAATCGTGGGGAAGACGTTTCGATTGATACGAAAGGTAAGCCCATGGCTCGTGGAACCCTCACAATCCACTCCGTGTCGCGTGCCCTTGCACCTCACCTTGAATGGGCCGTCAGCGGAGTTCTTGGCGTGCCCGTGCGCGTCAAGTGGCATCGCCACGAAGGCGACCCCTCGCAGCTGCGCATGGGGATCAACTGGACCGGCCCCGAAGGAACGGGCGCACGCCTCGCGACTGCGCTTCGAGGGTGGGACGGCGTGCGCTTCGAAGTCACGCAAGAACCGAGCGTCGGGGAAGAAGGCTCGCGCTGGATGTACACGCCTTCGCTCGGCATTCACCACGCAGCAATCGACGCCGCGGGCAACGTCACCCTCACCGAGGATCGCATCCGCTATTGCCTCGCGGCAGGGTCTGGCGACGCCGCCCGCATCGACCATGAGATCGGTAAGGCCCTCGGCGAGGCCTGGGATCATGAACTGGAGAGCTTCCGCGCCGCCGCAAGCGGTGAGGAGCCTCGCCGCCTCCACCTCGTCGGCTAGTTGTGAGTTGGCCGACGACTGCGCGTCTCCCCTACTCCTTGAGCGCCCGGAGCCGTTGCTGCGCTACTTGTAGCGCGGTCATCGTCGCGCGGAATTCCTCGGCATCCCGATCGGGTGTAAGCCTGCCGAGTTTCCGGCGAAGCTCCGAGATCTCGTGCGTGTAGCTCAATTGCTGGAGACGCCGCATGAGCGCGGGACCGAGGCGATTGAGCTGTTGCTCGTCGCGCGCGGGAAGCGGGTATGAGGCAAGATCACCGATGAGGGGCCTGAGCGGCTCCCCTGCGATTTCCATAACTGCCTCGACGAATGCGCGAACGCTCACCTTGTTCTCGGCTGCGTCGTCAAAGAGACCGGTCGCAATCACGCAATCCCACACACTTTGAAGCGTCACGGTGCGAAAAGGCTCATCGGGAAGAGCATGGACGTCTTCAATGCTGACAGCCCAGGGTGCTTGGAGCATGAGCGCGAGCGCCTGCACCTCGGCCGCCTCGATCGGGTCGCGCGTTTGCGTGATATCCCGCAGGCGAATGGGCGACAGTAACGGTTCAGACTCCTCGGGTGCGTGGGTAGCGTCGGAACTGCCGTGACCCGGGCCTTCCGGGGCGTTTTCCGACGCCTGCTGCGCAATCCGGCGTTGTTCATAGACCGCCTTGCCCGCGTCTTGAACCGCTCGTTGCACCGTCCTCTCGTCGAGGCCAAGCCAGCCCGAAAGTCTGCGGGCGTATTCGGGCCGAAGCGCGTGATCACGGATCTGTGCCACGACCGGCGCGGCCATGCGCAGCCCCGCGATCTGCCCCTCGGCTGTATCGAGGTCCACGCTTCGCAGCGCCGCTCGGATCGCGAATTCGAACATGGGAATGCGCGCAGCGATCACGTCTTTGAGCGCTTCTTCCCCTCGCTTGACGCGAATATCGCACGGATCCATTCCTTGGGGGTCCACGGCGACATAGGTCTGGGCAACAAAGCGTTGGTCCTCGCGGAATGCCTTGAGGGCGGCGTTCTGGCCCGCTTCATCTCCGTCGAAGGTGAAGATCACCTCTCCCCCAGCACCGGCAAAAGCACTGCCCGCGCCGCTCGCGAGGTTCAGCGAGCTCAGCGCCGACGTATCTCCCATGATGCGGCGCACGAGCGTGACGTGCTCGGAACCAAACGCGGTGCCGCACGAGGCGACGGCCGTGTCGATTCCGGCCGCATGCGCCGCCATCACGTCGGTGTAGCCTTCCATGACGACCACCTGGCGCTTTGAGGAAATGTTCTTTCGCGCGAGGTCGAGACCGTAGAGGACCTGCGACTTCTTGTAGATCGGGGTCTCGGGGGTGTTGAGGTACTTCGGGCCCTTGTCGTCGTCAAAAAGGCGGCGCGCTCCAAAGCCGATCGTTTTGCCCGTCACATCGCGTATCGGCCACACGAGGCGGCCGCGGAATCGGTCGTACACGCCGCGCTGACCTTCGGAAACGAGCCCGCTCAGCGTCAATTCCTTTTCCGTGAAGCCGCGTCCGCGCAGGTGCCGCGTAAGGTTGTCCCACCCTTGCGGGGCAAATCCGATACCGAAATGAGCGGCGGCACGAGGGCCGAAGTCTCGCTCGGCGAGAAAACGACGCCCGGTCTCAGCCTCGGGGCCCGTGAGGTGCTCACGAAAGAACTCCTCCGCGACCTCGTGTGCGGCGAGCAAACGTTGGCGGGTACCAAAGTCGGTACGCGGTCCCGAATCGCGATCGCCCCTCGACGAAGATTCCTCGTAGCGAAGCTGCACACCATAACGCGAGGCAAGATATTCGACGGCCTCGGTAAAGCTCATGTGGTTGATTTTTTGCACGAACTCGATCACGTCCCCGCCTTCGCCGCAGCCGAAGCAGTGGTAGCGGCCAATCGCGGGGCGAATGTTGAACGACGGCGTCTTTTCATCGTGAAAGGGGCACAACCCTTTCATCGAGCCAAGGCCCGCGCTCCTGAGCGACACGTGCTCGGACACGATCTCTTCAAGGTTCGCGCGCTCGCGCACGGCCACGATGTCCTCGCGCTTAATGAGGCCTTTCACGCGCACCTTCCTCGCACTCTAAAAGGGGATCTCCGGGCCAAAGCCCGGGAGTGGTACATCGCCCGCGAGAGCGTCCGAATAGGCCCCCGAGAAGAATTCAGAATGAAGGCGCACGGCGGAGACGTCAGTGAGCGAGGCGATCTGATCCACGATAACCCGCTCGCGCTCCTCGAGGCTGTTCGCGCGCTCGTAGAGCACCGTGAAGATGGGGTCGAGGTGCGCCGCTCCCGTGCGGCGAAAGAGCGCGAAAAGATCGCTAAGGATCTGCTCCTGGAGCGCGTACACACCCTGCTGCGCCCTACTCGACATGACGTAGGCGGCGGCGAGGCCTTTGAGCACCGAGATCTCCCGCTCCGTTTCTTCGGGCACCACGACGCTCCCCTCGAAGCGTGCGAGGGCATGATCGCCGTGCGCCGCTCGAGTCGCCTCAACGACAGATCCCACGAAACGACCGATGAGTTGCGAGCTCATATCCTTGAGCGCCGCCGCGGAAAAGGGATCACCCGAGTACTCCCATTGCCACACCGTGCCGGTTTCGAGCCGAGTGAGCGCAACATCCAGCTCCTCGAGGGAAAGGTGCGGGGCATACCAATCCTGCACGACGTACAGCGCGGCGGCGCGCTCTTGGGGATCTTTGAGGGCGCTGAGCGTAATTGAGCCACCCGTGATCGCGTCCTCAATGTCGTGCACCGAGTAGGCGATGTCATCAGAAATATCCATGACTTGCGCCTCAAGGCACTTGCGATGTTCGGGTGCGCCCTCTCGTGCCCACTCGTACACGGGCAGGTCGTCTTCGTACACCCCGAACTTTGGCGAATCGGGGTTCGGTCCCTTCGCGCGCCGCCACGGATACTTAATCGCGGCATCGAGAGCCGCGCGAGTGAGGTTGAGACCGAAGCTTTTTTCACCGCCGAGCACCTTCGGCTCGAGCCTCGCGAGTAAACGCAAGGTTTGCGCATTCCCTTCGAACCCGCCGATATCGCTCGCGAGATCGTTGAGTACACGTTCACCGTTGTGCCCGAAAGGCGGGTGTCCGAGATCGTGCGAGAGGCACGCGGCATCCACCACGTCTGGGTCGCAGCCGAGCTCGTGAGCAATGTCGCGGCCGACTTGCGCGACCTCGAGCGAGTGTGTGAGGCGCGTGCGGGAAAAATCGTTGGAGCCAGCGCCGAGCACTTGCGTCTTCGCCCCGAGGCGCCTGAGAGCCGAGGAATGCAGCACCCGTGCGCGGTCGCGCTGAAAGGGCGTGCGGGCTTGCGACTTCGGGGGCTCTTGAAAGAAACGCTCGATGTCGCGCGAATGGTAAGGGGCGGGAATATGTGGTGGCACGATTTACCCTCCCGAGACGGACAGTTCCGCCTCGTGTAAGCGGGCGCGATGCTCTTGGGAAATCTCGCGTGAGTCAAGCCAACCGTCGGGCATGTGCGTGCGCTTCGGGTGGCCCGCTCTCCCTCGCGGACCCTCGACCGGCTCACCCGGGTAAGGAGCCTCCCAATCAAGCACGGAAAGCTTTTCCTTGAGGTCGTCGAGCGATTCCATCGTCGCGAGCGCGTGCCGTGCCTTGCCACCTACGGGATACCCCTTGAAATACCACCCAACGTGCTTGCGCAGATCCCGCACACCGCGGCCCTCGTCTTCGAAGAAATCGATGAGAAGCTCCGCGTGGCGAATGAGCACCTGGGCAACCTCGCCGAGCGTGGGTTTCACCCTGTCTGGCTTGCCGGCGAATCCTGCCGCGAGGTCGGCGAAGAGCCACGGGCGCCCCTGGCAGCCGCGGCCAACGACGACCCCATCGCACCCGGTTTCCTCAACCATTCGCAGGGCGTCCTCTGCGCTCCAGATATCGCCGTTGCCAAGCACGGGAATGCTCGTCACGGCCTGCTTGAGCTTCGCGATTGCCTCCCAGCGGGCATGCCCGGAGTAGTGCTGGTTTGCGGTGCGGCCATGAAGGGCGATCGCGGCAGCACCCGCTTCTTCCGCGATGCGGCCTGCGTCCAGGTAGGTGAGGTGCGAATCGTCAACCCCCATGCGAGTCTTGACCGTCACGGGCACATCCCCGGCTGCTTTCACGGCCTCGGTCACAATGCGGGTGAACAACTCCGTTTTCCACGGAAGCACAGCACCGCCACCCTTGCGAGTGACCTTGGGAACGGGGCAGCCAAAATTGAGGTCCACATGATCAACGAGGTCGAGCTCGCGCAGCACGCGAATGGACGCAGCGATGGTCGCAGGATCCACGCCGTAAAGCTGGATAGAGCGCGGCGTTTCGCGCTCCCCCATCGTCACGAGGCGCATGGTTTCCGGATGGCGCTCAACGATCGCGCGGCTCGTGACCATTTCGGACACGAAGAATCCACCGTCATTTGCCGAATAGCGCGCGCCGAATTCGCGGCACAGAAGCCGAAACGGCATGTTTGTGACCCCCGCCATCGGGGCGAGAACGACGGGGGTGTCGCTCGTGTGGGGGCCAATCGTGAGGGAACGGCTCATACGCGAGGGGCGCTCCTTAGCAGCCTGCGAGGCGTTCGGCGAGGTAACCCTTGATCTGCGAAAGTGCCACACGCTCCTGCGCCATCGTGTCGCGGTCGCGCACCGTCACGGCCTGGTCCTCGAGCGTGTCGAAGTCCACCGTGACGCAATACGGCGTGCCGATTTCGTCCTGTCGGCGGTAGCGGCGGCCAATCGCGCCCGAGAGATCCATCTCGATGTTCCACAGCCCGCGAAGTTCCGCGGCGAGCTTGTGCGCGGTGGGCTGAAGATCCTCGCTCTTGGAGAGCGGAAGCACGGCAACCTTGACCGGCGCGAGACGCGGATCAAGCTTGAGCACGGTGCGCTTGTCCACGCCGCCCTTCGTGTTGGGAGCTTCGTCTTCTTCGTACGCGTCGATCAGGAAGGCCATCATCGAACGCGTAAGGCCAAAGGACGGTTCGATGACGTAGGGGGTGTAGCGTTCGCCGCTTGCCTGGTCGAAGTACTGCATCTTCGTGCCAGAAGCTTCCGTGTGGCTTGCGAGGTCGAAGTCAGTGCGGTTAGCGACGCCCATGAGTTCGCCCCATTCGCTGCCCTGAAAACCAAACCGGTACTCGAGGTCGATGGTGGCATCCGAATAGTGGGCACGCTCCTCTTCCGGAACGTCAAAGCGGCGAATGTTTTCCGGTTTGATACCGAGATCGAAAAACCATTTCTCACACGCCTCGACCCATTCGTCGAAAAATGCGCCGGCTTGGTCCGGCGGCGTGAAGAACTCGATCTCCATCTGTTCGAATTCACGCGTGCGGAAAATAAAGTTGCCGGGGGTGATCTCGTTGCGGAAAGATTTGCCCACCTGGCCGATGCCGAACGGCGGCTTTACGCGAGCAGCATTAACGACGTTGAGGAAGTTCACGAAGATGCCCTGCGCAGTTTCGGGGCGAAGGTAGTGCAGGCCCTCCTCGTTATCGACCGCGCCGAGGTAGGTCTTCATGAGGCCCGAGAACTGCTGGGGATCGGTGTACTCGCCCTTGGTTCCACAGTTCGGGCACGGGATCTCGCTCATGCCCTCAGCTTTGCGCCCCTTGCGTTCTTCGAACTCTTCAATGAGGTGATCCTCGCGGAAGCGATTGTGGCAGCTTCGGCACTCAATGAGCGGATCAGTGAAGGTCTTGACGTGCCCCGAGGCCTCCCACACGCGCGTGGGCAAGATGATCGAGGAGTCGAGACCCACCATGTCGGCGCGCGATGTCACGAAGGTGCGCCACCACTGGCGCTTAATGTTCTCCTTGAGCTCGACGCCGAGGGGGCCGTAATCCCACGCCGAGCGGGTGCCGCCGTAAATATCGCCGGCGGGGAACACGAATCCACGCTTTTTCGCGAGAGCGATGACGTTATCGAGCTTCGACGGTTGGGGCTTCGCCACGAGATCTCCTTGGAACGATGGGTGCGCAAGGGTTGCGCTTTGTTCCACCCTAACCAGAAACCACGGAAACGTTGCGCCTTCTTTCACATGCACAGCCTTAGATTTGCCGCATCCCACAACCATCAATGATAATAGTTCTCATGAGTACTTCACGTTCGTCTCGCGGTTTCTCCACGCCGGTCTCCCGCCGCGCTTTCGCGCTCGGTGGCGGGCTTTCGTTCGCTGCTCTTCTTGCGGGGTGCGGGGGCACCTCGGGCGGAGGCAAGGGTTCCGACGGCACCTCGGGATCCGGCGATGTCTCGGTCATGATCACGTGTTACCCCACCCAGTACCTCGCTGAGAAGGTTGGCGGCAAGCACGTTTCCATCATCAATCCAGTGAAGCCGGGCATCGACCCGCATGGCCTCGAGCTCTCGGTGCAACAGGTCGCACAAATGGCCGACGCCGATCTCGTGGTGCAAATCGAGCATTACCAAAACGCCGTTGACGATGCGATCAAGGCGCACAAGCCTAAGAAGCTCCTCAACCTCAACGAGTTCGTGGACATCCTGCCCGCGAACGGCGACGAGCATGAGCACGAGCACGGTCATGCGCATGAACATGAGCACGGCCACGACCACGACCACGACCACGACCACGATGAGCATGAGCATGGCGCGAGCGATGCCGGCGGCGATGAGCACGCCCATGAGCACGGCGAAGATCACGCTCACGAGCACGACGATCACGGCCACGAGGGACACGACCACGATCACGGCGGCATCGACCCGCACTTTTGGCAGGATCCCCACCGCATGATCAAGGCAGCGAAGGCACTCGCCGACGTCCTTTCGGACATCGACGCTGACCACGCCGAGGACTACGCGAAAAATTACGAGGCGCTCGAGAAGGAGCTCACGGACCTCGACGAGGAGCTTCACAAGAAGTATGAGTCGGTGAAGCGTGAAAAAGCCTTCATCACGAGCCACACGGCTTTCGCCTACCTCGCGGACACGTACGATCTTCATCAAATCGGCATCGCGGGCATCGACCCCGAGAACGAGCCATCGACCGAGCGCCTCCTCGAGCTCGCGGATCTCGTGAAAAAGGAGAAGCTCACGACCGTGTTCTTCGAGACTTCGGCAACCCCTGCCGTTGCGGAAGCACTCGCGAGCCGCACGGGCGCGAAGGCCGAGGAGCTCGACAATCTTGAGACTCAGCTTGATGCGAAGAAGGATTACGCTCAGGTTATGCGAGAGAACGCCGACAAGCTCGTTGCTTCCTGGCAGTGAGCACCGCTATCACTCACGACGCCGCCGCGTTTGAGGTTCGCCATGTGAACCTTGTGCGCGGCGGTTCCGTCGTGCTCAAAGACGTCACGACTCGCATTAGCGAGGGCGAAGTCGTCGCGATCCTCGGCCCAAACGGCTCGGGAAAATCGACCTTGCTCAAGGCGATGATCGGGGTTCTTCCTGTGGCGAGCGGGAGCGCGCAGATCCTTGGGCGGCCATCGACGACTCGAGGCGTCCACGATGCGATCGGCTACGTCCCGCAAATGGCGGCGTTTAGCGGCAACATCGCGGCGAGCGCCTATGAAACTGTGTCGAGCGGCCTCCTCACGAGCAGTCGACTTTTCGCGAGGGCTTCGAAACAGAAGGTTGAACGTGCTCTCGACTTCGTGGGGCTCGCGGATCTCAGCTCCCGGGCGGTGACAGAAATGTCTGGGGGCCAGCGCCAGCGCGTCATGATTGCCCGCGCCCTTGCGCGCGAACCGCGCATTCTCGTCCTCGACGAGCCGTTCACTGGTGTCGATTCCGCTACCCAGGCAAACATCTCGAGTCTCATCGCAAAGCTCTACGAGCGCGGCACAACTGTCGTTGTGGTTCTCCACGACCTTGACCCCCTGCGAGAACTCATCACGCGGGCGATCGTCATGGAAGAGGGGCGTATCGTTCACGACGGGCCACTGCCCCATGACGATCCTCATGCCTCTGCGAGTGAGAGCGAAGACGGCAAGCATCACGTGAATGCGACCATCGACCAGTGCCTAGGGAATGAGATCCACCCGTGAGCCCTATCGACCTTCTCCTTTCACCGATCGTCCGTTACCCGCTCATCATCGCGGTTCTCGTGGGCCTCACCGCCCCCGTCGTTGGGACGTACCTCGTGCAAAAGCGTCTCTCGCTTCTCGGCGACGGGCTCGGCCACGTCGCACTCACGGGAGTTGCCCTTGGATGGCTCGCGGGTTCAATCTTCCAGCTTTCGAGCAGCGATGCACTCGCGATCCCAGGCGCGCTCCTTGCGAGTGTGATCGGTGCGGTCCTCATCGAATACGTGCGCGAAGTGGGGCACACGAGCAGGGATACTGCCCTCGCAATTCTCTTCTATGGCGGTATCGCCGGCGGCGTTGTGATCATCCAACTCGCGGGCGGCACTTCACAAAGCCTCATGGCGTACCTTTTTGGTTCGCTTGCGACAGTGACGCACTCCGATCTATGGGTGGCACTCGCGCTCGCCCTCGCGATTCTCATCATTGGCGTGGGGGCACGCCCACTCCTGTTCGCTGTCACTAGCGACGAAGAACACGCACGCGCGATCGGGCTTCCCGTGCGTGCCGTGAACGTGCTCATCGCGATCATGGCAGCGCTGACCGTCACGCTTGCGATGCGAATCGTGGGCGCGCTCATGGTTTCTGCGCTCATGATCGTTCCCGTCGCCGCCTCACAGCAGGTCGTTCGTGGCTTCGCCCGCACGATGCGCGTGAGCATGCTCCTCGGTGTGGTGTGTGCCGTCAGCGGGCTGCTTCTCACCGTGTACGTCGACCTTCCACCCGGCGGAGTCATCGTGCTGATTGCAATTGGGTTCTATATCCTGGGGGTTCTCGCGCAAACGTTTCTTGGTCGCGCGCGAGTCTCACATGAACCGAAGGGCACGTGATTGATGTGGCGAAACCACTCCGCACCACCAAGCAGCGCACAGCGATTTTGCGCGCGCTCGGATCGGCACAAGATTTCATGACGGCGCAGCAGCTTCACGATCTCTTGAGGGCCGACGGTGAATCGGTGGGCCTCGCGACCGTGTACCGCAACATGCAGCCGCTCGTTGACGCCGGTCTCGTGGACGTCATCATCACCGATTCCGGCGAGGCGATCTATCGCCAATGCACCACGGAATCGCACCACCATCACCTCGTGTGCCGCGCCTGTGGCAAAACCGTCGAGTTTCTGCCGCCCGAGCTTGAGGAATGGGCGAAGACGATTGCCCACAAGAATGGCTTCACCGAAATCGAGCACACGATGGAGATCTTTGGGCTGTGCCCCGAATGCTCGGCCGCTGGCACATCACAGTAGGCGCTCCCCGTTCGAATGCTTGATTGGATCAACTCCCTTCCCCTCCTTCCCGCGATCGCTTTCCTCATGGTCGTGATCTACTGCCGCGCTGGGGGCACGTATCTTCTGGGAAGGCTCGCCTATAAACTCGCGGGCCGCGGCCGCTTCCATGCGATCCTCACGAGCCCACGTGTGGAAAGTGCTGCCGAGAAAGCCAATAGGTGGGGTGCACCGATCGTCGCCCTGAGCTTCCTCACAGTCGGCTTCCAAACAGCCGCCAATCTCGCCGCGGGGATCACCCGCATGCCCCTTACGCGCTACATCCCCGCGCTCATCGTGGGCGGGTTCGCGTGGGCCGTCATCTACGCGACAGTGGGCCTCGCCGCCTTCGCCCTGTGGTGCGAGGTGGCCCTCACCAATCCCTACGTTGCGGCGGCGATTGCCGTGGCAGCCGTCGGACTGCTGACGTACTACATCCTTCGCAAACGCGCTGAGAGAAACCGCGCCACGCGAGAGCTTGCTCGCGAACGTGCCGTAACGGGCGAACGTGCCCCGCTGCTCCCCGAAAGCGAAAGCGGCAAAGCCGAGCGCGACAGCTAAAGCGCCCTACTCGCCGAAGCCTTCGGACGTCGCAACCTTGTCTATCGCCCCACCGAATCGACGATCGCGGTTCGCATAGTCGAGGATTGCGCGCCAGAGCGTTCGCCTATCCACATCGGGCCACAGCTCGGGAACGAAAAGCATCTCGGCGTACGCGGCCTCCCAGAGGAGGAAATTGGACGTGCGCTGCTCGCCCGAGGTGCGGATGAACAGGTCAACATCGGGCATTTCCGGATCGTACAAATGCGCACGGATAGTCTTCTCACTCACGCGCGAGGGTGCGAGCTTGCCACTTTTAACCTTCGCGGCGATGTTCTTTACCGCATCCGTGAGTTCCGCCTGGCCACCATAGTTGACGCACATGTAGAGCGTGAGACCCGGGTTGCTCTTCGTCAGCTCTTCGGCCTCTCGCAGTTCTTTAATCACGCTCGGCCACAGGCGCTTTTCCTGACCGATCCACTTGATGCGAACCCCCCACGAGTGAAGGGTGTCGCGTTGGCGGCGAAGGACGCTGCGCGAAAACCCCATGAGGAAGCGCACTTCACTTGGCGACCGCGACCAGTTTTCGGTCGAGAAGGCGTAGGCACTCAGGTGGGTGATGCCCGCCTGGATCGCACCCGCGACAACGTCGAGTAGTGCCGCCTCGCCCGCGGCGTGGCCCTCGGTTCGCGGAAGACCGCGCTGATTTGCCCAGCGACCATTGCCGTCCATGACAACCGCAACGTGCTTCGGAATAAAGCGACTGTCGAGATTCGGGGCGGTTTCTCCCGAGGGATGCTCGGGCGGTTTCATATAGGAGGATGTCACGCGTGCTCCTTCAGCGCGGGGGCGCTTTCAATGGATCGGTCCACCAAGTCTAGGGCAGCGAGGGGTCGCTCCAAGTGATAGGAGAGAATGCGCGCGATGAGCCTTCCCGCCTCCCCTTGCGCCGCGGGATCGGTTGCGAGCGCCTCGTCCCAATCGCCCGCAAGCAGAAAGATCATGTGCTCGGTCACGCTCGGGCGAGCAGCAATGGCGCCGGGCCGACGGCAGTCGCGACACACGACTCCGCCTTGGCTCACATCGAACGCCTGGTGGGGGCCTTCGGCTCCGCACACAGCGCAGCGTCGAAGCTCCGGCCTCCATCCCGCCATCGCGATCGTGCGCAAAAGAAAAGCATCGAGAATGAGTACGGGTGGGTGCCCCGAATGCACGAGCGCATGAAGCGCGCCCACGAGCATCATGTAGTGCGCACTCGTGGGGTCAAAGCCTTCGTTCGTGAGGCGATCAACGGCCTCTCCCATGGCCGCAGCGGCGGTGTAACGCGCGTAATCCCCCGCGATCTGTTCGGCATAGGCCGTAATCGTGACGACCTGCGAAACGGTGTCGAGCGAGCGACCGCGGTGGCACTGCACGTCGACGCGCTGAAAAGGCTCGAGCCGCGCACCGAAACGCGAGGAGGTCTTCCGTACCCCTTTCGCTACGGCCCGAATCTTTCCGTGGTTTTTCGAATACAGCGTGACGATGCGATCGGCCTCGCCCAGGTCCTGGGTGCGAAGAACGATCGCGTCATCGCGGTAAAGCCTCGAGGCCACGTGCCCGGAAACCTCCTAGAGAATCCCGGCGCGCGCAGCGCGATTGAGTGCCGAGACGAGCGCCTGGAGCGAAGCACGCGTAATAGAGCCGTCCACGCCCACGCCCCAGTAGATCGCTTCACCGATCTCTGCTTCGATGTATGCAGCAGCGAGCGAGTCGTCGCCCTCGCTGAGTGCGTGCTCCGCGTAGTCGAGGATCCTGACCTTCACACCACGCGAAGCAAGCGCCTTGACGAAGGCATCGAGCGGACCGTTGCCGAGCCCCTCCACCGTGCTCTCGTGATCCTCGACGCGCAACTGCACGGCGATCCGGTCGGTACCGTCGCCCTCCGAGTGCTGGGTGACGCCTCGAAAGCCGTAGCGGCCCCAGCGTTTCGCCGAATCGGGGTTCGGCAGATACTCGTCCACGAAGGTCTCCCACAGCTCGGCCGGGGTAACCTCGCCGCCCGCGGTGTCGGTGCGGTGCTGCACAATGCCCGAGAACTCGATCTGCAAACGACGCGGAAGATCGAGCCCGTGTTCGGTACGTAGGAGGTACGCCATTCCTCCTTTGCCGGATTGCGAGTTCACGCGAATCACAGCCTCGTAGCTGCGGCCGATGTCCTTCGGATCGACGGGGAGGTACGGCACACGCCAGGTGGCATCGGCCACCTCAACGCCCGCCTTCGCGGCATCGACATCCATGCGCTCGAGGCCCTTCTTGATCGCATCCTGGTGCGAGCCCGAGAACGCCGTGAACACGAGGTCGCCACCGTACGGGTGGCGCTCGTGCACATCGATCTGGTTGCAGTGCTCCACGGTGCGGCGAATCTCCGGCACGTTCGAGAAATCGATCTGGGGGTCGACGCCCTGGGTTGCGAGGTTGAGTCCAAGCGTCACGAGATCAACGTTGCCCGTGCGCTCGCCGTTTCCGAAGAGGCAGCCCTCGATGCGGTCGGCACCGGCGAGGTAGCCGAGCTCCGCTGCGGCAACGCCCGTGCCGCGGTCGTTATGCGGGTGGAGGGAGAGCACCACGCTTTCGCGCGAATGAAGGTTCCTGTCCATCCACTCGACCGAATCGGCGTACACATTGGGAGTCGCCATCTCCACGGTCGCGGGGAGGTTGATGATGATCTTCTTCTCGGGAGTGGGCTTAATAATGTCGATGACGGCATTGCACACGCGCGCGGCGTATTCGACCTCCGTACCCGTGAACGACTCGGGCGAGTACTCATAGGTGATATCACAACCGTCGAGCGACTCCTCGTACTTCTTTGCAAGCAGCGCCCCCTGCACGGCGATGTCGAGCACCTCGTCTTCGCTTGCACGAAAGACGACATCGCGCTGCACGATCGACGTGGAGTTATAGAAGTGCACGATCGCGCGCTTTGCCCCCTGGAGCGCCTCGTACGTGCGCTCGATGAGATGCTCGCGGCACTGGACGAGAACCTGGATCGTCACGTCATCGGGAATGAGGTCCTGCTCGATGAGCGTACGGCAAAAGTCGAAATCCGTTTGCGAGGCCGAGGGAAAACCGATCTCGATCTCCTTGTACCCCATCTCGACGAGGAGCGTAAACATCCGGAGCTTGCGTTCGGTGTTCATGGGATCGATGAGGGCCTGATTACCGTCGCGAAGATCGACCGCGCACCAGCGCGGCGCACGAGTCGCCACGCGGTTTGGCCATTGGCGATCCTCGAGCGTGAAGGGGATCTGCTCGTGGAACGGCGTGTAGCGCCCCACGGGCATCCGGGAGGGCTTTTGAGGCGCATCGCCGTGCTGCCCGACGACGGGTGTGCTGGGATCTTCGGTCGCGGAGACGGTGCGAGCGTGACGGTTCATGGCCGTCACCTTACACCTGGGGGCGCATACGCGAGCGAGGCAACCGTCGGAAACTCAAACTGTGAGACGAAAACGCCCAAGATCCTAGAAACCCAGGCGGCCGAGCTGCTTGGGATCGCGCTGCCAATCCTTCGCGACCTTCACGCGGATGTCGAGATGAACCGGGCGGCCCATGAGATCGCGGATGCCACGGCGCGCCCTCGTGCCGACTTGCTTGAGGCGTTTGCCGCCCTTGCCAATCACGATGCCCTTTTGCGAATCGCGCTCCACGAAGAGAGACACGCGCACGACGAGCCGTCCCTCTCCCGGGGCCACCTCGGCGAACGGGTCCCCATCGAGCGACTCCTCGACGATTTCCTCAACCACGACCGCGAGCGAATGCGGAAGCTCATCCCGCACGCCCTCGAGGGCAGCCTCGCGCACGAGCTCGGCGATGCGGTCGCTCACGCTCTGCTCGGTGAGCTGGTCATCGGGATAGAGCGCGGGCCCCTCGGGAAGGTGCGACGCGATCACGTCCATGAGCACATCGATCTGTTCACCCTCGCGCGCGGAGATGGGAACGATGTCCTCAGCCTTGGCAAAACGCTCCACTTCCATGAGGTGCGCGGCCAGCTCATCGCGACTCACGAGATCGGCTTTCGTCACGATCGCCACGATCGCGGGAGTCCGACGGTTGCCACGCAATTGCCGAAGGTCTTCGGCAATAAAACGGTCGCCAGGCCCAATTTTCTGGTCGGCGGGAAGGCAAAATCCCACGATATCAACTTCGGCGAGGGTCTCCCGCACGAGATCATTGAGACGCTTACCAAGGAGCGTGCGAGGCCGGTGCACTCCCGGGGTATCGACGATGATGATCTGGTCATTTTCACGGCTCACGATTCCGCGGATCGCGCGCCTCGTCGTTTGGGGTTTCGAACTCGTGATGGCGACCTTGTCACCCACCATGGCGTTCGTGAGGGTCGACTTCCCCACGTTGGGCCGGCCCACGAGCGCGACGAATCCGCTTCGATGCTGAGCTTCCACTCTCGACCTCCTAGTCGTCACTCTCGCCAGCCTCGCCTGCAGCATCGCGCGGCGTGCGGCTTACGAGGATCGCCGAGACTTGTTTGCGTCGACCGCTCGTGCGATCGGCTTCCATGTGAATCCCGTGCGCGTCGCCCTCTGCACCGATGATCGGCACTCTCCCGATGGTCTTTGAGAGGAGGCCACCGATCGTGTCCACGTCTTCGTCTTCGATCTCGAGGTCGAAGAGTTCGCCAACCTCGACGATCGACATGCGCGAGGACACGCGATATTCGCCCTCGGAGGTGCGTTCGGCCTCTTGCTCGCGACGATCGTGTTCATCGGCAATTTCGCCGACGATCTCTTCGAGGATGTCCTCGATCGTCACGATGCCCGCCACGCCGCCGTATTCGTCGACCGGGATACCTACGTGGACGCGCGAGGTGCGCATGTCCTCCATGACGCGGTCCGCGGTGAGGAACTCGGGGTAGAACTTTACGGGCCTCATAATCTCGGTCACGAGCCTGTCGCCGCCGGGATTCCACGGCGAGTGAATCGCGCGCATGACGTCCTTGAAGTAAAGCATGCCCTTTAAGTCGTCAACGCCCTCTTCACCGATCACGGGGATGCGGCTGTAGCCCGAACGCACGAAGAGGCGCATCGCTTTATTTGCTGTTGCATCCGCATCGATCGTGACCATGTCGGTGCGCGGCACCATGACCTCGCGAATCATCGTGTCGTCGAGGTCGAACACGCCCTTGATCATGTTGCGTTCGTCGTCTTCGAGCGCCTCGGTTTCGCTCGCTCGATCAACGAAGTGGCGCAGCTCTTCTTCGGTGGCGAAGGGACCTCCCGCAACCTTGCCGCCGGGGGTAAAGGCATTGGAGATGTGGATGAGCACCTTCGACGGCACCGCGAGCACAATGCGAGCGAACCGCACGAGGGGGACGAGAAACGAGATTGTCTTCTCTGGAGCGCGACGCCCAAGGGTTCGAGGCGAGACGGAGGCTCCCATGAAGGACACGAGGAACGTCACCGTGATCGCGAGGAGCAACGGAAGCCACAGGCCCTCGAGGCTCTCGAACATGCAGGCCGTAATGATGACCGCGTAGGTTGCCTCGGCAAGGACGCGCCCGAGCGCGATGGTCGCGAACGTCGTGTGCGTGTCGTCGTGCATCGTGAGGATGCGGTCGCGCTTCTTCTCCTCATCCTCAAAGTAGCGTTCGATGCTGTGGCGCGACAGCGTGCTCAGGGCAGCATCGGCCGCCGAGAAGCACACCGCGAGTATGATCGCGATGATGGCGAGGGGAATAAGAATAGCGATCGTGTTCACGGGCGCGGGCCCCCGGTATCGGAGATGCCCACGCGCGAGGTACGGCCCGCGAGGAACGTGAGGAGAAGCTTGCGCTGGAGCGTGAACATCACGCGTTCATCCTCGGGTTCAACATGGTCGTAGCCGAGCAGGTGAAGGATGCCGTGCGTGAGCAAAAGGAGCATCTCTTCTTCGGTGCTGTGCCCCGCAATGCGCGCCTGGGTGGCGGCAACGGAGGGGCAGATAACGATATCGCCGAGGAGCCCTTCGGGGGCGAGCTCGCCTTCGCTTCCCTCGCGCAATTCATCCATGGGGAAACTCATCACGTCGGTGGGGCCCTCGAGGTCCATCCACTCTTCGTGAAGGTCGCTCATTGCGCTCTCATCCACGAACGTGATGGAGAGTTCCGTTGCGGGATGCAGGAACATCGCGTCAAAGACATATCGGGCAAGATCCACGAATTCGCGCGCGTCGATCTTCGCGGTGGTCTCATTATTGACTTCGATGCTCATCGCTTGGCCTTCTTTTTCGGAGAGAACTCGGAAAGATCCCAGCGTGCGTACGCATCAACGATGTCGCTCACGAGTCGGTGGCGCACAACGTCCTTCGAGCTCAAGTGGCAAAAGGCAATGTCATCAACATTGCCGAGGATCCGCTCAACAACCTTGAGACCGCTCTTCGTTCCGCCGGGGAGGTCAACCTGGGTCGCGTCTCCGGTGATCACCATTGTCGAATTGAACCCAAGGCGCGTGAGGAACATCTTCATTTGCTCGGCGGTCGTGTTTTGGGCTTCGTCGAGGATGATGAAGGCGTCATTGAGGGTGCGCCCGCGCATGTAGGCGAGCGGAGCAACCTCGATGGTTCCGGCGCCCATGAGGCGCGGAATCGACTCGGGATCGAGCATGTCGTGGAGGGCATCGTAAAGCGGGCGCAGGTACGGGTCGATCTTCTCGTTGAGCGTGCCCGGGAGGAAGCCGAGCCTCTCCCCTGCTTCGACCGCGGGGCGGGTGAGAATGATGCGGTTGATCTGCTTATCGAGCAGAGCCCGCACGGCTTTCGCGACGGCGAGGTATGTTTTGCCGGTGCCCGCGGGGCCAATGCCAAACACGATGGTGTTCTCGTCGATCGCGTCCACGTAGTCCTTTTGCCCAACGGTCTTCGGGCGGATCGTACGGCCCCGGGACGAGAGCACGGACTGGCTGAGGATCTGCGACACGTGCTGATCGCGGCGTCGATCATCGCCGTAGAGTTCCGCCGCGCGGTGGACCGCCTCACCCGTCACGGTTTCGCCGCTCGCGGCGATTTCAATAAGGGAGTTCATGATCGCGGCTGCGCGATCGAGCGAGCCTTCCGGTCCGCGCAACGTGATCTGGTGCCCGCGCATCGACACGTCGATGTCCGGCATGATTTTTTCGATGACGTTGAGGGCCTGGTCGTTTGCGCCGAGGACGGCGACGGGGCGCAAGTGATCGGGGATCGCGACGTAGCGCTCGAGAATTTCGGTGGTCTCCTGCACGGTTAGAAGAGGTCTCCTTCAGACTGGGGCGTACCGGCGAGAATATGTCCGTGTACATGGAAAACGCTTTGGCCAGCGCTTTCACCGGTGTTGAAAATGAAGCGGAACTCCCCCTGGGCCTGTTCCTTCGCAACGGCGCCCGCGGCCTTGACGACCGCGGCGAGCAGGTCTTTATTGGCGGAGAGTTCCACGATGTTGGAGTAGTGCTCCTTGGGCACGGCGAGCACGTGCACGGGAGCCTTCGGCTCGAGGTCCTTGAAGCACACGACGTTGGCGTCCTCGTAGACCTTGGTCGACGGGATCTCGCCAGCAACGATCTTGCAGAAGATACAGTTCGGATCGGTGGTGGTCATCGGCTCCTCCTCGGGTGCATGAGAGCGTTGGCCCCACCAGTCTAGTGGGCAAGCGGTGTGCCCACGTGTGGGGTCCGACGCCTTCGAGCGTGCACCTGGGGCCACGGGTGTCATTGTGAACGAGCTACTGCCATCGACCGATCACCGAGCAGAGTGCGGCAAGAGCCGCTGGTCCCGCGCTTGACGCCCGAAGAATCTCGTTCCCGAGTAGAACTGGGGCCGCGCCGGCGGCGGAAAATCGGCGAATCTCCTCGTCGCTTATGCCCCCTTCGGGACCGACGAGGACCCACACTTCCCCAGGCATTTCTCCCGCGTTCGCGGCGCGCATCGCGAGCTCGCGAGTCACTCCACCGAGCCTTTCGGTCGCACTCTCGTGGAGAGCAAGGACCATGGCCCCACGAGAAACCGCACTCTCGATGAGGGGCACAAGTTCCGCACTCGTCACAGCGGTCTCCAGGGCAGGGATGCGTGCGCGGCGCGATTGCTTGACCGCGGCGATAATGCGCGAGCGCCATTTCTCGCGCCCCTTTTCTTCCTTCACACCCTTCCACTGAACGACGCTGCGGTCCGCTTGCCACGGAATCACTCGGTCCACGCCGAGTTCGGTCGCCATTTCGATCGCCGATTCGTCCCGACCACCCTTCGCGAGTGCTTGGACGAGGACGAGCAGAGTCGCTGGTGCCTCTTCGTGCCGCGGCGTTTCGCTGAGCTCGATGTCAAAGCTCGATTTCGACACGCTCACGATCGAGGCCTCAGCCTGGTGCGCGCTCGCGTCGGTCACGAGGATGCGCTCACCCGAGCGCAAGCGCATGACGCGCGCCCCGTGGTGGCCCTCATCCCCACCGATCGAGAACGCTGCCCCGGTGCTCGCTCCTTCGAGCGTGCCTTCGAGGAGAAGGAAGTTCTTCAGGCTCACAGGTCGCGGAACTTTTCGCGGATCTTGGCGAATACTCCGCCGTCGCTGTGCTGGGCGTTCTTCGCACCTTCGCGCAGATCCGGTTCGCCACGCATCTCGCCAAACTGTGTGAGGAGGTCCCGCTCAGAACCGGAAAGCTTCTTCGGGATCTCGACGCCTACTTCGATGAGGATGTCGCCACGCGAATCGCCGCGAAGCGAGGTCACACCGAGGTTCCGCATGCGAATCACATCGCCCGGCTGGGTGCCCGGCTTGATTTCGACCTCCCGCTCACCGTCAAAGGTCGTGAGCGTGGCCTTCGTGCCGAGGGCCGCGGCCACCATCGAAATCGTGAGGCGCGCAAGCAGGTCGTTGCCCTCACGGTGGAAGATTTCGTGCTCCTTGACACGCACTTCGACGAACAGATCACCCGCGGGGCCGCCGGCCTCGCCGGCCTCACCCTCGCCGCGAAGCTGAATGCGGCGTCCCGTGTCGATGCCCGCGGGAACGCGCAGGGTAATCGTGCGCTCTTCTTGCACACGGCCGTGGCCCTGGCATTCGGCGCAAGGATTCTCGATGGTCGTGCCGTGACCCTGGCACGCCGAGCACGGCGCGAGCTGCACCATTTGCCCAAGCAGGGAGTTCACGGTGCGCTGCACGTGCCCGCTTCCGCTACACACGGTGCATTTCTTCGTTCCGGTTCCCGGTTCACAGCAATTGCCGTGGCAGCGTGAACAGGTGACAGCCGTCGGGAACGTGAGCTCTTTTTCGGAGCCGAACACAACGTCGTCGAGTTCGAGCGTCATGCGTCGCAGAATGTCGTTGCCGCGCCGCTCACGGGGAATGGGGCCGCGCCCGCGCCCGCCCATGCTACTCGCGCCCGCGAACGCCTCAAACAGGTCGGAGAAGTCGAACGTCGCTCCCCCACCGAAGCCACCGAAACCACCGCCGCCGAACGGGCTCTGCCCGCCCATGTCATACATGCGACGTTTTTCAGGATTGGAGAGCGTCTCGTAGGCTTGCGAGACCTTCTTCATTTGATCGGCCGCAGAAGGATCGGGGTTCACGTCGGGGTGAAGTTTGCGGGCCTTCTTGCGGTAGGCCTTCTTGATCTCGTCCGCGCTGGCGTCTTTGGAGACGCCGAGGATCTCGTAAAAATCGTCGTTCACGAAGTGTGGTTCCTTGAGAGTTGGGTGCAGTTCTTAACCGATGAAACGGGAAATATACCGGGCGACGGCGCGCACGGAAGATATGGAGGTCACGTAATCCATGCTCGAAGGGCCGAGGATCGCAATGCGTGAAGACGGCGAAGCGCCACCAGCCGCTTCGGTATAGGCGCTCCCCACGAGGGCTGCGCGCTGAAGAGCATCACCGGAAACGCTACTGAGCTCCTCGCCGATCAGCACGTCGACCTCGCCGAAGTTCGAATGCATCTCGCCAAGAAGTCGCAAAAGCACGAGTTGCTCCTCGAGGAGGTCGAGCATGGGGCCAACTTCGCGCGAGAACTGTTCACCGCGCGCGAGGTTCGAGACGCCGCCGACGATCATACGATCCTCGCGACGCGAGGCAAGCAGTTCGCCGAGCGCCTCGAGCACTTCGGTGGCGGCAGCGCGTGTTGATGCGGATTCCTCCTCGAGAAGTGCATTGAGGTCCCCGCCCACTGAGGTCACGGGCCTCGATGCGCACACGCGATTGATGCGCTCGCGCAGGCGTTCATAGAACGCGGCATCCTGCGAGTGCTGAAGAGAAATTGTTTGCTGATCCACCCGGCCCGCATCGGTGATGAGCACAACGAGCAAGAGGGTTTCGGAAGTCTTCACGAGTTCAACGTGACGCACGTGAGCCTGGCGCAACGCGGGGTACTGCACAACGGCGACTTGATTCGTGAGGCGCGAGAGCAGACGCACCGTGCGGGACAGCAGATCATCGAGGTCGTGGGCACCGTCGAAGAACGTGTGGATTGCGCGACGCTCGGGCGCTGAAAGGGGCTTGACCTGCGCGACGTAATCGACGAACACGCGGTAGCCCTTATCGGTGGGGATGCGCCCCGCCGAGGTGTGGGGCTGCATGATGAGTCCCTCTTCTTCGAGCACCGACATGTCGTTGCGCACGGTCGCGGCGCTCACGCCTAGCTCGTGACGTTCCAGCAGTGACTTCGAGCCCACGGGTTCGCGGGTCGCCACGTAATCTTCCACGATTGCGCCGAGGATGCTGAGCTTGCGCTCATCCATGTATCTCATCCTTTCGCGCATTAGCAGTCACGGGCTTCGAGTGCCAATACTACGCGGAGTGCGCGCCCCTCGCACGGTGTGGCGATCCCCTGTGAGCGAACACGCCCCTGGTAGCGTAAACCGCCGTGAATATCGATCGCTACGGCCACGACGTCCTTTCCGGTACCGGGGATGCCTTTCACCCGAAACGCCCCGCGAGCAGGGATGTCCCCGCCGAGCGCGGGCTCGTCGTCGAGGATGTCCAAACCGGCTGGGTTGGCGCCGTTACGCGCGTGGAAAAGTCTGGCGGCATCCACATCGCCGAGCTCGAGGATCGCCACCACCGGCTGCGCACCTTCCGCCTCGGCCCGGGGTTTTTGATCGATGGGAAACCCGTCCGCCTCGTTCCCCCTACGAAGGGCGGTCCGACGGCTGCTCGGCAAACGTCGGCCCCTAAACGCAGCGCCTCGGGCTCAACCTACGTTGAAGGGGTGCGTGCCCGCGTGGCGCGGGGCTCGCGGATTTGGGTGGAAGGCAAGCACGATGCGGAACTCGTGGAGAAGGTGTGGGGGCATGACCTGCGTATCGAGGGCGTTGCTGTCGAAATGCTCGATGGCGCCGATAATCTTCTCGAGCGCGTTCGGGCTTTCCGGCCGGGCCCAGGCCGCAGGCTCGGGATCCTCGTTGATCATCTCGTTCCCGGTTCGAAAGAAACGCGGATCGCCGAATCCGTGATGCGGGAGAAGGGCATGCGGGAGCATGTGCTGATCCTCGGCCACCCGTACGTGGACGTGTGGCAGGCCGTCAAACCCGCTCGCGTAGGGCTCGAGAAGTGGCCCCACATCCCCAAGGGAACAGACATCAAGGTCGGCTCGCTCAGAGCGCTCGGGCTCCCTGCCGAGTCGCAGGCGGATATCGCCGAAGGGTGGCAGAAGATTCTCGGGCGGGTGCGCTCGTACGCGGATGTCGAGCCGACCCTTAGCGGGCGTATCGAGGAACTGATCGACTTCGTCACCGCCACTCCCTGAATTGCATAGGGGTTGTGGGGGTTTGGCACGAGGCCAAATCCGACGCTTACCTCGCCCGCGCTTAAGAGCCATCGGAAGCGTCGACTAAGCGGCCGAGTCCCCGCTTCTGCCAAAAACCATGCGGTGCTCTGTATTCATTCAAGGTCCAGCCGTAAGCCGCAACCGAGACATCATGCACTGCCCTGACGGACGCCACGACTGCCCGTCCGACTGTCCGGGCCCTCATCTGCACTAAACGTGATCCAAGCCACGTGATAGGTTCAGGTAGGTGCAAGGTCGGGTTATCGGTGACTTTCGAAAGCGTAGGAATCTCATGATTTTTAGGTCCCCGTGGTTTATGGTCATTTTCGTTGTTGTCGTGATGATCGTGGCGATCCTGCTTCTCGGCTTTCTAATTTTTACCGTTCTTCAACAATTCGTCGCCCGACATAAGAAAACGGACAACGAAAGTGATCAACATGAACCGTAGGGATCACTCGAGTCTTCGCCGCTCCAAAGGCGCTCTCAAGGCAAAACATCGCGCGTAATGGCATCGGCGACGAGCCGGCCGGCATCGGAAAGCCTCACGATCCCGTTGTCCCACGCAGTCGCATCCAACCGCCCCGCCGCCACATGCCGCTCGAGCACCTCGCGTGCCTCATCGCTCGAGGTGAGCGGGTTGCTCGCCGCCTCAAAACCCTCGCGGATGCGCATCTCGAGCATGAGGCGCTCGAGCGCGCGATCCTCGGGCGAAACGTTCTCGAACCCGTCGACGGGCAAACGCCCGGCGGCGAGGGCGGCGGCATAGCGTGAGGGGTGCTTGAGGTTCCACGACCGATACCCGTCGCGGTGTCGATGCGCGCCGGGGCCAATCCCCCACCAGTCGAGCCCTCGCCAGTAGGCGAGATTATGGCGGCACTGAAACTCCTCGCCCCGCGCGAAATTCGAGACCTCGTACCACTCGAAACCCGCGGCTCGCGTGCGGTCGGCGATGAGTTCGTAGGCATCGGCCATGAAGTCTGGATCGGGCTCGCTGAGCTCGCCGCGGCGCAGCTGGCGAGCCATTTTGGTGTTGCCCTCGACGATGAGCGAGTAGGCACTCACGTGATCCGGCTGCATCTCGGTGATCGCCTCGATCGTGGTCTCGACGTCCGTGAGCGACTCCCCCGGCGTTCCATAAATCATGTCGAGACTCACTTGAAGGCCCGCTTCCCGGGCCCACGCGACGGCCCGTGGCACGGATTCGGGGTTGTGGGTGCGGTCGAGGATCGCAAGCACGCGCGGCACCGCCGATTGCATCCCAAAGCTGACGCGAGTAAATCCGGCATCGGCGAGGCGGAAGAGGGAGTCCCGCGTGACGGAATCGGGATTAGCTTCGGTCGTCACCTCGACATCGGATGCGAGAGGGATGAGCGAGGTGAGGTACGCGAGCATGCGCGCCTGGTCATCGGCCGGAAGAAGCGTGGGGGTTCCGCCGCCAAAGAACACCGTGTCAACTCGGTCGTAGGAAAAGCCCGACGCTTCATCATCCGCGAGCGTGAGATCCATTTCCCGCATCGCATTATCCGGATACTCCGCCTGCGATCCTCCGCCGCCGAGTTCCTTCGCGGTGTAGGTGTTGAAGTCGCAGTACCCGCACCGCACCGCGCAAAACGGCACATGAATATAGACCGAGAGGCCTCGGCCCTTGGCGTTAGTTTCCGCGGCCATCGGTGATGAGCGAGGCGGGGAATTCGAACGCGATATCGGCACTTTGGAGCGCCGCGAGGCACCCCTTTGCCATGGACGTGTACACGGGCGTTTCAGTGTCGCGAGCCCAGGTCAGGAGCGCCTTGGCGCTCGCCGGATCAATCGCGCCCGCGAGCCCGCGGAACATTTCGCCGATGCTGACGCCGTGCTCGGGAACCGACTGGACCTCGATCTCATCTCCCGGGCGCACAACGCCCTCGCGCACGATGCGGAAGTACGCGCCGCACTTGCCGTAAGCAGTGAAGCGGCGCCCCCACGGGCCTCGCCGTTCGAGCCCCGCCTGATCGGCGAAGCGCCCCATCCAGACGCCAAAGGTCTTGCAGGGCTGGCGCGGCACGCTCGCCTCAAGCTCGGCACCGCCAATCCGCCAGCGCGAGCCGATGACGACCTCGTCGGTATCAATGCCCTCCGTGACCAGATTTTCACCGAAGGCACCGTCGGGCAGACCACTAAAACCTTCTTGGCGAGCAAGTTCCTCGCGAGTTTCTCGCGCGAACGCATACACAGCCTTGAAAAGGCCGCCGTGATGTTCGGTATCGCCCTGCACGTCGCCGAGGACGCCGTGCGTCAAGAGCTTGATCCCCTCCGGGCGCGGGACCTTGTTGATCCCCGAGCGGATACCCGTTGCTTCGACGTGGAAGAGGGAATCCACCGTGCACGTCGAGATCACGCGCGCCGGGGCGTCAGCAATGGTGACCGAAAGAGGTTCAACGTTCATGATCGTGCCTCCTTATTTGTTTTTGCCGTCGGCCGAGCCGGCGTCCGAGCGCAACGCCGCGATGAACGCTTCCTGCGGCACGTCAACCGAACCGATCGACTTCATCCGCTTCTTGCCTTCCTTCTGCTTCTCGAGCAGCTTGCGCTTACGAGAGATGTCGCCGCCGTAGCACTTGGAGAGCACGTCTTTACGGATTGCGCGGATGTTCTCGCGAGCGATGATGCGCGAACCGATTGCCGCCTGGATGGGCACCTCGAACTGCTGGCGAGGAATGAGGTTCTTGAGCTTGCCGGCCATCTCTACGCCGTAGTGGTAGGCCTTATCGCGGTGCACAATCGCGCTGAAGGCGTCCACCGTTTCGCCCTGAAGCAGCATGTCCACCTTGACCAGATCGGCCGCTTCCTCACCCTGCACGTCGTAATCGAGCGAGGCATAGCCTTTCGTTCGGCTCTTGAGCTGGTCGAAGAAGTCGAACACGATTTCGGCAAGGGGAAGGGTGTACCGAAGCTCCACGCGGTCTTCGCTCAGGTAGTCCATGCCCTTCATCGTTCCGCGCTTCGACTGGCACAGTTCCATCACGGTGCCCACGAATTCCTTGGGCACGAGGATCGTGGACTTCGCAACGGGCTCGCGGATCTCGTGAACCTTGCCCTCGGGGAAGTCCGAAGGGTTCAGCACTTCGACCTCGGTGCCGTCCTCCATCGTCACGTGGTAGATCACGCTCGGCGCGGTCGAAATCAGATCGAGGTTGAACTCGCGCTCGAGCCTCTCGCGCACGATCTCGAGATGAAGCAGGCCGAGGAAGCCCACGCGGAAGCCGAAGCCAAGCGCGGTCGAGGTCTCGGGCTCATAGTTGAGCGCGGCGTCGTTGAGTTTGAGCTTGTCAAGCGCGTCGCGAAGCGCCGGGTAGTCGGAGCCATCAATCGGGAAGAGCCCCGAGAACACCATCGGCTTCGGTTCGGAGTAGCCGGCTAGCGGTTCTTCGGCGCCGCGCAGCGCAGCGGTCACGGTGTCACCGACCTTCGACTGGCGCACGTCTTTCACGCCCGTAATGAGGTAGCCGACCTCGCCGGGGCCGAGCCCCTTCGTGGGCTTCGGCTCGGGCGAAATCACGCCGAGCTCGAGCAGTTCGTGAGTCGCACCGGTCGACATCATCTGAATTTTCTCGCGCGGGTCGAGCTGCCCGTCAACCACACGCACATACGTCACAACGCCCCGGTAGGTGTCGTACACGGAGTCAAAAATCATCGCGCGCGAGGGCGCATCGATGCGCCCATGGGGCTTCGGGATCGTGCGCACGACGTGATCGAGAAGCGCCTCAACTCCTTCGCCGGTCTTCCCGGAAACCTTGAGCACGTCGTCGGGTTCGCAGCCCACGAGCTGGGCGATCTCCGCGGCGTACTTTTCCGGATCGGCAGCCGGCAGATCAATTTTGTTGAGCACGGGGATGATCTCAAGGTCGTTATCGAGCGCGAGGTAGAGATTCGCGAGGGTCTGTGCCTCGATCCCCTGAGCGGCATCGACCAGCAAAATCGCGCCTTCGCACGCCGCGAGCGAACGCGAGACCTCGTAGGTGAAGTCCACGTGGCCCGGCGTGTCGATCATGTTGAGCGCGTATGCCTCGCCATCCACGACCCACGGCATGCGCACGGCTTGGCTTTTCACCGTGATGCCGCGCTCGCGTTCGATATCCATGCGGTCGAGGTACTGGGCCCGCATCGCACGCTCATCAACGACGCCGGTGAGCTGGAGCATGCGGTCGGCGAGAGTCGATTTGCCATGATCGATGTGCGCGATGATGCAGAAGTTACGAATCCTCTCCATGGAGGTCGCGGCTGGCTCGATCTCGCGCATGTTCGCGGGGGCGCTAGTCAACGGGAATCCTTTCGACGGGCAAAGATGCCTTCATTGTCCCATGCACACTCGTTTTTGGCCCGTTCACTCCCACCATCGCACGGGTTGATACGGTCACACCATGAGCGTTCTCTCCTCACTTAGATCCATCGCGGGCTCACTCGCCCGAAACCGTCAGGTCCAGCGGGCCGCGGGTCGCCTTGCCCGGGAGGGGGTGCGGGCCTTCGAAAACAAGCGAAAAGGGTCCGACGCTGGCCCGGCAAACGTCGGACCACAAACCCGCGATGGTGCCGGCCCAAGCGAAGCGCACTCCGCGCTCCCCGATCGCGCCAGCAGCGCTCCCCTGACCATCACGTATGCACCTGCGGCAGACGGCAACCCCGATCCGGGCGAGGTCGTGTGGGCATGGGTACCGTTCGAGGAAGATCCCTCGAAGGGCAAAGACCGCCCCGTACTCGTGCTTGCTGAGGAGGGCAATGGCGTCATTGTCACGCTTATGCTCACCTCGCGCGACCGTGGCAAGGGCGATCACACCGATGAACACGGCAATCGCTGGGTGGACATCGGCACCGGTTCGTGGGACGCCAAGCACCGTCCCTCGGAAGTGAGGGTCGATCGCCTCATTCGCCTCGAAGCATCGAAGGTGCGACGCGAGGGCGGCAAGCTCGACAAGGCTCGCTTTGATCGGGTGGCTAATGCCACACGCGAAGAGCACGGTTGGTGAGCTGAAGCCCTGTGCTTTCGCGCCGGCCGCTGGTAGAGTTGACGGCTGTATGTGTGAACATACTGCGCTGCGTGCGGCGTGCTTACACCCCTTTCGTGTCTCTGGGGCGTGGTGCTGCATGCGCCGGCGTGAGTTTTTCCGTTCGTGATGCGAACGTTTGACGTCTCCAGGCGATACCCCACCGCCCGTCCCCGTCGAGCGCGAGCACCTCTCATGAGCGGCGTTTCACCTCAACATCTAGAAAAGGCACCTCGTGGCAAACATCAAGTCCCAGATCAAGCGCATCAAGACCAACGCGAAGGCTCAGGAGCGCAACAAGGCGTACCGCAGCGAGCTCAAGACCTACGTGCGTAAGGTTCGCACCGCGGTCGCTGCCGGCGATGCTGATGCGTCGGCCAAGGCTCTTCGTGAGGCTTCGCGCAAGCTCGACAAGGCTGTGTCGAAGGGCGTTATCCACAAGAACCAGGCCGCGAACCGCAAGTCGGGCCTCGCGAAGCTTGTGGCGACTCTCGATAAGTGAGCATAGTCCGCGCGTTTTAGCGCAATGAAAGGCCCCGCTTCGGCGGGGCCTTTTTCGTTGCCTCTTTAGCGGCGCGGAGTCCGACGGCTCGCCGCTTTAAGTGCGAGCGCACCCCGGCAGTTGCGGATGGCAACCACCGGGGCGCGGTTTTCGTGTGTGTATGTCGCTTCTTGCGACCCTGCCTTAGTCGCGGCGCGCGCGGCGGCCAGAGTCGCTACGCGCGGCGAGGCCCGCGCCGCTGATCATACTGAGGGCAGCGAGACCTGCGAGACCCGCGGCGCCGAAGCCCGTACGTGGAAGCGCGTCAGGGCGCGAATCGTGCTCGCTCACCACAACTGTGTGAGCTGGCGTGCCCTTACGAGAACCGCCTTTCCCACGGCCTGACGCCTCAACCTCGGCCACGGCATCACTGATGGCAGCGTCTTCGCCTTCAGCTTCGGTTTGCTCTTCGCTGCCTTCTACCTCAGTTTCAGAGGAATCAGCGCCGGAATCTTCGTCAGCTGGCTCTCCTACACCAGGTTGTTCGGTGCTGCCAGGAGCGCCCGGCTCCACCAGTGCTTCAAGCCGTGCAAGTTCTGCCTCTGCGGCTGCGAGTCGGGCCTCGGCCATATCGAGCGCTGCTTGTGCGTCGGCCACTGCTATTTCGGCAGGGCTAACGGCAGCACGAGCGTCCTCGAGACCTGCCTCTGCAGCGAGGTAGGCTGCGCGGGCTTCTGCGACTTCGGGGTATGTCGCCTGATCGACACCATTGGCTACGACGCCGTCGAATGTGAGGCCCTCGGCTGCGGCGAGCACCATAGCTGCGGCCTCGCGCTTAGCCTTGGCAGGTTCGACGGCGGCGACTGCCTCGTTATATGCCGCTTCAGCCTTCTCAGCGCGGTCCCGGGCATTATCCAACTCCTCGGATGCTGCCGCGACGGCTGCGTTCGCATCGGCGAGATTCTTGGTATTGGCTTGGGCGGCGGCGAGAGCAGCGTCGGCATTGGCTTTCGCCTCCTCAAGCTCCTTCATGGGTGCCGTAGCGTCAGCGAGAGTCTTTTCGGCAGCCGCTCGCGCATTCTCTTCCTCTGCAAGAGCATTAGTAGCGCTCGTCGCCTTTTGCTGAGCGTCCACGACCGCGGTATTAGCGTCAGTGAGTGCTCGCTGAGCTGCGGAAAGCTCCTGGTCCGCGGCGGCAGCTGCCTCGCGTGCGTTGCCCAGTTCCGTACCGCTCGCGAGGTCAGCGAGGGTTTGCTGGGCCTTCGTTACGCGAGCCTCGGCATCGTCGTAGGCCTTCTGTGCTTGGGCTACGGCCTGCTGCTTGGCTTGCGTATCAGCCTCAAGCTGCTTCAAATCCGATTCAGCCGTAGCGTGAACCTGCTGCGCCTGCTGAAGGGCGTTTTGAGCCGGATCGAGCGCCTCTTCCGCCGCGGTGAGAGCCTGCTTCGCCTCCTCAACCTTCACGGCGAGCTCATCGCGCTTGTTTGAGTATTCTTCCAGGTCCTTCTTCAGATCCGCGATAGCAGTCGTATTCTTTGCGAGCGCATCCGCGGACGTATTGGCATTCGCCGCTGCCTGATCACTAGCGCGCATTGCTTGAGCCAAACGCTCTTCGGCGTCCTTCAACTCAGCTTGAGCGGCATCCAGGTTGGCCTTCGCGTCCGGGGTCGCAACCGCTGGTTGTTCAGTGAGACCCTCATACTGCTTCAGAAGCTCCTCGAAGCGGTCGACGCTCATGAGCTCTTTGGACTCCGCTTCGCTAATGGCCCAACCCGTTGGTGTCTTTCCGTAACCAGCCGCCATGCCGAGGCTATGCGTTTCTGCGAAATTGAACCCGTCCACCTCATTGGCATCCGTATTGAGGCCATATCCCATGGCCACAATCTTGGCGCCAGAATTCATATCAGCAATCAATCTGTAGTGCCCTGTGGCGCTACCCACCTGCGGATATTTTGCCTTGAAATCAAAGCCATACTCCTGCTGCGATTTGAGCACAAATTTTTCGAGCCAGAACCACCCCTGAGGCAAATCATTGACGTCTGGAGTTTGACCAGCCTTAACTTTGGCCATAGCGGCTTCGTACTGCTTTTGACCGTCAACCTCCGTACCGGGCATGTAGTAAGGGCGTTGACGCGAGGTAGTGCCATAGGGATCGAAGCTTTCCCAGCCCCACGCGAGATTTTCTCCTGCACCAAAAACATTCGAATGTTTCAACGTGTGCTCTTGGGACCAGTTGGCTTTCACCTGAGACACCGCCATGAGTCGCAGGCTCACTTGCGCCTCCGGCAGTTTCTCTACATCCTTCCGCAAGCGGTTTGCTTCCTTCATCCACTTGACGGAGGCCAGCATGTTCTTAAGGCTCGTCGCATCGTTGGCGTCGTCCTCGTTCGTTAGGGAAGTGACCACCCGAGAATCAACGGGGCTTCCATCCTCTTTCTCCGCTGGCGAAACCGTAGTTTTGTCATCAAGAATCTCAAGCGCCATGGTGGCCGACTCTGTATACCCCTGGCCCTTCATCCATTCGTAGAAGCCACGTGCAATCTTCGGGTAGGTGACGGCCGTTTCTTTCAGTGACTTTTCCGCCTCAGCCACGTTCTGTTGGGCCGTCGTTACCGCAGCCTGAGCCTCCTCCACCTTTTGTTGCGCTGCAGAAAGTGCCCTACCATCAGCATCCTTCTTGGTCTCAAGGCTCGCTGTTTTGTTCTGTTCAGTCTTAAGAGCAGCAGTCGCATCGTCGAGCTGTTCCTGGACTTGATCACGCTGACTCTCTAAACTGGAGAGGTTGCTTTGCGCCGTAGTGACAGCATTCTCAGCTTCGTTCGCCGCTTCCTGTGCTTTCTCAAGCTCACTCTTTGCCGTCTTGACTGCATTCTGCTGGTTCTCAACGGCAGTGTTTGCCTCCGCAAGCGCGGCATTTGCCGCACTCAATTCGTTCTGCGCGGTGTCGCGGGCAGCCACGGCGCTGTCGAGCTCTGCCTTAGCTTCAGTAGTGTCGGTCCCGCTCGCCGTTTCGAGCTCAGCGACGCGCGAATCGGCTTCGTCCTTGCGCGCCTGGGCGTCATTGACACGCGACTGAGCGGCTTTTTGTTCCTCTTGAGCTTTCGTGAGGGATTGCTCGGCCTCGGCCTTTGCGGCTTCGGCGTCGCTCACCTTCGTGGCAGCTTCATCGGCGGCCTTTTGCGCTTCGTCGACTTGTGATTGGGCTTCGGTCAACGCTTGCTCGGCAGCGGCGGCGTTTTCCTCAGCCTTGGCAAGATCCTCGGCCGCGGTGTCGGGTGTGGTCGATTCGACAGCACCAAGAGTCGCCTGCGCATTCTCCAGTTCTGCCTGGGCGTCGGCGAGAGCCTTGTCGGCGGCATTCTTCTCGGCCAGGGCCTGCTCCATGGCAGCGGTCACCTGATCGAGCTCTTCCGCAGCAGCCTGATCCGCGGCTTGCGCCTCGGCAATCTCGCGATCAATCTCGCCCTGCAGCTTCTGCGCCGCAGCAGCCTTGGACTCCTCAGCGGCCGCCGTCTCCCCAGTTCCTGCATCGAGATGCTTCTGCGCAACAGCGAGCTCGCCGCTAGCTACATCGCGCGCCTCGGTAGCCTTCTCGACGTCGACCCTCGCATCGGCGATCTGCTCCTCGAGGCTGCGCTCAGGGGTGGCATCACCGCCGCTTTCGGGGATTTCGACGCTCTCAGGGGCGGTTGCCTCGGGCGTTTCGGTACCTACGTGTGCAGCAGGGTCGGCCTCGGCGGGGGCGGCGATGGCAGCTGCGGGAGCGAGAAGTGACGTGACGGCAAGGGCGCCAATGCCAGCGTTGAAAGCACGATGGCGAGGGGAAGCGGCAGAGCGGTTCGGCATGGGGGTAACCTCCGGTGGGAAAACAAACCACCTTATGGATACCACTGTTATGCGCGTGCCAGTAGAGGCCCTCCACAAGAGTTATCAAAGTGTTATTGAGTGTGAGGGGGAACCTCGAGATTATTCGCGACGCCAGAGCCCTAAGTCCCAATGAGACACGGAATCGGCGGTTCGCTCAACCAAGGATGGCATGCAGTTGCGCCACGAGGTCCTTCGCAAACGACAGCACGAGAAGAAGGGTGAGAAGCGCACCGCCCACCACCCACAAAGCGGTTCGCCAGTCGAAACGATTCATGCCCGCCCCCTCTTCGCACGCGAGATCTCAACGATAAGGCGTTGAAGTGCCCACATCGGGTCGCGATCATTGCCTTTGACGGCAGCGTCAGCCTTCGCGAGTGACTCAAACACCGAGGCGAGGGCTCGATCCGAGTAGTGCCGCGCGAGCTGAGCGTTGTTGCGGAACATCCAATCCTGCATGCCCACGCTCTTCGCCGTCGCGCCAGGAATCGCTACCTGCGCAACCTGCCTAGCCTTACGCACGATCGTCGCCACGATAGCCACGGGAGAAAGGCCCGAGAGTTCCGCCTGGCGAAGAAGCACGAGCGCTTCACGCTCTTTGCCGGCGAGGCAAGCGTCGGCAATCGCAAACCCCGTGGTTTCCGCACGCCCCGCCGTGAGTGCCTCCACGTGGCGGAGCGTGATTGGACCGGCCTGCTGCCCCGATTCTGGCTCGGTGTCACGCATGAGCTGGGTGCTGACGGCCGCGAGTTCCATGAGGTCGGTGCCGAATGCATCAACGAGCGCTTTGACGGCATCGGAATTGACGCGGCGTCGTGCGCGTGAAAACTCGCTCATGGCGAACGTCATCTTCGCCTTCGGCGTTTTAATCTCGGCTGCATTGACCCATGGTGCTCCCGACTTCTTGACGGCGTCGAGGAGCTTCTTGGCACGTTGATCCCCCCGGTTAATGAGCACGAGCGTGACATCTTGCTCGGGGCTCTTCACGTATTCCAGAAGAGCGTTGATGAGAGGCTCCGCGCCGCGTGTCACCTCGTCGATAATGACGAGGCGTGGCTCGCCGAACAGCGAGGGTGCCGTGTATTGGAGCAGGCCACTCTTCGTGATCTCAGTCGAAATGAAACGGTGAACCTCAAGGTCCGCATGGCGTTCGCGACTGAGGTCGACGATGCGTTCGAGCGCGCGCTGGGCGAGGAGCGCCTCCTTGCCCGCGATGAGCACAACGGGCGCGGGTTCGATACTGTGCCACTGGACTTCGGCCATGGGGAGAGTCTATCGACCACAGGGCGAACATCCCGCGTCTACGCGCCATCAACCGGCTAGCGTAACGCCTATCGTTTCTATGTATACAAAGCTTCGGAGGTGGGTCGCGTGGAGATCCTGAGCGTGTTGCTCCTGTTCGTCATGGGCATACTCGCGGGCATCGTCAACGCCGCCGTGGGCTCCGGGTCTCTCCTCACGCTCCCGGTGCTCCTCGCACTCGGAGTTCCACCCGGCGTCGCCGTTCGCACCAATACGATCGGCATGTCATTCGCCACGATCGCCTCGGTGCTCGGCTTCCGCAAGGAAATCGCCGCGGAAAAGCTCACCTCGCCCCGCTATCGATCACGACTATTCTGTGTGCAAGCGCCGGCTCAATCCTGCTGCTGCTCTCCCCCTCACGCGCACTCGATATTGTCGTCCCCATTCTCATCATCGTTGCGCTCATCCTCGTGATCGGCCAGCCTTCCCTCACGGCATGGCTCAAAAAACGACGAGAGACAGAGCCGAGTGAGCCCACAGGTCCCGTGGGGGCGGCATACGAAAGCCCGTGGCTCGTGGCACCCATGGGCGCCGCAGCGATCTACGGCGGATATTTCACCGCGGCCCAGGGTGTGCTCTACATGGGCATCCTCGGTATCACCACTTCGCGCAGCATGAAGGACGTCAACCCCGTTAAGAACCTCACGCAGTTGTATGTAAACGCGACCGCGGCGCTCGTGTACCTCGTCGCCTTTGTCTTTTTCGACGCACCCGTGTGGTGGGTTGGAGTCGCCATCCTCGCATTCGGCGGAATGATTGGGGGGTACGTGGGTTCACACCTCGCAAAGCGCCTACCGAACTCTGTTTTGCGTGCGACGATCGTCGTCGTAGCGCTCGTCGCTCTCGTGCGCCAATTCGTGTGAATTCCGAGGCGGTTACGGTCTAACGATCCTCGTCCGCGAGGTTGGCGAGACTCGCGAGGAAAGAATCGCGCGAGGCCTTGAGATGCTCGCCCATGAGCGTTTGCGCCTTTATCGCCTCTCCCGCACGCACAAGTTCGTAGATCCGCTTATGCTCATCCCACGCGGACGTGTCGCGAGTGAGCGTGAACCCGTGGTGGGCGCTGTGAAGCCACTCCACACGCCCCCCAATCTGTTGAAGAATGTTGCTGAGAACCGGGCGCATGGCGAGATCCGCGAGCCCCTGGTGCACGCGAAGATTGGCCTCGGCGATTCCCGCACCATCGCGGTTCGCGAAGGCTTGATCCCCCTGCGCGAGGGCTTCCTCAATTTCCGTGCACAGACGGCGCGAACGTTCCACATGGGCGGCGCCGGGGGCGGAAAACTCGGCAAAACTGGCGGCAGCATCATGCACGAGGGAGGTCTCGAGAGTGATGCGCAGGTCAAACAGCTCGCGCGCGTCATCAAAGGGTGGGTGGGCCACGCGGGATCCGACGTTTGCCCGCGTCTCCACGAAACCTTCGGCTGTGAGAATGCGCAACGCCTCACGGATGGGAACGCGGGAGAACTCGAACTCCTTTGCGAGCGCTACCTCGCGAAGCGGCGTGCCAGCCTGATACTGGGCGGCAATAATTCGCTTACGGAGAGTGGCGGTCACGGTCTTCGCCGCGGCGTCAGACACGCATGAACTCCCTTCCGGGGACGGCATCGAGCAACCCCCGGGTGTACTCATGTTGGGGGGTTTCGCACGACATCGTACACCGGGCCCATTTCCACGAGCTTTCCGGACCTCATCACGGCAACGTGATCCGCGAGATTCGCCACCACCGCGAGGTCGCGGGGTCAAGCTTGTCGGGTTCTGCTGAGAGAGCCATGGCGAGATCGCCACCATTGCGAAAGCTCTGTCCCGTGGAATTACTGTCCACAATGTCGGGCCGCTCCGGTGGATCTTCGAGACTTTGGCGTGGGACGCACCCCGCGCCGACGAACGCCACGAGGCCTGCGCTAAGTACCGTTCTGCGCTTCATCCCGGAGCCCCCTTCAGAGGAGCTTTCGAGGCACCTCCCCGAAGCTTTGTATACGACCTGAAGGGTGACATCGAGTGCGTCGACTTGGTTCACATCTTGAGATCTTTTGTATGCATACTCATGGCAATGGGACAACCCTCCACCCTTCCGGGGTGCGCTCAAAGGCCAGCATTCCGTCCGTGTCGGTGCGCCTCAGCACCGCCCCTTGCCGCTCAAGCATCGTGAGCGTTCGTGGATGCGGATGCCCGAAGGTGTTCTCACCAACACCGATGACGGCGAGTGCGGCTCGCGAGCGCTCATAAAGCTCGGGCGCCTGCCGCCGGGAACCGTGATGCGCAACCTTAACGAACTCAACGGGTTCCACGACCCCCGAACGCGCAAGGCTAGCTTGCGCATTTGGCTCTAGATCCCCTAGCGTCAAGGCGCTCCATCCGGGCGCCTTCACAAGCATCGAAATTGAACAGTCATTAAGCGCGGACTCCTCTCCCCCACCCTCGCCAGCACCAACGACTCGCGCTTCCTCGGCTGAGCGCGGCCACACAACCTCGAGGGAAAGCGCCCCCAGGGTTTCCGTGCGGGGTGCGAGCACCGCTTCCACCTCAGCACGCGGGAGTTTGGGTTCCGTAGATGTATCCAGAGGGCACACCCATGCACTCTCTGGTGCCCACTGCCCCTCAAGTGCAGGGATACCCCCGTCGTGGTCGGCGTGAGGGTGGGTCACGACGAGAAGATCGATCGACTCTACGCTGGCCCGATCGAGGCAACTCGCGAGCTTTGCCGGGTCGGGTCCCGTATCGATGAGCACCGTGTGCTCGCCCGCGCGCACGAGCATGGCATCGCCTTGCCCCACGTCGCACATCACGACATCCCAGTCCCCCGCGTCGTGACTCACGATCCGTGAGCCACCAACCACGAGAAGAACGATCACAACGAAGGCAATCGCGAGGCGCACTTCTCTCCGCTTGCGAAGCCATAGCGTGAGACCCACAAGCACAATCACCCCAGCCACGGTCAGCGCCCCTGTTGCACCGACAGGAAGAGCAATATGCGCACCCGGAAGTGAGGAACTTACCTGCGCGATGAGCACAAGGATGTGTGCGCCTGCCCCGGAGACGGCGAAAAACGGCATCGCCAGCGGCGGCCAGACGTGCGCGACAAGAATGCCCGCGAACCCCACCACGGTCGCGGGAGCCACAACAATTTCGGCAGCGATATTGGCAGGTACCGCCCACACGGAAGTTTCGGGAGCGAGCAAAAGCAAGACGGGAGTACACGCAGCCTGGGCAACCGTCGGAACGGCAAGCACGAGCGCAAGATTCCGCGAGATTCGCCCACCGCTGACCTGCTGGAGGACATCCGCGAGTGGAACTGAGAGAGCGAGGATCGCCCACGTGGCCCCGACGCTCAGCACGAATCCCACTTCCCCCACGAGTGAAGGGTCAAGGAGGCACCATGTGAGTACGGTGAGAGCGAGGGCGTTCACGGCTGGGGTGCGAAATCCCCAGTAGCGACCAATCATGAGGGGCACGGCCATGAGCGCGGCTCTCAGCAGACTAGGTTCGGATCCCACGGCAGCGACATACACGACGATTCCCACCGCACCCGCGACTACCCTCGCCTTGCGTCGCACGCCGAACGCGAGAAGCGGCAGAGTGACAAACGCGTAGGTTAGCGCGATGTTTGCGCCCGAGGCGGCAACGAGGTGGGTGAGACCCGAAGTCGCCATGGCATCCTTCGTGTCTTTGTCAAGCCCGGTCACGTCGCCAAGCGTCATGCCTACCACGAGCGCGGATTCATTTAGCGGGAGGAATGCCGATGTCTCGCGCACGAGGTCCTTGCGTGCGTTGCGCCAGTCTTCGAGGAAGCGCCCTATTCGTGACGCAAATCCCTCATTCTTCTCATTCGCGACCTTCGATCGCTCCCACTCGGTGACGTCGAGGAAAAGGGTCGAACCGTCCCGTTCAGCGTAGCCCCGCGCCGTGAGAATCTCGCCCCGTGCAAGCGAAAACGGATTTTCCCCGCGCGTCTTCTCGCTCCACGTCAACACAATGCGTCCGTTGCCAGGAAGCTCCTGCTTCCCCGCTCCCACCGAAATCGTCGGCGTCACAGGCCGAGCGGATGCGCGGGCGCGTGCCGTATCCCATGCGCGTGTTTTCCTGGGTTCCGACGGTTGCTCGCCAAGAGCGACCTGCACCTCGGTCACGACGTTTCTTATCGAGAGCGCCTCGTCGAGGCTCAGCTCCGCGGCGTGCGCACGCCCGACCGGCCCGGCGATCGCCGCCCCGAGAGCAACGGCAAGGAGGGCGTGTGCCCGCACGCGCCTATCGCGAACCATGAGCATGAGGAGGCCCGGGAGGATCACGGCGAGCAGAACAACGGGGCCGAAGGCAACCCCTGCAATCGTCGCGGGCCATACCACCACAGCGTGAGGGATAAGGCTTAAACCCCGAACGGGCTTCTCGCCGAAACCGCCGACTCCAGCGCCGAGAGCGTCACACGGTGATGCGTTCACGAAGTTTCTCGAAGATCGCGGGACCAATCCCTTTGACGTCTTGGAGCTGTTCGATACTCGTGAAGGCGCCGTTTGTGGTGCGATGTTCAACAATCCGGGACGCGATGGCGGGCCCCACGCCGGGAAGTTCTTCAAGCTCGCTTTCCGTGGCGGTGTTGATGTTGAGGAGTCCGTGATCCGAAGGGTTCTCTCCCGTGGAGTCACCGGGTGTTGCACCTTGCTGCGGCGAAGGAGCGGGTAGCCCTGCGGGAATATCCTCACCTTGGCGCGGAACGAACACCTGCTCACCGTCACTCACCACTCGTGCGAGATTGAGCCGGCTGAGGTCAGCTTCATCCGTGGCGCCACCCGCCGCTTCGAGTGCCTCCCCTACGCGGGAATCGGCGGGAAGTTCCACAACGCGAGGATCCTTCACGGCTCCCACAACATGAACGAGTATGGTGTGCGGCGCCTCTGGCGAGGCTACGGGCTGGGCTGCACCGCCCACAATTGCGGGAGGGCTTGAGGCCGTGGGCGCTGCACTCGCGAAGTCCCGCGGCGAACTAGTGGAGTGCGGCGGTCCCGGTGGCGCCTCCTCATTGACGGCAACCGTGTCCTCACGTGGTGTCATCGATGTCGCCATGTGGGCACCGCCGAGGGCGAGTGCACCCGCCGTGAGAATGCCGAGGAGCACTCGAGGCTCCTTGAGCGCTGACCATCGAAACCCTCTGCGTTCCCCCGAACTCTCGCGGGACCATTCCTCGATCTCGTCCCACGAGCGCGTGCCCGTGCTCCCGTTGATGTCCGCGCGATGCCGCCCCTCGCGCCCCGTGTCAGTGTTCATAGCCTCACACTAAAAACAAGAAACGACCATGAAAATAGCCCGGCCATCCGCTGGGGATAACCGGGGCATGTGGAGGCAGAAGCGCAGCAGGACTAGAAAAACATCGCCTGCCACTCAGGAAGGAATACGAAGAACGCCGTAATAATCACGAGCGCGTACCACGCAAGCGAAAGCACAACCCATGAGCGCAGTACAGCGCGCACCGGCCCCCTCACCTCAATCACGTTCTCCTCAACGAGGAAAGCCACGAAGGAGAAGAACATGGGCGCCACCACAACCCACACAACGAGACACCACGGGCACAGCGCGCGAATCGCGAACAGCGCGTTGCTCGAGAGCCACAGCACGAAAGCAAAGGCAAAGGCAAGCCCACCGAAGGTCGCCCACTGGAACCATCGCGGAAGCTCGACGCGCGAAAGATGAAGCGCCCCCACAACCCCCATGATCGAAAAGCCGAAAAAGCCGAGGTACATGTTGGGCATGCCGAACGTTTGCCCCTGCCATGTTTGGAGGAACGTCCCGCACGAAATGAACGGGTTGATATCGCAGGCCAGCGACGCGTTCGGATCTTCAAGAATCGCGAGTTTATCCTGCATGAGCGCGAAAGACGCGATGAGGCCAAGAGTCGATCCGAGCACCAACACGAGCCCTACGGTCAATCTCGACGCGCGAGGCTTCGCATCCCGCTCGGCACGAATCTCGGCATCAATGGCAGCAATCTCCGCATCATGAGCGGAGGAGATGGTTAAATCTTCAGTCACGCTGCTTATCGTAGTATACCTTGAGGTTCGCGAAGCCCTCGTCCATACTTACGCGCGGCTTCCACTGCAAACGCTCGCATGTGCGGCGCTGATCAAACCAGTGCGCGGTCGAAAGCTGCTCCGCGAGGAACTCGGTCATGGGCGGCTCATCATAACCTGGGCGAAGCTCCCACACCTTCTCGATGACGCGACCGGCAATCCGCGCAGCAGGGCCGGGAACCGTGATCCGTGGGCGTGAGACGCCTGCGGCGTCGCACAGCCCCACTACGAAGTCGCGAACGGTGCGCGGCTCGCCATTCGTGATCACGAAGCTCTCGCCATGCACGTGCTCGATGCGGTTGAGAGCTGCCACGAACGCCTCCGCGGCGTTGTCGATGTACGTCGTGTCAATGAGCGCCATACCGCGGTCAAGGAGAGGCATGGTGCCTTTGCGGCCACGCTCGACGATGCGCTCAACAAGTTGCGTGTCGCCAGGCCCCCACACGATATGCGGGCGCAAAGTCGTCACGAGAATACCATCGCTGCCGTCAGCCTCCATCGCCACGAGCTCGGCGGCGGCTTTGGTACGGGCGTAGGGCCCGCGGGCGCGCGTGGGTTCGGGGGCGGTCGCGTCGAGTCCGACGATCGCCTCGCCAAAGTGTGCGACCGACGGCGAAGAGGTGTTCACGAGCTTTCCGCCGCCCTGCGCGCGAAGTGCATTCACGACGTTGCGGGTGCCATCGATATTGACGGCGCGGTACTCCTCTTCGGGGCCCGAGATCGAGACCTTGGCAGCGAGGTGCACGACTGCATCGTGACCGTCAACGGCGCGTCGCACATCAGCCGCTTCGGTGAGCGAACCGCACACGTCCTTGACGCCGTCGATCCCAGCGGGGCGGCGCTGAAACGCGCTCACCTCATGGCCTGCATCGCGGAGCCGCTTTGCTACTTCACCGCCGAGCATGCCGCTCGCACCGGTCACGAGAACCTTCACAGCGCGCTCCTTTCACCGGCAAGTTCACGCTCGGCCCACGCTCCGAGACGCGCCCGCTCGATCTTCGAGTTATGGCGAATATCGGTGGGGAGCGTTGTCGTCTCAAAAGCGGCGGTCACGGCGATGCCGGTCGCTGCCTCAACCGCTTCACGAATCGCAGCCTGACGCTCCGGGGTCGCAGGCTTCGGCGTCTGGCCCTTGCCCGGGCGGAACGTCGCGGGATCCTCATAGATGACCACTACCTGCTGGGTGCCCGAAGGGCCCACACCGCACACACCCGCGCGGCGCACAAACTCGAGGCTTTCCGCGGCCTTCTCAATTTGCACGGGAGTCACGGGGCCCGCCGCGGTGGTCAGCACGTGGGCGAGGCGGCCCTCGACCCAAAGACGCCCCTCGGCATCAAGTTGGCCAACATCGCCCGTCGCGTGGTAGCCCTCGCAGCGCATCGACTCGCGGGTCGTATCCCACAACATGAGGTAGCGGTCGCGAACGTGCGCAGCGCGCACCATGATCTCGCCAGCGACGCCTGGCTCTGTCGTCACAGTCGAGGCTGCGCAACCGTCGGACTCAAGCGGTGCAATTGCAAGCTCCACGCGTGGTACGGGCCCGCCCACGCACACACCGCTGCCCTCGCCTGCGGATTCGATTCCCTCAAGATCAATCGCGGCAACCGCGAGACACTCGGTCATGCCATACGGCGAGTACGAGTGCGCATTCGGCAACACATCGCGTAGCGCGCGAAGAAGAGGCGCCGGGATCGGCGCGCCGGCGCTAAAGAAGCTCGGCACACGCGAAAGCGCTTCGCGCTGGCGGTCGTTGAGATCACCTGCGGTATCGATAATGTTCTGGAGCGCCGCCGGCGCGGTGAAGACCGCGGGCGAACCGAGTTCATCAACGGCATCGGCGAGGGCGCTAGCCGTGAGCTCTCCCGGTCGTGTCACATCCATCTCAGGCACGATGCTCGGCGCACCAAGAGCCGGCCCGAGCAGAGCAAACGGCGCGAAGCCGGCAACCAGGCCGCGCTCCGGGCGAAGCTGAAGCGTGTCGCCAACGGCCGCAAACATCGCGCTCGCCTGGCGGTGCGTGTACACGGCACCCTTCGCGGGCCCTGTGGAACCAGACGTGAACAACACGAGCGCATCCGCATCCGGATCAATATCCGCGGTGTCATCCCCGCCGCCCAGCGCATGGATCTGCTCCCCCTCGCGCATAAGCTCGTCAATCGACGTACTGACGCCAAAAACGGTGCGATCAATCGTGGGGAGTGTGCGCACCGAAAGGCGTTCGCCCGGCCAACCGAGTGCCCGCGCCCCCGCGAGAGCCGTGGGGATACCCACGACGTAGTCGATGTGCGCACCCACGATCGCCCGGGTCAGGCCCTTAATGCCGAGGCCTGCATCGGCGACGACCGCGACCGCGCCGATACGCAAACACGCGTACAACACGGCGGTGAGGTCAGCGCCCGGGGTGACGAGAACGCTTACGCGATCTCCCGCCTTGATTCCGTGCGCGCGCATGCCGCTCGCGAGCTGCGAGACGCGCTTTTCAAGCAGGCTCCACGTAATCGTTCGCGGCCCTTCGGCGAGCATCTCCACGACCGCGGGTTCAAAGGCCGTTGCGGGATCGCTCGCACGCTCCGTGATGAGAGATCCGAGGCGTTGATATTCGGGTTGCTCAGCGTAGGTCGACACGGAACGCTCGCGCAGATTTTCGCCCTTGACGAGACGCTCATCGAGCCAGCGACTCACGACACCCGCAACGGGCGCGTCCTCCCACACAAGATGCGACGCACCCTCGAAGCGATGCACATCCGCGTGCGGTACACGTTCGAGAAGATCACGCAGGTAGCGGTCCGAGAACACGACATCTCGCGGCCCCCACACCATGAGGGTCGGAACGGCCATGCTCTTGAGACCTTCGGCAAGACGCTCCAAGGTCGCGCGCGACGGGTGTTCTGCACTCGCCGGGATATCGGCCACAAAGGTTTCAATTCCGCGACGGCGCGCCTTCCCACGGTACGGAGCGTAGTAGCCCTCGCGCACCTCGCGAGGCAGCGGCGGCTTGGAAAGATTGACGGTCGTGCGGAGGAAAGCGTCGGTGCGCGAGGTCGAGAACGGTAAGAAGCCAGGCGCGGTCGCGAGCTGAAGCGAGGCCGGCAGCGATTCGCCGAGCTTCTGGTGAATCGCGGTGTTCGTGAGAATCATGCCGATCACGTCGTGGCGATTATCGAGTGCCCAACCAATCGAGACGATGCCGCCCCAATCATGACCCACCGTCACGACATTGCCCGCAAGGCCGAGCGCATCCGTGAAAAGCGAGAGATCGGTGATGCGATCCTGAAGGCGGCGCTCGTGACCCGTGCGCTCCGAGTACCCCATCTCAAGCTGATCAACGGCAACGACGCGCCAGCCGGATGCGAGCATCTCCTCGTTGAACAGGCTGCGATACAGGAAGGAATAGGTGGGATTGCCGTGCACGCACAGAAGCGTGCCACGGGGCTCGACGCCTCGCTCCTCTAGCTGGCGGGCATTGTCGAGGTAGTGCCAACGGCGCACATCGCCAAACGAATCACGCACCTCAAGGGTGTGGTGCAGTTCAGGCTGCACTCCGGGAAGGTCGGGAACGTCCTGTACATCGTGGAAGTCCTTGGCGCTCACCACTGCACCTCCATCATCGCGGTGTTGAGGCCCGAGCCTACGCCGAGGAGCAGCAGCTCATCACCCTTCGCGAAACGGTCTTGGTTGAGGGCAAGCGTAAGCGGAACGGCCTCGGCGGCAATGTTGCCAAGTTCGGGGAACGTCACCGGAATGATCTCAGGGTTGATTCCCATGGCCTTCGCGAACGCACGCGTGTACACCATCGACACCTGATGGGTGATGTACCACTGCTTATTCGAATATTCGCGACCGCTTTCTTCGGCGGCGCGCCACGTTTGCGTCACGAGCTCGAGGCCGTTTTCGAGCAGACCAGCCGTATCGGTACGCATGTCGTCCATATTGCCGATGCACAGCTCGTGATGCTCGGTGCCCGCGCGCGTCTGCGTGTGCACGATCCGGTGGCCATCCGGGTGCTTATCGAAGCGTCCCACGACAGCCGCGGCAGCGCCCGAACCGAGCGTGAGCGACGCAAACTGGTTATTGAAATCCTGGCGGGTCGAGTTCTTGTCGTTGAGGCGCGCGATGGTGCGTCGCTGCACCTCTTCAACATCCTCCGCGCCCACGATGAGTGCGTAGTCGATTTGACCGGCGTCGATGAGCCCGGCGGCGAGGGTCATCGCATTAACAAAGCCGAGGCACGCATTCGTGATGTCAAAATTCATGCACGAAGCGGGCATACCGAGCGCCGCGTGAATATGGGCACTCATCGCCGGCTCGAGGTGCTGACGCGAAACGGAAGCGTTGATGAGGATCCCGATGTCCTCGCGCGTGATGCCCGCGCTCGCCATCGCACGCTCAGCGGCAATCACAGCACCCTGTTTCCACCCGTTCTCGGGATCTTTCCACCATCGCCGCTCGTACACACCGGCGACGCGCTGAAGTGTGCCCTTCGGCAACCGCAAGCGCTTGCGGGCCGGTGAAAGCATCTCGTCGATCGAGTCAGAAGTGACGGGAACCTGAGCTTCCACGGCGGAAACGGAGAGAATGGCGGCGTTTTTATGGTCAAACGCGGTGTTGGGAATCACTACTACTATTCGCTTTCGGTCTCGGTTCGCGCCTCTCAAAGCGCCCCATTATTGTCCACCGAAGCACTGGAGATTTGGTGAAAAAGTGACCAGTTCAAAGGGCTTTGGCGCTCAAACGTGACTGAGTTCTCGGCGCGCAACGACGAGCGAACGTTCGATAGGGGCGAGCTTCGCGTCGAAGTTCCGGCTCGTGCCCGTCGCGATCTCCACGATGACAGACCCGCCCCATCCACGACGCGCGAGCCTCTGCAGAATCTCGGCAACCGGCTGATCCCCCTCGCCCGGCACAAGGTGTTCATCGCGCAGCGTGTGGCCTGAACCGTCGGTGAGGTGGAGGTGGCTGAGCCGATCCCCGACACGTTCGATCATCGCGAGGGCATCATCACCCGCGGTTGACGCATGAGAGAGGTCGATCGTCAGGTGGGCGTAATCCTCATCGGTCGGGTCATGATCCGGGTAATACGGAAGGGCCTCGCGCACCCCGAGGCGCCACGGATACATATTCTCGACGGCAAGCGCGATCCCGTAGCGCTCTTCGAGCTCGGCAACGATCTCCACGAAGTTCTTGGCGTAACGCCCCTGCCATCGGAACGGCGGGTGGGCGACAACCGTCGGAACCCCAAGATCCACGGCGAGACGCATCGTGTCCTCAAGCTTCTTTTTGGGGTCAAGGCCGCCTGCGAACTGCAAAAAGAAGAGGGTCGGGGCATGAAGCGACAAAATCGGCAGGTCATACACACGCGTGAGGGTCTCAAGGCGCATGGCGTCACGGGTAGCCGGGTCGAGCGAACACATGACCTCGACGCCGTCGTAGCCCGTGTGCCGCGCAGCCTGGAATGTTTCCTCGAGGCCGAGCGGGAACAGCGACGAAGTGGAAAGCCCAATGGGAATCGTGCGACCAGCGCGGGTTCTCGGGTGTGCGGCTTCGCTTGTTTCAGTTCGGCCCGCCCCATCATTGGAGTGAGAAGCGCTGGGTCCGACGCCTGCTCGGCTCCTCTCACGCCACGCTCTCGAGTTTTTTCTCGCCTGGTTCTTACGGGTGAAGACCTTTCGGCCGTTGCCACTTTTGTCGCTTGTCGTCACGCCTTCACGCTAGCAAGGCCAGGTGCACTAAGGTTGTGGAGGATATATTCACGCGCGCCGAAGGGATGCTCAGGAGGAACCGATGGCTAAGCTCCACTTCAAATACGGCGCGATGAACTCGGGAAAATCCGACACCCTTATCAAGACGGCCTACAACTACGAGGAACGCGGCCTCGGCACCATTACCGTCAAGCCCGCTGTCGATACGAAGGGCGAAGACTGGGTGCTCGCGCGCGGAGGCGCGAAGCGACGGGTCGATGTTCTCATTGAGTCCGGGCACGACCTTCGCGAAGAAATCAAAGCGTTCATCGCTGCTCGCCCTGAGCGAAACTTTCATGTCGTTCTCGTCGATGAGAGCCAATTCCTGGACCGCGATCAAATCGACCAGCTGTTCCTCGTCGCCAAGAACGACCAGATCTCCGTCATCTGCTACGGGCTTCGCACCGATTTTCTCGCCTGTCAATTTCCCGGCTCGTCGCGCCTGTTCGAGCTTGCCGACAACTTCGAGAAACTCCCCACGATGTGCCGCTGTGGGTCGCAAGCCGAGTTCAATTGTCGAAGCGTGAACGGCGCGTTCGTGTTCGAAGGCGACCAAGTAGCGATCGATGGCGCGGGCCGCGTGACCTACGAGTCGCTGTGTGGCACGTGCTACCTCGATGAGAAAGCTCAAGCGCTCGGCCCCGCTCTCTTCTAAACACCGATGTTTCCCGTTCCCAAGCCGTCAAGGAGTGACGCATGAAAATTCTGTCGATCCAATCTGCCGTGGCCTACGGCCACGCGGGCAACTCCGCGGCGGTGTTCCCGCTCCAGCGTCTCGGCCACGAAGTGTGGCCCGTAAATACAGTTCTCTTCTCCAATCACACTGGCCACCCCACATTCCGTGGCCCCGTGATCGACGCGAAGGACGTACACGAGGTCGTTCTCGGCATCGAAGAGCTCGGCATCCTCGGCGAAGCCGACGCTGTTCTCAGCGGTTATCAGGGCTCCGCTGCCGTCACTGACGTCATCCTCGATGCCGTTGAGCGCGTCAAGAAGCACAATCCACGCGCCGTGTATATCGCCGATCCAGTGATGGGCAACGCGGGCGAAGGTTTCTACGTCGATTCCGATATCCCGCCGCTCATGGCGAACAAGGTTGTTCCGGCCGCGGAGGTGCTGACTCCGAATCACTTCGAGCTGGGCGTGCTCACGGACACCGATGTGTCCACTCTCGAGGGCACCCTCACTGCTGTCGAACAACTGCGCGCCGAGGGCCCCGACACCGTTCTTGTCACGAGCGTACTCACCGATAAAACCACGCCCGGCACCCTCGAACTTCTCGTGGCCGATTCTTCCGGCGCTCACCTTATTTCGACACCGCGCCTGAAGCGCAAGGTTCACGGCAGCGGCGATGTGACGACGGCTCTTTTCACGGCACACTTGCTTGGCGGCGCCGGCCCCGTTGAGGCGCTCGAGAAAACTGCCGCGTCGGTGTTCGAGCTCATCGACCGCACCCTCAAAGTGAATGCACGTGAGCTCTTGATCGTCGAAAGCCAGGACGCGTTCGTCAATCCCGACACGAAATTCAAGGCCCACCCCCTCCCTCACTGAATTCCATAGGGGTTGTGGGGGTTTGAAACCACAGGGTTTAGGGGATATTGGCCCCTAGGTCAGTGGGGCTTTGACTCTATAGAGCCCAGGAGTTGTGATCCCAGGGCACTTGCGCGACAGAGGCCGCCTCATGAGGGTGGAGAAAAACGACGAGAGGACTCCCGAAACGGTGGCGCCTCATCTTTCTCGACCCTCGCCCCACCCCACGGGAGGCTAAAATTTAGTTTTTCTTGCGCGGTTTCGTGAGCGTTTTCTTCTCCGCGTCCGGGTTCAACGGCCCCAGCGTTTCCTTACCCCGCTCTGGAATGCCGAGATACTCCTCGGGGACCTCGTCCCCCACAAGACGCGCCTGGCGAAGATCCGAATACATCCACTTCGGTTCAGACCTCACCTGCACAGTGCCATCAATCGGCTGCCACGCACCCCCACCAACCGAAAACTCCCCACTAAAAACCGTCACCAACGACACCTCATACCACCCCTCAAACGCATACCCAAATGAGCGCCACGCTCGTAGTTACTGGCCTTAGGCGCCGTGAACAGGGAGTGACGCGGATCTCTCTCGCAGTAGACATAACTACACCATCCATCCGGTACACTTACGTTGTTCACGATTAAACGATTAAGGAGACGCGCATGTCCACGATGACGAAACGGCGACGCTGGTCGCTGCTGGTGACTGTCGGAGCGGGGCTCCTACTGATCACCCTCGACAACTCGATCCTGTACACGGCATTGCCGACACTGACCGAGGACCTTCAGGCATCAAGCACCCAGAGCCTGTGGATCATCAACGCCTACCCCCTGGTGATGGCGGGCCTGCTGCTCGGTAGCGGGACCCTCGGTGATCGCATCGGCCACACGCGGATGTTCGTCGTCGGCCTGGTGATCTTCGGGTTGGCGTCCCTGCTCGCAGCGTTGGCGCCGTCGCCCGAGGTGCTGATCGGTGCACGCGCTGTGCTCGCTGTCGGTGCGGCAGCGATGATGCCGGCAACCCTGGCACTGATCCGCACGTACTTCACGGTCGAGCGCGAGCGGAATTTTGCGATCGCGATCTGGGGCAGCCTCTCCGTGGTGGGTGCCGCGCTGGGCCCCATCCTCGGCGGAACTTTGCTCGAGAACTTCTGGTGGGGCTCGGTGTTCCTGGTGAACGTGCCCGTAGTGGCGCTGGCGCTGGTTGCTACCTGGTTGATCCGCCCGGCCAATGACCCGGATCCTTCGAAGCGCTGGGATGCCGTGTCTTCGATACTGGTGATGATCGGGCTCGTCGGAACGGTGGTGGCCATCAAGGAGATCGGCCACGCGCCCCCGTCTGTCGCGACCATTGTTGTTGCGCTGCTCGTTGCTGCCATCGGGTTCTGGCTCTTCGTGCGCCGTCAGCGGCGCCTGGAGAATCCGCTGCTGGAGTTCTCCATCTTCCTCAACCCGGCGTTCAGTGCTGGCGTGCTCGCCGCGGCGTGCGCGATGTTCGCCATCGGTGGCATCCAGCTTGTCACCACGCAACGGTTCCAGCAGGTCGTCGGCTTCAGTCCGCTGGAGGCTGGGCTTTTGGTTGCCGTGATTGCCGTGGGCTCGTTGCCGACAGCGCTCCTGGGTGGTGCCTTCTTGCACCGTGTCGGGCTGCTCGCGCTGATCACCGGTGGTCTCGCCGTCGCCACCGGCGGCGTCGTGGTGACGGTAGTCGGGTTCCAATCATCCTTCGGCGTGCTGGTTCTCGGCCTTCTGGTGACGAGTGCCGGTCTCGGAGCTGCCATGTCGGTCGCCTCCACCGCCATCATCGGGAACGTGCCGGTGCGCCGTGCAGGCATGGCCGCTTCCCTCGAAGAGGTCTCCTACGAGTTCGGCAGCCTCATCGCCGTGTCCGTGCTCGGAAGCCTGCTCACGGCCATCTATACCGCCAGTGTTGTCCTCCCCAACGGCGCACCGGCGGCGGCTGGTGACGGTATCGCCGAGGCACTGGAGGCGGCGCAGGGAGACGCCGCCATCATTCAGGCGGCCTCCACGGCCTTCGACTCCGCGTACCTCGTCGTGATGCTAGTCGTTGCCGGCGTCCTGGCAGCGGCCGCTGTCATCACGGGAGTGCTGCTGCGTCGGTACCTGCCTGGCACGCAGTCGCAGCTGCACTCCGAGCACTGACCACGAAAGGACCGCTCATGCGGACCAGCAAACGAGACTCCATCCTCCAAGCCGCCCTCCACGTTGTCGAAACCGACGGCGTCACGGCCGTCACGTACGAATCGGTGGCCGCCGCCTCCGGACTCACCAAAGGTGGGCTGCTCTACCACTTCCCCTCGAAGGACGCCCTGGTGCTCGCGCTGCACGAGCATCTTGCCGAGCGCTGGGACCACGAGATGATCAACGTCCTGGGCAAGGACCCAGACGAGGCAACGCAGGACGAGCGCGTCGCCGCCTACGCCCGCGTGAGCGCTCGCAGCGCCACTGGCCCCGAGCTGCTGTTCATGCTCGAGGCGAGCACCGACAGCGAGCTCAACAAGCCGTGGAGAAGGGTCATCTCCCGATGGATACCCGACCCTGCCGAGATTGACCCGACTGACCCTCGGGCGCTGCAGAAGATGGTCGCGTACCTTGCCGCCGACGGACTCTGGCTTAGCGAATCCGTCGGAGCCGCCCCCCTTCCGCCCGAACTGCGCGCCGCGCTGGCAGAGCACCTCGCCCACTCCGTTGCGGACGCAGCCGGAACCTCGAGCAACGCGGCGAACCGATGAGCGCATCCATCTCGCAGATCTGAACCGATCCAGGTTCGCTGCCGCTGCCTTTCGCCTTCTCAAGAGGCTGCTCGTTCGCGGCCTCGTCGAGTCAGTGCCATACAGGGGCACCCCAGCGGGACAGTTACGGCGCAGTAGTTTGCTGTTGCCAATAGGCTCGGTCTCGCCATTTTTGCGACACATCTGTCGCACTGGGTATACCCCATCGACACATCCTTACTCGGAAACGGCCTACCGGGAAACAAAGTCGTCAACACCGTCCCATCACCAAAATCCCAGATATATTTCACCGGCGTCGCCCGCACACTCACAGCTTGACCGAGCATCTCCACCTCAAAAGTCTGCACCCGAGACTCCGCCCAGACCACCATGTCCAACCCGATCGGGATCCACTCACCCGGCGGTCCCAAATGCGCCTCAAGCGGCTCCACACCAAGCGACCGAAAATCCTCCTGCGACACCACCGGCATCACAGAACCACCGCCACCCGAGCTCGAAGACGGCGACGAACACCCCGACACACGCTCCGTCCCCAAAATCGGCGCCCCCGTCGATACCTCTACCTCATGTCCCACCACAACTGACGCCCCCGGAAACGCTACCGGACACGCTGCCCGCGCAGTGCGACAAAACGACGTCACAGCAAGCAACCGAAACACATCAGGCCCACCACTACGACAACCCAAATCCCGATCACTCGCCGACACCCACACCCGCCGCGGGCCATCCGTCACCGCATCACGCTTGCCCGAAGGTTTATCCGGCGCCCGCCCATTTGACCCGCCATTAATGGGGCCTCCAGGTTTTCTACCCTCGATTGTCAAAGATCCAGTTTCAGCGACTCCATCAAAATCAATATCTGAGTTCTCTTCACCTAAGACCGGTGCCGACCAACTTGAAATGGCGATTGCCGCACCAATCAACAAGCCGAAAATTTTACCGCGAGACATCGTCCGCCCCTTTCCAAACACCCTCTTGGATCTTCCAAGATCCGTTCAGGTAACGGAGGCGAAATGCTGATGCTTTTCTTTCACCTTTAACCGTTTCACTACTTAGGCCCGGCTCTGTCACCACCACATCGTTGACGGTGTATCAATATTCCACTTGAGTGAAGTCGTCGTTAGTCTCAACGACCCAAATATCATCTTCAGAGATCTCGGCGGGCGAAATATGTTTAGACTTCTTCCGCCACCGATCTATGCCGTCAATAACACGTTGGCAATTTTCGCACTGACGGGAATCAACCACGTTCCCTAGCGGTTCCGTATCGCCCGTGGCATACCCGTAATACATCCATCAACAAAGTACCTAGCTGTCTCCTGGGCGCCCTGATCGGTTTCGTACTTTATGCCCGTGTAGTCCTTGAAATCAGGAGCCTCAAGCGCCGCGTTTTCCGGCGGAAGATTCGGCGTGCGGCCGGACGCTTCACCACCGCCATCACTGCCACCACCCGAATCTGCACCGCCAGCATCACTGCTCAGCGGAGAACTGGATGACTGCGCGGCAGGCGTCGGACCACCCGCAGACTCACCACCACAGCCCACGAACCCCGCCGCCACCACAACCGCGACACTCAACGCACCAAGAACCTGTGCCCGCCCACTCCGCATACACTCCCCCATCCAGCTCGACGCGGCCCCACTCCCCCGAGCGAGGCCTATGTCACATAGCCAACCAGACCGCTAAAGCCTGCGCAACGGGGGTTTGGAAATTGTGGAAGCTCTTCATGGGCGAAGAGAGTTTGGCGAGCCGGCATCCGCTCGACTTAGCGGCGCCTCGCCTCGGCCAGGCGCGTCAATGACGACTGGGCGGCGGCGCAGCATGGAAACGGGGGCCTGGGCGGGCCACATGCACCGCGCCAAACCCCCGCAACCCCTATGCAATTCGAGGAGGGGAACTACGGGAGGATTCCGCCCTCAGCTCCGAGGGTCACGTCACCTTCAATCCGGACGCCCTCATTGAACGTCCAATCCCCCTCAACGGTGAGCGAAGACGCGTCTTTAAGGCTCGGCGCACCACCCGGGAAACGCTTCTCGAAGTCACCCACGAGCTTGTAGGGGCTGTCGGCGAGCTTGACGAGCGGGGCCTTCTCGATGACCTTCTCAAGAGCGTAATCCTCGGTGAGCTCGTAGACATCGGAGCGCACGAGCAGCAGGTCGCTCGTTGTTTTCACCGGCAGGAAACGCGAGCGGTCCACCACAATCGCGGTCGCGCCCTCGAACACCTCGATGGCCGCTCCCATCGCCGATTCAATCTGGTAGACGGGGGTGCTTGACTTATCGGAAGGATCAACAGTCTTTTCGTTGCGGATGAGTGGAAGGCCCATGACACCCTCACGCTCGGTGAGGATCTCCTTGAGCTTCACGAGATCAAACCACAGGTTGTTCGTGTGGAAGAACGGGTGGCGGTGTTCATCGGTGAAGTACTCCATCTGCTCCGCCGGGGTTTGGGCGGTATCACGCAGGATGAGGCGGGAGTCGGATTTGCGGATCGCAAGGTGCCCGCCCTTGCGGTCTGCGGCCGTGCGGCGGCACAACTCCGCGGCGTACGGTGCACCCGAGGCGGCGAACCACCCGGCGATTTCGGGCGAAGGAACCGTGCCGAGGTTGTCCGAGTTCGAGATCGATGCGTAACGAAAGCCCTGCTCAAGAAGCGCATCGAGCACGCCCGAGGTGAGAAGCGCCGTATAAATATCGCCGTGGCCCGGCGGGCACCATTCCAGCTCCGGGTTTTCCGGGAACTCCACGGGGGTGAGGTCATCGCGCTTGAGCTTTGGCTCCTTGTTCTGGAGGAAGTCAAGCGGCAGATCCCCCACCTGAAGATCCGGGTACTTCGCGAGTACTTCGAGGGTGTCCTCGCGCGTGCGGAAAGAGTTCATAAACAAAAGCGGGAGGCGCGCTCCGGTCTTCTTACGGGCCGCGAGTACCTGCTCAACGATAATCTCGAGGAAGCTCTTTCCCTCACGAACGGGGAGGAGGGACTTCGCGCGGTCCATGCCCATCGAGGTGCCAAGGCCACCGTTGAGGTTAATGACAACGAGCTTCGAGAAAGCATCCTTCGCAACCTCGGGATCAACCTCGACATCGGCAAGTCGATCCACCTCGGTGAGCGGCGAGATCGTCTCTTCCGGGATCGAACCGGTCACGCCTTGCGCAAGCTGGTGGTAAAAATCGCTGAAGACATTGATAGCGGCTTCGGCCACGCCCGCCTCGCGCATTTTCTGCTGAGCAAGCGTGAGTCCGGTGGCATTCGTGTCGTTGTCGTAACTCATGAGTCCAGGATAAGGCGCTTCCCTCATAAAACGTCGTAGAATTGGTGCCCTATGAGTACTGTGCTTTCTGCTGTCGCCTGGCCCTATGCAAACGGACCCCGCCACATCGGCCACGTTGCCGGATTCGGTGTCCCCTCCGATGTTTTCTCGCGCTACATGCGCATGGCCGGGCACGACGTGCTCATGGTCTCGGGAACCGATGAACACGGAACCCCGATCCTCGTGGCTGCCGATCAAGAAGGAATTACGGCGCGCGAGCTTGCCGATCGCAACAACCGCGTGATCGTTGAGGACCTCGTGAACCTCGGGCTCTCCTACGACCTATTCACGCGCACGACTTCCGGCAATCACTACGCGATCGTGCAGGAAATGTTCACGACCGTGCGCGACAACGGCTACATGATCGAAAAGGTGACGCGGGGCGCAATCTCCCCGTCGACCGGCCGCACACTCCCCGACCGCTACATCGAAGGCACATGCCCGCTGTGCAAGACACCCGGCGCCCGCGGCGACCAATGCGACGCATGCGGCAACCAACTCGACCCGACCGACCTCATCGACCCGGTCTCAAAGATCAACGGCGAAACCCCGAAGTTCATCGAAACCACCCACTACTTCCTCGACCTGCCCGCACTCGCCGATGCACTCGGCAAGTGGCTCGATGAGCGCGAGGCCACGGGGCTGTGGCGCCCGAACGTGATTCGCTTCAGTCAGAACATCCTCAAGGACATCAAGCCACGCGCGATGACCCGCGACATCGACTGGGGCATCCCCGTTCCCGGCTGGGAAGATCAGCCCACGAAGCGCCTATACGTGTGGTTCGATGCCGTGATCGGTTACCTCTCCGCTTCGATTGAGTGGGCGCGCCGCACCGGCGATCCGGAAGCGTGGCGCAAGTGGTGGAACGACCCCGAGGCTCTTTCCTACTACTTCATGGGCAAGGACAACATCGTTTTCCACTCGCAGATTTGGCCGGCTGAGCTCATTGCGCACAACGGCGGCGGCAGCAAGGGCGGTGAGCCGGGAAGGCTCGGCACCCTCAATCTTCCGACGGAGGTCGTGAGTTCGGAGTTCCTCACGATGGAGGGGAAGAAGTTTTCGAGCTCAAAGGGCGTCGTCATTTATGTGCGCGATGTCCTCGAACGCTACCAGGCCGATGCCCTGCGCTACTTCATTTCCGCGGCTGGCCCCGAAAACCAGGACGCAGACTTCACGTGGAGCGAGTTCGTGTCGCGCACGAACAACGAGCTCGTTGCCGGATGGGGCAACCTCGTGAACCGCACCGCTGCCATGATCGCCAAGAACGTGGGTGAAATTCCCGCAGCTGGCGAGCTCACGGAAGCAGACAACGCCCTCCTGACGAAGATCACCGAGGGCTTTGACACCGTCGGAAACCTCATTCGCACCCACCGCCAGAGGGCGGCCATTGCCGAAATCATGCATCTCGTGGGAGAAGCGAACGCGTACGTGTCGGCGACCGAGCCGTTCAAGCTCAAAGCCGAAGAAGAGCGCCCTCGCCTCCTCACGATTCTGCATGTACTGGCGCAGGCCGTGACCGACCTCAACACGATGCTCTCGCCGTTCCTGCCGTTCTCCGCAAACCAGGTCGAGAAGGTTCTGGGCGGCACGCTCGAGATCGCGCCGATGCCACGCATCGAAGAGGTTGAGGATCTCGATGCCGACGCCACCTACCCCATCATCACGGGCGATTACACGCACGTTCCTGCGTGGGGGCATCGCGATGTCACGGTGGGCGCTCCGGTCGCAAAGCCCAAGCCGATTTTCCAGAAGCTCGACCCCAGCATTGTCGAAGAGGAGCTCGAGCGCCTCGGGGTCGCAAGCGAATAGTTCGGGAGGAGCGCCGTGAGCACCGTTTCTCTTGTGTCGACAGCGGTTGCTTTAGCGCTCTGCCTCGCTCTCACCCTGGCGCTTAGGCGCGCCTGGACGGTACCAAAGTGGGCTGATCCCGCCGTGGCACTGCTGCGGGCGCTCGTGCAACTCGCGATCCTCGCAAGTGTTCTCAGCATCGCGATTACGCAGGTCACCTACGTTTTCCTCGCACTGCTCATCATGCTTGGTTTCGGCATTTGGACCTCCTCACGCCGACTCGGGGCCAATGCGCGCACGGTCGCGCTTGTGGCAGGGGCCATGACCGCCGCAGTCGCGATCTCCGTGCTTGCGGTATTCCTCACCGGGGCACTCGAGTTCACGGGCCAGAACCTTCTCGCCTTTGGCGGCATTATCACGGGGAATGCCATGAGCGTCGTGACGCTTTCGGGCCGCAGGCTCATCCAGGACGTCGCTGAGCATTGGGGTGAGATCGAAGGGTGGCTCGCGCTCGGTGCGACAAATCGCCGGGCAGTGCGCGATATTGCCTCGAGGGCGATGAGTGAGGCGCTCATTCCGAACGTTGATCAAACGCGTGTGACGGGCATTGTCACGATGCCGGGGGCATTCGTGGGGGCTGTCTTCGCGGGTGCCTCCCCCCTCGAAGCAGGCCGGTTCCAACTTCTCGTGCTTGCAGGCATCATGGCAACGGGGACGGTCGCGGCGGCGCTCGTGATGTGGGGCTCGGACCCCGTCGCGAACGGGCGCCCCTCGCGCGCCGTAAGCGAGAAAAAATCCCACCTCGGGTAGGGTTTTTGCATGATGCACACCGAAACACCCGCCCTCATAGGCATCGCCCACGGCAGCCGCAACCCCGCCGCTGCGGTCGCCACCGAATCACTTGTGGCCAAAGCGGGCGCGATTCTCGGGGTCGAGGCTCACGCGGCGTACCTCGAGGATTTCGCCTCGCCGTCGATTCCAGAGGTGGCGGGCGCGCTTGCCGACCACGGGTACTCCTCGGCGATCGCTGTACCTCTCCTTTTCACTGAGGCCTATCACGCAACAGAGGATGCGCCGAGCGAGCTGCGTGACGCGACGCTCGCCCACGGCCTCGATCTCGTCCAGGCTGACGTGATCGGCACGGGTGAGGATCTCGTCGATGTTCTTGAGACTCATCTGGCCGGCACCGAGGATCAAAGTGCACGCGGCGAAATCGTTCTGCTCGCCGTTGGTTCCTCTCGCCCCGGCGCTAATGAAACGGTGGAGTCGCTCGCGACCGCACTCGCCAAGCGTACGGGCCGGGATGTGCGCGCGCGTTTCGCCACGTGTGCCCCGCGCTTAAACGACCGTCTCGAAGCCGCCAACACGCCGGGCACGGTTCTGCCCCTTTTCACTGCGCCCGGGCTTTTGCTCGATAAGGCACGTGAACGCGCCAAAGGGGCCGGCTGGCAGGTTCTCGCGCACCTCGGCGATGCTCTCGCTCCGACCGTGGCGGCACGCTACGAAACCGCGCTGGAAGCGATCAGCGCCCGCGAGGACTGAGCTTCTCCCCCATGAGCTTGACCATCGCCCCAAGTCGCTCGCGCTCGGGGTACAGCGGCACAAGACCCTCGTCTTCGAGGGGTTCGGCGGTGACGTGTCCGACGGCAACCGGAAGCACATCGCTGCCGAAGGCTTCGAGGAGCTCCTCACGAGCACCCATTTCGGCGGCCACCTCACACAACGCCACAACTGCCGGGGCCGCCGTGAACGTCACGGCATCAACCTCGCGAGCGATGATGCTCTTCACGAGATTGTGCACGGGCGTGACGTCTTCCGCGAGCTCCCAACGGTAGGGAGCCACCACATACACTTCACGGTCACCGAGCGGGGCAAGCGCCTTTTCGGGAACGTAGCCATGACGCTGAAGGCCCACGGGGCCCTCGGCAATACCGAGCTCGAGGGCGAGTTCCACCATCGACGTGCTCGTTTCCTTTTCACTGCTCGGCGCGTCGGGAAGGCCCCACTTACGAACCGCGCCGCGCCCTTTGGCGCCGCGGCAAATGATCTGAGTTGACGAGAGGTAGTCGAGGACCTGCTGTTTGAGAGGCTCCTCGAGAATCTGGAGCCACGAGTTGATGCCTTGCCCGGTCGTCACGAAGAACGTAGGCGGTGCCGCCTCAAGGAGTGCGCGGGTTTCGTCAATGAGGGCGGTGTCATCTTCTACCGGCACGATCCGCATCGTCGGGGCATGTACGGTGCTCGCACCAGCTCGCTCAAGAGCGACGATCTGGTCGTTGGCACGGCGTGCCGCGGTCACGGCCACGCGGAGGCCCTCGAGAGGACGCTCGTGAGAGTCAATCGGGCTCGTGGGGTTGGGGTGACTCACGCGAGTTCCTCTCCTTCAGTAGAGCGATCGGTGCAGGCTTCGACGATTTCTGCCGACGCTTCCCTGACGTTCACGACGTCGCCAATGACGATGACGGCGGGATTCGTGACACCTCGGGCGCGCGCATCGTCGATCGCGGCGCCGAGCGTCGTAAAGGTGTGCCGTTCGTTCGCGGTGTACCCCTGCTCGAGGAGTGCAACGCCCGTAGAATCGGGCAGGCCGGCCTTTCGAAGCCCCGCGACGGTTGAGGGGAAGGTCGCGACTCCCATGAGGATCACGATGGTGCTTCCAAGAGACACGAGAGAAGAGAGTTCGGCCTGGTTGAATGGCTGATGGCCCGACATGATCGTGACGGCGCGCGTGACCTCACGATACGTCGCTGAAACTCCCGCGTGTGCGGGAACGCTCAGGGCACTCGTCAGGCCGGGAACAACGTCGACACGGATCCCCTGTTCCGCGAGGAAACGCCACTCTTCGCCACCGCGCCCGAAAATAAACGGATCGCCGCCCTTGAGACGCACAACCCGCGCACCCGCGCGGGCGAAAGCCAGCATGGTCTCGTTGATCGATTCTTGCGACATTTTGTGGCGGCCCGGGGCTTTCCCCACATCGATCACGAGGGCGGCGGGCGCGAGGTCCACAACGTTCAGTGCAATCCCAAGCCGATCAAGAAGAACGACGTCGGCACGCGCAATCGCTGTAAGTGCAGCCACGGTCAGGAGGCTCGGATCTCCTGGGCCACCGCCTACGAGCGTCACAACGCCGGCGGGATTCTCCCCACTTTCCGACGGTTCCTCAACCTCATGGAGCGCAATCTTTTCGGCGTGGGGCGGGCATGCGTCAAAACTGATGACGCCTCGTGGCTCCGCCGCCCATTGGAGGGTCAGTTGCTCGAGTCCACGTGCCTTCGCAAGCTGGTCGAACCCGTGGGCGCGTTCCCGAGCAGGGGAGTCGCCGACATATACCGCAGCGCCCTCATGCGCGAGAGCTTGCGCCGCCCGCCAGGTGGCGGGGCCGCGGTGATCCGTAAGATCAACGGCGCGGCTCTGCCACCGGTGGGCTACTGAGAGATCAGAAGCCTTCACGAAGTTACTTGCGCTCGAGAACCTGCGCGGCGGGAACCTCCTGGCCATGCGCATCTCGGAAGGAGATCACCGGGCCGGAGATCAACACCTGTTCGCGCTCCTCAAGGGTGGCCGGGCGATTCTGATCGCGCATCGGAACACGCGCGAACAGCGGGTCCGGGGTCTCGGGGGCGTTGATGAACGAACGGAAGCGCGAGAGCTTCTCGGGATCCTTCACGGCCTCGACCCACTCGTCCTTGTGGTTGTCCACGAACTTCTGCATCTCGTGTTCCCACTGCTCGCCCATGCCGAGCGAATCCTCGAGCACGGCTTCCTTGACGTGGTCGATGCCGCGTGCCTCCACCCACGACGCCGTGCGCTGGAGCTTGTCGGCATCCGAGATGTAGTACATGAAGAAGCGGTCAACGTACTTCACGAGTTCTTCGTCGCTCAGGTCGTGCGCGAATTCGTCGGCGTGGCGAGGCGTGAAGCCGCCGTTGCCGCCAACGTAGAGGTTCCAGCCCTTGTCGGTCGCAATGACGCCGATATCCTTGCCGCGGGCCTCCGCACATTCGCGCGCACAGCCCGAAACACCAAGCTTGAACTTGTGGGGCGAACGAAGCCCCTTGTAGCGGTTCTCGAGAAGCACGGCCATGCCAACCGAATCCTGCTGGCCGAAGCGGCACCAGTCCGTACCCACGCAGCTCTTCACGGCGCGGAGGCTCTTGCCGTATGCCTGGCCCGATTCGAATCCGGCCTCAACGAGGCGAGTCCAAATGTTCGGGAGCTGCTCGAGGCGAGCTCCGAAGAGGCCGATGCGCTGCGCACCCGTGATCTTGGTGTAGAGGTTGAAGTCGCGTGCAACTTCGGCGAGAACCACGAGGGCTTCGGGGTTCACTTCGCCGCCGGGCATGCGGGGAATCACCGAATAGGTGCCATCCTTTTGCATGTTCGCGATAAAGCGATCGTTTGTGTCCTGAAGTTCCTGCAGGCCCTTGCCGAGAATGTAGTCGTCGCGAAGCGACGCAAGAATCGACGCCACGACCGGCTTACACACATCGCAGCCGTTGCCCTGACCGTAGCGACCGATCACCTCGGGGAAGCTCTTGAGGTCATGTTCCTTCACGATCTGGAACAGCTCGGCGCGGGGCATCGAGAAGTGTTCGCAGAGCCCGCGCGACATGGCAATGCCCGACTTTGCGAGCTCGTTGCCGAGGATCTTGGTCAAAAGGGGCACACACGAGCCACACTGGGTGCCTGCCGTGGTGGCAGCCTTGATTGACGGAATATCGTGGCACGCTTCGGCGAAGTCGCCCTCACCGTTGATCGCTGCCTTGATGGTGCCCGCGGAGATGTTGTTGCACGAGCAGACGATGACGTCGTCGGGCATGTCGCCCGAGTCAGGAACCTCGCCGCCACCCGCAGCGAGGTAAGCGGCGGGATCACCCGGAAGCTCGCGGCCGATGTACGCGCGAAGCGTCGAGTAGTTCGAAGCGTCGCCCACGAGGATGCCGCCGCGGAGAACGGCTGCATCGGGGCTCATCACGAGGCGCTGATAGATGCCACGCGTGGGATCGGCGTACACCACGTCGAGCGAGTCCTTCTCGGCGCCCTTCGCATCGCCGAAGCTTGCGACATCGATGCCCGAAAGCTTGAGCTTGGTCGAGCCGTCGATTTCGCCGAAGAGCTTCTCGCCGCCGAGGAGCTGGTCGGCAACGACCTCGGCCATCGTGTTGGCGGGGGCCACGAGGCCGATCGTGCGGCCTTCCATGGCGGCACATTCGCCGATTGCCCAGACGTGTTCAACCGAGGTGCGGCAATCCTGGCCGACCATAATGCCGCCGCGCGGGCCCATTTCGAAGCCGTTGACCTTGCCGAGCTCGTCGCGGGGGCGGATACCGACGGCGAGGCACACGAGGTCGGCGTCGAGTTCGGTGCCGTCGGAAAGCTTCACGCCACGCACGTTGGAGGCGGCGGCATTAATCGCCTCTTCGTCAGCGGTATTGCCCTTGCGGTATTCGACGCGGGGCAGCACCTGCTCGAGGCTCACGCCCGTGTGGAGCACGATGCCGCGCTGTTCAATGAGGCGGTTGAGAAGGTTGCCACCGCCCTCGTCAAGCTGCGAAGGCATGAGCCAGCCCGCAAGCTCAACGAGGTGCACTTCGTAGCCTTCGCTCGCGAGACCGCCCGCAGCCTCGAGACCGAGAAGACCGCCACCGAGCACGACTGCCTTGCCCGTGCGCTTGGCGTCGTTCTTGAGCCCCTCGACGGTGGCGCTCATGCCGTCAACGTCGTCAACGGTGCGGTACACGAAAACACCCTTCGTATCCCAGCCACTAATGGGCGGGGTGAAGGCGTTAGAACCGGTCGCGAGCACGAGCTCGTCGTAGCCGTAGACCGTGCCGGAGGACGTGCGTACGAGCTTCGAGTCCGTTTCAATCGAGTTCACGCGATCGCCGAGGCGCAGGTCGATATGCGGATCCTCCCACAGCGAGCGGTCGCCGAGGGTCAGGTCGTAGCTCTTGTCCCAGCGCTTCGCGAGGTTGACACGATCGTAGGGTTCGACCTTTTCTTCGGAGATGACGGTGATCTTGTAGGCACCGGCTTTGTCGCGTGCCTGCATCGTTTCGGCGAAGCGCTGCGCGGCAGGACCGCCGCCCACGACGACGACGTGCTTGACGAGAGCATCCTCGTTAGCGGTTTCAGAGTTGAGGGCAACATCGGTAGTGCTCACGGCAGCTCCTACTTCAAGGCTTAGGGGTGTAGATGTCTTTCCACCCTACACAAAATCGGCTCCCGTTTTCGAGTACAGTGGAGGTGCACAAGCGAGGGATTTTTCGCGCCGGTCCACACGAGTTCCACGGGGGACTTTGGTCCGCTACGCCGCAGGCCAAACACAGTTTTGGCCGAACTCTCCCGCCATCGACATTGCCCGCCACTTGACCGACAAGCGAGGACGACCATGAGCAACTGGCAGAGCATCTGCAAGGAGACCGACATCAACCAGGACCTGCCTGAAGCGGCGCTCTTCGGCACCGAGCAGGTTGCCGTGGTGAAGGCGTGGAATGGCAAGATCTACGTTGTCTCGAATGTGGATCCGCGCACCCAGCAGGGGGTTATGTCGCGCGGCATCGTGGGTGACCGCACCGTGGAAGGCGCTTCACGCCCCACACTCGCCAGCCCCATTTACAAAGAGGTCTACGACCTTGAGAATGGTCAATGCTACGGGAGCGATGCCTACACACTGCCCGTTTACGATTCGCGCGTGAGTGACGGCGTGATCGAGGTTGATCTCGATTCGAAAAATCCCGCCTAACCTCGACCTCACCTAAAGCGTCGCGGCGTCAGCCCGGCGGCCGTCGGAACCGAAAACACCCGAGCTACCGCGTCGCGGTGACGTCACGAGGTGCGTGTCCACAACTCCAATCGCCTCCATCAAGGCGAAACAGGTTGTGGGCCCCACGAAGGAGAACCCTCGAGCTTTGAGGTCCTTCGACATTCGCGTCGAGATTTCATCGCGCGAGGGGATTTCTTCTTGTACTTGAGGGGCGTACGTCTCTTCGGGAACGTAACTCCAAATGAGTGTGGCGAGGTCGGTACCTTCTTCGCGCAAGACCTGCGCGGCACGAGCATTACCAATGGTCGCTTCGATTTTCCGACGGTTGCGAATGATCCGCCGGTCCCCCATAAGGCGCTCGACGTCGCTCTCCCCCATCGCTGCGACCCGGTCCACCTCGAAGGAGTGAAAAACCTCGCGGAAAGCCTCGCGGCGCGCAAGTATCGTGGACCACGAGAGCCCGCATTGGAAGACCTCGAGACTCACACGCTCAAAAACGCCGGTCTCATCAGTGACAGGGACACCCCATTCCGTGAGGTAATAGTTCTCCATGAGCGGGCTCGAGCTCGCCCAGCTCGGCAACTGCGTGACTGTGCTGTTCATGCTTCGAGACTAGCGACTGTTCTTCGCAGCATGTTCTCGGCAGTGCAAGGACATGGAAAACACCAAGGTGTGGAGCACGAGCCGTAGCAAGACCGCCCTCAATCGGGGTCGATGCGACCGATCGCTTCGCGCTTTTCTGCTTGGAATCGATCTTCCACTCGGCCGAGCGCCCAATACGCCGAGATCGAAATGTCTTCGCGCGCAATACCCCTTTCGCGCACGAGATGGGCACGCAACTGCTTCGTGAGGCCGCGTTCGGCGTGGCAAAAGACATGGACACCGCGCCTCTCGATGATGTCGTGTGGAATATCGAGCGTTTCGACAGCCACGAGAAGCCCTTCACGCGCTCCCACGACCCATTCGAGCGAAATGCCTTCCGGGTGAGCGAGGGCAAGGGCGTCGGCTTCGTCCTCGACGTGGATGACGGCGTAGCCCCGCGCGCTCGATGGCATTGCCTCCAGTGCGGCGGCGATCGCCGGGACTGTTGCGTGATCTCCCACGAGGACGTGGAGATCGGCTTCTGGGTGCGGCAAATAGCCACCACCAGCCCCCATGAGCGCGATTTGGTCACCTTCGTGCGCACGTGTGGCCCAGTCGGATGCAAGGCCGTGCTGACCCGGAGCGTTGTGCACGACAACGTCAATCCAGAGCCGTTCATTCGCATCATCCCAGCGGCGGACCGTATACGTGCGGCGTGCGGGCAGGAGTTCGGGGGCCTCAATTCGCAGCCGATCCATGTCGAAGGGTGCTGCTAGACCGCTTCCCGGCTGTGGCAAAAGGAGCTTGACGTATGCGTCCGTACACGAATTGCGGTTGAGCTTTACGTAGTCAGAGCCGCCAAGGCAGAGCCTCACGAGGTTCTTACTCACCTGCGTCTTGTCCTGAACTGTGAGCAAGGCCTGCTGGCGCTTGGTTTTGCCACGGGGAGGGGCTGCGGCGCTTTCCGATGTCATGCGCAGCACTATACCGACAGCTCCCCATTTTCAAAACTGCACCCTTTCAAAAAAGGGAAGAGGCTCGCCGTTCCTGGCGAGCCTCTTCCCTCTTGCGGAGAGCGAGTGCTTACTTGCCCTGCTTGGCCTGCTGCTCCTCGTAAGCCTTGCGCACCTCGTCCATGTTGAGGCCGCGCACCTGCGAGATAAGCGAGTCGAGGTCAGCCTGGCGAAGGGCGCCTGGCTGACCGAAAACGGGGATGCCGTCACGGTAGGCCACGATCGTGGGGATCGAGGTCGCACCGTACTGCATCTGGAGTTCGGTCTGGTCCTCGGTGTCGACCTTCGCGAAGGTGAGGTCGGGGTTCTCCTCCGAGGCCTTCTCAAAGATGGGCGCGAAGCGCTGGCAAGGGCCGCACCACTCCGCCCAGAAGTCGATGAAAACGATCCCGTCTTTAACGAGTTCGTCGTGATTATCCTTGGTCATTTCTACGGTAGCCATGTTCCATCCAACTCTCTGATCGGTTCACTTATTTCCGTTTAGTTGCCCGGCGTGGCCGCTACCACACGGGCGGACATGTCATCTTCCGGCGACTGCCAGGTGTGTGCGTCGGCGGCGGCTTGTTCGCCGGTGCGGATGTCCTTCACTTCGCCCGCGCCACCCTCGGCGGGGAAGAACACGAACGGGATGCCTCGACGGTCCGCGTACTTAATTTGTTTTCCAAACTTCGCGGCGCTCGGCGCAACCTCGGCGGCGATCCCACGTGACCGCAGCACTCGCGCCAGCTCGACGCTCGTCTCACGGTGCTCCTCATCCGTCACGGCCACGAGCACGACGGTCGGCACGGCTCTCGTGGCCGTCACGAGCGAACGCGTCACGAGCCTTGATACGAGACGTGAAAGACCGATCGAGAGGCCGACGCCCGGATACGAGTGGCGGTTGTCGGTCGCGAGCGTGTCATAACGGCCGCCAGAGCAGATCGAGCCAAGATCCTCATGGCCCTCCACGAACGTTTCGAACACCGTGCCCGTGTAGTAGTCGAGCCCACGCGCGATCGAAAGATCGGCGATGCATGCGCCCGGCACCGAAGAGTTAACGGTGCGGATCACGAAGCTCAGTTCCTCGAGTGCGTTCGTGATGTCGTCGCTCGAGACCCCGAGCGCCCCAACCTTGTCGGCGAGGTCCTCGTGAGTCGCCTTGATACTCGCGAAGGCAAGGCAGCCGTCGGCCTGCTCTTCGCTTGCCCCCACCTGTTCGATGAGGAGCTTGCGCACCTCCGCTTCCCCCACCTTTGCGAGTTTGTCGAGTTGGCGCAAAACGCCTTCGATATCGCTCAGGCCAAGCGCCTCAAAAACCCCCTGCGAGAGCTTGCGATTGTTAATCGAGATGGTGAAACCGGGAATCGGAAGCTTGCCAAGTACTTCGGCCATGACGATCGCGACGTCGGCATCCATGTGCGACGGCAGAGTATCCTGCCCGATGATGTCGATATCGGCCTGGTAAAACTCCCGAAAGCGACCGTCTTGGGGACGCTCGCCGCGCCACACCTTCTGGATCTGGTAGCGGCGGAACGGGAACGCAAGGTCGTTCTGGTGCTCAAGCACGTAGCGCGCGAGCGGAACGGTGAGGTCAAAGTGAAGGCCGAGTTTTTGGCTTTCCTTTTCTCTCTCCTCCTCTTCGGCCTGAAGGCGTGAGATCAGGTAAACCTCTTTGCTGGTCTCGCCCTTACGGAGGAGCTGATCGAGAGGCTCAACCGCACGCGTTTCAATGTTGGAGAAGCCATGCAGCTCGGCAACCTCGCGGAACGTGTCCATCACGTGCTGCTCGATTCGGCGTTCGGCGGGAAGCCATTCGGGGAATCCGGAAAGTGGCGTCACTTTCGCCATGGGCACTTCTCCTTTTCTGGTCGTGGTGTCGTGTGCGCGAAACCCGCTTTAGAAAGCGGTGCGCAGGTATCCATTATCGGCAAGTTCGTCGCGGAAGGTGCTGAGCGGGCCGTGCCCCGGCACGATCACGGCTTCAGCGTGCTCAAGCGCGAACGCACGAAGCTTGGTGAGCGAGGCTTTCATGTCCTCGGCATCGCCACCCGGAAGATCGGTGCGACCAATCGTGCCTCTGAACAGCACGTCGCCCGTGAACGCAAGCGCGGGTGCGGTCATCGCGCGCGGCGTGACACCAACGAGTGGATTGATCTGCACCTCACCGTCGAAAAAGTAGAGTGTCGAGCCTTCGGTGTGGCCGGGATAGGCGTGCGCGCCGAGGCGAAGGGTCCCAGCTTCGAGGACTTCACCATCGGCGAGAGCATGTACTCCCCGAGGCTTGCTCCATCCGCGCTCGTCCCAGCGGGGGCGAATGTGATGCGTAAAGGCCGACGGTAGCTGGCCCAAGGGGTTCTCAAGCCTGTACTCATCCGCTTTGCCCACGTACACGGGTACGCCGTACGTCTCGGCAAGCAGCGACGCATCGGCGACGTGATCGAGGTGGCCGTGGGAAACGAGGATCGCGCGAAGTTCACGGTCATTCTTCTCGAGCAGGGCACTCACATCTTTCGCAACGTCGAGACCGGGATCGACGAGGAGCGCATCGCGGTCGTTGTGGAGAAGCGAGCATGTCGCGCTGAGATAAGGGGATACAACAAAATCGAGGGTGGCGCGCTCTGCATTCATACTCACCATCGTGCCCCTTTTCCCAGAAAGACACATGAAATTCCGTTAGCAGTGTTATCCGCGATACAGTTTTACGTGATGTCGTGGCCCAAGCGCCGCCGTTGGTGCGAGGCAATACGCCCCGCCCCCTGTCCGAGGCACTCCGGTGCCCTCGAATCCTAGGAGAAGCTCGTGAACGAGAACGACCAGAAAACCCCCGAGACCACCGCGCCTGAAGCTCCCGAAGCCGTCGAAACACCCAGCACGACCGAAGTGCCCGAGGCTACCGAATCATCCACGGCAACGGAGGCTCCTGAATCCTCGACGAGCGGTTCGGAAGCCGGGCTCGCACCTGAGGCCTCCGCCGCGGCCAACGACCTCGAGGCGATGGACGCATCGGGTAACGCTGCAAAGCCCCAGGCACCGAAACCCGCCGCTCCAAAGCCGCAAGCGCCAAGGCCCGGGGCCCCGAAGCCCGGCTCCCCCGCGCAGCTCAAGGGCAAAGCCCCCCGCACTCCCCTGGTGCCCATCGTTCCCACCGCAACGAGCTATGACGACGCCAAGGTCACCGAGGCACTCGCTTACGGCGAGGTCAACGCCGAAGGCACGGTCACGGTGAAAGACGGCACGCAGATCCGCGAGATCGGTACCGTCGAAAAGGGCACCGAGCGCGACAAGGCTCTCACGCCTTTCGCCCACGCATATCTCGACCTGAGCGCGTTCCTCGATGTCGTGGATCAAAAACTCCAGGTCCCCGGGCTCACCCAGGCCGATCTCAATCGCATCCTTGAGCAGATGCGAAAAAACATGAAGGAACCGAAGGTTGTTGGCGATATTCCCGCGCTTCGCGAGCGCGCCCATGAGCTTCGAGAAAAGGCCAAAGAACTGATTGGTGAACTTGAAAAAGCTCGCCTTGAGGCTCGCGAAGAATCGACCAAGAAGCGCACGGCCTTTGTCGAAGGAATCGAGGAGCTCGTCGCAACTGATTCGCACCGCATTTCCTGGAAGAAGGCTGCCGCGCGCATGCGTTCGATGGTTCCGGACTGGAAGGAAATGCAGAAGAACGAGGTTTCGCTCGAGCGCGAGGTCGAAGACAAGCTCTGGAAACGCCTCTCGGCTGCCCGCAGCGAGTTTGACCGCAAGCGGCGCGCCCACTTCAGCGAACTCGATGAGCAGCACGCCGAAGCGGAGAAGATCAAGGCGCGCCTCATTGAGCAGGCCGAGGCGATTCAAGACTCGGAAGATTTCGGCCCCACGGCACGCGAATTCCGCTCGCTGATGGACCAGTGGCGTGCGGCTCCGCGCGGCAACCGCAAGAAAGACGACGCCCAGTGGGCCAAGTTCAAGGCCGCGCAGGATTCATTTTTCGAGCGCCGTAACGCGGACCTCAAGAAGATCGACGCCGAGCAGTCCGAAAACCTCAAAGTTAAAGAAGGCCTCCTCGCCGAAGCCGAGGCACTCCTACCCATCACCGACCTCGGCAAAGCAAAGGAGCAGTTCCGCTCGATCGAAGACCGCTTCGATGCCGCGGGGCGGGTTCCACGCAACGCGATGCGCCGCGTCGACGAGCGAATCCGTGCCGTGCGCGCCGCTTTCCAGAAGGCTGAGGACGACGAGTGGCGTCGCACCGACCCGCGCACGAAAGCCCGCGTTGAAGGTGCTTCCTCGCAGCTACACGCCGCGATCGCGAGCTATGAGGACGACCTCGAGAAGGCGAAAGCTACAGGCGATGCGAAGAAGATCGAGAAGGCGCAAGCCGCTCTCGATGCGAGGCGTGAATGGCTCGAAGTGATCGAGCGCAGTGCAAAGGATCTCGGCTAAGCTACGGCTCACGAGGTACGCCTTACGCTCCTGAGAGAAAGTTCTCCACAATGAAAGGCGGGGTTCCAGCGGGACCCCGCCTTTCGTGTGACCCTTGAGTCATGACTCGGCACTCACACGCCACGGCGGCCCTCGCTCCCCTGCTTCGCAACGCTGGCCGCTCGCCGTTTGCTTTCGAAGCCGGAAACGACCTTCTCGTTTCGCCCGGCGCATCCCTCCCGTTTTACGCACGCGACATACCGCTCGCACCGATTGGAGCCGGCTTTGCCGTCATGCTCACTCACGACATGGGGGTTCGAGAAAGAGCAGCCGCCGTCGGAATAGCCCTTGAGCGCTCTCCCCAGGCTGCTACTGCTCCCGGCGCCGTGCTCGCCGACCACACAGCCGCGTGGGTGTGGTGCGGAGGTAAGCCTCACGGATGCCTCATCGTCGCCTCCGAGCGGCACAGCCAAAAACACGAGGGCATCCACCTGCGGAAAATCACCATCACCACGGGAGACGTCGCCTACCCGGCCGGAGTTCCTACCCTCGCGCCTCACCGCGTGTTCGCCGAATTAACGCGCGCGAGCGCGCCGAAGGGCGCTAGGGACTTCGCCGAAAGACTCGTGGCACAGGGCTGGGTCACAAGCAGCGACCTCACGAGAATTGCCTATCGTGCCCGTCGCTCAGGCCGCGGCCGCGGTTATTCAGGTCCACGCACGGGGAGGGCACTCTACAAGCGGCTCGCCGCACTCGCGAGAGAGATTGAGGAAAGACTCGAGGCCCACAGCCCAGCGCCGGGCCATCAGAGGGTGGATCCCATCGGTTTGCCGTCGCTCGTCACGCGGTAAGCATCGAACACTCCCGAGACCTTTCGCACCTGCTTGAGTACCGTTCGAAGATGCGACGGATCAGCAAGCTCGAACGAGAACAACGCGATTCCAATCCGATCCGGCAACGAATGAGCGGAAGCGGAAAGGACATTGACCTCAAGCTCCGAAATCACGTCGGCGAGATCCGTCAGGAGCCGCGCGCGGTCGAGCGCCTCCACCTTGATATGAACGAGGTACGCCTGGTTCGTGGCACCCGACCACCTCACGGGAACAAAACGATCCGCTTGCTGTTCGCGCATTTGAATCGCGTTCGCGCACGCCGCATGATGCACGCTCACACCGTTGCCACGCGTCACGAAGCCCACGATCTCGTCACCAGGAACGGGCGCACAACACTTGGAAAGCTTCACCCAGAGGTCGCGCTGACCATCAACGACCACTCCCTGATCAGCGTGCGTGGTACGGCGTGGTTTCGCGAGTGCCCTCGAGGGCACAACCGACTCAACGATGTCATCCTGTGCCCCTTCCGCGCCACCAACCTCAGCAACGAGGCGACCCACAATGTTCTCGGCGCTCACATGGTGTTCACCGATCGCCGTGTAAAGGCCATCAACCGAATCGTAGTTGAGGTCTGCAGCGACGTTCGTGAGCATCTCGTGCGTGAGCATCCGGCGAAGAGGAAGGTTCTGCTTGCGCAACTGGAGAGCAAGCTCATCACGTCCGCGCTCAAGGGCTTCCTCGCGGCGCTCCTTCGAAAACCACTGGCGGATCTTCGTGCGCGCACGCGTGGAAGCCACAAAGTTAAGCCAATCCTGGCTCGGGCCTGCCCCTTCGGCCTTCGATGTGAACACCTCGACGACGTCGCCAGTGGCGAGCTCTGACTTGAGCGACACGATCTTGCCGTTCACGCGCGCGCTCATCGTGCGGTGCCCGACTTCCGTGTGCACCGCGTAGGCGAAATCTACCGGCGTTGCCCCCTGCGGCAGAGAAATCACGTCGCCCTTCGGGGTGAACACATACACCTCGTTCGAGGCCATCTCGTAACGCAGCGAATCGAGGAACTCATCCGAATCGGTCGTGTCTCTTTGCCAATCAAGGAGCTGACGCAACCACGACATATCCCCACCCACGGCCGCATCCTGGGATGAATCATCGATTTTTTCCCCGCGCGCGGTCGCCGCCTTGTACTTCCAGTGCGCGGCAACGCCGTACTCGGCACGCCGGTGCATATCCCACGTACGGATCTGAATTTCGACTGGCTTTCCGCCCGGACCGATCACGGTGGTGTGGAGCGACTGATACAGGTTGAACTTTGGAAGCGCGATGTAGTCCTTGAACCGGCCGGGCATGGGGCTCCAGCGCGCATGAAGAATACCGAGCACCGCGTAGCAATCGCGCACCGTATCCACGAGCACGCGGATCCCCACGAGATCGTAGATGTCGCTGAAGGAACGCCCGCGCACAATCATCTTTTGGTACACCGAGTAATAGTGCTTCGGGCGCCCCGTCACGGTGCCCTCGATGTGTGCCGATTTAATGTCTTCCTGAATCGTGCCGATCACGCCTGCGAGGTATTCCTCGCGCGCCGGGGCGTGCTCAGCCACGAGAGCGACCACCTCGTTGTACAGCTTCGGATACAGCACCTGGAAGCTCAGGTTCTCGAGTTCCCACTTGATCGCGTTGAGGCCGAGGCGATGGGCGAGAGGAGCGTAAATCTCGAGTGTTTCCTTCGCCTTGCGTTCGGCGCTCGAGCTCGACACGTACTTCCAGGTGCGAGCGTTATGAAGGCGATCGGCGAGCTTAATGAGCAGCACGCGAATATCGCGGCTCATCGCGATGATCATCTTGCGGACGGTTTCGGCCTGGGCGGCCTCGCCGTAACGCACCTTGTCGAGTTTGGTCACGCCATCAACCATGACCGCGATCACTTCACCGAAATCGTCGGTCAGTTCCTCGAGCGTGTAGTCGGTATCTTCGACCGTGTCGTGAAGGAGGGCAGCAGCGAGCACATCGGGCGGGGAGCCCATGCCTGCGAGGATAGTCGCGACCGCAATGGGGTGCGTGATGTAAGGCTCGCCGCTTTTTCGAAACTGCGGGCGATGCCAGTACTCGGCAACCTCGTAGGCCCGATACACGAGGGCGAGATCCGCGTCAGGATGCAGTTCCCTGATTGCTTCGATGAGCGGCACAAGCAGAGGGTCATCCTTCGTTCCCCATACGCTACGCGGGCGGGAGTCATCACGATCCGCGTCCATGCCGCTCACCGCCTTCCTCATCGTGGAATCATCCCAGTCTAGACCGTTTTAGCCCACCGCCTGCACCGGGATGCGACTCTTCAGTTCTGAATGCTCCAGACCGTGTGCAAGGGAATATCGCCGAGCTTGTCGCGGCCGCCCAGGCCAAGAAGTTCAATCAGGAAGCTCGCCGCCACAACCTCGGCACCGAGCGACTCCACGAGCTTGATCGTGGCCGCCGCAGTGCCACCAGTTGCCAGAAGGTCATCGAGCACGAGCACGCGAGAGCCCTTCGGCACGGCATTCTCAGCGATTTCGATCGTTGCACTGCCGTACTCAAGGTCGTACGTCAGCGACGTGGGCTTACCGGGCAGCTTTCCGGCCTTGCGAACAGGCACGAAGCCGCGATCCATCTCGTACGCGAGCGGGGCCCCGAAGACGAATCCGCGAGCTTCGGTACCGACGATCAGATCCACGTCGCCCGGAACGGTGCTCGCCCAATACTTGATGATGCTCTTCATCGCTTTCGGGTCGCGCAGCAGCGGGGTGATGTCGCGAAACAGCACACCGGGCTGTGGAAAGTCCTTATAGAGCCCGATGTGGGTGCGCTCGATCTCGGCGATTTCGGGGGGAACTGGAGTGGTGGTCATGCCGTGGCAACGTCCTTTTCATGTGTGCGCTCAACACGCGCGGTGTGGTTTTTGATGGCTTTCTCGCCCTTGCGCAAGTCCACTAGGAAACTGGGCGCGAGAAAGATGGAGGAATAGGTACCGGCGATGATGCCCACGAAGAGGGCGAGCGAAATGTCCTTGAGAGTGCCGGCACCCAAAATAAATGCGCCGATCACGAGGATCGACCCGACGGGAAGGAGCGCCACAACCGAGGTGTTGATCGAGCGCACGAGGGTTTGGTTGGTAGCGCGGTTCACTAGCGATGCAAAAGTCGCATCCGTTCGCTCCAGGAAGCCCTCGGTATTCTCACGCACCTTGTCGAACACCACCACGGTGTCGTAAAGCGAGTAGCCCAGCACCGTGAGGAAACCGATCACGGTCGCTGGTGTGACCTCGAAGCCGACCGCACCGTAGGCCACAACCGTGAACAGGAGATCGTGCGTCAGAGCGGCCATTGCCGCAATCGACGACTTCACGTTGCGGAAGTACAGCGCCATCACGATGGTCACGAGGAGCATGAAGATCACGATGCCTTGGATGGCCTTGGCGGTGACATCCCCACCCCAGTTTGGGCCGATGAACGAACTCGAGACGTCCTCTGCCGGAACGCGATAGGCCTTCGCAAGGTCAGCGCTGAGTGCCTTGGTGGCGTCGGTGGAGAGTTCCTCGGTTTGCACGCGAAGAATGTTGCCGCCCACCTGGGAGATGCGCGGTTCATTCGTGGGGACGTGCTCGCGAACGACGTCACGCGCGAGCGACTGGTCCGGATTTTGCACGTGCGAGATCTGGAATTCGCTCCCGCCCGTAAATTCAATGCCCCAATTCACACCACGCACACCCGTGATGACCGCGAGGATCACGAGGATGGTTGCGGAGGCGAGGTACCACCACTTGCGGCGGGTCACGATGGGAAGCGAACGCTCACCGGAATGCAGTTCGTTGCCGAACGTGGAAAAGCGCGACATCAGCGATCCTCCTTCGGGGTCGTGGTGGGAGCGGAGGAATCCCCGCTCGTCGCTGCGTGCGAGCCAGAGCGCTCAACTAAGGTGTCCGAAGTGTGCGAATCCTCCGCAGCTTCACGAGCAAGCCGCGCCTTTCGCTCGGCGAGCGTTTCAGTTCCGACGCTTGCCGAGCTTTGATCGCCCACTTTCTTCTTGCGGCTCTTCCCGCGCTCCTCAGGGCTGCGGAAGCGCGCGCGGCCGGCATACGCGGGAAGGTCGCGGCCGAGCAGCGCCGGGTCGAGACCCGAGGCCGGGTGCCCCTTGCCGAAGAAATTCGTGCGACCGAGACTCTGAAGAAGAGGGTGGGTGAACAAGAAAACCACGAGAAGGTCGAGGATCGTCGTGAGTCCGAGCGTGAAGGCGAAGCCTCGAACACCGCCAGCACTCACGAGGTAAAGCACGACCGCGGCAATGACGTTGACGGCATCGGAAGCGAGAATCGTGCGCTTCGCGCGATCCCAACCGTGATCGATTGCCGCGACGATTCCGCGGCCATCGCGGATTTCATCACGTACGCGTTCGAAATAGACGATGAACGAGTCGGCGGTGAAGGCGATCGACACGATCAGGCCGGCAACGCCCGCAAGTGACAGGCGGTAGCCGATCTCCGGCATGTTCGACATAAGCGTGATGATCAGGTAGGCGAGCACGCCCATGATGGCGAGTGAGGCAGTCGTGACGATCGAAAGCACACGGTATTGGAAGGCCGCGTAGATCACGACGAGAATGAGGCCGATGAGGCCCGCAATGAGACCCGAAGTGAGCTGATCGGAACCGAGGGTCGCCGAGATCTGCTGCTCGGATTGCACCGTGAACTCGAGCGGAAGCGCACCGAATTTCAATTGGCTGGCGAGTTCCTTCGCCTGATCAGCCGTGAAGTTGCCCGTGATCGTGGACTGTGTTGTGGTGACCGCTTGCACTTGCGGAGCGGAAATCACGAGCGAGTCGAGAACGATACCGAACTGCTGAGTTGCGCCCTGGCCGCCATAAAGCGCAGAACTCATTTCCCCGAAGGCCTTGCCTGCGGCGTCATTGAAAGAGAGGTTGACCGCGTAATACCCAGTAGCCTGCCCCGCTTGGTTGTGATCAGCACCGGCGTTCGCATCCTTGATGGCCTCACCGGAGACGACAACGGGGCCGAGAATGAGCTTCGAGGTACCGCCTGCCCCGCACGCGACGACTGCCTCGTCGTCACGCCCCGAGATCGTGTGATTGTTGAGAGTATCCGGGTCGGTGCAGTCGAGTTTTGCGAATTCTTCTTGGTCTACGGTGTTCAGCCAAGCTTGGCTCCAGGCCTTCTCACCTTCGTAGGTGTTCACGCCCTCGCTCGAAGAAGACGATTTCTCGCCCCCGCCGTCCGATGCCGACGCCACATCCTGGGCAACGGGCCCGAGGGATGCCGCGTCCTCCCCCGAGGTGCCGTCGCTTGCACCACCCGCATCCGAAACCCCCGCATTGGGCCCGACCTGGAGGAGAACGGGCCTAAAGCTCATCGTCGCGGTGCGTCGAAGTGCCTCGCTCGTGGCTTCATCGATTTTTCCGGGAACGTTGACAACGATATTCGTGCCGCCCTGGACGGTGATCTCCGTTTCGGCAACGCCCATCGCATTGACGCGTTGGGAAATGATCTGTCGCGCTTGCTCCATCTGCTCGGAGGTGATGGTCTCGCCGTTGTGAGATTTGGCTTGAAGAATGACCTGGGTTCCGCCTTCGAGGTCGAGCGCGAGTTTCGGGGCGGCCTTCCACCCGTTGTTCGCCACACCGAAGCCGAGGATGCCCCCGAGGACGAGAATCAGGACGGTGAGCGCCGAAAGCGCTATGCGTCGTGCTGGCATGAACGGTCCTTTATGTCACACGAAGGCGACGCGCGAAGCTTCCGCGCGTCGCCCTTTACGGTTCAGTTTTTGGTGTCGTCCGCGAGGAAGTCCGAGGACTTTTCCGCATCGCTGCGAAGGTCGGCGTCAGAGACCGACGCTTCGTTGCTGCCAGCGGCCGACTGCTCGTTGGCGCTTTCACCGAAGCTCTCGGTGCGCTCAGCGATGGCATTGCGGTTCCACTTGAGCTGCGAGCCGTCCTCGGTTTCGAGAATGACAGTGTCGCCCTCTTCTTCGACGATCATGCCGTAGAACCCGGAGTGCGTGCGCACTTCATCACCGACGCCGAGGGACTTGACGAGCTCCTGATGCTGCTGAACCCTCTTGCGCTGACCGCGCGACATGAGGAACATCGGTACGGCCATCACGACGAGCATGATGATCATCAAAAACATGGGGTTTTGCACGAGGCGAGCCTTCCATCGGGGGTCACAATCTCTTCCACTCTACCCGCGCAAGGCCCTCAATTTCCCCTTCAGGTAAAGCGACCGTCCTCACGTCCGGAAACATCGAAGAGCGTAGAGTCATGCGCCGAATCAGGAGCCGGAGCGTCGAGTTCGAGGTGCCGCCACGCGGCCGGCGTGGCGATCCTTCCGCGCGGAGTTCGCCCGAGGAGTCCCTCGCGCACGAGGAACGGTTCCACGACAGTCTCGACGGTTTCTGTTTCTTCGCCCACGGCGATCGCGAGGGTCGAGAGACCGACTGGCCCGCCCCCGAACTTCGTACAAAGCGCATGAAGCACGGCGCGGTCGAGTCGATCAAGCCCGCGAGGATCGACTTCGTACACCGTGAGCGCCTCGAGAGTGGACTCCATCGTGATCGCGCCGCCGCCACGGACTTGGGCATAGTCACGCACACGTCTCAAGAGCCGATTGGCGATACGAGGCGTGCCTCGCGAACGAGAAGCAATTTCGTAGGCGCTCTTCGCCTCAATCTCGATCTCCAAGCGCGCAGCACTGCGTGCGATCACACGAGACAGTTCCTCGGCAGTGTAGTAGTCAAGGTGCCCCGTGAAACCGAAACGATCGCGAAGAGGCGAGGGCAACATGCCAGCACGCGTCGTTGCCCCGACAGCGGTGAACGGCGGCAATTCGAGTGGAATAGCCGTGGCACCAACGCCTTTCCCCACCACGACATCAACGCGGAAATCTTCCATCGCCATGTAAAGCATCTCTTCGGCAGGGCGGGCGAGGCGGTGAATCTCGTCGATGAAGAGCACCTCCCCTTCCTCAAGGGACGACAAAATGGCGGCGAGGTCACCCGCGTGCTGCACTGCCGGACCGGAGGTGATCTTGAGCGGGGAACCAAGCTCGTGGGCAATGATCATCGCGAGAGTCGTTTTACCGAGCCCAGGAGGCCCCGAAAGGAGCATGTGCTCGGGCGGCGTTCCGCGCATCGAAGCGGCGTCGAGAACGAGCGAGAGCTGCTCACGCACCTTCTTTTGGCCCACGAAGTCCGCGAGTTCTCTCGGCCTCAGTGCGCCCTCGGCGGCGCGGTCGAGCGCACCGGCCTCGGCACCGATAATCCGCTGGAGGGTCTCGTTGGACTCTTCGCTCTCGCCGCTCACATGTGAATGTTCGATCATGCACGGCCACCTAGATGACGCAGGGCGAGGCGCAACAGCACGCCCGAATCGAGGTTCGCACTCGAGCCCTTCTCTTTCTCCTCGTAGCCCGCAAGCACCGCTTCGACAGCTTCACGCGCGCCTTTCTCGGGCCAACCAAGGCCTTGGAGCCCCTGCACGACGTCCTTTGCCGCACGTGTCTCAGAAACCGATTCTTGCGCGGGATCTGCTTCCAAAGGTGCAGGCTCCCCGCTCTCTTTGGGACTCGAGGCGAAAGGTGCGACCTTATCTTTCAGTTCGAGCACCATGCGCTGCGCGCCCTTCTTGCCAATGCCCGGGACCGACGTGAGGGTCTTCACATCCTCATCGAGCACCGCACGCGCAAATCGAGAGGGATCCATGACCGCGAGCACGGCAATGGCGATGCGCGGCCCGATCCCCGAGACGGATTGAATCGTGCGAAAGAGGTCGGTTTCATCCTTCGTGAGGAAACCGTAGAGGGTCATCGAATCCTCGCGCACCACAAGCTCTGTGTGCACGAGAACCTCTTGCCCCGTGCGGACGGCGGAAAGAGTTTGAGGCGAGGTGTTCACCAAGTAGCCAACACCGCCAACATCAAGCACGAACGAATCGAGAGCGATGGCGCTCACGGCGCCGCGAAGGGAAGCAATCACGCCCACGATTTTAGAACACGCGTACGACTACAGACGGGAGGTCGACTTCTCCTGGGCGCGTCGAGCCTTCCGCTCGGCTTCAGCCCACTGAGCTTGGGCACTCGTGCGCCGGGCACCGTCGGACCCTAACTTGACCGGGCCAGAACCGCGCCACAGTTGCGTAATGGCGATCGCCACCGCATCCGCGGCATCGGCCGGTTTCGGTGGCGCGTCAAGCCTCAGAATTTTGTGCACCATGTTCTGGATTTGCGCCTTATCCGCGCGTCCGTTGCCCGTGATCGCGCGCTTGACTTCTGAGGGGGTGTGCATCTCGACCGGAATCCCCCGCTCGGCGGCAAGCACGATCGCGAGGCCCGACACCTGCGCCGTCCCCATGACCGTCGAGACGTTATTCTGCGAAAACACGCGCTCGATCGCCACCATGTCGGGGGCATACTGCTCGATCACGTGTGTAAGCCCGCGGTAAATCTCGAGGAGACGTAAATCCACCCCCTGGCCCTTGTTCGAGGTAATGACCCCCACGCCCTCGAGGCGCACGGAGCGGGCGGGGCCGCCATCGACAACCCCGAACCCGCACCGGGTGAGACCGGGATCAATACCCAGGACTCGCATCAAAGCCCCCGACGGAGGAACTATTCAGCCGCGAGCTGTGCGGCCACGTCCTCGGGAATGTCGAGGTTCGAGTACACGTTCTGCACGTCGTCGCTATCCTCGAGTGCATCGATGAGACGAAGCACTTTGTGGGCACCCTCGAGATCAACAGCCGTACGCATAGTCGGCACGAACGACGCTTCCGCACTCTCGTAGTCGACCCCGGCCTCCTGGAGTGCCTTACGGACGTTCACGAAGTCGGTGGCCTCCGAAATAATCTCGAAAACCTCGCCCTCGTCATTGATTTCCTCCGCGCCCGCATCGAGCACGATCTCGAGAAGCTCGTCTTCGGTGTGACCGGCCTTCGCCACGGTCACAACGCCCTTGCGGTGGAAAAGGTAAGACACCGAGCCGGAGTCAGCCATGTTGCCGCCGTTGCGGGTGAACGCCACGCGCACCTCGGACACGGCGCGGTTCTTATTGTCGGTGAGACATTCAACGAGGAGCGCAACGCCGCCGGGTGCATAACCCTCGTACATGAGGGTTTCGTAGTTCACGCCCGCGCCGTCGAGGCCGCCGCCGCGCTTGACCGCTCGATCGATGTTGTCGTTCGGAACGGAGCTCTTCTTTGCCTTCTGGATGGCGTCGTAAAGCGTCGGGTTACCGGCGGGGTCGGGGCCGCCAATGCGCGCCGCAACTTCAATGTTCTTGATGAGCTTCGCGAAGAGCTTGGAACGCTTGGCGTCAATCGCCGCTTTCTTGTGCTTCGTCGTTGCCCATTTAGAGTGACCTGACATCGGTTTCCCTCATTCGTCGTCAATTATCGCTGAATCATTGTACGCGCCGGTACGACGGGAGTCGTCAGTGCAGCTATCACACGGCGCGTTTCGGTGAGTTGCGAAAGCAACAGTGCCTCGGATTCCTTGATTCTCGAGGACGTGTGTCCCGCAACTGCCGCCTGCCTCTGGGCTGCGAGCCGAAGCGCAAGGCTCTGGAACTCCGCCATGGTCCACGTCGCTACAGCGCCAAAACTAGAGGCCCACGCCTTCGCACGTCGCCGCCCGCGCAGGCTCACGAGCATATCGACCTCACTCGGAGTGAACCATCCCGCGCGCCCGTATTCCGAAAGCCGCCTTCGAAGCATACGTTTCTCACGCCACCGAAGGAAGACCATGACCAGAACAAACGTGAGGAAAATTGGCACTTCAATCACGGCGTACCAAAAGAGCAACTCTTTGAGGCTCGTCACGCCATTGAGCGCGAGGAGCATCGAGCCGCCATTCCACAGGGCGTGAAGCCCCATGCCAAGACCGAGACCGCCTGCTCCCAAGAAGAAGTAGAGCGGAAGGCTGCGCCTCTGTGCCGCAATGCCAATGCCCAAACCTACGAGCGAGGTAAAGGAGGCATGTGCGAACGGCGAAAGCAGGCCGCGCATAAAAAATGTTTGCCAGAATACAGTCGAGTTCCCCATCACCTGAGCCTCGGCGAAAGACCGCGCAAAATAGGTGATGTTCTCAGTGAAAGCGAAGCCGGCCGCGATCAGTACCGCGTAGATCACGCCATCGATCGTTCCCGAGATGTACCGCCTGCCGAAGAGGAGCAGCAATACGAGACCAAACGCCTTCGTTGTTTCCTCCACAACCGGCGCCTGGAATGCCACCGAGAGAAACTCCTGAGCAGTGGCATCCTGGGTTTGGAGCGCGATGATGATCACCACGGCGGTGCCGAAGATGTAGGTGAGCGAGATCGAGCCGATCGCCCCCCATAGAAAGGCGTAGGCCATCGTGAAGCGCGGTTGAGGGGTCGTTCGGTCAAGCCACCACACGGCGAAAAGCACGATGCTAAAAGGCACAAGCGCAGCCGTGAGCGAGACGAGGCTTGTGCCGATCCCAAGCGGCACAATCACTAGCAGGAAAAGAGCTGCTGCGGCAAACGCGAGAACAGCGAAGGCAAGGGTAAAGATGACCCACGTGGCGAACTTTCCGCGCTTCTTTTTTTGCTGCTCTCGCTCGGCAAACGACGGCATGACATGTGCAAGATCCGCGGGGATTTCACGCTCCACGTCGTACCCGTACCCGAGCGCCTTTCCAGTAGTGCTCACGTGCGCTCCTTCGTGCCTTTCTCCCCCGCTGCGGGCCACGCGGCGGCAAACATCTCGCGAGTCTGCGAGAGCAAGAAGGGCAAAGCCTTCGTGCGCCCCACGATCGGGAGGAAGTTCGCGTCACCGAGCCAGCGAGGCACCACGTGCTGGTGCAGATGCGCGGCGATGCCGGCACCGGCAGCCTCGCCCTGATTCATTCCAAGGTTGAAACCCGCGGGCTTCGAGACCGCTCGCACCACGCTCATGGCGGTGCGCGTCAGTTCCGCAATCTCCGTGTATTCTTCCCGCGTCAATTCGGTGTAGTCGCTCACGTGACGATACGGGCACACGAGCAGATGCCCCGAGTTGTAGGGGAACAGGTTGAGGATCACAAACGCGAAGTCGCCTCGGTGAACGATGAGTGCGTCCTCATCGCTCTTGTCCGGCCCCGTGCAAAACGGGCATTCGTCGGTAGCCTCCGCGCTCGAGGGTTTGCCCTCCCCCTGAATGTACGCCACGCGGTGCGGTGTCCACAGGCGCTGGAGGTAGTCGGGGGTGCCGGCGAACGCGTGCGCGCTCTCGAAGGCCTGCCCGACTCCGTCCTCGTGCTCTGTGTTCATCGGGTTCACACCTGAGCCTTTGTGCGAATCGCCTCGAGGATCCGCTCGACAGCGTCATCAACGGGAATACCGTTGTCCTGGCTACCGTCGCGCATACGGAAGCTCACGGCGCCGGCGTCGCGATCCTCACCGCCCGCAATGAGCATGTACGGCACCTTTTCCTTCGTATGGTTGCGGATTTTCTTTTGCATGCGGTCGTCTGAGGAGTCGACCTCCACACGAACTCCGTGCGCACGGAGCTTTTGGGCGACCTCGTCGAGGTACGGCACGAATTCGCCAGCGACCGGAATGCCAACGACCTGCACGGGCGCAAGCCACACCGGAAACGCACCCGCGTAGTGTTCGGTGAGCACGCCGAAGAAACGCTCGATCGACCCGAAGAGTGCACGGTGAATCATCACGGGGCGCTGACGCGAACCATCAGGAGCCGTGTACTCGAGGTCAAAGCGTTCCGGGAGGTTGAAGTCAAGCTGGATGGTCGACATTTGCCACGTGCGCCCGATCGCATCCTTCGCCTGCACGGAAATCTTCGGACCGTAGAAGGCTGCGCCGCCCGGATCGGGAACAAGGTCGAGGCCCGAGGCGGTCGCTACCTCTTCGAGTGTGCGGGTCGCTTCTTCCCACACATCGTCGCTGCCCACGAACTTCTCGGGGTTCTTGGTCGAGAGTTCAAGGTAGAAGTCGTCGAGCCCGTAATCTTTCAGAAGGTCGAGCACGAAGGTGAGCAGGGTCGTGAGTTCGTCGCGCATCTGCTCGCGCGTGGAATAAATGTGCGCGTCGTCCTGGGTAAAGCCGCGTGCGCGCGTGAGCCCGTGGATCACGCCGCTCTTTTCGTTGCGGTACACGGTGCCGAACTCGAATAGACGCAGCGGAAGCTCGCGGTAGGAGCGGCCGCGGGAGGCGAACACGAGGTTGTGCATCGGGCAGTTCATGGGCTTGAGGTAGTAGTCCTGGCCCTGCTTGGTGACGTTGCCTTCGGCATCGCGCTCTTCATCGAGGTGCATCGGGGGGTACATTCCGTCGCGATACCAGTCCAGGTGACCGGAGGTCTCGAAAAGCTGCCCTTTGGTCGCGTGCGGCGTGTACACGAAGTCATATCCGGCCTCAACGTGGCGTAGGCGTGAGTAATTTTCCATCTCCATGCGCACCATGGCGCCCTTGGGGTGGAAAACGGCGAGGCCGGAGCCGATTTCATCGGGAAAGCTGAAGAGGTCGAGTTCGCTACCGAGCTTTCGGTGGTCGCGCTTTTGCGCTTCTTCGAGGCGGAACTTGTAAGCCTTCAGGTCGTCTTTTGTGGCCCATGCCGTGCCGTAGATGCGCTGGAGCATGGGGTTCTTTTCGCTACCGCGCCAGTAGGCCGCAGCAGAGCGCATGAGAGAGAATCCGTTGCCGATGAGGCGCGTCGAGGGCAGGTGCGGCCCGCGGCACAGGTCGGTCCACACGACCTCGCCTTTTTTATTGACGTTGTCGTACATCGTGAGGCCGCCGTCGCCCACTTCGACGCTTGCGCCTTCGGCTGCGGTGTCCGCGTTTGACTTCAGGCCGATGAGCTCGAGCTTGTACGGCTCATTCTTTTCTTCTTCGCGCGCATCGGCATCATCGATATCGCGACGCTGGAAGCGCTGCCCTTCCTTGACGATGCGCTGCATGTCTTTCTCGATCGCCTTGAGGTCTTCGGGCGTGAAGGGCTCGACAACATCGAAGTCGTAGTAGAAGCCGTCGGTGATGAACGGTCCGATGCCGAGCTTGGCGTTTTCGTCACGGCGTTGGACGGCCTGGGCAAGCACGTGCGCACATGAGTGACGCAGGATATTGAGGCCATCGTCGCTCGCGATATCCACACCTTCGACCTCATCGCCGTCGGCAGGCGCAATGTAGAGGTCCTTGAGTTCACCGTTGATGCGAAGCGCGATGATTTCGCGGCGGCCCTCATACAGGGTTTCGCCCGTGGTCCCCTGCTCGATCGTGGTGGGCGAGCCGTCGAGGACGATGGAAAGCTGGGACACGGGTAACTCCTTTAATCTCGGGGGCGAACCGACCTACGCTGCCGGCTCCACCGCACAGTCTAACGACTACCCACGAAGTGTTTCTGCGCCGGTTTCGCATGCGGAAGGTGTGAAAAGAGAATCAATGACTTGCGAAACGATGCCCGGGAGGCGAACGATGAAAATATGACCGCTCAGCATGTTTCAGCCACCCCTTCCACCCGCCCTACCAAGATCGCCATCGTTGGCGCCGGAAGCGTCGGAGCGTCCGTTGCCTACGCTGCGATGCTGCGAGGAAGCGCGCAAACGATCGCCCTTTATGACCTTGCGGCCGAAAAGGCGGAGGCCGAAGCACTCGACATCGCTCACGGGTCGCAGTTCGGCTCGGGGGCCACCGTCATCGGTGGCGGTGACATTACGTGCGTCGCCGGCGCCGATGTCGTCGTCATCACGGCCGGCGCCCGGCAGAAACCGGGGCAGTCTCGCCTTGACCTCGCCGGCATCAACGTCAAGATTCTGCGTTCACTCATGCCGCAGCTCCTTGAGCAGGCCCCCGAGGCGATGTTCATGCTCGTGACGAACCCGTGCGACGTGCTCACGGTCGCGGCACAGCAGATTACCGGCCTTGATTCCTCGCGAGTTTTCAGCTCCGGAACCGTACTCGATTCGAGCCGCCTCAAATTCCTCATCAGCAAGAAGATCGGCGTGAACCCCCGCAGCGTACACGCGCGCATTATCGGCGAGCACGGCGACAGTGAATTCGCGGTCTGGTCAAACGCCAACATCGGCGGGATTCCGCTTCGTGAATGGCGAGGGGCCGACGGGACTCTCGCTTTCACCGAAGCTGACCTTGATGCGGTGCGCGACGAGGTCGCAAACTCGGCCTACGCCATCATCCAGGGGAAAGGCGCCACGAATCTTGCGATCGGCGTTTCCGCCGCGCGTATTTGCGAAGCGATTATCAATGACGAAAAGGCCGTGCTCACCGTTTCCACCGTGCTTGATGACTACCGCGGCGTCAGCGGCGTAGCGATGAGCGTGCCGAGCGTTGTGGGCCGTGGCGGTGTTGAGCGCGTTCTCAACATCCCCCTCGACGAACGTGAAACTCTGCTTTTCCGAGCCTCGGCCGGACAGCTCAGCGCGATTCAGGAGGAGCTCGGCCTCGAGCTCGAATAGGTCACACGAGCCCCAACTGTTCAATCGCCTCGGCGAAGCCGCCTTCGCGCGGGCCGCGCATCACAAATGCGGGATCGGTGATCGCTCGGGAGGCGTCGGATCCTTCAACCGGTACCGGTAGCCCCACCCCTTTGAGCATGCCGATATCGTTCATGCCGTCGCCGAAGCCCACCGCCCGCTCACACGGGATTCCAACGTGCGCGAGCATGCGCTTCACACCGTCGATCTTGTCGATCGCGGCAAGCTGCAACTCACCCGAAGTGTCTTTGTCCTCGCCGATCGAGTAGGGCATGTCGCGCACCTTCGGGCCGATGCGCCGGGCGATCTCGGTGATACTCACGGGGATTTGCCACGCCACGACTTTCGCGAGGGATACCCCCGCAAGGCTTTCACGAAGAACGAAGGCGTCGAGCAGCTCCGACGCTCCCCCACCGAGGGTCCCCACTTCTTTCGCGGGGAGCACCTCTTGATTTGAGAAGGAGCGCGTGAGTCGCTCGCGAATGTACCGCTCGGCAGTGTGATTCCCGACGGTTGCCTCGGGAGATTCGAGCACGAAGGGAAAATCGCCCGCCTCCTGAAGAACACGCAGCGTGCGCTTCGCGAGATCGTCGGGGAATCGAGAATCCTCGAGAATAAGGTCGCCAAATTTCACGTAGGCGCCGGCGGAACCAATGACGCCATCGAGGGCTTCCTCGACGTCGCGCGGAATGAGGGAGTGTGGGCGCCCCGTGCAGAGAAAGGCGAGATGCCCGGCCTCGCGGACCCTTTGGAGGGCCTCGACGTGCGCTGCGGGGACGATGCCGTGGTCGGCAAGGGTGCCATCGAAGTCGAGAAAGAGTGCGTGCTGTTCGCTCATGCTGCCACCTTCTCACGTCAAGGAACACGAGAGATGACAAAAGGCGCCCCGCGGGGCGCCTTTATTTGTGGGCGATACTGGACTCGAACCAGCGACCTCTTCCGTGTCAAGGAAACGCGCTAACCAACTGCGCCAATCGCCCGTATGAGACCGTGCGGTCTATTTATGCGTGGTCATAAGCCACACGAGAGGTGGGTACGGGATTCGAACCCGTGTATACGGCTTTGCAGGCCGCTGCCTCGCCTCTCGGCCAACCCACCACGTGGAAACCTGAGATTCCAGAGCGGATGACGGGACTCGAACCCGCGACCCTCACCTTGGCAAGGTGATGCTCTACCAACTGAGCCACATCCGCATTTTTGGCCGATCGCTCGGACCAACGAATAGATACATTACGTCAGGATGGCCCCCGGCGCAAAGCGAAAGGCCCCCTTTTGACTCAGATCACCTCGGAGCCCACCCGCGCCTTCTCCACTAGCGAAAATTCGCGGCCCATAAAGAAAGCTCCGGAAACGCCGAGCCTTGGTAGTGAGTGGCGAGACTTTCTGGAACCCCGTTCGTTTGGGTCGGCTCCAATAGCAGAATCCGCACTCCCTCAAGCGCCTGCGAGCCTCACCACAAAAGAGGCCCGCGAGGGCGATCAAAGTTTGGGACCCGGCCTAGGTGGTGTACTGTTGTCTAGTCGCACAGAGCGAAGCCGAAGATTTTCGCGGCGCTCATGCGGGCGATTGGCGTAGTGGTAGCGCGCTTCCTTCACACGGAAGAGGTCACTGGTTCGATCCCAGTATCGCCCACGCGGATGTGGCTCAGTTGGTAGAGCATCACCTTGCCAAGGTGAGGGTCGCGGGTTCGAGTCCCGTCATCCGCTCCAGTAGAAAGGCCTCGTGCACGCGCACGAGGCCTTTTCTCATACTTGTGCACTTCGGTTTTCTGCCAGGCCAACGGGACATAATTGCGGCGCAGACCTGTTCACGCGCAGCTACCCGCTGCCTCAGCGCAAGGAATCTTTCACAGTGCAGATTTGGCCAGGCTCCCCCTATCCGCTCGGCGCGACTTTCGACGGCAGCGGCACGAACTTCGCTCTCTATTCAGAAATCGCCGACAAGGTCGAGTTGTGCCTCATAGGCGACGATCTCTCCGAACGCCGCGTAGAGATGACCGAAGTGGATGCTTTCGTGTGGCACGTGTACCTCCCTGCTGTTCAGCCGGGGCAGCGCTACGGTTTTCGCGTGCACGGGCCCTATGATCCGGCGGCGGGGCATCGCTGTGACCCTTCGAAGCTGCTTCTCGACCCCTACGCGCGCGCAATCGCAGGGATGCCCGATACGGATGCGAGCCTCCTAAGCTATGACCTCGAAAACCCCGACGAGCTCAGCAATCTCGATTCGAAAGACCACACGATGCACTCCGTCGTGGTCTCCCCCTACTTCGACTGGGGCAATGATCACCCGCCGGCCCACGAGTACCACGATTCGATCATTTACGAAGCGCACCTCAAGGGGTTCACGGCGACGCATCCGGAAATCCCCGAAAGCATCCGCGGTACCTACGTGGCGATGGGGCACCCCGTGGCGATCGACTACCTCAAATCCCTCGGCATCACCGCGGTTGAATTCTTGCCGCTTCACCAGTTCGTTCAGGACGGACATCTCCAGGATCGAGGGCTTCGCAATTACTGGGGGTACAACACGATCGGCTTCTTCGCCCCGCACAATGAATACGCCTACGCGGGCGATACGGGCCAACAGGTTCAAGAGTTCAAACAGATGGTGAAAAACCTCCACGCTGCAGGCATCGAGGTCATTCTCGACGTTGTGTACAACCACACGGCCGAGGGCAATCATCTTGGACCCACGCTGTGCTTCCGCGGTATCGACAACGCGAATTACTACCGCCTCGTGGACGAGGATCTCGCGCACTATTACGACACGACCGGCACGGGCAACAGCCTGCGCATGCGCACGCCACACGTCCTTCAGCTCATCATGGATTCGCTCCGGTACTGGATTACCGAGATGCACGTCGATGGTTTCCGGTTCGACTTGGCCTCGACTCTCGCGCGCGAACTCCACGAGGTCGATCGCCTTTCGAGCTTCTTTGACATCATCCAGCAGGATCCGATTATCTCCCAGGTCAAACTCATCGCGGAGCCGTGGGACCTCGGCGAAGGTGGCTACCAGGTCGGTGGGTTCCCTCCCCTGTGGTCTGAGTGGAACGGGAAATATCGCGATGCGATGCGCGATTTCCATCGCGGGGAATCGGGCATGCTCGCGAAGTTTGCGAATCGTTTCGCGGGCTCGAGCGACCTTTATCAGCACACGGGGCGCACGCCAATCGCCTCCGTCAATTTCCTTACGGCTCACGACGGTTTTACCCTGCGCGACCTCGTGAGCTACAACGAGCGACATAACGACGACAACGGTGAAGGTGGCAACGACGGCGAATCGAATAACCGTTCGTGGAACTCGGGCGCGGAGGGGCCGACGGATGACGAATCCATCCTCGATCTTCGGCTTCAACGCACAAAGAACATGATGGCAACGCTGCTGCTCAGCCAGGGCGTCCCCATGATCCTTCATGGCGATGAGCTCGGCCGCACGCAGATGGGCAACAACAACGTGTATTGCCAGGACAACGAGATCTCATGGATGAACTGGGAGATTGGTCCGCGCCAGCAGGAGATGCTGAACTTCACTCGCATGCTGATCGAGCTTCGCCGCGCCCACCCGATTTTCCGTCGCCGCCGCTTCCTGCTCGGCGAGGTGCGCGATGGCGCGGAGTCGAGCCTTCCGGACGTCGCGTGGCTTGGCGTTGACGGCACCCCCATGAGCGATGAGGAGTGGAACGACCCGGTCGCGAAGTGCCTCACCGTGTTCTTCAACGGCAGCGCGATCCCCGAGCCGAACAAGCGCGGCGAGCACATCGTCGACGACTCAGCGCTCCTCATGTTCAACGCCTCCGAAACCGATGTGGAGTTCACCGTCCCGAGTGAGGAGTACGGCCTCGAATGGGTTGTGACCGCCTCGACGTCGAAGTCGCTGAACCAAGGCGACACGGTTAAGGCCGGCCAGGTGCTCACGCGCCCTGCGTTCACCACACTCGTTCTCGGCCGCGGGCCTCTGACTCCCCCTGGCGAAAATGACGACTCCACGTCGCTCACCACTGCGCTCACTCCTCACACGTCAGTGCTCACTCCCGCAGCGCCAAGCGAGCCCGAAGGCGGAGACGGCCGCGAGAAGTACTGAGACACGCCTCATCAACGAGAGGGAGCGCCCATGCTCGATGCACCTACGAGTACCTACCGTTTACAGATCACCCCCGAGTTCACCTTCCAGGACGCAGAAAAACTCGTGCCGTACCTCGACCAGCTCGGGGTCACTCACGCGTTCATCTCGCCGATCCTCCAGGCTTCACCTGGTTCAATGCACGGTTACGACGTCGTGGATCACTCGCGCGTGAGCCTGGAGAACGGCGGTGAGGAAGGGCTGAGGAGGCTCGCGGATGCCTTGCACGAGCGCGGCATGGGCCTCATCGTCGATGTCGTCCCAAATCACATGACGATTCCCACGCCAATCTGGCACAACAGCGCCCTGTGGTCAGTCTTGAGGGAGGGGCAAGAGAGCGTTTACGCCTCGTGGTTCGATATCGATTGGACCGGCGAACACGGGATCGTGCTGCCCGTTCTGGGCAGTCCCGTGGCAAAGGCGATCCTCGACGAGGAGTTCGAACGAAGTAGGGCGGAGGTGCCGCAACCCGACGGTTCGGTGCGCACCGAGAGCGTCCTTCGCTACTACGATCACGTTTTCCCGCTGGCGAAGGGCACCGAGGACCTTCCCCTCGTGGAATTGCTCGAGGCCCAGCACTATCGCCTCGCGTATTGGCGTATCGGAACCGACGAGTTGAATTACCGCCGTTTCTTTGACGTCGAAACCCTCGCCGCCATTCGGGTCGAGGACCCTTCGGTCTTCGAAAAGACTCACGCGACGCTCATCCGCCTCCAATCCGAAGGCATCATAGACGGCTACCGGATCGATCACCCCGATGGCCTCGCGGACCCCCGCGGGTACCTTCGACGCCTCGAGAGCGCGACCGGTGGCGCTTGGACAGTGATCGAAAAAATTCTCGAGGGCGAAGAGTCGCTCCCCGCGGATTTCCCGGTCGCGGGAACAACGGGCTACGACGCCCTCTGGCGCGTCCAAGGGTTGTTCCACGACCCGGTCGGTGCCACGGAACTCACGCGCCTGTGGCAGGTTTTCACTTCCGACACCCGTTCGTTCGACCAGATCGTGCGTGAAAGCGCAAAAGAGATCATCGACGGCTCACTGTGGGCTGAGATCTCGCGGCTGGTTCGCCTTGCGAGGCGTATTTGCGATGCGGACATCATGCTGCGGGATACGACCACGCGTCGGCTCGAACAGGCCATTATCGAACTCCTGATGGCGATGGACCGCTACCGTGCGTACATTGTGCCGGGTGAAAAAGCCCCCGCTACCGAACGCGAGGTGCTCGCAGAGGCCGCCGAGCGCGCGGCCCTCGAGATCGGCAACGACGCGGATGACCTCGCTGCGCTCGAGACCATCACCGCGCTCGCTGCCGGGCAGGGACAGTTCATGCCCGACGGTACTCTCGATCCGCTGCGTGCCGAGTTCGTGACGCGGTTCGCGCAAACATGCGGACCCGTTCACGCAAAGTCGCTCGAGGACACGGCCTTCTACCGCTACCACCGCTTTCTCGCGGTGAACGAGGTGGGAGCGGATCCGAGGCGCATAGGCGTGGATCCCGAGGCGCTTCATGCCTTCTGCCTGCATATGCTCGACACATTCCCCGCCTCGATGACGACCCTCTCGACGCACGACACGAAGCGCAGCGAGGACGTGCGCGCGCGGCTATCGGCACTCACCGAGTATCCGTCGGAATGGGCCAAGTACGTGGCGCGCCTGCATTCCGCAAGCACTCACCACCGCGGTCCACTCGTGGACCCCCACATCGAGCTTTTCGTGTGGCAGACCCTCGCAGCGATGACAGATCTTCCCGGTTCGAGGCTCGCTCCCCTCACGAATGAGCGCCTCACGGGCTATCTCGAGAAGGCGATGCGCGAGGCGAAGGTGCATACGGCATGGGTCGATGGCAACGAGGAATACGAGCGCGAGGTGCTCGACTTCGCGCGGTGGGCTCTCGGCAGCACGCAGGTGCGCGCGATCCTCGACGAGTGGACGTCGCTCACGTTCGACTCGCAGCGTACGGCGATCCTCGGCCAGAAGCTCATTCAGCTCACCATGCCCGGCGTTCCCGATGTGTACCAAGGCAACGAGACTCTCGATCTGAGCCTCGTGGATCCCGATAACCGCCGCCCGGCAAACCACGATGCGCACGCTAGTCGGCTCGACGCCCTTCTTGCCGGTGAGGCGCTAGACGGCATCGCCGATGAGAAGCTCCTGCTCGTGCACCGCGTCCTCAAGGCCCGGCGCGATCGACGCGAAGCTTTCATAGGTCCCGATGCCACCTACCTGCCGCTCCCCACGTCGTCCGCCCACGCGGTCGCGTTCGCCCGTGCCCGCGCTGGCGGCCCTGCCGAGGTCGTGACCATCGCCACCCGCCTTCCGCATGTGCTCGACACGCGCGCTCAGGGCTGGCGGGATGCACGGATCGTGATCGACGAGGGGCGCTACACGAACGTTCTCACGGGCGAGCGGATCGAAGGCGGAACGCTCGAGCTCGACGCGCTGCTCGCCGACTGGCCCATCGCGCTCCTTGTGCGCGAGGATGCCGATGGCCTGGAGGAGGGTGGAAGATGAGAGACTATTCGCGCTTCGAGGTTTGGGCGCCGAACGCCCGCGAGGTCGCCCTTGCGCTCGAGCCGCACACTGGCACACATCGCCGTGAGATCGCGATGGAACGCGGCGATGGCGACTGGTGGCACGCTCCCGGTCTCGCGGCACAGCCCGGTTCCCGCTACGGCTTCCTCCTTAACGGCTCGACATCACCGCTGCCCGACCCGCGCTCGCTTTCACAACCGGAGGGCGTACACGGCCTGAGCGAGGTTTTCGACCCGCGATCCTTGAGCTTCAAGGCTCCGTGGAAGGGAATGGACGTTCGCGGGAAGGTCATCTACGAGCTGCACATCGGTACGTTCGGCGCAGATCGTACAGCCGGGACCGCGGGCACATTCGACTCCGCGATCGCACGCCTCGACCACCTCAGTGCGCTCGGCGTCAATGCGGTCGAGATTATGCCCATCGCAACGTTTCCCGGTGAACGCGGCTGGGGGTACGACGGCGTTGGTCTTTACGCCACGCACGAGGCCTACGGCGGCCCCGCGGCCTTGGCGCGTTTTGTCGACGCTGCGCACGCGCGCGGCCTCGCCGTCATCCTCGATGTCGTGTACAACCACCTCGGTCCGGACGGCAACTACCTCGGGCACTTCGGCCCGTACTTCACAGATACTCATTCCACGCCGTGGGGCCCCGCGGTCAATCTCGACGCCGATGGTTCAAGCGAGGTGCGCGCGTTTCTCATCGCGAACGCCCGCCAGTGGCTGCGTGATTTCCACCTCGACGGGCTTCGACTTGATGCCGTACACGCACTTCGCGACGATTCCCCCACCCATATTCTCGCCGAGCTCTCCAGGGCCGTAGAGTGCATGAGCACCGAGGAGGGTCGCCCGCTCTCGCTCATCGCCGAGTCTGACCTCAATGATCCCGCAATGGTCACGCCCGTGGCCGAGGGTGGGTTTGGCATGCATGCTCAATGGGCCGATGACATCCATCACCACTTACATGCGTGGGCGAGCGGAGAGCGCGAGGGCTATTACGTCGACTTCGGAGAAGCGAGGGGCGTCAAGAAAACTCTCGAGCGAATCTTCGAGCACGATGGCTCCTTTTCGACCTTTCGGGGAAAGACCTGGGGCCAGAAGGTTGATCCCGCAAGCGGCGATTACAACGCGCACGCCTTCGTCGCGTTCATCCAAGACCACGATCAGGTGGGCAACCGAGCTGCGGGTGACCGCCTCACGGAGACGATCGGCTTTGGCACCCACGCGGCACTCGCATCGCTCTACCTCCTCGGCGCCACGACACCGATGGTCTTCATGGGCGAAGAGTGGGGCACGAAGGTGCCGTTCGCGTTTTTCAGCGATCATGGCGAAGAAATCGGCCCACTCGTGAGCACGGGTCGAAGGGAAGAGTTTGCACGCATGGGCTGGGGGGACGCGGTTCCCGACCCCCAGGCGCGCACCACCTTTGAGGAGTCATTCCTCGACTGGAGTGAAACTCAAAGCGGTGAGCACGCGGCGCTCCTCGAGTTCTACCGCACTCTCCTTACTCTTCGCCGCGAGCGCACCGATTTCCAGTGCGGCGATTTCGCCTCGATCGAGGTGGAAGTGCTCAGCGAGGGAGCCATCCTCATGCATCGGGGCCTTTACAGCATTCTTGCCTCACGCGGGGACGCCCCCGTGACGTGGCAGTCGCCCTCTCCCGTGCGGAAACTGGCCTCATTCGGTGAGGCACACCTCGAGGGAGAGAGCCTCACGCTCGAGGGGGCGGGGGCACTCGTGTGCGAAAGGTCCGACGCTTGATGGCGACACACAGTTCCGATACCCCCCAACCTCTCTCCCGCCTCGTGGGAGGTGGGCATCCCGTCGCCGAGTCGATCAGGCTCGACGACGAAGGCGCGCTTCGCCTCGGCGAATTGCTCGCGTTCCCGAGCGACCGCGTTCACGTGCGTTCGATGATGAATCAGAGTCTCGACGGCGCCACCGCTGGCGAGGATGGTTCCTCCAGTTCGCTCTCAAACCCGTGGGATTTCTTCATGCTCACGGTTCTACGGGCCCTTCCCGACATCATCGTGAGCGGCGCGACAACCGTGCGACGCGAAGACTTTCGCCGTCCTTCGGGCCGGAAGGTGCTCCGCGGCGAAGGGCTGCGTCCATGCGGTGCGGAACTTCCCGCGCTCGCGATCCTCACGACGAGCGGTAAGATCCCCCCGCACATTGACGAAACGTGGCCGACACTCCTCGTGTGCCCGTCCGGGAATGGCTCCCGGGTGGCGCGCGAAAGTGGTTTTTCGAGTCACGCCATCATCGAAGCCGACGGAGCCCGCGCGATCGTCGAGGCCCTCGCTGAGCGAGGGTTTCGAGGCATTCAGGTTGAGGGCGGTCCTTCCGTCAATGGAATGTTTTTTGATGATGGGGCGTTTGATGAACTTGTATGGACACGCTCGGCGATCACCGTGGGAGGCGAGGCACCGCGGGCAAGCGTCGGAAAATTGCACCGACTCACGTGGCACCTCACGGATCTCTTCCACAGCCCCGGAGCGTGCATCGAACGCTACGTCCCCACGACGCTCAAGGAGAACCGATGAACTCACCGCTTGGTGAAGGCCACTACCGCTTTGCCCTTTCGCGCGACGAATGGCGCGAGCGTTTGAATGCTGACGAATATCACGTACTGCGTGAAGGCGGAACGGAGCGACCGTTCACAGGCGAATACGAGGAAGTGCGGGCGGCGGGAACCTACGCGTGCCGCGCGTGCGGTGCAGAGCTTTTCCGCGCGAGCGAACAGTTCAACGCCCACTGCGGTTGGCCCGCGTTCTGGGCACCTTCCGAAAGCGACCGCGTGGAATTGCGTGAGGATCGCAGCCTCGGCATGGTTCGCACCGAAGTGCGCTGTGCCTCATGTGGATCGCACCTCGGGCACGTTTTCAGGGGGGAAGGGTTCCCCACGCCCACCAACGAGCGCTACTGCATCAATTCCATCTGCCTCGTTCACAGCGACGATGCGGAGGCTTCGACCGAGTAACTCAGCCGAGTAACGCGGTCGCGGCGCGCCTCCCCCGCCATCACGACACGGGGCGATAGGTTTGCAGCCGTGGCCATTCATCACTTTCCTCAGGAGCGCGAAGAATTCGTGAGCGCGATCGACGCGCTCACTGCCGCTCCCCTCCGCCACGAGGTTCAGTGGGAAGAAATCCCCGCGCCTTCTCGCCTGGCACCCTTTTCATGGGCGGCCGAGGCCGACGTCGTCATGCACGACACCGACCTCGCGAGCGGAAAGTTCATCGTGCTCTACGACCCGAACGGCAAGGATGACTGGAAGGGCCGGGCCAGGGTCGTGACCCTTATCCAAGCCCAACTGGAGCACGAATTCGCCCTCGAATCGATGCTCGGCGATGTCGCGTGGAGCTGGGTCACCGAGTCGCTTGAACTTGCGGGCGCCGAGGCACACGAACTCGGATGCACCGTGACGCGCGTCGTGTCGCAAAGTTACGGGGCGCTCGCGGCACGCCCCACGACTGTGGACGTCGCGATGCGTGCTTCGTGGACACCGGATTCGCTCGCCCTCGGGCCTCACTTTGGCGCGTGGTCCGCGATTCTGTGCGCTGCCGGTGGTCTCCCACCGCAGCCGCTATCCGTAAGCCCTCTTCACCCCTCGCACCGTGCGAGGGCTCCTCATCTTTCTGCCGCGAAGGACCGCTAAAGGATCCATGACTGACGCGAACGCTCAGGCGACGGAAACCGCATCCGCGCCTCTCATTAAGAAGCCCGCGGGAGGAACTCCAGCTCTCGTGGCGACCATCCAGGGCATCCTCGAGTGGTGCGAGCGCGTTGAAAGCGGCGAGGACCTTGCGATCGATGTCGAACGGGCCTCGAGTTACCGGTATTCCGCGAAGGCCTACCTCGTGCAGATCAAAACCGAGGCAGCCGGAATTTTGCTGCTCGATCCGCTCGCGTGCCAACTCCCGGGAACTTTCACGGACATCATGAACTCTCACCCGTGGATTCTGCACGCCTCTCGACAAGACCTTCCCTCACTCTCGATGCTCGGGCTGACACCACCCGCGCTTTTCGACACCGAGGTCGCCGCCAGACTTCTGGGACTGCCCAAGGTGAATCTTGGCGCCCTCACCGAAGAACTGCTCGGCGTGCGGCTCGCCAAGGAGCATTCGAGCGCGAATTGGTCGAAGAGGCCGCTTCCGGAATCATGGCTCGACTATGCCGCACTCGATGTGGAATACCTCGCCGAGCTCAAGGCTGCTCTCACGCGGCGGCTCGACGAGAGCGGTAAAGCCGCATGGGCTCAAGAAGAATTTGCGTTCGAAGCAACATTTGCGCACCCCGACACACCCGACGAGCCGTGGCGCAGCCTGCACGGGCTCGGTACTCTCAAAAGCCCGCTTCAGCTGGCGGTCGCACGTGCGATGTGGGAGCGACGCGATTCGATTGCCCGTCATGCCGATATCGCGCCGTTCATGGTGCTTCGCGATAAACCACTCGTGGCCATGGCGAAGGCCTCGAGCAAAGGCCGCGAAGCATTCGACAAGGCGGCACCGAAAAATCTCAAGCATCGCGAGCAGTGGTGGCGATGCGTACGCGAAGCACGCGAACTTCCCCGCGTGCACCTCCCCTCAACGCGACCCGCGGGCCCCTACCCCAATCACCGGTCGTGGCCGAAGCGTTTCCCAGAGGTTCTCGGCGCCTACAAGAAGGTTCGTGAAGGGCTTCTTGCGCGCGCCGATGAACTACACATGCCGGTCGAGAATCTCATTTCTCCCGGCCATGTGCGCCACTGGGTGTGGAATCACTTCAACGCCGAGGCGGAACACCGTATACCTCACGCAAGCCCCGAACAGATCGAGCGCGAACTCGAGGCCGTAGGCGCGCGGCCGTGGCAGGCTGCACAAGCGACACCCGCGATCATCGAATCGCTGCGCGATTACACACCTCCGAGCACCTAGATCGCGACGTCCTCGCCTTTCCGTGCGCGTGACGTGTAGGCGAGGGTCGCGATGAGAAGTGCACCGTTGTGGAGTCGGCCCGAAAGCGCCGCACTTTCGAGATCGTCAATTGGCACGGTACGCGTAAGAATCTCCGCCTCCTCGTCGACGCGCGTGAAATCGATGGTCGAGGCCTTCGTGCACCCGTGCGCCACGTACACGCGAATTTTCTCGTTTGAGCCTCCAGCGCTCGGGTAATAGTCGAGCAAGTGGCGCGCGCTCTGCGCTGTGTACCCGGTTTCTTCCTCGAGCTCACGCAACGCTGCCGCGGCGGGATCTTCGCCCTCCTTGTCGAGGAGGCCCGCAGGAAGCTCCCACATGTGAGCACCGGCGGGGTGTCGGTATTGCCTGATCACAATCGCTTCGCCCTCGACCGTGAAGGCGAGAATCGCCACGGCACCCGTGTGCGAAACGTAGTCGCGGGAAAAACGCACGCCCGGAGCAAAATCGACGCTATCGCGAGCGACGTTCCACACGAGCCCTTCGTACACGGTTCGACTCTCGGCAACGGGCCGTGGGCAGAAATCGTCGGCAAGCGTGTCCTCGTGAATGTTCATGCACTATCGCTCCTCGTCGCGTGTGTCGGGAAAAAGCGCGCTCTCGAGCTGCGCTAATAAATCGCCCTCGGTGGGAAGTTGCTCCGCGCGTCGTCGCGAGGCCTCGCGCATCCGTTCAAGACGCGCGCGGGAACCGGGCACGGTGGGAAGCACGGCTATGAGTTGCTCGGCGATCTCGCGCGCCTCCCCCGGCGCGGCCAAAGGAATCTCCTCACCCGTCACCCACCGGGTACCGCCCGCATCCGTGGCGATAACCGCGGCGCCCTCGCTGATGGCCTCCTGAAGCGCGACGGGCTGACCTTCCCAGAGACTCGTCTGCACAACGACATCGGCCTCGCGCATGAGCGCGCGTGGATCTTCTACCCGGCCGAGAAGCTCTACGGGGAGCTTCTCGGCGGTAATTCGTGAGGAGAGGTTTTGGCGTTCGGGCCCCTCCCCCGCGATCTTCACGCGAAGCGCGCCGGGGTAGCGTTCCTCCACGATCCGTGCAGCCTCGCACAGGCACGCAAGGTCTTTTTGAGGCGCGAGGCGCGCAACACACAGGACCTCAAGAACATCGCTTTGGCCTGATCCCCGTTCACCGCGGAGCGCCACGCCAGGTGCCGGGATGACTGCGCCCTCAACCCTGCGTGCTCCGCGGGCACGCGCGGCAACCGCGAGGTCCGGCGACACCGCGAGTATGAGAGCGCTCTTTCGCGACACGAGGGTGAAGAGCGCCCGTCCAATGAGTGCGGCAAAGCCCGAACGTGGCATGCGGTTATGGAGCGTCGTGACAAGGCGCACGCGCGCGCGAAGCTTTGGTGTGAGCGCGAGGGCCGCGATCGCTCCGGCTCGCGCACCGTGGGCATGAACCGTGAGCAGCTCCCCGTCGGCGCCTTCCACTTCCTCCCGGACGATCTCCCGCAGCGCCCGGCGTGCACCCCATGCTTGACGCGGCGACGCCCCGGACGCGATTGCGAGAGGCCTGTGGTGGATGCTGGATGCACTGGCGTTGGGGGTGGCCTTGGGTACGAGGGCCTCTTCCCCCGCGTCCACAACGCGCACACCCGCATGTGCGAGAAGGAGCGCTTCCTCGCGCACGTGTGCGAGAAGACCGCCTTCTGCGCGCGGCCGCACGAGAATCACACGGCGCATACCGCTACGCTTCCTTCGGGATTTTCACGAGGCGTGAAACGAGTCCAAGCACGGGGGCCGCGAGCGCACGATCGGCGAGCATGAGCACGCCGAGGCACACAGCTGCCCCTGCAACACCGGTGCCGATGCCGAGAATAAGCGTGCCCCACACGCCACGGAACAGTTCGCCCAGCAGCTTCGCAAGCCCAAGCCCAGCAATCGACCCAAGCGCGGAGGCAATGATGGACGCAAGAACCGTCGTGACAAGTGGTCGCACGTGTTCACGGACCAACACACGTTCGCGAATAAGGTTGAGTGCACCGATCGAGGCAATCCACATTCCTGCGGAAATGCACAGACCAAAAAGAACCCCGGCGGTCGCCGTCGTTCGCGGCGGCGACGTCACAACCGTCACGAGGATCAGCACACCTGCAATTCCCCAGCCGGTTGCGCCGATCGCGAGCGCTTCTCCGGGCCGAAGCGCCGCGTAGAGCACCTTGGTCGTCAGCATCACAATCCCGTAAGCGATGAGTCCCATGGCAAGTGCCGCCGTGACAGCGCCAACCCCGCGGATACCTGAACGATCGACCACGACGAAAAACCGATCGATCGGCATGCCCGCACCCCAGAGCGCTGCACCGCCCACCGCGGCAAAGGCCACGACCGTTTGCACCGAGCGCAGCGTGAGGGCCGAAAATTTCACCCGATCACCAAGGGCACGAAGTTCGGAGAGCTCGGGAAAAACGCTCGTCATCACGGGAACGAGGAGTACCGCATAGGGCAAGAGATGCACGGCCTGACCGTACTGGAAAAGCGGAAGGGTTCCCGTGCCGCCCGCACGAACGGCGAGTGCAAGGATCAGTGCCGTCGTGAGCTGCTGGGCGCCGACGGTGGCAAGGCCTGAGCCCGCAAGTCCCAGCGCGCGCGAGCGCACGCCCCGGGGAAGGGCAAGGCGCGGCCTATAGGCGAAACCGAAACGCACCGCCGGAATCAGCACGCACAGTGCCATAGCCACGACACCGAGTGTCGTGCCCCAGCCGAGCGCGGCCTCGGAAACGGTCGAAAGGGTGGCAGGCGAAACGCCCACGGGAATGGTGAGGGCATAGATCCCGTAGGTGCCCATGACGACCACGCTCGAGACGAGAGGTGCAAGAGCAGGCCAAAAGAACTTACGGCGGGCCTGAAGGTAGGCACCGAGCACGATTGTCACGGCATAGAACGGTAGTTGAAGAGCGAAGACCCGCATGAGGCGGGCGCCCAGGTCAATCGCGGGCGTCTGGGCCGCGAGGGCGCCGCTGCCGAGAATCACCTGGGCGAGAACCGGAGCGACAACCCACAGCACCGCAGCGAGCACAAGCGTGAGCAGCACACTCCACGTGAGCAGCGCCGAGACGATCCCCGAGGCACTCTCATGCGAAACGGGACGACTTCCGCCGTGACGCTCAAGAGGCGATTCCTCAAGGACCCCCGCAATAAGCGGAATCACCATGCTCGCAAGCGCACCACCCGCAGCAACTTCGAACAGGACGCTCGGCACGAGGTTGGCGCTCGCGTACGCGGTTCCGATCTCACCCGCGCCGACGCTCGCGCCGAACACGAGGTAACGCACAAATCCGGCGAGACGCGCGAGGACCGTGATAGCGGCGATAAGACCCGTAGCGCGCACGAGCGAGGCGGTTCGAGAGGGAGCCGTCATGACCTCCCCCATTCGTCAATCGCCGTGAGAACTTCAGAGGAGGCAATGAGGCGCGTGAAACTCACACGCTCACTAAGGAGTGTGAGACTCACGGCCACGCATGCCATCGCCCCACGAAAACCACGTGAAGAGGAAAGTGCCGCCATCGCCCCCGCATTCGCGCCGAGCACGTTGGCACCGGCATCACCGAGCATGCCACGCGCACCAAAGTCGCGAGGTGCGGCAAGAAGCATCGCCGCCGCATGCGCGGAGGCAAGGCGGGCACGCGCGCGCGAGGAAGTTGCGCCCGAAGGACCTGCAAGGGCAAGAATCGCCCCGAGCGTCGTTGCTTTAAGCGCCCGCGAGGGGCGCAGATCGAAAAGATTCGCGAGGTTAGCGCTCGCGGCAATAAGAACGGTATCGAGACCGCAATCGACCACGGCGAGAGCAGTCGAAGAGCAGGAAGCGTCGGCCCCTCTCTCTCCCCGAGCACTTGCGCATTCTCGCGCGAGCACGCCGGCTGCCGCGGCAATACCAAGAATCTTCACGTTCCCTGTCGTGAGGCGCCCGTGCGCGAGCGCCCCCACGTGCCCCTTGAGTCCCTTCGGGGGCGCTTCGCCGCCCCGCATGAGGACCGGCTCGAGCACATCGTCGCCAAGACCAACCGCGCCTACGAGAGCCATCGCCGCTGCTGACTTCGCGCCGAGACTCACGAGAGCACCCGCAGTGAGAGCGCTCGCGACTTCGATCCCTTCGGCCAACGTGACATGCTCGCCGCGAAAGTTGCGGCGCGCGAGGTGCGTGAGTAGCGAAGCGGGGGCCCTATCGAGAACCTCGGCACATGCGCGCGACGCCGTTGCCGCCGCTCCCGCCCCAAGCATGATCGAGCGCACAGTAGCGTTCATTGCCCACCGCCATCGCTTGCGGGAGCGTCTTCGTTCTCATTCGCCTCGGTGTGCGGCTCCCGCGAATCCTCATCTCCCTTTTCTTCTGCCATCGTTTTTGACGCCTCACGAATCGCTGCCGCGTCGGGGGTCAGGGTCTCGGCATCGGAAGCCGAGCCGAACGCTCCAGGCATGTCGACTTGGGCCGCGGCAAGCGCAAGCGTCAGCGTCGCGGGACCCGAGGCATACGTGAGCATGTCGATGCTTGCGACTCGGTCGCGAAGATCGCCCGAGCGCACATCCGATACGATCCCTTCCGAACTGCCGCGCGCGGTCGAAGAACCGCCAACGGCCATCGATACACCTCGCCGGTCGAGAGTTGTCACAAGCGAAAGACGAGCCTTCTGGAGATTATCCGCGCGTTTCGAAGCCGAGTCTGGTGAATCGCTCGTCACCGCAAACAGCGATTCTTCACCCGAGAGTAGAAGCACGGAATCGACAGCGGAAATATCGCCTTCGAGTGTAAGGACACCGCTCGCACTCAAGACCTTCGCAATCTCCAGACGTGCCGCATCATCAAGGTCCTCGCTCGGTGCGAGGATTCGCGCAACGATCGACGCGAGCATCTCGGAGGTTGAGGCGCCTCTCGGCTTTACGCCAGGCCACGTTTTCGTGATCGTCGCGAGGGCAGATCGGCGCTCGCCCTCCGCCGCCGGATCCCACAGCGCCTGACCAAGCTCAATGCGCGGGCCGCTCTCTCCGCCGGCGGCATCCACAAGGGCGCGCGTGGCCTCGGCTTCTTTCCTGAGCGAGGAGTGATCCGTAATCGTTGCGACCTTCTCGCCGCGCATCGTGTTGGTCACGAGTCCTGCGCCAGACGATTCCACGAAACCCTCGAGATCGTCATTTTCGGCGGTGAGTGCGTCGTTCGACGCCCGCATCTCATCGCGTTCCACTCTCAGTTGTTCGACCTGTGCGGTCAGTGTCTGCCCAACACCGTCGCGGAGGGGACCCGCGCCGAGCACGATACCAATCGCGAGCGCGAGGAACACCGCCACGAGCGAGACAAGATGGTAGCGAAAGTCGATCATGGGATTGGTCCTCCCTGGGTAAACAGAGCGGTGAAAAAGCGCAAGGCATCATCGAGCCTCGCACCAAGAATCTGGATGAGTGCTTGGCCTCCGTCGGTCACAGAAAGTGCGACGGCAAGCGCGAGGAGACCCGCGACAACGAGGAAGACAAGCTGAATGGTCGAGATGCGCTGTCGATACAGGCGCGAGACTCCCTTGGCGTCCACGAGTTTTGATCCCACACGCAAACGCGTGAGGAAGGTCGAACTCATGCCCGCTCGGCCCTTGTCAAGAAATTCCTCGAGAGTCCCGTGGGTGCCCACGGCGACAATCACGTCAGCGCCTCGATCGTCAGCGAGGAGCATCGCGATGTCCTCGCTTGTACCGGAGGCTGGGAACGTCACGGCGTCGTCCGCGAGGCCAAGCTCACGAATGCGCTCCATACCCGGAGCACGGCCATCGCGATACGCATGCACAACAATTTCAGCGCCGCTCTTCAACGCGCGATCGGAAACCGAATCCATGTCACCGATGATCATGTCGAGCCGATATCCGGCATCGAGAACGGCGTCAGCGCCACCATCAACACCGATGATGACTGGCCTGTTCTCGCGAATGAACGGCACGAGGGTCGCGAGGTCCTCACGGTAATGGTAGCCGCGCACAACGATCAGGACCGGCCGCCCCTGGAAACGCGTGTGCACTTCGGGCGTTCCCACACCGTTAATGAGCAGTTCTCGTTCTCGGAGCATGTACTCCATCGTGTTGGAGGCAAAGGCTTCGAGCTGCTCGCTGAGACCCTCGCGGGCCTTCTCGAGCTTTTCCTCGAGAACCTCTCGTGAGTACAGTTCCGCTTCAAGCCGCTCGCCGGTACTCAGCGAGAGACCATTCTCGTCGATCTCGACGAACCGCCCTTCGCGCACCGTGTCGAACAAATCCTGATCCAGGACGTCAAAAACGGGGATACCGGCGTCGACGAGGATCTTCGGGCCGGCGTTCGGGTAGCGGCCCGAAATCGATGGGGCGGCGTTGAGCACAGCACCCGGATGGCGATCAACGAGCGCTTCGGCGGCGACACGATCAATGTCCTCGTGGTCGATCACCACGATGTCGCCAGGCTCAACGCGTTTCGTCAGATCCTTGGTGCGTGCCCCAACTTTCGCCCGACCGGCGATCGGGAAATCATATTCACTACTCACGCGCTACGGACCCCCCGTTGAGGTCGCGAGCAATTCCGCTGCATGCTCGAGTGCAGCATCGCTTTCTGCATCCCCCGCGAGCATCCGAGCGAGCTCTCGTACGCGTGCCTCCCCCTCGAGCGGCTCGATCCGAGAGAGCGTGCGCTCCTCGCCATCCTCGACACGCGTTTCTTTCACGATCCGCACGTGGCAGCCGGCCCACGACGCCACCTGCGGAAGGTGGGTGACGACGATGACCTGGGCACTTTCGGCGAGCCGCGCGAGCCGCTCGCCCACGGCACGAGCCGCACGCCCTCCGATTCCGGCATCGATCTCATCAAAAACAAAAACCGGATAGACGCCGCCGCGCGACGCCTCGGCAAGCGAAGCAATAGCAACCTCGAGTGCGAGCATCACGCGGGAAAGCTCGCCACCAGACGCGCCGGTGGCGACCGGCATGAACTCCGCACCGGGGTGCGGTTGCATCGTAAACGTCACCTGGTCACTGCCGCTCGCGGTGCGCGCCGCGGGTTCAACATCAATGCGAAGCGCCGCACCTGGCATCTCGAGCTCCGCGAGCTCGCTTTCAATTTCCCCCGCAAGCCGAGTGGCCGCCTCGCGCCTTTGAGCGCTCAACGCCGATGCCACCTCAGTAAGCTCACCCTCGAGCTCCCTGCGGCGCCTCTCGTACTCCTCGAGCTGCTTCGCTCCGTCCTCGAGCTCATGAAGAGCCTCCAGTGCCTCGCGCGAATGATGCAAAAGCGCACTCACACTCTGCGCTCCTCCCAGACGTGGGCCGAGGTCGCGCACGAGAACGCTGAGCTCGTGCAGGCGCTCCTGCGCTTCCTCGAGCCTTCCCGGCGAAGCCTCCCACCCGTCGCGCACAAGCGAGATCTCGCGTGCGATCTCGCTCGCGTCTTCACGCAGCGCAAGAAGGCGATTGAGGATCTCGGGGGTTCCGGGCGCCGAGCCAAGCGAAGCGGCAGCAGCATCGGCATGGGTCAGCACACTCGAAGTCTCATCGCCGGCAAGGTGCATGAGCGCACCCTCGAGCGCCGCGAGGGTGTCGGCAGCATCGCTCAAGCGCGCAATTTCCTCCCGCAGAGCGTCATCCTCACCTTCGAAAGTGCTCGCGGCCTCGATCGCCTGGAGAATCTCGTTCAACTCAACCTCGCGCCGCTCGCGATCCCGAAGCGCATTCGAGAGGCGCTGGACGTTTTTCTCCAGGGAAACACTTTCAGTGAAAAGGGCACGATGCTGGGCGAGCAAACGTCGGCCCTCCTCCCCCAGAATCGAGTCGAGTGCCGCAAGCTGCGCGGCCGGCTCTCGCAGGCGAAGCTGATCACTCTGCCCGTGGATCGTGATTTCCGCCCCCATGACCTCGCCGAGCGTGCCCACGGGAACCGGAGCTCCGCCAATATGCGCGCGAGAGCGTCCTTCTTTCGTCACGCGCCGCACCACGAGAACTTCGTCGTCTTCCACCTCTGCGCCCAGCTCGTCGAGTCGTGCAAGAACGGGCGCGCCTTTTTCAAGGCCCACGCGCCCTGAAACAGTGCTCGACACACCGGCCCGCCGCGAATCAAGACGGCGCCCCATAAGAAGGCCGAGGCCCGTAATCACCATGGTCTTGCCCGCACCGGTTTCGCCCGTGAGCGCCGTAAAACCGGGCCCAAAATCGATCGTGGCATCGTCGATAACCCCGATGCGGCGAATCGAAAGCGATCGCAGCATTCAGCTCTCCTCCGCGCCCGGCTCGTACCGCGCATCGGGATTGCCACCGCGCCAGCCCTCCACGGGAAGCTTGAACTTCTCCACGAGTCGATCCGCAAACGGGGTCTCCGCAAAACGCGCAAAATGGACGCTGCTTTTCGAAAGGTGAGTCTCGAGACGTGAGCCGGGTGGAAGTTCAACCTGGCGGCGGCCGTCGAGCGTTAACAGGGCGGGCGAAGGCGAGTCAGGCGAAATCTCGATCTCCACAACGGAAGAGCGCCCCATCACGAGCGGCCTCGCAAAAAGCGCGTGCGCGGCGAGGGGAACCAGCAGCATCGCGTCGACCTCAGGCCACATCACGGGGCCACCCGCCGAGAACGCATAGGCGGTCGAGCCCGTGGGGCTCGACAAGAGCACCCCGTCACACCCGAACTCCGAAACGGGGCGTCCGTCGATACCTACTACGACGTAGATCATGCGCGCCCGCTCACTCTTTTCAAGGCTCGCTTCGTTGAGAGCCCAATCGGCGTAAAGGAGGGCACCGCTCGCAGCAAAGGCCTTCGTGCGGATCACGCTTCGTGCTTCAAGAACGTAGTCGCGTGCAAGGAGCCTGCGCACGGTCGCACCGAGCTCCGCCACTTCACTCTCCGCGAGGAAGCCCACGTGCCCGAGATTCACGCCGTGCACCGGAATGCTCAGTGGGCGGATCAACTCAAGCGCGCGAAGGATCGTGCCATCGCCGCCAAGGACGATGCACAGTTCAGTTTCGGCCGGCAGTTTTTCCTGGTCGAGAACCTCGAGCTGGCCGGCATTAATCGTCTCGACGAGCGCACGTGCTGCCGGCTCATCTGTGCACGCGGCGACTTCTTCCGCTTGCGCCCTCGTCAGGGTGGGTTTCACGCCAGCGGCATGGAGGTCCTCAGCGACCTGACGGGCTGCCTTGAGCGCCACGACGCGGCCCGTGTGAACGTACAGCAAAAAACGCCTCAGGGCTCTCCTCCTCCCGGAACGTGCGGCGCGCCCAACTCCTATGAGCCGGCGCAGTCCTCGCGACGACGACCCTCGGCTTCGGCAAGGGCACCCTCGATCATTCCACATTCACCCTCGGCCGCGCGTGTGCCAAAGGGCAATTTTTCGCACAGAAGAAAAAACTCGATATTCCCGTCCTGCCCCCGAAGCGGGCTCGGGTGCACAGCCAGGAGCGAAAGTCCGACGCCTCTGGCGCACTCGACGATGCTCATAAGCGCGTCGCGCCAAGCCCTGGGATCGGTCACGACGCCCGACTTTGGCAGCCGCGCACGCCCCACCTCAAATTGAGGTTTGAGCATGAAAAGGAGAGGAGCACCCGGTTCCACGAGCCCCGCGGCCACCTCAAGAATGTGGGTGAGTGAAATGAACGACACGTCGGTGACCACGAGATCGGGAGTGCCCACTCCGTTCGGCTCTGCCGCGGCGAGCACGGATCTCGTGAGAGAGCGCGCATCAGTACCCTCGAGGTTGGCGAGTCTCTCCTCGCGATCAAGGCGTGTAAGAAGCTGCCCGTGGCCAACATCGACCGCCCACACGTGGCGTGCACCGCGGCGGAGGCACACGTCGGAAAAACCTCCGGTTGACGCTCCCAGGTCGAGCACCCGCGCCCCCTCGATGCGCGGAGCCCGCGCTCCGAGCCGCTCGAGCGTTCCCTCGAGTTTGAGGGCCGCGCGCGAGGCGAACTCTCCCCCCTCGGGGATGTCACGCACCTCAAGCACGTCAGTGGCGCAGACGCTCATCGAGGGCTTTCGGGCGAGGCGGCCATTGACGAGCGCACGTTCCTCCTCGACGATGCGGCGTGCATGGGTACGTGAAGGCGCGAGGCCGCGCGCAAATAGCGCGGCATCAAGACGCGGCACGACGGAAACGCTACTTTCCAAACGGCGCGAAGAGTTCGCCCGATTCCGCGCGGATCTCGCCTTCGAAAGCACTTTCGGGGAAACGGGCATTGACGAGCGACACGACGACCTGCGCTACACGCCAGCTGGAGGCATCCCCTGTCACGATGATGTCGCCTCCCTCAAGACGAGCTGAAGTCCCTCCCAGATGCGCACGCTCGCCGTCAATCACGGGGTGCGCGGCGCTCTGCGCAAGGAACGAGAGGTTCGGGCGCACGAACACAGGGCGCTGGATCGCCGGCGCGTGCGCGGCATCAAGCCAGCTCGAAACTCCCGTGAGCGTGTGAAAAGTGGGAACTTGCGCGCGATTGCCGCCTTCAAGATCGGTATCGAGGCGATCCCCAATCGCGAGCGGGCGCGTCGATCCGGCAGTTTCCGCCGCGACCGTAAACATTGCCGGCTCAGGCTTGCCTGCCGCGATGGCCTTCACCCCAGTCGAAAACTCGAGCGCATGCACGAGCGCGCCATTACCGGGGGCAAAACCCTTTTCCGTGGGCAGGGTCGAATCAATATTGGTGGCAACGAAAAACGCACCGCGGCGAATGGCATAGGCCGCCTCCGCGAGATCAGCCCAGCCAACGGTCGGCGCGAAACCCTGGATGACGGCCTTGACATCCTCGCGGTCTTCACGCGTCACGGTATAACCATGCCGCTCGACCTCTTCCACAAGCCCACGGCCGCCCACGACGAGGATGGTGCTGCCCGGCTCAACATGCTTCTTCACAAGGCTCATCGCCACCATCGGCGAGTTCACGACCTCGTTCGCATGGGCCTCGTAGCCGAGCGATGTCAGGTGGTCAACCACCATGTCTGGCGTGCGCGAGGCATTGTTTGTGGCGAAGGCAATCGCGAGGCCCTTAGCTCTAGCATGGGTCATCGCCTCGACACCGTGCTCGATCACGCGCGCACCGTTCATGAGCGTCCCGTCCATATCAAACAGGAGCGCATCGAAAAGGTCGACGAACGTCGGTTCAGGAAGTTTCACGTCATTCCTCCTCGGAAGGGGAATCTGCATCGGAGGGGCCTGGGGTCAGGGCAGATGAGGCAGCCTCAGCAGAAGCGGGGGGCTCGGCTGACTCGCTCGCCTTTTCGAGGTCCGACGACTGCTGAGCATTCAGGGCTTCAATTTTTGCGGCTTCACGCTCGGCTTCTTCGAAGTCTGCTTCCACGTCGAACACACCGATTTCTTCCTCGGTGCGCTCGATGGCTGCCTCGCGAGGACGCGGGGCGCGCCCAAGGCGCGCATACGCGTCGGTTTCTTCGTTGACGTCGGCATCGGCGGCGAGCGTGACCCACTTTTTGGCCTCGTCGGCCCGACCTGCGGCCTCGAGGAGATCTGCGTAGGCGAGCCACAGCCGGAACTGCCATTTTCCATCGACCTTGGAGCGCAGCGCGGGAATCTCGAGGGTGGCGATCGCCGTATCTAGATCGCCGAGGTCAGCATAGGCGCCCGCAACCACCATCATGAGTTCAATCGTTTCGGCGTTGGTAAGTTTTGCCGCCTCTTCGGACTGCGCAATGTCGAAGGCTTTTTCTGGCCTGCCGAGCCCGCGTTCGCAGTCGGCAACGATCGGCAAAAGATCGACGTTCCCACTCATGCGCATCGCTGCGCGCATTTCGCGCATCGCACCGCGGTAATCTCCGGCCTCGTAAAGCAAGGCGCCGTAAAGTTCGCGTACCGAGGCAACGCGCGCTCCGAAACGCGCAGCCCATTTAGCGTGTTCGAGTGCCCGTTCCGGTTCGCTTTCCGTCAGCATCGCGCAGGCTACGAGGTGGCGAGACACTCGCTCCATTTGTTCCTTAGTAAGAGCCTTGAGCGTGCCACGCAGTTCGGGGGCGAGCTCACTGCCGGTAATCTCCGCGGGAACGAAGGGCTCGCGACCTTCGCGCAAACGCTCCTGCCGATCCGCCTCAAACCCCTCCGCGCTCGACAGACGTTCGCGCTTCTCAAAACGCCTCTGATCACGGTCACGGCGGAAGCCGCGATCTCCGCGACCCGGGCGACCTTCGCGACCCTTGAATTCGCCTCGGCGGCGATCACCCTCGCGTCGGGGCTTGCCGTCGCGACTCCACCGACGCTCACCATCACGACGCGGCCTATCCTCACGACCCCGGCGACGCTCACCATCACGACGCGGCCTATCCTCACGACCCCAGCGTCGTTCACCATCACGATCATCGCGCTTTGTGCGGCGATCCTTCCATTCACCGTCGCGGCCAGCGCGGGTGTAGCGCGAGCTGCGATCAGATCCGTAGGACCGTCGCTTGCCTTCGCGACCGGTTCCGCCCCGCTGATCGTGTTCACCGCGCACATTCTTACGCCCTTCTGCGCGCCCGGCATCGGAACGCGGCTTACGCGATCCATACTCGCCTTTGGCGCGGGGGCGGTCATCGCGGGCAGGCCGCGAGTCTGATTCAAAGCTTTCGTTGTCGGACAATCCGCAACTCCTCACAGGGGGCGCGCCGGGGCACGATCGTGCAGCACGCGGGGAACTCTCATCGTTGGCGGTCCCGCGCAAGCGCGGTACACAACGTAGTTCTACGCTAATAGACGCGAGCGGTCCGAGGCCTCCGTAGGCACCGTTTTCCGGCCAAGTTCACACTGGTAAGGAGCATTCGGTGATCACTACAGGAAAGCGGGGGTTAAACGTGTTGGGCCCTGGTCGCTGCGACCAGGGCCCAAACCCGAAAGAATAGTTCGGCGGTGTCCTACTCTCCCACACCCTCCCGAGTGCAGTACCATCGGCGCAGTTGAGCTTAGCTTCCGGGTTCGGAATGGAACCGGGCGTTTCCCCAACGCAATGACCACCGAAACAATCAACCACCCCCCCCAAACCCAAACAAACGGGGCCAGGAAACAACGGGGGTGTGGAATGTCAACCACACAGTGAACGCGAACACACACAAGAAGCAACAAGAAGAGTGCAAGATAAGTCATCGGCCAATTAGTACCAGTCAGCTCCACGCATTACTACGCTTCCACATCTGGCCTATCAACCCCGTCATCTACAGGGGACCTCCCACACAAACGTGTACGGATATCTCATCTCGAAGCAGGCTTCCCGCTTAGATGCTTTCAGCGGTTATCCCTTCCCAACGTAGCCAACCAGCCATGCCCTTGGCAGAACAACTGGCACACCAGAGGTTAGTCCATCCCGGTCCTCTCGTACTAGGGACAGGCCTTCTCAAATATCCAACGCGCGCAGCGGATAGGGACCGAACTGTCTCACGACGTTCTAAACCCAGCTCGCGTACCGCTTTAATAGGCGAACAGCCTAACCCTTGGGACCAACTCCAGCCCCAGGATGCGACGAGCCGACATCGAGGTGCCAAACCATGCCGTCGATATGAGCTCTTGGGCAAGATCAGCCTGTTATCCCCGGGGTACCTTTTATCCGTTGAGCGACACCCATTCCACAATGAGGTGCCGGGTCACTAGTTCCAGCTTTCGCTCCTGCCCGACATGTCTGTCTCGCAGTCAAGCTCCCTTGTGCACTTACACTCAACACCTGATTGCCAACCAGGCTGAGGGAACCTTTGAGCGCCTCCGTTACTCTTTAGGAGGCAACCGCCCCAGTTAAACTACCCATCAGGCACTGTCCCTGAACCAGATCATGGCTCGAAGTGAGGAATCCAAAACGACCAGAGTGGTATTTCAACAACGACTCCACCAACACTAGCGTGCCAGCTTCTCAGTCTCCCACCTATCCTACACAAGCCGTTCCGAACACCAATACCAAACTATAGTAAAGGTCCCGGGGTCTTTCCGTCCTGCTGCGCGTAACGAGCATCTTTACTCGTAATGCAATTTCGCCGAGTTCGCGGTTGAGACAGTGGAGAAGTCGTTACGCCATTCGTGCAGGTCGGAACTTACCCGACAAGGAATTTCGCTACCTTAGGATGGTTATAGTTACCACCGCCGTTTACTGGGGCTTAAATTCTCAGCTTCGCCCACAAGGGGCTAACCAGTCCTCTTAACCTTCCAGCACCGGGCAGGCGTCAGTCCGTATACAGCGACTTACGTCTTCGCACGGACCTGTGTTTTTAGTAAACAGTCGCTTCTCCCTGGTCTCTGCGGCCATCAGTGCTCTCACACCTCAGGCCCCCCTTCTCCCGAAGTTACGGGGGCATTTTGCCGAGTTCCTTAACCACGATTCTCTCGAACTCCTTAGTATTCTCTACCTGATCACCTGAGTCGGTTTAGGGTACGGGCAATAGTGCTCGTCACGCCGGAACTTTTCTCGGCAGTCCAGGATCACCCACCTACCCCACAAAGGGTCCTCATCACGACTCACCCTAAAGAGCGCAACATTACTCGCACTCGGGCTGCTCGCTTGAACGGGGACAACCATTACCCCGCGGAAGCTACCTCACTGCGTCATCCCACACGCTGACCTACTACGCGCTCGGTTCCCAGCCTCACCACCACCAACCAACCCAAAGGGAAGGAAGGGGAAGCTCGGGTGGTTAGCATCACACGCCTCGGTATGGGTCCTCACACTATCGGTACGGGAATATCAACCCGTTATCCATCGACTACGCCTGTCGGCCTCGCCTTAGGTCCCGACTAACCCGGGGCGGATTAACCTAGCCCCGGAACCCTTGATCATTCGGAGGACGGGTTTCTCACCCGTCTTTCGCTACTCATGCCTGCATTCTCACTCGCATAGCCTCCACCACTGGGTTCCCCCGCAGCTTCACCGGCCACACGACGCTCCCCTACCCACCCCAAAAAATGGAGTGACACAGCTTCGGCGGTGTACTTGAGCCCCGCTACATTATCGGCGCAGAATCACTTGACCAGTGAGCTATTACGCACTCTTTCAAGGGTGGCTGCTTCTAAGCCAACCTCCTGGTTGTCTCAGCAACTCCACATCCTTTCCCACTTAGCACACGCTTAGGGGCCTTAGCTGATGTTCTGGGCTGTTTCCCTCTCGACCATGAAGCTTATCCCCCACAGTCTCACTGCTACGCTCTCACGTACCGGCATTCGGAGTTTGGCTAAGGTCAGTAACCCGGTGGGGCCCATCGCCTATCCAGTGCTCTACCTCCAGCACGAAACACGCAACGCTGCACCTAAATGCATTTCGGGGAGAACCAGCTATCACGAAGTTTGATTGGCCTTTCACCCCTATCCACAGGTCATCCCCTCCATTTTCAACTGAAGTGGGTTCGCGCCTCCACACGGTCTTACCCGCGCTTCACACTGCCCATGGATAGATCACTTCGCTTCGGGTCTAGAGCCGGCGACTCAACGCCCCATTCAGACTCGCTTTCGCTACGGCTACCCCACACAGGTTAACCTCGCCACCGACCACTAACTCGCAGGCTCATTTTTCAATAGGCACGCCGTCACCCCTCAAGGCTCCGACGGATTGTAAGCACACGGTTTCAGGTACTCTTTCACTCCCCTCCCGGGGTACTTTTCACCTTTCCCTCACGGTACTAGTCCGCTATCGGTCACAAGGAAGTATTTAGGCTTACCAGGTGGTCCTGGCAGATTCACACCGGATTCCACGAGCCCGGCCCTACTCGGGGCAACACCACGCCTGGCCATGCAGTTTCAGCTACGGGACTCACACCCACTATGGCGCCTCACTCACAAGGCTTCACCTACCACACACCACAACGCCACAACACCGGTAGATGTCATGTAAATGCACCCCACAACCCCACACCAGCAACCCCTACCGAGTCTCACACCAGCATGGTTTAGCCTCCTACGCTTTCGCTCGCCACTACTCACGCAATCACTATTGTTTTCTCTTCCTGAGGGTACTGAGATGTTTCACTTCCCCTCGTTCCCCCCACACCACCTATACATTCAGTGGCGGGTACCACGACTCACGCCGCGGCGGGTTTCCCCATTCGGACACCCCCGGATCACAGGTCGGTTGTCACCTCCCCGAGGCTTATCGCAGACTCCCACGTCCTTCATCGGCTCCTTGTGCCCAGGCATCCACCGTATGCTCTAAGTAACTTAGAAACACTCGAAAATGAACACATAGACCAAAAAATCATTGAACTATCTGTAACAAAAAATTGCTTACAAGATGCTCGCGTCCACTATGCAGTTGACAAACAACACCCCCACACCCGAAAACCACCAACCACAAAGCCAGCAGCCCCAGGGGGGAAAGACCGCACATGCAGCCTCACACCCCAATAGTGTGCCCACAACACGCCACCTAAGTCCCAGCACCATTCCAACCCCACACAAGCAGGGCGTACTCAGCACCAGCACAAAGCAACACGTCTTTTATTGATGTTCCACCCAGCCCATACGCGCTGCACACACTCGGCACAGAACACGCACACCACCACAAACGTGGCGGTGCAGGGCAAAAGTAAACTCCTTAGAAAGGAGGTGATCCAGCCGCACCTTCCGGTACGGCTACCTTGTTACGACTTAGTCCCAATCACCGATCCCACCTTCGACGACTCCCCGCAAAAAGCTTGGGCCATCGGCTTCGGGTGTTACCGACTTTCGTGACTTGACGGGCGGTGTGTACAAGGCCCGGGAACGTATTCACCGCAGCATTGCTGATCTGCGATTACTAGCGACTCCGACTTCATAGGGTCGAGTTGCAGACCCCAATCCGAACTGAGACCGGCTTTTTGGGATTAGCTCCACCTCACAGTATCGCAACCCATTGTACCGACCATTGTAGCACGCGTGAAGCCCAAGACATAAGGGGCATGATGATTTGACGTCGTCCCCACCTTCCTCCGAGTTGACCCCGGCAGTCTCCCATGAGTCCCCACCCGAAGTGCTGGCAACATGGAACGAGGGTTGCGCTCGTTGCGGGACTTAACCCAACATCTCACGACACGAGCTGACGACAACCATGCACCACCTGTGCACCAGTCCAAAGAAAACCACATCTCTGCAGCGATCCAGTGCATGTCAAGCCTTGGTAAGGTTCTTCGCGTTGCATCGAATTAATCCGCATGCTCCGCCGCTTGTGCGGGCCCCCGTCAATTCCTTTGAGTTTTAGCCTTGCGGCCGTACTCCCCAGGCGGGGCACTTAATGCGTTAGCTACGGCGCGGAAAACGTGGAATGCTCCCCACACCTAGTGCCCAACGTTTACGGCATGGACTACCAGGGTATCTAATCCTGTTCGCTCCCCATGCTTTCGCTTCTCAGTGTCAGTAACGGCCCAGAGACCTGCCTTCGCCATCGGTGTTCCTCCTGATATCTGCGCATTTCACCGCTACACCAGGAATTCCAGTCTCCCCTACCGCACTCTAGCCTGCCCGTACCCACCGCACGCCCAAGGTTAAGCCTCGGGTTTTCACGGCAGACGCGACAAGCCACCTACAAGCTCTTTACGCCCAATAATTCCGGACAACGCTTGCGCCCTACGTATTACCGCGGCTGCTGGCACGTAGTTAGCCGGCGCTTCTTCTGCAAGTACCGTCACTTTCGCTTCTTCCTTGCTGAAAGAGGTTTACAACCCGAAGGCCGTCATCCCCCACGCGGCGTCGCTGCATCAGGCTTTCGCCCATTGTGCAATATTCCCCACTGCTGCCTCCCGTAGGAGTCTGGGCCGTGTCTCAGTCCCAGTGTGGCCGGTCGCCCTCTCAGGCCGGCTACCCGTCATCGCCTTGGTGAGCCACTACCTCACCAACAAACTGATAGGCCGCGAGCCCATCCCTCACCGAAAAACTTTCCACCACCAACCATGCGGCCAGTAGTCATATCCGGTATTAGCCCCGATTTCTCGGAGTTATCCCAAAGTGAAGGGCAGGTTACTCACGTGTTACTCACCCGTTCGCCACTAATCCACTGTGCAAGCACAGCTTCATCGTTCGACTTGCATGTGTTAAGCACGCCGCCAGCGTTCGTCCTGAGCCAGGATCAAACTCTCCATTAAAAAACAGAAAAATCTAAACCCAGCAGAAACAAAACAATCAACATTACGCTGACCATCCAGAAATTGAACAAGAAATTCAATGTTCCTGCCAAAAAAAAATTGGCATCAATAAACAGACACACTATTGAGATATCAAACAACATGCGCACCCAAACACCCGCACCCACCAGAGCACTTCGTTTTGGAGCAACCCCTACAACTTACCGAACCAGGCCCACCCCGTCAAATCCATGCCACGTGATCCGCAGCACCAACAAGAGTGAAAACCCAGCCCACCAAGCCAAAATACGCCACACACAAACCAGTCTCAACCGGTCCGCATCCGCCGCATCCCTTCCGGGGCAACGAGGAAAAACACTACCCACACCCCCACCACCACGCAACCCCACACCACCCATTCGTGGCCCACACCATAAAAACCCCCAAACGCCGCTTCGGTGAACGGTTTTTGGGGGTCGTGAAGGAGGAGTGGGAACGCTCCGCGAAGCGGCAGTTCTAGTGGGCAGGAACGTAGCCCCTGTGAAGCGCAACAATCCCGCCACTCAAGTTGCGATACTGCACGCGCTCAAGTCCGAGGTCGAGAAACCACTCGCGAAGCCCCTCTTGGTCTGGCCACGCGAGAATCGATTCCGCGAGATAGCTATAGGCTGCACCGTTCGCCGAGACCTGCGAGGCCACGCGAGGGAGCAACCCCATGATGTAGCGCGAATAGACGTGCCTGAACGCCCGATTCTTCGGGGTCGAGAATTCACACACCACGACCGCGCCACCGGGCTTGACCACGCGGGTCATCTCGGAAAGCGCCTTTTTCGGTTCCACGACGTTACGCAATCCGAAGCTGATCACGGCCGCATCAAAAGAGTGCGGTTTGAACGGAAGGTTGGTGGCGTCGGCCCCCACGAACGGGATATGCGGTTGCCGCTTGCGCCCCTCAGCCATCATGCCAGCAGAGAAATCCGAGGCAAGCACCTGAAGCCCCTCGCGCGCAATGGCTGCGCTCGACGTGCCCGTGCCCGCGGCAACATCGAGTACTCGAGCCCCACTCCCCTTCGGCAGCTCAAGCGCCTCGACCATGGCGGTGCGCCATCCGCGGTCCTGCCCAAAGGCCAGAACGGTGTTGAGGAGGTCGTAGCGCCCCGCAACGTCGTCGAACATCGTGGAAACATCGGCGGGGTTCTTCGTCAAGTCGGCTCGCGTCATGACTTCCATTGTGCCTGATCGCCGCACGGAACGCGCGTGGCTCATCGCAAGCGCGTCAAAGTCCGAGCAGCCCCGTGAGTGCGTCACGGAGGAAATACAGCACGAAAAGCGCGCTCACAACGTACATGAGCCAGTGCACCTTCTTGGCGTTACCCACGACGATCTGGATGACCACATACATGATGAAGCCCGCACCCATGCCAACGGTGACGGAGTACGCGAACGGCATAAGGATGATCGTGAGGAAGGCCGGGATCGCCTTCGTGAGATCGCTGAAGTCGATCTCGACCACTTGACTCATCATGAGGAAGCCCACGAGAACTAGCGCTGGCGTTGCCGCCTCGTAGGGAACGAGCGCAACGATTGGCGACAAGAACATCGCGATGAGGAAGCACAGGCCCGTCACGACGGTGGCGAGACCCGTACGAGCACCTTCACCCACACCCGTCGCGCTTTCCACGAAACTCGTGTTGGAGGAGACACCGCCGACGCCACCCATGATTGCGCCCACGGAATCGGCGACGAGCACACGCTGGCTATTTTCAACGTCACTGTTCTCGTCCACGAGGCCAGCTTCGGTGCCCACGGCAACCATCGTGCCCATCGTGTCGAAAAAGTCCGCGAGGAGGAGGGAGAACACCACGATGATGGCGCCTACGACGCCCACCGCGCGCAAGCCGCCGATCGGGTCGACCTGGAACAGCGTGCCAAGATCTGGAAGCGCGAAGGCGCTTGTACTGAGCGCCGGCACATTCATGGACCAACCGTAGGGATTACCGGCATCGGCGTCAGTCGCGGGAGCAAACTGGCCGATTCCCACGGTGTTCTCCACAACAATGGCAAGCACGGTGGCGGCGATGATGGCAATGAGAATAGCGCCGGGAACTTTCCTCACCCAGAGCAGGATCATGAGGACGAGACCAAAGACGAACACAGCAGTGGGCCAGCCAATGAGCGAACCGGAGTTGCCGAGTTGTACAGGCGTGCCACCACCGGTTGTCACAAAGCGCGCGTTGATGAGGCCAATGAAAGCGATAAAGAGCCCCATCCCCACGGCAATGGCGGTTTTCAAGAACTGCGGAACCGCCAGGAACACGGCCTTACGGAAACCCGTGAGCACGAGCAGGAGGATAATGACGCCCTCCACGAGAACGAGGCCCATAGCCCCCGCCCACGTCATTCCGGGCAAAGAAACGACACCGTAGGCAAGATAAGCGTTGAGGCCGAGCCCCGCAGCCATCGCGAGGGGGAAGTTCGCCCACGCCCCCATGAAGATCGAGCAGATTGCGGCGATCAGCGCGGTGCCCGCAGCGACAGCGGGCATGTTGGGCTCGGTTCCGCCTCCGAGATACATGCCGGTGGAATCCGGGACTGTGCCAATGATGAGCGGATTGAGCACGATGATGTAACACATCGCGAAGAACGTGACCATGCCGCCGCGTACTTCACGCCCAACGGTCGAGCCGCGCTTCGAAATCGAGAAGAAAGAATCGAGGCGCGACAAAGGCGCGTCTGTTGAGGGTGCATTTTGGGTTTGGGACATGCAGCCCATTGTAAGAAAGGCCCGGTCAAAGCGAAGCTTTGCACCGGGCCAGCGAGACGAAAACCTCGCGCAGGGGCTGCTTACTGACGGTTCGCGTCGATAAAGCGGTAGTAGTCGAGGTAGTCAAGCTTCGAAGCCGCGGCGCTGTCCACGACGATCGTCGCATCTTCGTGCAGCTGAAGCGCGGTCGAAGTCCAGCGTGCGCTCACGCCACCCTCGATCGTCTGGCGAATGGCTTCAGCTTTATTCTCGCCAGTGGCGATCAGGAGAAGCTTCTTGGCCTCGCGGATGGTACCAACGCCCTGGCTAATCGCGTGTACGGGAACGTCATCCTTCGACTCGAAGAATCGTGCGTTATCGGCAATGGTCTTCGGTGTAAGGGTCACGAGGTGCGTGCGCGAGGCGAGCGACGTGCCAGGTTCGTTGAATCCGATGTGGCCGGTCGCCCCCACTCCGAGAAGCTGAAGGTCGACACCACCCGCATCCTTGATTGCGGCATCATAGCGCGCTGCTTCCAGAGCCGGGTCGCCGGTGTCACCGCGGGGGCAAAACACCTTTTCGGGGTCAAGGTCAACCTTCTCCACGAGGTGCTCGCGAATAAAGCGTGCGTAGCTTTGCGGGTGCTCGGGAGAAAGTCCCACGTATTCGTCCAGCATGAACACCGTGACCTCCGCAAAGCTCAGCCCCTCCTCGCGGTGGCGGCGTGCGAGCTCGTCATACGCCGCAATTGGAGACGAACCCGTGGCAAGACCGAGCGTGACCGGGCCACCGTTCGCCTCGCGGATCACCGCTTCGATGTGATCGGCAACGATCTTGCTCGCGTCATCGGCATGTGGACGGATGTAAATTTCCATGGCATCTCCGGCTCAGTTCGGGGGCGCGTGGGGCCGACGCTTGCCGGCCTTCATCAACGCCTGTGTTGTTCTCGCGCATGCGCTCTCTCAAGCATAGTTACCCCACTTCGAGAGCAGCAAGGCCCGGCACCTCGAGGTGCCGGGCCTTGCGTATGCGCACGAGAAAACTACGCGCTTATGCTCAAAAGTTACTTCTTCTTCGGGGTTGAAGCTGCTGCGAGTTCAAAGGCCTTGCGCGGTTCGGTCGTCTGCGCAATGCCGAGGATTTCGCGGTTGCCAAGAAGGGAGCTTGCCCAACCCGCGACGACACCGGCCTTTCGACCGAGCGTAGGCATCGCGTAAACGTGGTAGGCGCGGGCGCCGAGCCATGCCGGAAGGCCCTTGAGCTCCACCTTCTTGTCACCGATGAACAGCGTGCCAACGCCCTTGAACATGCCGAGGGTTGCCATCGTGCCGAGGTTCTTGTGGTAGTAGTCCACGAGCGGGCGCGAATCGATCGCACGTGCCACGTTGTCGGCGAGGGTCTTGGCCTGGCGCACAGCATGCTGAGCGTTCGGCGGGCATACCTTGCCTTCGCCCGAGGCGAGGTCCGGCACGGTCGTGCAGTCGCCCGCGGCGAAAACACCTTCGAGGGGGCCATCTTCGCTCTTGACGCGCAGATCCGCGAGGCAGTCGAGTCGACCGGTCTGGTTGAGCGGCAAATCCGAGTTCTCGAGAACGGGGTTCGGCTTGATGCCGGCGCACCACACGATGAGGTCGGAGGCGAACTCGTCGCCATCGGAGGTCTTGACGATGCCGTTCTCACACGAGTTGAGGAACGTTTCGAGCTTCACCTCGATACCGCGCTCACGGAACTGCTTGAGCGCATACTTGCCGAGTTCCTCGCCCACCTCCGGGAGAATCCGGCCCATGGCTTCGATCATGACGAAGCGGACATCCGAGGGGTGGAGATCCGGGTAGTACTGGAGGGCAGCGGAGACCATGTCTTCTGCTTCAGCAAGGGCTTCCGAGCCCGCGAAGCCGCCGCCCACGAACGTGAAGGTCAACAGACGCTTGCGGGTTTCCGGATCCTTGGTCGACGCAGCCTCAGCGAGGTTGCTGAGAATGCGGTCGCGCACAGCGACGGCTTCCTCGACCCACTTGAAGCCAATCGCGTTTTCCGCGAGGCCCGGAATCGGGAGCGTACGCGGAACGGAGCCGAGCCCCACGACAAGGTAGTCGTAGCTAATCTCAATCGACTCTTCGCCTTCGAGGGCGACGGTCACGACGCGATCCGCATGCGAGATTTTCTCGACCGCGCCCGTCACGACCTTCGTCCCCTGCAGGACCTTGCGCAGCGGAGCGAGAACGTTGCGCGGGTCAATCGCACCGGCGCCAACTTCGGGCAGGAACGGCTGGTACGTGAGGTACGGGCGCGTGTCCACGACCGTGATGGCAACGTTGTTGCCAGCCTTCTTACGCAGTTCGGCTGCGACGTTCATGCCAACGCTGCCGCCACCGAGAACGAGAACGTGCGGCTTGTTTCCTGAATTGATGTTCATGTGTGTGAACTTGCCTTTCCACATCGCTAACGATGCAATTCAATCACGCTGGGGCTTTTCCAAACTGAGTGAATCGAGCACGCTCATGGCGAGCCCATCCAGGATGTCGTGTTCGCTTGTGGTGACGCGTTCGAGGCTCCCCTCGTTCGCCACGCGCTCGAGAATTCGCGCCCAGATCAGCGCTCCCGCGCCGATCACGTCAACCCGACCGGGGTGGATCGCCGGAAACGCCGAAAGCTCCGTGGAGCTCGAGCGAAGAATTCGGTAGCTGAGCGCCGTGAAATCCTCGGGATCGATGCTCGCACCGTGGCTCAACTCAGGCGTGTATTCCTCGAGACCCAGGGCGATGGCAGTCAGCGTCGTCACGGTTCCTGCGACGCCCACGATGCCTCGCACCGACGCGAAATCGATTGCGCGCGCGGCTGAGTCGAGCAGCGCATCTATGTCGCGCGTCGCGGCTTCGATGTCGCCTTCGCTTACGCGATCCGCGCTCAAATGCCTTTCAGTGAGGCGCACCGAGCCCATATCGAGGCTTACTTCGGCGAGCGGCTCATCTTCGCCATACACGAGCTCGGTCGAGCCCCCGCCAATGTCAACAATGAGGCGCGGCGATGGTCCAGGATCCGGGAGCGTTGCCACAGCGCCACGGTAGCTGAGACTTGCTTCTTCCGTTCCCTCAATAACTTCGGGTTCGATCCCGAGAATTTCCCGCACGCCATCGATAAACTCGGCACGGTTCTCAGCATCACGGCTTGCACTCGTGGCGGCAAACCGCACGCCCTCGACGTCGCTCGTTTCAATGACTTTCGCGTATTCGCGCGTCGCGTCGAGCGTGCGCGCGATCGCCTCGGGGTCAAGGCGCCCCGTGCGATCGACCCCGTAACCAAGGCGCACAATTTTCATATCGCGGGCGATGTCGCGCAGGGAGCCGTCGGAATCCTCCTCGGCAACGAGAAGTCGAATCGAATTGGTGCCGCAATCAATCGCGGCGACGCGGCGGCTCACTTTTCTGCCTCCTCAAGCGTTGCAGGCGTAACCTCGCAGCGACATCGGTCGATAGTTGTTTCAGCGGAAGCCATCTCAAGCGCGCGGTCACCAAAGGGATTCACGCCGGGCCCCTCTGCGAGGGCCTGACCAACCACCGCGTGCAGGCACTTTACTCGCGACGGCATTCCGCCCGCACTGATGCCCTCAATTTCCTCGGCGTTGCCAAGCTCGGCGCGACGCACCAGATAGCGTTCGTGGGCGCGCGCATAGCGCTCTTTGAGCTCCTCGCTCCCCTCGAGTTCAGCCGTCCACTCGGCGAGCAGCCCGCGCGCTTCGAGACGCGAGCAGGCCTCGACCATCGACGGTAGCGTGAGATAGAGACTGGTGGGGAAAGGGGAACCATCGGGAAGCCGTGGTGTCGTGCGGACGACGGCGGGCGCTCCGCACGCGCAGCGACGTGCAATCGAGTGGACGCCGCGCATCGTGCGGCCAAGTTGACGGGCCATGAGGGCAAGATCGCCCTCGGTTGCCTCGCTCTCGAACGGAAGTGGTTCAAGCGGGGTGGGCATGGAGCACTGAAACCTTTCGGTCTATGGACCCTACGGGCCTAAAGTAGCGGCGGGATCCTCGGGCGGTGCAGCCTGACTCGCAGCCACAAGCGAATCCCACATCGTGCCGAACCACGCGGTTTTTGCGGCTTCTTCCTCATGAGCCGCCTGCTCGGTCTGGGGCACCTCGGCGCCGCTCGAATCCGTCAAACGATATTGCGTTTCCCCGGGGTAGGCAAACAGCAAGCGTTTGCGAGCCTGCGCGGAGACGAACGTTGGATCCTGCCACCGGGCCACCTCGGCTTCGAGGCCCTCAACCTCTCGCTCTTGCTCGGCAACATGCGCCCGCAGGCTGCTGAGTCGTTGCTGCTGCATGACGTACCCGTTGACGGTTGGTACGAGCGCCACGAGCGCGATCAGGGTAATCGCGAGCAACACGAGCGAGCGGCCCGTAAGCCCCGCGATGGGCGTGAGCACCTTGCGGGCGCCAGCTCTTACCGATCCTTGCGCACGGGAGGTATTCCTACGGGGGGTCTTTGTGCGGCCGGATGCCGGGCGGCGGCTCGGCCGTGCAGCCAGGGCCGATGGGGCGGCGCTTTGGCGCCGCCGTGACGCCGAGGAGCGCCCCGCCGGTGACGACGGGGCGCTCCTACGGCGCGTTACTGAATCAGGCATACGCCCTATCGTAAACTGCTCAGGCCTTGAAGCGCGGGAATGCCGAAGCGCCCGCGTACACGGCCGAGTCGCCAAGCTCATCTTCAATGCGGATGAGCTGGTTGTACTTGTTCACGCGCTCGCCGCGAGCGGGAGCACCGGTCTTGATCTGGCCGGTGCCAAGCGCGACGGCGAGATCAGCAATGGTCGTGTCCTCGGTCTCGCCCGAACGGTGCGACATCATCGAGGAGAAGCCATTGCGGGTCGCCAGATCCACGGCCTCGAAGGTTTCGGTGAGAGTGCCGATCTGGTTGACCTTCACGAGGAGCGCGTTGGCGGCACCATTTTCGATGCCCTTACCGAGGCGCACGGGGTTGGTCACAAAGAGGTCGTCGCCAACGAGCTGGACCTTCTTGCCGAGCTTCTCGGTGATGGCAACCCAGCCGTCCCAGTCTTCCTCATCGAGCGGGTCCTCGATCGACACGAGCGGGTAGGCATCCACGAGCTCGCTGTAGTAGGCGATCATGTCTTCGGCCGACTTCTTCTCACCTTCGAAGAGGTAGGAGCCGTCTTCGTAGAACTCCGAGGCAGCGACGTCGAGCGCAAGTGCGACGTCCTTACCCGGGGTGAAGCCCGCCTTCTCGATAGCCTCGATGATGAGGTCGAGAGCGGCACGGTTCGACTCAAGGTTCGGGGCAAAGCCGCCCTCGTCACCAAGACCGGTGGCGAGGCTGCGATCGTGAAGAACCTTCTTGAGGTTGTGGTAAACCTCGGCGCCCATGCGGACGGCCTCAACGAAAGTCGGGGCACCGATCGGGGCGATCATGAATTCCTGGATGTCCACGTTCGAATCAGCGTGCGAGCCGCCGTTGAGGATGTTCATCATGGGAACGGGGAGCACGTGCGCGTTCGGGCCGCCCACGTAACGGTAGAGGGGAAGTTCAGCCTCGGCAGCAGCGGCCTTTGCCACGGCGATCGACACGCCGAGGATGGCGTTTGCGCCAATCTTGCCCTTGTTGTCGGTGCCGTCAGCCTCGATCATCGCAAGGTCAATCGCACGCTGGTCGGTAACATCCATGCCCTCGATCTTCTCGGAGAGCTCTTCGGCGACCGCGGCAGCAGCCTGCGAAACGCCCTTGCCGAGGTAACGGCCCTTGTCACCATCGCGGCGCTCAACGGCCTCGAAAGCACCGGTCGAGGCGCCCGAAGGAACCTGGCCGAGGAACTGGTAGCCCTCGTCGGTCGTCAGAACGACCTCAACGGTGGGGTTGCCGCGCGAATCGAGAATCTCGCGACCGCGAACGTCGAAGATGAATGCCATGAGATGGCCTCCTTAGTCAGGATTTTCAAGTGGCGGGTCGCCTTTGACCTTCGCCCTCAAGTCTAGTGTGAAATGTGTGATCTCCCTGAAGGGGCACTCACACCTCGGGCGCGGCGCATGAGTCCCACGTCACAGGGTGGGACTTCAGTCGCGAAGAAGCTCGGCTTCGAGCCGAGACACGAGCGTACGCAGCGCCGATTCCGGGTCGTCGTCACGTCGCGCCGCCGCGATCGCAATGGTCATGAGTCGCGCTCCGTCGCTGTCGTGCGGGGCGACCTCGCTGAGGAGTTCACGTAGCTCTTCTGTGCGCCCCTCTGCCTCGGCACGCGCGGCAATTTTGAAGGCGCGCTGAAGCGCCGGAAGCGCGAGCGGAATGCCTTCGCCGAGGCTCCGGCGCGGCTTCTCCTGCGACTTGATGCGGTCCCACCGCGCCGTAATCTCTTCGACGCTCAAATCCTCGCGCTCGGGTCCAAACACATGCGGGTTTCGGCGATACATCTTCGCGTTGAGAGACCGGGCAACCGAATCCAGCGTCCACGGCTCAGCTTCCTCCATGCCGATTCGCGCATGAATCACGAGCTGAAACAGCAGGTCCCCGAACTCGTCAACGAGCTCCGATGTACGAATCGGCTCGCGCTCAAGTTCGGCAAGAACCTCGTGGGTTTCCTCGAGCAAGTATCGCGAAAGAGAACCGTGTGTCTGGGCAGCGCTCCACGGATCGCCCCCCGGGCTGCGAAGCTCGTGCATAATCCTCACCGACTCGACGACCGCAGCGCCGGGAGCGACGGGGGACGCGAAAACATAATCCGCATCGATGGGCCCACCGGAGGCCTCTTCGAGCGCGCCAATCGTCTCGATCGGCGACGGAAGGTGGGGGTGCTCGGAATCGCAGAGCCAGGCGAGATACCCACCCGGGCAGCCGTCGGAATCCCCGAGCCACTCGCCGACCGAGCGCGCAAGCTCGTGTGCACTTGCGCTTTCAAGTCGCACGCACTCGATCCCGGCCTCGCGCACGTGTGCCTCCCACGCCGGGTGCGCGCACGACAGTGCCACGCTTTGGGCTTCCCTGAGAACATCCCAGCCCCGCGAGGTCATGAGCCCCGGCGCGTTCAGAGGCGAGACGGGAACAACCTTGAGCTCACCCGAAAAAGAACCGTTCATCACGCATGTCCCTTTCGTCCAAGACCCGCCTGGCGTGTCCCTTGCGGCGCGTCGCGACGCGAATTCTCGAGCCTGCTCGCGCGTGGCGAACGTTGACCGAAAGTACGGGGGCGGGAAGGTTCCGACGGTTGCTCAGCGACCTCGATGCCGCGTTCTTTCGCCCACTCGGGCTTGAGGTGCGCCAGCACGCCGCGACAAAACTCAAGCAGTTCCTCATCAGCAAGCGGAATGCCCCCAATGCGCTGGGTTCGCGGGTGTGGAATGAGCACCTGGCGAAGAGCAGGCTTGAGAACAGTTCCCGGGTACAGCCGGCGAAGCTTCAATTGGACGCTGTCGGAGACTTCGACGTGGGCAAAACGAATCATCTTGCCTTGCACCTGCACCTCGTCGATGCCCACCTCGGAGGCATCCAAGCGGAAACGCGCGACGTGGAAGAGTCGCTCGACCTCGGCTGGTGGCTTGCCGTAGCGGTCTTCGACCTCGGCACGCACGCCTTCGAGTTCGTCCGCGCTCTTCGCCGCCGAAATCTTTGAATACGCTTCGAGGCGCAGACGCTCGGAATCGATGTATTCGACGGGGATGTGTGCGTTGAGTGGGAGTTCGACCTTCGTCTCCTTCGCACCTTGGTCGAGTTCACCCTTGAACGCCGCGACAGCCTCGCCAACCATGCGCACGTACAGGTCAAAGCCGACGCCCGCGATGTGCCCCGACTGCTCCCCGCCGAGGAGGTTGCCCGCGCCGCGGATCTCGAGGTCTTTCATCGCGACCTGCATGCCGGCGCCAAGCTCGGAATGCGTTGCAAGGGTCGTCAGGCGATCGTGAGCCGTTTCCGTGAGCGGTTTTGCCGGCGGATACAGGAAGTAGGCGTAGGCACGATCTCGCGAACGACCCACGCGGCCGCGGAGCTGGTGAAGCTGCGAGAGCCCAAAACGGTCGGCGTTTTCAACAATGAGAGTGTTCGCGCTCGAGATATCGAGTCCCGTCTCGACGATCGTCGTACACACGAGCACGTCGAAGCGCTTTTCCCAGAAGTCAAGAATGACCCGCTCGAGCTGAGCCTCATTCAGTTTGCCGTGGGCAACCTCCACGCGCGCATCGGGCACGAGCTCGCGCAAGTGCTCGGCGGTACGGTCAATATCTTCCACGCGGTTGTGAATGTAGAACACCTGACCCTCACGAAGCAGCTCGCGCCTAATCGCGGCCTTCACCTGTGCGTCCTCGTGGGCACCGACGTACGTCAGCACGGGGTGGCGTTCCTCGGGGGCCGTGGCAAGCGTAGAAAGTTCTCGAATGCCGGTCACGGCCATTTCGAGAGTTCGCGGGATCGGCGTCGCCGACATCGAGAGCACGTCAACATTCGTGCGAAGCGCCTTGAGCGTTTCCTTGTGTTCAACCCCAAAGCGCTGCTCCTCATCAACGATGATGAGGCCAAGATCCTTGAATCGCACCTGCCCTGTGATCAGGCGGTGGGTGCCAATCACCACGTCAACCGAGCCGTCCTTGAGTCCTTCGATCACAGCTTTCGACTCGGACGGGGTCTGGAACCGCGAAAGGCCTCGCACGTTCACGGGGAATCCCGCGTAGCGCTCAGTAAACGTTTCGATGTGCTGCTGGGCGAGAAGGGTCGTGGGGCATAGAACCGCAACCTGCTTACCGTCTTGGACAGCCTTGAATGCTGCGCGTACCGCAACCTCGGTTTTGCCATAGCCCACGTCGCCACACACGAGACGATCCATCGGGAGAGGCTTTTCCATGTCCCGCTTAATATCGTCGATCGTCGAGAGCTGATCAGGAGTTTCCGTATATTCGAAAGCATCCTCGAGTTCATGCTGCCACGGTGTGTCAGGCGAAAAAGCAAAGCCTGAGCTTCGCTGGCGTTCGCTATAGAGCCGCACGAGCTCGTCGGCGATCTCGCGGATGGCTTTGCGTGCGCGCGATTTAGTCTTCGACCAGTCGCTTCCCCCCATCTTGTTCACGCTCGGCGTCTCGCCGCCAACGTACTTCGTGACCTGATCAAGCTGATCACTCGGCACGTACAGCCGGTCACCCGGCTGGCCTTTCTTCGAGCTCGCATACTCGATCACGATATACTCGCGTGTCGCACGCTTATCGCCCGTGCCCACGGTGCGGCTCGTCATCTCCACAAACCGCCCGACTCCATGGTGATTGTGCACCACGTAATCGCCGGGAGAAAGCTGGAGCGGGTCAACGCTCGCACGCCTGCGCGAGGCGAGCTTCTTGCTGCTGGAGCGGCGCGCAGCGGATTTGCCCGTCATGTCCCGCTCGCACATGAGCATAATCTTGACGTCCTCGAGGAGGACGCCCTCGGTAATTGGCCCGGTCGTAATGCTCACGTGAGTCGCGGAAAGCTCCTCGTCGAGGTCGGCGCTAAAGCGCGCCGCGACTCCGGCCTGCGTGAGCGCCTCGGCAATGTGGCGCCCGGTTCCCGCGCCCGCCGTCGTCAAAACGATCCGCCACCCCTCGCTCACGTGCTGTGCGAGATCACGCGCGGCATTCGCAATCGAGCCACCATAGCCCGGGTGCGGCTTTGCGTGTGATGTGAGATCAGCATCGAGCCCAAACGGTGCAATACTCGAGACGGGAATCTGCCGAGCTTCAAGCTCTCCGAGCGTGTCTTCAAGCGTCGAAAAACTTGCTTGCGCCACGTCGATCGGTACAGCGCCGCCCTGTGCCGCACTGGTCCATGCGGCTTCAAGGAACTCGTCCGTCGTGCGCACGAGCTCCTCCACGCGGGTGCGGATCCGCTCCGGCTCCACGAAAACGACACTCGACTTTGCCGGAAGCACATCCACGAGGCTGACCATCTCCCCCACGAGAAGCGGGGTCAGGGACTCCATGCCCTCAACGGCGATCCCCTCTGCGAGACGACCGAGAAGATCGGCCGCGCCGGGAAGCTGCTCAATCGCGGTGCGCGCCCTCTCGCGCACCTCGTCCGTCAAGAGAATTTCCCTGCACGCGGGCGCGTCAACGACCTCGAGGGTCTCCTCCAGCGAGCGTTGATCCGCGACAGAAAAGTAGCGGATCTCCTCGAGCTCATCACCAAAGAAGTCGAGGCGAACGGGATGCGAAAGAGTCGGTGGGAACACGTCTACAATCCCACCGCGCACAGCAAACTCGCCACGCGCGGACACCATATCCACGCGCGAGTACGCTGCGCCCACGAGCTTTTCCACGAGCTCGTCGATCTCGATAAACTCGCCGCGTTCAAGATGCACGGGTGCGAGCTTCTCGAGGCCCCGCGCCATGGGCTGCACGAGCGCACGCACGGGCATCATGAGGACCTCCACACCACCCGTTTCCTCGGGATGCGCGAGCGTATACAGAGTCGAAAGCCTGCGCGCGACCGTATCGCTTCGCGGCGAAAGCCTCTCGTGTGGGAGTGTTTCCCATGCTGGGAAAAGCGCCACCTTGGCACCGGGGACGAATGCTTCAACCTGGGCGGCGAGGTCCTCGGCTTCACGCGTCGTGGCAGTGACCACCACGAGTGGGGCCATCGGCCCCCTGCGCGAAGCTTCATCCGCAAGATAGAGCGGGTGCATGCCGCTCGTGGCGATAACGCTAAGCGACTCGTGCGAGAAATCGGCCTCGGCAAATCGGGCGAGATCGGCGGACTGCGCGGCAGCCGCGAGAACGGGGGCGATACTCACGGGCGAATCGCCTCGCGCGAGTGAAATTCCTGCTGCGCTTCCACGAGTCCCTTTTCCACAAGCATTTCCACGCACTGCCCGGCTGACGTCACAAGGTCGCCGAGCACCTTGCGCTCCGCCATAGAAAATGGCGCCAGAACATAGTCAGCGGTGTCGCGCCCCTGCGGCGGGCGCCCCACACCCACCCGGACGCGCAAGTAGTCTTTCGTGCCGAGCGCACGAGTAATGTCGCGAAGGCCGTTGTGCCCGCCTTCTCCCCCGCCAAGCTTCGCCTTGATCGCGCCGAACTGCGTGTCGATCTCATCGTGCACCACGATGACGTTTCCGTGGTCGACCCCGTAGTACTGGGCGAGTGTCGAGACCGGACCGCCCGAAGTGTTCATGTAGCAGCCAAGCTTCGCGAGGATCACCCTGCGTCCAGTTCCGGGCGCTCCCATTCGCCCTTCGATCACCGAGGCATTGGCTTTCTTGTGCCGCTTGAACGACGCACCCGCCCATTCGGCAAGCCGGTCGAGCACCATGTGCCCCACGTTGTGCCTCGTCGCTTCATATTTAGAACCCGGATTCCCGAGGCCCACGATCAGCATCGTTTCGCTCACAACTCCACTTTCCGCACGTGTCACACGGAAGAAATCCGTGACAACGAAAGGCCGGCAACCGTCGGCCCCTGGACAGGCTACAGGGGCGCCGCACCTCGTGCGACGCCCCTGCCTCAGATTTCACGATCCGCGAAGTCGCGGATCAGAACTCACTCGTCGTCGCCCTCCGACGACTCTTCTTCGGTGCCCTCAGCTGCTTCCTCGTCCTCGTCGTCCTCGGAGCCCGGGGTCTCGAGGTCAGCTTCGTCAACCTGCGGGACCTGGATCGAGATCACGAGGTACTCGGGATCGGTGACGAGCTCGGCATCGCCGAGGTCGAGGTCGCCCGCGTGGATGGCGTCGCCTTCGACCTTGCCCTCAACGTCAACGACGATGTGCTCGGGCAGGCTGAGCGCGTCAGCGAGGATGGTGACCTCCTGGATGTCGACCACGGCAACGGCGGGCGACTCCGGCTCGCCCTCGACGACGACGGGGATGTCGACCTCAACCTTCTCGCCGCGCTTCACGATGAGCAGATCAACGTGGAGGATGTCGCGCGAGAGCGGGTGACGCTGAATGTCCTTGATGATTGCGAGCTCGCTGTCAGCTTCGGGAATCTCGAGCTCGAGAAGAGCGTTCGAGTGGCGCGCCGCAAGTGCGGTCGCGTGGTACGGAAGCGCGAGGTGAACCGGCTCGGTGCCGTGACCGTACAGAACCGCGGGGATCTTGCTTTCGGCGCGCATGCGGCGCGCAAAGCCCTTGCCGAAGTCAGAACGGATATCGACCTTGATGTTCTCGGCCATGTGAAACTCCTTGAGTGTCAAGCGGGGCGAGACGGCGCGCCCCGAGCGCGCGAGCGCGTGCTCAAGGAAATAACCGCGTCGATAACGGAGCGGGCTCGTGCCCCTCCCTCGCCGAAGTACTGTCCAAGCATAATGCACGGCCGCACACTCGGGTGGCGATCGGCGACGTGAAGCGAGGCACGTCACCCCGTCGCGAGAGCGCGGCCGGCAAAAGGGGAGAGCTTTTACGCGTCCCCGTCAAACAGTGACGTCACCGAACCGTCGTCGAAGACCGCGCGGATGGCGCGTGCGAGGAGCGGGGCGATCGAGAGGATCGTGAGCTTCTCGAACTGCTTCTCCTCGGGCACGGGAAGCGTGTTGGTCGCGATGACCTCGCGCACGCCAGAGTTCTTGAGGCGCTCAACGGCAGGGTCGGAAAAGATCGGGTGGGTCGTTGCAACAACAACGGACTTCGCCCCGTTCTTCGTGAGGGCTTCAACGGCCTGCACAATCGTTCCGGCCGTGTCGATCATGTCGTCCACGAGGATGCAGGTCTTGCCCTGCACATCGCCGATGATCCGCTTGGCGACGGCCTGGTTGGGGCGGCGCGGATCGCGTGACTTATGCACGAAGGCAAGGTTCACACCGCCGAGGCGCTTCGCCCACTTCTCAGCGACGCCGATACGGCCGGCATCCGGGGAAACGACGCAGAGGTCCTCTTCGCCGTAGGTTGCCTCGACGTATTTGGCGAGGATCGGCATCGCCATGAGGTGGTCAACGGGACCGTCGAAGTAGCCCTGCACCTGCGGGGCGTGGAGGTCCACCGAGACGAGGCGGTCGATGCCAGCGGTCTTGTAAAGGTCGGCGACGAGGCGGGCCGAGATCGGTTCGCGACCGCGGTGCTTCTTATCCTGGCGCGCATACGGGTAGCTCGGGGCAATCGCCGTGATGCGCTTGGCGGAAGCGCGCTTGAGCGCGTCCACCATGATGAGGTGCTCCATAAGCCAGTTGTTGATCGGTGCAGGATGCGACTGGAGAACGAAGACGTCGGCGCCGCGCACGCTTTCGCCGTACCGCACATAGATCTCGCCGTTCGCGAAATCCCACGCGTCCATCGGGAGAAGGTCAACGCCGAGTTCCTTGGCGACTTCCTCGGCAAGAACGGGGTGAGCACGTCCCGACACGAGAACGAGGTGCTTTTCTCCGCTGGTGATGATGCCACTCATCGTTTTACTTCTCCTCGGTGGTTGCGTTTGCAGAGTTGTGGTCAAGCGCATTTTCGGCGGCTTCGGCCGAGGCAGTGCCCGCGCGCTTCGTGAGCGTCCACCCCTCAGTGATTCGAGGCTTGGTGTTATTGACGGCGAGTGCGCCCGGCGGGACGTCCTTAAGAACGACCGTGCCGGCTCCCGTCGCCGCACCGTCGCCGATCGTCACGGGCGCCACGAGAACGCTGTCGCTCCCCACGCGCACGTGCTTGCCAACGACGCTCCTGTGCTTGTGCACTCCATCGTAGTTCGCGAAAATCGTTGCCGCGCCGATGTTTGTCCCCTCACCGATCTCGGCATCACCCACGTAGGAGAGGTGGGGAACTTTGGCACCATCGCCGATCTGGGCGTTCTTCGTTTCGCAGAAACCGCCAATCTTGCCGGCCTTGCCGAGCACGGTTCCGGGGCGCAGGTAGGTGAACGGGCCAACGGTAGCGCCCTCCCCGATGACGGCACCAAAACCGTGGGTGCGCACAACCTCGGCTCGGTCGTGGATGGTGACGTCCGTCAACGTGGTGTCTGGTCCGACGGTCACCTCACTGCCAATGACGCAGCGTCCGTGCAATTGCACGCCCGGAAGAATCGTCGTGTCCTCGCCAATTTCGACATCGGGATCGATGAAGGTTGAGTGGGGGTCAATAATGCTCACGCCGGCGCGCATGTGACGCACGAGGGTGCGGCGATTCATTTCAGCGCCCAGGGCACTCAACTGCACGCGGTCGTTTGCGCCTTCGACCTGGATCGGATCGTCAGTGACGTAGGCGCTGACCTTCTTTCCCTCGGCACGCGCGATGCCGGGGACGTCGGTGAGGTACATCTCGCCCTGCGAGTTATCGGTGCCGACCTTCGTGAGCGCTTCGCGCAGGAACTCGAGGTCGAATGCGCAAATGCCCGAGTTGATTTCGTTGATGGCGCGCTGCTCTTCGCTCGCGTCCTTGTGCTCCACGATGGCGTCAACCTGGGTGCCGTCAGCGCTTCGCACGATTCGGCCGTATCCGGTCGGGTCCGCGACGCGCGCGGTGAGGATCGACACGCTCGAGTGGGTTGCCTCGTGGGCCTCCACAAAGGCCCGGAGGGTGTCACCTTGAAGGAGGGGCACGTCACCGTACGTCACGAGCACGGTTCCGACGGCTGCCTCGACCTTGTCGAGACCACACTGCACGGCACGGCCTGTCCCGGGGATCTCATCCTGATCGGCGACCGTGACCTCGGGGGCGTTTTCTTCGAGATGAGCAAGCACTTGTTCGCGTTTGTGGCGCACGACCGCAACAATTTCTTCGGCTCCCGTTGCACGGGCTGCGGTAATGGCGTGCATGAGCATCGAGGTTCCACACACGGGATGGAGAACCTTCGGAAGTGCGGATTTCATACGTGTCCCGGCGCCTGCCGCGAGAACGACAACTGCTGCGGGCGAGTGAGTGACCACGGGAGGGTGCTCCTTGTATCCGGTGCGATAAATCCGGTGATGGATCGTTCCGCGACCAGGACTCGAACCTAGAATACCAGAACCAAAAACTGGGGTGTTGCCGATTACACCATCGCGGAGGGGCCCGAAGGCACCGAGGATAAGCCTAACCTCTGAGGGCACCCGAAAGAAAACTATGCGCGCACACTCGTGCGAAAATGTTGCACATGTCTGATTCACGCCCTCCTCGCTCCCGCTCTCCACGCATGACGGGACGCCAGCGCCGCGAGCAACTTGTGGCCGTTGGCCGCTCGCTCTTCGCGCGCAGGGGCTATGACGCGACGAGCGTTGAGGAGATCGCGGCCAAGGCGGGGGTTTCAAAACCAATCGTCTACGAACACTTCGGCGGCAAGGAAGGTCTCTACGCCGTCATCGTCGATCGCGAAACCGACCATCTCTTGCGTGTTCTCGAGGACGCACTGCATGACGTTCATCAGCATCCGCGCGTTCTCGTAGAAAAGGCCGCGCTTGCCTTCCTCACCTATATTGAGGAAAACGAGGACGGCTTCCGGATTCTTGTGCGGGACTCCCCCGCCACGCAAACATCCGGCACGTATTCGGCGCTACTCGTAGACGTCGCGCACCAGGTTGAGGACTTGCTCGTCAAGCACATGCGCGCACAAAAGTACACGTCGCTCCATGCCGCAATGTATGCGCAAATGCTCGTGGGGATCGTGTCCTACACGGGGCAGTGGTGGCTCGAGGCGAGCCGCCCCTCGAAAGAGGTGGTCGCGAGCCATATCGTCAATCTCGCGTGGAATGGGCTCCGCGGCCTCGAAGCGCGCCCTCAGCTCCTCACCGCAGAACGCAAGGGCAAGGCGAAATAAAACCCAGGCAGCACCATTTCGCTGTGATCTACCCCCTATATAATGCGAGCGTCAGCCCCTACCAGAGGAGTTTTCGTGGGTTTCATTCAAGCTTTCAAGGACGCACTCGGCGGCAGCTTCGCCGATCAGTGGAAGGACTACCTGACCGTTCCCTCCGGTCTCGCGCCCACCGCGGCGCTATTCCCCGCGGTTCCGCGTGGCACCAATGCTGGCCGCGGCTCAAACACGCGCGGGAGCGAGAACATTATCTCGAACGGCTCGCGGATTGTCGTGCCGGCCGGTTATGGCCTCATCACCCTTCAGGACGGTCGCGTGACCGGTCTCATCACCGAGGCCGGCGGCTACGAGTGGCGCTCGGGCGACCCGAACTCGCGCACAATTTTCGCGAACGACGGGATTCTCGCTTCGACCCTCGGTACGTCGTGGGAGCGTTTCAAGTTCGGAGGCCAGCCCGGCTCGCAGCAGCTCGCGTTCTTCGTGAGTCTCAAGGAACTTCCGAACAATCGCTTCGGTACGCAGTCGGAAATCTACTGGGATGACCAATACATGAACGCGCAGGTTGGTGCCGTTGCACGCGGCACCTACACGATGCGTATCGTCGATCCCCTCCTCTTCGTTCATAACTGGGTGCCCGCCACCTATATCTCGGCGAATGCGCCAATCTTCGACTTCACCGATACCGAGAACGACGCCGCGAACCAACTGTTCCAGGAAGTCGTGTCCTCGCTTGCCCCAGCGTTCTCCCGCTACACGAACGACCCGGATAAGAACAACCGCATCACGAAGATCCAGTCCGATTCCCTCGGCCTCGCAGCCTCGCTCTCGAGCGTGGTCGAAGAAAACTACCGCTGGACGACCGATCGCGGCCTCGTCATCGAAAAAGTCGCGATCGCGTCGATCGAGTACGACGAGAACACGCGAAAGCTCCTCAAGGATGTTCAGGCTGCCGATGCGCTTTCGGGCAACCGCAACCAGAGCTTCGTCAACCAAGCGGTGGCGCGCGGCGTGCAGTCTGCGGGCGAAAACGGTGGCGGGGGCACGGGCCTCGCGATGATGGGCATGGGCGCCGGTGCCGTAGGGGGCCTCGTGCAGCCTGCGCAAGCGTCGGGCCCGTTCGCCGGCCAGGGCCAGAGCCCGCAGGGCCAGCAGAGCCAGCAGGCGCAGTCCAACCAAGGCGGCGCCGAGCCGAACCCCGCGGAGAAACTCGCCCAGTTCAAGCAAATGCTCGACCAGGGTCTCATCACCGAGGCTGACTACGAGGCCGCGAAGAAGAAGGCACTCGGCCTTTGACCTACGCACCTGGCACGGGACCGGTCCCCACACCTTATGAAGGCCAGGGGGCCGGTTCTGCACGCCCGAGGCCCGAAGGAGCACCTCACGTGAGCGGCCCCGATCTCAACGACGTGAACGTCGTCAAGGGGCGCACCGCCGCTCAAGACATCGTGGATACGCTCGTTGAGCCCACCGCCGAGCGAGTCATCAATACCGCGAGCGGGAAAACCGACGGGTTCGACAAGTGCCCGAGGTGCGGCTCGACCGACATCGGCTATTCGCTCCAACACCAGGCACTCGTGTGCCGGTACTGCCGCTTTGAGTTCAACGAGAAGATCGCGGAGACGGCCTTCGGGCTCGACTCCCCCATTGAACAGCTTCATGGCATCGTGCGCGGTTCGGGCACGAACGACATCGCGGTCGATGCCTCAGTCGTGACACTCAAGTGCCAGGGCTGCGGTGCCGAGGTCGTTATCAAAGCGAACGAATCGCTCCAGGCGCGCTGCCACTGGTGCCGCCAGGTGCTCTCGCTCAATCAGCAAATCCCTAACGGTGCGGTCCCCGATGCAGTGCTGCCTTTTGCGCTCACACACGAGCAGGGCGTCGAGAAGGTTCGCGAGTTCGCGGGCGACCGGCGCTTCTTCGTCACGAGCCAGTTCAAGTCGAACTTCACACCCGAAAATGTCGTGGGAGTCTACGTTCCCTACATGACCGTTGATGGCAACCTCACCGCTACCGTCGAGGGCCGCGGTGAAGTGACTCTTCGCCGCTACACGAGGCGCGTAAGCGAAAATCAAACCGAGCGCGTCTCGGACATCCAGGAATACACGCTCGGGCGAAAATTCGATTTCACGGTGGACGATCTGATCGCGGAAACCAACAGTTCACGCGCGAACATGAACACGAGCGTGAATACCAACAACGTCCTCAACGCGATTCTCCCTTTCGACACCAAGAATGCCGTCGCCTACAACTCGAACTACCTTGCGGGCTTCACCTCGGAGCGCCGTGACCTCGATATCGACGACATCGACGACACGGTCGAAAACAACTTCCTCTCGATCGCTCGCTCACGCGCCGACCTCATGATCCGCGACTACGACCGCGGCGTTCGTTGGGAAAGCGAAGGGCTCGAGATCCACGGCACGCGCTGGGTCGCGCTCTACCTTCCAATCTGGCTCTACAGCTACCAGGATGAGCGCAATGGCTTGATCCACTACATTGCCGTCAACGGCCGAAACGGTCGCACCATGGGTTCCGTTCCCGTGGACAAGTTCAAGCTCTTCGGCTGCGCCGCAATCTCCGCGATCGCGACATTCGCCGTCACTCTCCCTCTCGCACTCGGGGCGGTGTTCCTATGAGAACTACAGTCGCCATACACGAGCTCCTTACGCTCGGTCACGTCCTCGCTGATTCGAGTTCCAGCAATGGGGACGCGAGTGTCGCCGTCATCGCGGCCCCGTTCGTTCTCGCGTTCGTCGTTTTTACGTCGGTGTACTCGTTCTTCTATTTGCGTTACCGCAACACGGACAAGAAATACCGCTTCGAGAGTGAAACGCGCATTGGTGTCTCGAACGTCCAAGCTTTTGATAATGCCGGGCGGCGCCGCAACGGCGTCAAGAGCACGACGATGTCGGGGCGCAATAACGGTAGTCCCCGCGAGCGTGTTCGGCGCATGTCGGTGTGATGCCGCTTCACGCCTCTTCGATCTGTTCGAGGATCTCGAGCCAACGTTCTTCGCCTTCGGCGATCTCGTCTTCACGCTCGCGCACCTTCTGGCCAAGCACGGTCAACCCTTCGAAATCAGAAGGGTCGTGCGCGGCAAGTTCCGCGTGAATGTTCTCGATTTGCCCGCGAAGCTTCTCAATGCGCCTTTCGATCGCGCTCGCTTCCTTTTGGATGGCCCGCAGCTGCGCACCGGAAAGGCCTTCATCCGAGCCTGAGGTGGCGTCGGAAGAGCCTCTACCCGTGCCTTCTAACGCGCGCTCCCGCTCCTCTTTCGCACGTAAATCCAGGTACTCGTCGACTCCCCCTGGCAGGTGGCGGAGAGTTCCTCCGATCACCGCATACTGCTGATCGCTCACGCGTTCGAGCAGGTAGCGATCGTGCGACACGACGATGAGAGTCCCGGGCCACGAATCCAGCATGTCCTCGAGGGCCGTGAGCATGTCGGTATCGACGTCGTTCGTGGGCTCGTCGAGAATGAGCACGTTCGGTTCACTCAAAAGCACGAGCAAAAGCTGGAGGCGCCGACGCTGGCCACCCGACAGGTCACCCACGCGCGTGGAGAGGTGATCCTTGGCAAAGCCGAGACGTTCGAGGAGCTTCGCCGGCGTGAAGTCTTTGCCGTCGATCGTGAAGGTCGTCTTGGTGCGCGCGAGTACGTCTCGCACTCGATCATCCGCGATCTCTTCGAGTTCGCGAAATTGCTGGTCGAGCACCGCCACCTGGACGGTCTTCCCACGCTTCACCCGACCTTCGGTAGGTTCGAGAGTGCCCGCGATGAGACCCAGAAGCGTGGACTTACCGGCGCCATTCGCGCCAAGAATGCCGGTGCGCTCTCCGGGCGCAATGCGCCAGGTGACGTCCGAAAAGATCGTGGTGTCGCCGTAGCTCACGCCGGCATCGATGAGGTCAACAACGTCCTTGCCGAGGCGCGCCGTCGCAAGTCTTTTGAGCTCGAGCGGGTTGCGAACCTCGGGCACGTCGGCGATGAGCGCGTTGGCGGCCTCGATACGGAAACGTGGCTTTGACGTGCGAGCTGGCGCTCCGCGGCGCAGCCACGCGAGCTCCTTGCGCGCAAGGTTTTGGCGTTTTTGTTCGGTTGCGGCGGCGATGCGGTCACGCTCGACTCGCTGGAGAACGTAAGCTGCGTACCCGCCTTCGAAGGGCTCGACGATTCCATCGTGCACCTCCCACGTGCTCGTGCACACTTCATCGAGAAACCAGCGATCGTGAGTAATGACGATGAAAGCGCCCTGGCCAGCGCCCCAGCGGCCTTTGATATGGCGGGCAAGCCAGTGGATGCCCTCGAGATCCAGGTGGTTTGTGGGCTCATCGAGGCCGATCACGTCCCAGTCGCCCACAAGCAACTGTGCGAGGGCCACGCGGCGGCGCTGGCCGCCCGAAAGCGCGCCAATGCTCCGCTCGAAAGGAATGTCGGAGAGGAGGCCCTGGATGATGTCGCGAATTTTCGGGTCGGAAGCCCATTCGTGTTCGGGGGCATCGCCCACAATCTCGTGGCGCACGGTCTGGTTGTCGTCAAGCGAATCCGACTGGGAAAGCAAGCCCATGCGTACGCCGTTTTTGGGAGTGACCCGCCCGCTATAGGGCTCAAGTTCCCCAAAGAGAAGGCGAATGAGGGAGCTCTTACCATCGCCGTTGCGGCCAACGATCCCGATTCTGTCGCCCTCGAAGATACCGAGGGTCACGGAATCGAGAACGACCCTATTCGGGTATTGCAGGTGCAGCTGTTCGGCGCCGAGAAGAAGACTCACACCGAGAGCCTACGCGTACTCGCCAAGGCCCGTGAAATGCACACGACCGGGTTGTGACCTCTTACGAGAGGTCACGTGCGGCGTTCGCGATCGCTATGAACTCAACAACCTCGAGCGTTTCACCGCGGCGCTGAGGGTCGATGCCGGCGCGCTCGAGGATTTCGCCCGCACGCTCGCCTCCCCCGGCCCACGTTTTGAGAGCCGCCCGCAGCGTTTTACGACGCTGGAGGAAGGCCTGGTCGATCACCTCGAAGACTTCCTCGCGAGGTGCTTCCCCCGGCTCCCTCACCCGATCTCGACGGACGCGCACGAGGGCGCTATCGACGTTCGGCTCGGGCCAGAAAACGCGCCTCGAGATGCGGCCCGCGAGTTCGCTGCTTCCGTACCATGCGGCTTTCGCGCTAGGGGCGCCGTAAATCTTTGAATCCGGTTTCGCAGCGAGACGCTCCGCGACTTCGAGCTGCACCATCACAAGAGCCTCAGTGAGGTCATCGAAGCGCTCGAGAATGGTCAAGAGAATGGGAGTCGCGACGTTATACGGGAGATTTGCCACGAGGCGCGTGGGTGCGTGAGATGCCGCCTCGGGGACGGGAAGTTCCGTAAGGGCGAGCGCATCGCCCTTGACGAGGGACAAACACGCGAGGTCAAGGTTCTTCGCCTCGACGGTCAAGGGCAGGATTTCGGCGAGAGCGCCGTCAAGCTCAACCGCCCCCACGTGCGCGCCAGCCTCAAGCAGGCCAAGGGTGAGAGAACCGAGCCCCGGCCCCACTTCGAGCACCACGTCGCCTTCGCCCACGCCGGCCCGCTCGACGATGGCACGCACGGTATTCGCATCGAGCAGGAAGTTCTGCCCTCGTTTTTTCGTAGGGGTGATTCCGCGGTAGGCGGCAAGCGCCCGGATATCCCGAGGGGTGAGCAAGCTCGTGCCCGCGTCGAGCGCGGGAAACTCCTCGCTCACCCCTCGGCCCCCGCAAATCCGTACACGTCGCGCTCCGTCGCGAGCACACCAGCGCACGCCTCTTCGAGGCTCACGCCCTTCGCTTCGGCAATCACGCGCATCGTGTGCGGGATAAGGTAACTCGAGTTAGGGCGGCCGCGGTATGGCTCTGGAGTGAGAAACGGCGCGTCGGTCTCCACCATGATGCGGTTGAGCGGAGTCACGGCGAGCGCCTCGCGCAGGTAGGCGGCGTTCTTGAACGTTGAGGTGCCGGAAAACGACAGGTAAGCCCCGCGTTCGAGCGCCTCTCGCGCAAATTCTGCATCGCCGCTAAAGCAGTGGAAAACCGTGCGTTCGGGCGCGCCCTCCGCATCGAGAACGTCAAGAACGTCCCGGTGGGCGTCGCGATCATGGATCTGCATGGGCAGACCTTTTTCTTTCGCCAGCGCAATGTGCATGCGAAAACTTTGGATTTGCGCGTTACGTTTCTCGGGCTTCTTCTTCGACGTGCGGAACCAGTCCAATCCTGTCTCACCAACGGTCACCATTCCGGGCGTATCGAGCAGCTCGGAAATTTCGGCGATCGCCTCGTCGAGTGAGCAGAGCTCCTCGCCACTACGGCCCGTACCCGTCACGACGTGATTCACGGCATCGTTGGGGTGGATCGAGCAACCGCCCCGGAGACGCTCTCGCACGAAAGCGCGGTGCTCTTCGGCGACATGTTCGCCGCGCATGACCTCGGCCGTCCAGCGCGCCGAGGGGAGGTCGCAACCGATCGTGATAATGCCGCGCACGCCCACTCGATCTGCCCACGCCACGTGCTCCTCGATTCCGTGGGAGCCTTCGCCGTCGGAAAAATCGAGGTGTGCGTGGTTATCGATCACGGCACCGGGCAGAGCTTCGGGCGGTTCAGGCCACGAAAGGTCGCGGTGGTGGCCGGTCTCGGCGGTCGCGGAACGGGAGTTCACTGCCTTAGTCATACGGCTAGTCTAGTGCGGGGCGAGCGTCGGACCCCCGGCCCAGCACCCAGCCTCGCAAGGCCGTGAAGCCCAACACACGCGTCCCCTACCCGCGCGCACGACGCGCGAAAATGTGGTTAGATTGATTCCTGTTGTGCGTGGGCGCGCACCTTACGGTGATCTCTTGTGGATCAAGCCCGCCACTACCCCGATTTTCACGCAGTTCGAGCAAGGAGCGCATCATGGCAGTGCCTAAGTATAAGATGTCCCGGGCCCGCACCCGTTCGCGCCGCGCGAACTGGAAGGCCGAGACCACCGATCTCGTTAAGGTCACCGTGCGCGGTCGCACCGCCGCGGTTCCGCGCCGCCTCGCGAAGGCGTACCAGCGCGGCCTCATTGAGATCGACGGCTAATTTCAGCACGTCGCGAAGGGCGCTCCACCTGCGGGTAGGGCGCCCTTTCGGTTTAATCGTTCTTTCTTTCGAGGGCAGCATCGTAGAGGTCTCGCGCCGAAACGCCCTGGTGCGCGCGAGCCACAGCCTTTGCTGCGTCTTTGAGGCGCTCCCCCGACTCCGCTCGCTCGAGCACAAGCGCGGCAAGATCAGCCGGGTCTTCCTCGCTCGGCGGAGCGGGTGCCACGACGATCACGATTTCTCCAAGAACCTCGTTCGCGCGCGCCCATTCGACGAGTGAGCTTAGCGGGCCCCGCACGATTTCCTCGTGGGTTTTCGTGAGTTCGCGCGCCACGCAGGCATCGCGTTCCTCACCGAATACTTCGGCCATGGCTTCGAGGGTGTCGCGGGTGCGCCGCGGCGATTCAAAAAAGAGCAGAGTGCGCTGCTCGTGCGCCAGTGCTTCGAGGGCGGTCAAGCGTTTTCCCGCTGTCCGTGGAAGGAAGCCCTCGAACGCGAAACGATCGGGGGCGATGCCCGAATGCACGAGAGCGGTCAGCGGTGCCGAAGGCCCGGGAAAGACTTCCACGGCGACGCCCTCGCGGTGTGCCGCGTCGACGGCCCGGAAACCAGGATCGGAAACAGCGGGCATACCCGCGTCGGTGACGAGAAGTACCTTTTGGCCTTCGCGCGCGGCTTCGAGAAGTACCTCGGTGCGCTCCTTCTCGTTGTGCTCGTGGTAGGCGAGCGTGCGCGCCGTGAGCCTCACTCCGAGTTCGGTCGCGAGCCTCTTGACGCGGCGCGTGTCCTCAGCGGCGATCAGATCGGCCTCGCGAAGCGCCGCGACGAGACGGAAAGACGCGTCGAGGGGGTTGCCGATGGGCGTTGCGGCAAGTGCGATAGTTCCAGGTGTGAGCACGGTTTTGTTCTCGGTTTCCACCGTGCGATCCTATCGCGCGGCCCTCTAGTATGGCCTGGTGAGTAAAAGGAAAGCGATGCCAAGCGGCGGCTCTACAGCGGTGCCCACTACAGGAAAACGCGCCGCACGGCCTTCATTCGGGAAGCCCCGCGGATTTTTCGGTCTGAGCGATCGGGCGACGACGTGGATTCTCGCCGCGGTGCTCGCTGTGTGGGCGGGGGCGCTGCGCCTTTACAAACTCGGCCACGTCAAGACCCTCATCTTTGACGAGGTGTATTACGTGCGCGACGCCTACACGCTTCTTCGCGAAGGCCATGAGCGCGCGTGGGCGAAAGACATCTCGAAGGCCGCATTCGAGCGCGGCGATATCGACTCGTATCTCCCTGATCCGCAGTACGTGGTCCACCCGCCGGTCGGGAAATGGGTCATCGCGCTCGGCGAGTGGGCCCTTGGAGCCGATAATCCGTGGGGCTGGCGCATCTCCGTGGCCGTCCTTGGAACGCTTGGCGTGCTCCTGTTATTTTTCACGGTCCGACGCTTGCTGCAGAATACTGTTCTCGCGTTTCTCGCGGCCTATCTGCTCTCCATTGACGGAGTCCACCTCACTCACTCCCGGACGAGTTTGCTCGACCTGATTCTTGGGTTCTTCTGCCTCCTTGCGTTCTACTTTCTCCTGAGGGACCGCGATCACTTTCGCGATGCGCTCGGGCGGATCGAGGGCGCTGGGGAAGGCTTCGGGCATGTCACTGGGGTGCGCTGGTGGCGTATTGCCGCGGGGATTTCGCTCGGCCTCGCGTGCGGCGTGAAGTGGTCGGGGCTCTACTTCCTTGCCGTGTTCGGCATCATGACGGTGCTGTGGGACTGGACTGCGAGGAAACGCTACGGCGATCCTCGCTGGAAACTTCGCGGCTTCGCACTCGATGCGATCCCCGCATTTTTTGCGATGGTGGGCAGTGCGTTTGTGACCTACGTGCTGTCGTGGAGCGGATGGTTCGCCTCTCAAGGCGGGTACTTTCGGAACTGGGCAGCAGAGAATGCTCACGCCTCGAACCCCGTGAGCGAAGCACTCCTCTCGCTGTGGCATTACCACGAGGAGATGTACTCGTTCCACGTGGGGCTCGATTCGACCCACACGTATGCCGCAAAGCCGTGGCTGTGGCTCCTTCAGCTTCGCCCCACAAGCTTCTACTACGAGTCGTACACCTACGGCGAGGCGGGATGCGAGGTAGAGAAGTGCTCGGCGGCCATCACCAATATCGGCAATCCGCTCATCTGGTGGTTCGGCACTTTCGCGCTTCTCGTCACGCTCATCGTCGCAATCGCTAAGCGCAACGGAACGGCGGCAGCAATTCTCTCGGGCCTCATCGCCGGCTACCTGCCGTGGTTTCAGTATCTTGACCGCACGATCTTTCAGTTTTATTCGGTCGTGTTTGAGCCGTGGCTCATCATGGCGATCGTGTTCGTGTTCGCTCTCATGTTCGGGGGTCACGCGGCGTCACGGACGAGGAAGCGCATCGCGCTTTTGGCGATCGCTTCACTAGTGGTCACGATGACACTCATGTCGATTTTCTGGTGGCCACTGTGGACCGCCCAGGTCATTCCCTACGACCTGTGGCGGGCCCACATGTGGTTCGATTCGTGGATCTGATTGAGCCGAGGGTGATTTTCAGGCAGCCGCCTCCACCTGGAGCCATTCGCTCTTTTTCTCAAGGAATTTTTTCGCGGCAGCCTTCGCGCCCTCGAGGCTGTGGTGGGCGCCCCAGCCACACTGGACCTCGTTCGCAGCGGGGACCTCGCTCGCCTCGAGCAGATCGTTCAGGGTCGCCTCCACGAGCGGGGCAACCTCCTCGGTCGTGTGATCACCGCGCATGAGCATGTAGAAACCGGTGCGGCAGCCCATGGGCGAGATATCGAGGATGTCTTCGCTATGGTTGCGCGAGAACTCCGCCATCATGTGCTCGAGCGAATGCACCGTCTCAGACTCGAGGGCGTCCACGTTCGGCTGGGTAAAGCGGATGTCGAACTTGGTGAGAACGGCGCCGCCGAGATCCTTGCGATCGGCGATGCGGATATAGGGCGCCGCTACCGTTCGGTGGTCGAGATTAAAGCTTTCTACGTTCATGCGGTCGTTCATCGTTACTTCCTCAATGGTCTTGCTTCGTCATTTCCGTTCCATCCTAACGACGCGAGCTTCGCGCGGTGCGGCCCCGTACCACGCCTTGAAACTCCTGTCGCACGTCGTCGTCGGCATCCTTTGGCCACACGAGCGCGATGCGTGTACCTTCGCGCTCGGCAAGCGGACGGTGGGTGACATCCCGTCGCGCGTGCAGGCGCGCGAGGGACATGGGCATGACCGCGTAGCCGTGACCTGCGGCGACTGTCGCGACGGCTCCCTTCGCACCGCCGCATTCCTCGAGGCTGAAGTGGTGCTCCCCCTCGAGATCCTCTTCTGCAATCTCGTCGAAAAGGCTCAGCGGGTTGTCCTTTGCCATAACGGCGACCGGTCTCTCCTCCCACAGTGGAACCGCGTGAACATCCTCAGGCTCAAGCACGGTTGTGCCCCCGCTCGAGGCACCAATCCACGGGAGCCGTGCGAAGACCATGTCGACCGCACCGCTCGAGAGTGCTTCCTCGGGTGCGCGAGAATCGAGCGGAATCAATTCCAGTTCGACCCTCTCCCGGTTCGCGCGCCAGCGCCGCGCGAAAACATCAGGTTCCACCCCGGGGATGAATCCCACCCGGAGCGCAGGAGCAACCGTTTGGTCGTCTGTCTCGCGCCGAGTCACTTGATGATCGACACGGTGAAGGGGTAGGTGTAGGCCTCACCGTTATTGGCCTTCATCGCGGCAATAATCGGCACCACGATCGTTGCCACAAACACCGCCAGCCCAATGATCGCGGCGATCACCACGAAGAGGAGCGGAACGAGGAGGAACGACAGGAACGTTCCAATGAAGAAAAAGCCCCACGCAATGACGCTGTACACAAAAAGATTAATCGCGAAGTTGAGTGCACCCGCCGAAGCGTTGCGCACAAATGGGCTCTTGTCGCGGTAGAGCAAATAGATCACGAGCGGCCCCACCCAGCCGAGCCAGCCGACCGAAACGACGGTGGCCACAAGCGCGCTGAGATGCGCGAGAATCGCCCAGGTGCGCTCATCGCTCGTCACACCACCGGGGCCGGTAGGGCCGCCAAAGCCAGATGCACCGGTGCCCTTGTTGCCGGACGTGGGATTGCTAAAGCCGTATGGATTCGAGGGTTGGTCACTCATGGTGGGCTCCTTCATCACGTAGGGATCGTTCACATCGAGACGTGTGGATTCGGTCAAGCAAGGAATCGAGCTCTTCGTAGCGCTTCGCGCTCGCGCATGCAACGTAGGCGGGGCATTCCTGGGGCACAACCACGGTAGCGTTGCTGCCCTCGGGACGGCATGTCCAGGTGCGCACGCTGCCGCCAGCTTTCTCGACGATATGGAAGCCGGCGGCGATATCCCACGGGTTAATGCGCGTGAGTGTCGTGGCGTCGGCCCAGCCTCCGGCCACGAAGCAGAGTTCAAGCGCGGCCGATCCGAGCTGACGCACCGCCCCGGCTCTCTCGAGGAGTGCATGGCGCTCGCGCTCGGCAAATGCTCGATCGTCTCTCAGATCGCGAAGTCCGGGGAATCCGGTGAGCACGAGGGCATCGGCGAAGTCGCGCTCGGGGTTCGGGCCGAGGCGCGTGTCGCCGAGGTAGGCGCCGCTCGTATCCGACCAAAACTCACGCCCGAGAGCGGGAGCATTCACGACACCGCCCACGAGAACGCCTTCGACGGCCACGCCGATCGAAATAGCGTAAAGCGGGTTTCCCGTCGCAAAGTTCGAGGTGCCATCGATCGGGTCAACGTAGAAGGTTACGGCACTCGTTCCTTCGAGTGTTCCTCCCTCTTCGCCCACGATGCTCGCTTTCGGGCACCGCTCAAGCAAAACCTCCCGGATACGGTCTTCGCACGCGCGGTCGTGAATCGTCACGATGTCATGAGCGTTTGCCTTGTACTCACGTTCAACCGGTCCGGCGCCGATTTCGGCGAGGTAGCTCGCGGCAGCGGTGGCCGCCTCGCGGGCAATGGCCGCAAGCTTCGCGTGCTCGACTGTGTTTGCCGTCGCCGAAGAGTCCGTGTTCACGCGTCTATTCCATCACAGAGACTTCTCTCAACCTGGAAACGTGTCTTTGCGTCTCAGAACCGTGCCATGCCGTCAGCGTCGCGGCTCGACCTTGACGGGAGCAGATTGCAGGATCGTCGCCGTCTGGCCTTCCGCAACCGTTCCCCGCGCTTCCTCGTGCGCGCTCAACTCAACGGGGACGTCTTCGACGTAGACCACGGGGCGGTGCCCGATCCTAGAGAGGCCACGAATGATCCCCGCACCGGATGCGGCCGAAGGGCTCTCCTCGCGAAGGCGCAGGGCCCGAGGATCGATCAACGCTCGCGCTGGGCCGAGCCTGCACTCTCCCGTCGCTTCGAGAGCGATGCCTCCGCGCGTCACGAAGACTCCGCGCGCCCGAACTTCGCCCTCCACCCATTGAAGACCCGCGAGCTCCGCGAGAAACTCCGAATGCGGTGAAGCGAGGGCAGCGTCGCACTCCCCTACTTCGACCACGCGCCCAGACTCGAGAACACACACGCGATCCGCCCACGCGAGAACATCGAGTAGGTCGTGAGTCGCGAAAACAAGCGTGCGCGAACGTGAAAGTCGAGCAATAAGGCCGCGCAGCTCGCGAGCGGCCCGCACGTCAAGCGCTGCCATGGGCTCGTCGAGAAGAAGCACGCGCGGCTCAATCGCGAGGGCCCTCGCAAGCGCGCATTTTTGCGCCTGACCGCCCGAGAGTGTCGCGGGGCGCCTGTGCTCAAGCCCTTCGAGGCCCACCTCTGCGGCGAGGGCGATCGCTTTCGCGCGAGCAGCACGCTTCTTCATGCCGCCGCTCACGAGCCCGTAAGCAATGTTGTCAAGGACGCTCATGTGCCCAAAGAGGTGAGCGGATTGCGAAAGAGAAGCAAAGCCGCGCCGGTGAACGGGCACTCCCGAAAGTTCTCTACCGCCGAGCGAGACCCGCACTCGAGTTCGTCGACCCTCACGAAGAACACCCGCGGCTGCCTCGAGAACCGTGGATTTTCCCGCGCCGTTCGGTCCCACGAGCGCAACGTGCTCCCCCTCGGCCAGCTCGAGACGAGCCTCGACGCCGCGCTCGGGGCACACCACTTCGATCGAGAGTGTCATCGCTCCTCACCCTCGCCGTTCAACGGGCCACGCGCGTAGGCAAGAGACACCACAATGAGCGAAAACGCCACGAGCAGGATCGAGAGCCCCACGGCGTGCGAGAGATCAGCCTCGCGAGCCAGGTAGATCTGGAGTGGAAGCGTGCGAGTTGTGCCCGCGAGAGAACCGGCCACAGTGAGGGTCGCTCCGAACTCCCCGAGCGAGCGCGCAAAGGCGAGCGTGGCGGCGATGAGAAGAGGGCCGGCAAAACGAGGGAGAGTCACGGTGTGGAGCACGCGCATCGGTCGTGCTCCAAGCGTTGCCGCAACCCTCTCCTCAGCGAACCCTCGCGCACGAAACGCACTTTCGAGCGTCAGCACCACGAACGGGAGGGACACGAAAGTCTGCGCGAGCACGACCGCGCTCGTCGTAAAAACGACCTGTACACCCACGGTCTCAAAAAGGGGCGAGAGGAGGCTCTGGCGGCCATACGCCAGTACGAGCGCAAGTCCCGACACAACGGGCGGAAGAACGAGGGGAACGAGTACGAGAGCCCTGAGAACGGCGACGAGGGGACTCGTAGCGCGTGCGAGCACGAGGGCGAGGGCACATCCGAGCACGGTCGAGAGTATGCACGCGAGGCTCGCCGTAGCGAGAGAAAGCGCGGCGGCAGTGAGATTTTCGGGTGCACTCGCGAGCGCCGGGAGGCTCGCCCATTGCGTTCCACGTACGAGGGACAGGAGCGGGAACAGGGTGCTCAGGCCCGCCACGAGTGCGAGGAGTCCGACGGTTGCCGGAAACCGCGTTCCACCATTACGGTTCACGGGATTCACTTCACCGGGGCGAAACCGGCATCTTCAAAAACCATCTGGCCTTCGTGGCTCATAACGAGGTCGACGAATTCCTGCGCTGCCTCGCTGCGGTTCGCCGTTTCGGCTTCTTTCGTGACCGCGATTTCGTAGGTGTTGTCGAGCCGCTCCGCACCCGCGAGCTCGACCCCGTCAACGGTGTCCTCGGCGCCGGCAACGTCGGTCTCGTACACGATCGCGGCATCGGCCTCCCCGGCGACCACTAAACCGAGCGTGTCCGTCACAGAGTTCTGCTCGGTATCGAACTCGATAGCGTCAAGTCCCGCGTTCTTGAGAAGACGATCCGTGAGCTCTCCACACGGCACAGCGCTTGCACACCGCACCGTGACAAGCTCGGGACGCGCAGCAAGGTCGTCGAGGCCCTCAATGCGTTTCGGATTCCCCTCGGCAACGGCGAGCTCAAGCGAGTTTCGTGCAAAAACTTCAGGAAAAGCCGTCACGAGTTTCTTGTCCTTGGCCTTCTGCATCCATGAGTGCGAGGCGGAAGCGAAGACATCCGCAGGTGCGCCAGCATCCATCTGGGTCACGAGGTCTTGAGATCCGGCAAACGTCAAGACGATATCGACGTTTGGATGTTCCTTCTCAAAATCCTTTTCGAGCCTCTCGAAAGTGCTCTTGAGGGAAGCCGCGGCAAAAACAGTGACCGTAGTGCGGTCCTGGGAGGCGTCGGCCCCCTCAGCGACACTACCGCCGCTACATCCCGCGAGCGACGCGGCAACCAGCGTCACTGCTGCTGCCAAGCCTACGAGGCGCTTCATCGTGTCATCCTCCAAGAAGGGAATCGAGGTAAGGGGTGGAGAAAAGTCTATCGGGATCCAGTTCGTCTCTCACGGAAACGAACTGCTCAAAGTTCGGATACAGCTCGCGCAGTTCAGTCTCCCGAAGCCAATGCATTTTTCCCCAGTGTGGGCGCCCCTCGAACGCGACGAGCGTATCGTGCACGAGATGCAGGTAGTCATCGCTTTCTGCGTGCAAGGGGTTGTGGGCGGCGATATACACAGTGTCGCGCTCACTCGCCGTGGAAAGCCACACGTCGTCAGCTGCTGCCCGACGCACTTCGAGGGGGAAGATGAGCGAACGGGTCGAACCCTCGAGCGCGCGCGTGAGGGCTTCGAACGCCTCGCCGAAACGGCTCGCGGGAATCGCCATCTCGCACTCGCGAAACCGCGTGCGCCGAGAGGCCACAAAGAGGCGGTAGGGAAAGTGCACGGCCTCGCCCGCGGGCATGAGGGCGGAAACCGCACTCGAAAGAGGCCTCTTCGTCGCGGGAACGGCCTGCACGAGCCGATTGGCCAGTGCAAGCGCACCATTGCCCACGACCTCGCTCTCGATAGAGGTGCGCACGCGGCCCATACCTCGATTCGACGATTCCGCGGGCACGTGGTTGAGCTCGCGTACGACCGCCCTGCGGCCACTCGGAACGAAGAAGAATTCCTGGTGGTCTTGCTCCATGCTCGTCTCGAGGAACCTCGCGGCGGTCTCTTCGAGCGGAGCTGAGTATTCGCGCCTGTGGAGCTTGTAGAGCGGGACGGTGCGCAGCCGCACCTCAACGATGATGCCGAGCGCGCCGAGGCCAAGGCGAGCGGCCTCGAAAAGCTTCACGTTATGCTCGCTGTCGGCCCACACGGCATCACCGTTTGCAAGCACAATCTTGAGGCCTGTCACGAGACCGGAAACGCCCGTGAATCGCCCACCCGTCCCGTGGGTGCCGGTGCTGACCGCCCCCGCGATGGATTGCCGGTCGATATCGCCCATCACCTCGAGCGCACGGTCGTGCTGGGCGAGCATGGGCCCAATTTCCCACAGCCGCGTACCGGCGCGTAAAGTCACCTCGCCGGTGTCGCTATCGAGGTGCACGAGACCGCGATAGTGATCCAAGGTGAGTAGGGCCCCTTCAGGCTTCGCGATCGCAGAAAACGAGTGCCCAGCGCCCATCGCGCGAATGCCGATTCCATGGGCGGTGGCGCGCGCGATGTGGTGCACGATCTCCCGCTCACTACGCGGATGCACAACCTGAGTTGGCGCAAACTCAACGTTCTTCGACCAGTTCGCGCGAATCTCGCGCGCCGAGCCCAAAGCGACCTTTGCCATGTCCCAGCCTTCCCCTAAGGATCAGAAGCCTAAATATACGCGCGTCCACTTCCACGATATGTGGGGACAATATCCACGACGCTATCCTCGCGCACGACGGCATAGGTGTCGACGTGCTCCGCAACCTCGCCGGCCTTCGCGTGTCGCACCCACACGGTGTCACCCACGCGCAGCCGTTCGGCCGCACGACCACGCAGCGGCGTTTGCACCTCGCCCGCACCTTCGAGCCCCACGTATTTCAGCGAACGCGGGTGTACGACGCTCGGAAGTTTGTCAAGACCAGGCGGGCCGCTTGCGACCCATCCCCCGCCAAGGATCGTCGCGACGTTACGCGCAGGGCGCCGCACGACCGGAAAACCGACGACAAGCGCCGGTTCGGGGCGAAACCCTACGAAGTGATCGAAGCTCGCGGGACCGATGAGTCCCGAACCGGCGGCCACCTCCGTCACGCTTGGATCGGCGCACGTCGATTCTATGCTTCCCGTTCCGCCCCCATTCACGAACTCGAGATCGCTTATCGCTCGCACGCGTCTCACAGCCTCGCCTCGCCTCGCGGCGACGTCGCGCGCGCTGAGCTTTTGGATGCCTCGCGTCAGCAGCCGCCCGGGGGTGAAGCCTCGATTGGGCGTGCCCGCAATTTGCGATTCGTAGCCCATGAGGCCCACGAGAGTGAGACCCGAGTAGTGCGTGAGGCTTCGCGCAAAACTTTCGGCGTGAGAGGGACTGAACAGTGGCGAGCGAAGCGCACCCAGGTGCACGCCTCGCACGGGGACGTAGGAACAGTCGAGTTCAAGACACACGCGCACGGGGGCGTTGGTGCTGCGGGAAGTACGCCGGGCAGCCTCGATCATGTCGGCGTGTCCAAGCGAGTCCACCATGAGAGTGACCGACGCGAGTGCACGCTCACTCGTCACGAGGCGCCTAAGCGCGTCAAAATCAGAAGTGGGATACGCGACGAGGATGTCGCCGAAGCCCTCTTCCACTAGGTCGAGCGCTTCCGCGAGCGAGAAGGCCAAAAGCCCGCCGCCAAAAGCACGCTCGGCACGCTCGATGAGGAAAGGAACACGCAGCGATTTCGTGGCAGTGCGGATGGGTGTGTCGCCGGCGCGTTTCTTGAGCGCACGAACATTGGCGTCAAAACGCTCCAGGTCGAGGATCGCAACGGGGCGGTGATGGAGGCTCGCATCAGCGAGGGCGCGTTCATAGCGCTCGAAGTCTCGCGAGCTGAGAGGTGCAGGCATCACTGCCACGGCGCGAAAGCCCGGGAAAATCAGGCCCGGCGGCGGCGCATGACGTCGTCGACGGTGAGACCCGAGCCAATGACCTGGGCGTTCGAGGCGAGATACGTGCCCTGTTCGGCTTCGGCTTCGCGTTCTTCGACGTCTGCGGCTTCGAGGCTGTTTCCGGTCGAGAGTGCGCCGTAACGGAAGCTCACGCGGGAGGCGAAACGCTCATCGGCAAGCGCCTTGCCTCGACCCGCTTCGCGCGCCTCGAGCACCTGGCGAAGGAACGCTTCGTGACGCTCGGCAGGGCTCATCTCGCTCGGGCGCGAGTTTTCGGTTTCCGACGCCTGCTCAGCGACGGCGTCGCTCAGTTCGGCAGCGCCTTCCTCTTCGGCTTCGGGCGCGCCCTCAGTAGGCGCGCCGGCATCGCTTTCGTCTTCGGGGCGTCTCACTGAGCGTGCACGCATCGAACGGGTTGCACGGACGAGCGCGAGGTAGAGCCCGAGCACACTCACCGCTCCAAGCGGGAACCAGATTTCCGTGAGGGAAAGCGAGGTCGTGACAACGCTCGCGAGGGTAGCGACGACAAGAATGACAAGAATCGTTGTAAGCGCAATGTTGAGACCCGGACCGGGTGCGCGATCCTCGACGAGGTCGGTGCGTTCCTCCACACCGAAGCGCGGTCGCGAGGTCGGGTCCGCGGGGCGGAGAAGGCTGCGGTTCTCGGGCATGTCGGTCACCTCGTGCGAGATCGAAGAATAGGTGCGGCAGGCGTCTGTGACGTCCCTGGCGCTCTCGGAGTGACGCTGCTGCGCGACTCGTTCCGCCTCCCCCAGCGTATACCGCCGATCAGCGGTCTTGGGGACGGCGTACAGTAGCCACACGCCCACGAGGAGGGCGATCAGCACCGCACCGAGATTAAAGCTGTTCACCCCTCGATCGTAGGGACTTTATGCCGTGCCAGGGCGCACATTCGACCGCGTGTCGCGGCCATGGGGCGCACCTCACCGCACGGGCGAGACTCGGTCGCGAAGAAGACCTCTCGCGGGGACCTCCTCTCGGGTCAGCGCGAATACTCGATGGTCGCGCCACGCGCCCGAAACGTAGATGCAGCGCTCGCGTATCCCCTCTTCCCGAAGCCTCAATTTCTGGACCACCCTGAGCGACGCGGTATTGGAGGGGCGCACGAGAATCTCCACGCGGTGGAGCCCCTCCCCGATGAGCACCTCTTCGAGCGCGAGAGCGAGGGCTCGAGGGGCTATTCCGCGCCCCGCCCATTCCGGGGCCACCCAGTACCCCACCTGCGCGCTCGAAAGCGAACCGAACACGATCGGGGAAAAACCAATGTGCCCCACGAGTGCGCGATTGTGAAAGATTCCCAGGGAGGACCACGCGATCTCGCGTCCTTGGCGCCTGAGCGCTCTAAACTGCGCCTCAAACGGAGGGTAGCCGCCGTCTCCCCACGCGGGATCTCGCGCTTCCCAGCGTTCAAGCCACTCGGCGCTGCTCTCGCGCACACGGACGTAGGCCTTGCGATCACGGCGCACGAATGGGCGCAGGGTGAGCGGGGCATCGCGGAGTCTCATGACGGGAAGCCTAGCGCTAGTACACGCGAGAGCCGGCTTTCGACGTTCGAAAGCTGTGTTCCGAACTGCGCCGCTGTGGCACGATGTTTCTATGAATAAGACCTCCACGCCCGCAACGAAGCGCGCACTTCGCCGCGAGATTCTCCGCGCTCGGCGCGAGACCTACGTCGCTGAAGCCGCGCGAGAAAGCGCCGCTCGCATCCGATCCCACCTCGAGCAAAGCATTGACCCGTGGATTGAGGCCGCGGGGCGCCCCTTCGTGATCGCTGGCTACAGTCCGGTGCCCGCCGAAGCAAGCGCCCTCACGTGGCTCCGGCGTCAGGCACGCAGTGGCCACACCGTGATCCTTCCTACCTTCGAGGGGGAGCTTCTCGGCTGGCGCGCGTGGGACGGCGAGGAAGTCCTCGCCCCTTCCGGGGGCGCAAAATTCGGCTCCGAGCCCTCGGGGGAATCCTTCGGGACCAAAGGGCTCGCCCGTGCCGACCTCATCATCACGCCCGCGGTTGCGGTCGACCGTTCAGGCACTCGCCTCGGGCACGGCAAGGGCTATTACGATCGCGCCCTCGCCCACGCCCGTCCCGGTACGCGAGTCCTCACCCTGATCCACGAGACCGAGCTCCTTGATTTTGACGCGCTCCCCCGCGAGCCTCATGACGTGCCGATCCCCGAGGTCCTCACCGAGTCGGGTCTCGTTTCTCTGAATACTCGCTCGTAACGCCCGCGCTACGGGGCATGCTCCACAGCCGCGCGTCTTCCCCACAGACGCCTCGAGCCGGGAGACGAGGGGGGATTCTCGCCTAGCGTGGGGCTCATGGGAGAGGAATCATCGCTCGCGCGGGCTCAGCGCGCACTTGCCACAGCAGGCCCGCACCTACGCCGTGCCGTACGCAAAAACAGAGGGCTCGTCACCCTCGTCGTTCTCGCCGCGCTCATGAGTGTCAGTGCGCCGCCACTTGCCGCACACATTCTGCCCGGAGTTGCGGTCGTCGTTGCCGCGCGTGACCTTTCACCGGGAGACACGATCGAGGAGCAGGATCTCACGACAACGATGGTGCGCCCCGACCTCGTTCCCGAAGGAGCGGTGCGAAGCACGCGAGAGATTGCTGGTGAAAGCGCTGCGGGCTCGATCAGCAAGGGTGCGCTCGTGCTCCGCGAACATCTGCGCGAAAAAGAATCGGCGCTTGCCGCGCATCGAGCACTCGTGTCGATCCCGATTGCGAGCGGAGGGATCGTGGATGCGGCAGAGCCAGGCACACAGCTCCGCATTATCTGTAAGCCATCAGGGAGTTCCGAAGGTTTCGCCGACGACACACCCCTCACCGACGTTCGTGCCGTCTTGCGCGCGCCTCTTACCGGCGCACCGGGCGAAGCATCGCCTCTCGCAGCCCCGAGCAGCACCATGGCCACAGTCGAAATCGATCGGGCGCAAGTTTCCACTATTGCTCATTGCACACTGAACGATCCCCCTTTTATCGCCGTGGTCGGTTAGTTTGACTTTCGCGGGATTATTTCGGCGATGACCGAACCTGCTCCGAATACCCTTATCGAAAGGAACGGCCGTGAACGGCTTCAAAGAATTCATCATGAAGGGCAACGTTCTCGACCTCGCGGTCGGCGTTGTCATCGGCGGTGCATTCACCGCCCTCATCAAGGCTTTCGTCGATCACCTCATTCAGCCCGTCGTCGCCGTTTTCGGCGGCGCAAACGTTGATGGCTTCGCCTACCGCATCATCGCGGACAACAAAGCGACGACCCTCGACTTTGGTGCGATCATCTCCGCGGTCATCTCCTTCCTCATCACTGCGGCAGTCGTGTACTTCGTCTTCGTGCTGCCCGTCAACAAGGCGCGTGAACTCGACAAGAAGCGCCGCGGCATCACGGAGGAGGTCACGGAACTCACCGACATCGACCTTCTCACCGACATCCGCGACCTTCTCAAGGCGCAGAACACCAAGTAAGCCTTAACTCGCATATGCGAGTTAAGCACCACGCCCCGGCGGCACGGCGCGAACCTCACGGTTTCGCCCGCCCCGGGGCTTTCTTGTGTCCGCTTGTTTCTTCCAGCAGCGACGCCCAATCTCGGACCTTGAGATCAACCGCGCCTACCTGCATCCCCTCAACGGCGCGCCCCATAGGTAGTCCTCGCGAGCGCCTGCCGAATCTCGGTAGCATGGAGCGCTATGCCTTCATGCCCCGACCTCTACGAGCCAGTCGCCACGTGGTTTGCGACCCACCGTCGGCCCCTACCCTGGCGCGATTCGCACACGAGCCCATGGGGCGTTCTCGTCAGCGAAATCATGAGCCAACAAACCCCCGTCTCCCGCGTCGCAGAGCCCTGGCGCGCGTGGATGAAGCGTTGGCCAACCGCGCACGCGCTCGCCCATGCCGACGCGGCCGAAGTCCTGCTCGCGTGGGGCTCCCTCGGCTACCCGCGCCGCGCGCTCAGACTTCTTGAGTGCGCGCGCATTGTCGAGCGGGACCACGGCGGAGAGCTTCCGGTTGGCGTGGACGCGCTCACTGCGCTACCGGGAATCGGCTCCTACACCGCCGCGGCAGTTGCATGTTTCGCGCAGGGACAGCGCGCGTGCGTGCTCGATACCAACATCAGGCGCGTACTGACGCGAGTGCTCGACGCCAAACCCTCGGTTAAAGCACACGTGACGAAGCACGACCGCGATCGCTTCGACGCGCTGGTTCCGGACGCCCCCGAACGCGCGCGCATATGGAATGAGGGCATCATGGAACTCGGCGCGCTCGTGTGCCGTGCCCGCACGCCCCTTTGCGAGGCATGCCCGCTCGCGCCTCACTGCGCGTGGCTTGATGCTGGGCGCCCCGGTCTCGGCGAGCGCACAACACGCCCGCAGGGGTATGAAGGAACAGATCGACAGATCCGCGGAAAAATCCTCAAGACCCTGCGCGAGGGTGGTGAGGCCACCGTCGGAACTCTCGAGGTTGAAAGCGGGACGGACCCAGACCGCTTCGCACGGCTTCTGGCCGATCTCCTTGACGAGGGTTTCATTTCGCGCACGCCGGAGGGAAAAATCGCTCTCGGTTCGCCTTCGCGATTCTCACCGCGGAACTAGCGGTTCGCGCGCGGGTCAGGCCCGTTCCGACGTCTGCTTCGCCTTCAATGCGTGAAACTTTCGGACGACGCGCTCAACGAGAAGTGAGAAGGCGAACGCCAATACGAGCGCGGCGACGATTCCGAGCAGCGGATGCGCCTCGAACCACTGGCCGGCAAGTGCCCCGATAAGGCTTGAATAGACGGCCCACATGAAGGTCGCGAGGATAATGCGCGGCGTAAATAGAGCACGCGGGTACTCAAGACCACCGGCGACGAGGTTCACCGCCGTGCGCCCGAGCGGAATGAACCGCGCCGTCATGAGATAGGTGAAGGCGTGCCGTTCGAGGCCACGCTCCGCGGCCTCGACCGCTCGATGCCCGCGACGGCCCTCGTTAAAGAAAGAGAGCTTCTGCCACGGAAGCATACGGCCAATCTGGTAGGTCACGTGGTCGCCGACCGCGGCTCCTGCCCAGCCCGCCAGGATGAGCAGAATAAGCGACGGCTTACCGGAGGTCGCCCACAGGGATCCGAGCGCGACAAGCAACGATTCGCTCGGAACAGTAGGGAAAAAAGCGTCCACGAGGGAGAAGGCGGCGACCACGAGGTGGACCCACCACGCTTCTCCCGCGTGGACGACAATCTCTTCAACGACGTGCATGTCTAGGACTCACGCACAAAGGTTAGCCAGCGATGTCCTCAACAGAAATGTCCTCGGAAATCGGCTCGAGCGAGCCGTCCTCGTTCTTCGTGGCGAACGTGAACACCCCGAGCGGGCCCTCACCTTCGGCATCGATCACGATCTCGTCGCCGTCCTTCACTTGGCCGAACAGGATCTTCTCGCTGAGCGAATCCTCGATGTCCCGCTGAATCGCGCGGCGAAGCGGACGGGCGCCGAGAACTGGGTCGTAGCCCTTTTCCGCGAGGAGCGTGCGTGCGTCAGGGGTGAGCGTCACCGACATACCGCGCTCCGCGAGGCGCACGTCGAGGCGACTAACCATGAGGTCGACGATCTGCTTGATTTCTTCGCGCGAGAGCTGCGGGAAGACCACGATGTCGTCAACACGGTTGAGGAACTCGGGGCGGAAGTGCTGCTTGAGCTCCTCATTCACCTTCGCCTTCATGCGCTCATAGCTCGTCGAGAGGTCGCCGCCGGCCTGGAAGCCGATCGAGACGCCCTTCGCGATGTCACGCGTGCCGAGGTTGGTCGTCATGATGATGACCGTGTTCTTGAAGTCCACGACGCGGCCCTGCGAATCAGTGAGGCGGCCGTCCTCGAGAATCTGCAGGAGCGAGTTGAAGATATCGACGTGAGCCTTCTCGATCTCGTCAAACAGCACAACGGAGAACGGCTTGCGGCGCACCTTCTCGGTGAGCTGACCACCCTCGTCGTAACCCACGTAACCGGGAGGCGAGCCGAACAGACGCGAGGCCGTGTGCTTTTCACCGAACTCCGACATATCGAGCGTAATGAGTGCGTCTTCGTCGCCGAAGAGGAACTCGGCGAGCGCCTTCGCGAGCTCGGTTTTCCCAACGCCCGTGGGGCCCGCGAAGATGAACGAGCCGCCAGGGCGCTTCGGATCCTTGAGGCCCGCGCGAGTCCTGCGGATCGACTGCGAGAGCGCCTTGATCGCTTCGTTTTGGCCCACGACGCGCTTGTGGAGCTCGTTTTCCATGTTGAGCAGACGCGTAGATTCGGCCTCGTTGAGCTTCACGATCGGGATGCCGGTTGCGGCCGCGAGAACCTCGGCGATCACGTCGTCGTTCACAATGCTGATCGCGTCGGACTCACCATTACGCCACGCATCTTCCTTAGCCTTGCGCTCGGCCGTGAGCTTTTGCTCGTCATCGCGGAGGCTCGCGGCTTTCTCGAAGTCCTGCGCATCGATCGCGGATTCCTTCGCGCGCTTCGCCTCTTCGATCTTCTGGTCGTATTCCTTCAGCTCGGGCGGAGCCGAGAGTCGGCGAATACGTAGGCGCGCACCGGCCTCGTCGATCAGGTCGATCGCCTTATCCGGCAGGAAACGATCATTCACGTAGCGAGCCGCGAGCTGAGCGGCCGCGTCGAGAGCGTCATCAGTGATCGTGACCTTGTGGAAGGACTCGTAACGATCGCGAAGGCCGCGAAGGATGTCGACCGTCTCCTCAACGCTCGGCTCTTCGACATGGATCGGCTGAAAACGACGCTCAAGAGCGGCGTCCTTCTCGATGTGCTTGCGGTACTCCTCGAGTGTGGTCGCGCCGATGGTCTGAAGCTCGCCGCGCGCAAGCATCGGCTTGAGGATATTTGCCGCGTCGATCGCGCCCTCGGCCGCGCCGGCACCCACGAGCGTGTGGATCTCATCGATGAACAGCACGATATCGCCGCGGGTCTTGATTTCCTTGAGCACCTTCTTCAGGCGTTCCTCGAAGTCACCGCGGTAGCGCGAGCCGGCCACGAGCGAACCGAGATCAAGCGTGTACAGCTGCTTGTCCTTGAGCGTTTCGGGGACGTCACCCGCGACGATCGATTGGGCGAGCCCCTCGACGACGGCGCTCTTACCAACGCCCGGCTCACCGATCAGCACGGGGTTATTCTTCGTGCGGCGGCTCAGCACCTGCATGACGCGTTCGGCCTCGCGCTCACGGCCAATGACCGGGTCGAGTTCCTTGTCACGCGCCGCCTGCGTGAGGTTACGGCCAAACTGGTCGAGCACGAGGGAGCCCGACGGAGTCCCCTCCTGGTTGCCGCCACCGGCGTTCACCGTTTCCTTGCCCTGGTAACCCGAGAGCCTCTCGATGACTTCCTGACGCACGGCAGCCGGCTGGGCGCCCATGCGCGTGAGAACCTTGACTGCTACACCATCGCCCTCGCGCAACAGCCCAAGGAGGATGTGCTCCGTGCCGATGTAGCCGTGACCGAGCTGGAGGGCCTCGCGAAGGCTCAGCTCGAGCACCTTTTTTGCACGTGGCGTAAACGGGATGTGCCCCGTGGGGGCCTGCGTGCCCTCCGTGATGATTTCGCGCACCTGCTCGCGCACGCCCTCGAGCGTGATGCCGAGCGATTCGAGAGCCTTCGCTCCCACGCCTTCACCCTCGTGGATGAGGCCCAGGAGGATGTGCTCGGTGCCGATGTAGTTGTGGTTGAGAAGGCGCGCCTCATCCTGCGCGAGCACGATGACTCGGCGGGCGCGATCGGTAAACCTCTCGAACATGAATCTCCCTTGGTTTTTCGGCGTTGCTTACGAGCCTACTGCGTGCCTCCACTCGGTGCGCCGTTGTTCGCCAGAGGCGTGAAAGGCCCGCGCCTGAGCGCCTAGGATTGAACGGAACGCCAGCGCTGCCCAGGACAGCGACCGCTTCCACCGAACCGAAGGAGCACCCCCGCACATGCGAGTATCCGCGCACTCGTCTCGCGCAACCTCGGCACTCACGGTCGAGCACGCCGACGCCGTTCTCATCGGTGCGGGCATCGCCTCGGCGACCCTTGCGATGCTCCTTCGTGAACTCGAACCGACGTGGCACATCGTCGTTCTCGAACGGCTCGAGGGCCCCGCTCTCGAATCCTCGCATGCCTGGAACAATGCCGGTACCGGCCACAGCGCACTGTGCGAACTCAACTACACGCCCATGGATACCCACGGGCGCGTCTCGATCGACAAAGCACTCGAGATCAACAAGAAATTCCAGCTCTCGCGTGCATGGTGGGCGCACCTCGTCGAAAACGGCACGCTCGAACACCCTGAGCGTTTCATCCGCACCGTTGCACACATGAGCCTCGTCCACGGTGAAGAGAACCGGCGGTTCCTCAAAGCGCGCTTCGCTGCTCTTCACCCGCACCCCCTGTTTTCCTCACTTGAGTACACGGAGGATCCCTCCCGCCTTGCCGAGTGGGCTCCCCTCGTGATGGAGGGCCGGACCGCGCACACGCCGCTTTCGGCAACCCGCTCACTCGCGGGCACCGACGTGGACTTTGGCGCCCTCACGCGTGCGCTCCTCGAGGCCGCGACGAAAGCGGGCACCAGCGTACATTTCGGCTCCAACGTCGTGGATCTGCGTCGCATGGGCAAGGACTGGGGCGTTATGGCCCGCACTCACAACTCAACGCACGTTGTTCGCGCGCCATTCGTCTTCGTCGGAGCGGGCGGTGCTGCACTCCCCCTCCTTCAGCGCTCTGGAATCAGCGAGATCCGCGGCTACGGCGGGTTCCCCATCTCCGGGCAGTGGCTTCGCTGCACGAATCCTGAACTCGCCGCGCGGCACGAAGCAAAGGTGTACGGGAAGGCTGCCGTCGGATCGCCCCCGATGAGCGTGCCCCACCTCGACACCCGAGTCATCAATGGCACACGCGAACTCATGTTCGGCCCATACGCGGGATGGAGCCCGAAATTCCTCAAATCGGGTTCCGTGACAGATCTCTTCCGCTCGATCCGCGCCTCGAACGCTCTGCCCATGGCGTCCGTTGCTCCCGGCAACCTCGACCTGATCGCCTATCTCGCCTCGCAACTCACGCAGAGTTTTGACGATCGCCTCGCGGCACTTGCCGAGTACCTGCCGGGCGCGAAGGCTGAGGACTGGGAACTGCTCGAGGCCGGCCAGCGGGTGCAGGTCATCGCACCGCTCTCGCGCACGCGCGGCACCCTCCAATTCGGGACCGAGCTACTCACCTCAGCCGACGGAAGCATGAGCGGGCTCCTCGGTGCGTCGCCGGGTGCCTCAACGGCCACCTCAATCATGCTCGACTTGCTTTCGCGTGCCTTCCCTGCGAAGGCGTCTGAGTGGGAGCCACGTCTTCGCGCCATATTCTCTACCGAAGGTGACGCCCGAGATCACCTCGCACGCACAAGTCGCATTCTTGGACTTACGGAACCACCACGATGAAAGGGCACTCATGAGCACCTCGCACTCCTTATTCAGAGGAGAGATCATTACCCTCACGAATGGCGCGTCAAGCGCCGAACTTACGAGCGTGGGCGCAGCGCTCAATCGTTTCTGCATCGGCGGGCGCGACTTCGTTGTACCGAGCGCCGTCGATGACGTCCAATTCGGCTATCGCGGTGGGATCATTGCCCCATGGCCAAATCGCATTGGCAACGGTACCTATACATACGACGGGGTGGAATACGAGCTGCCGCTCAACGAGCACGAACGACGCAACGCGCTTCACGGCCTCGTATCGTGGAGCGATTTCTCGGTAGAAAACCGTACGGAAAACACGGTGGATTTCTTTCACCACCTTATTCCCGTACCCGGCTATCCCTTCCCCCTTAGCATTCGCGTGCGCTACACGCTTCACGAAAGCGCAATCACCACCGAGGTCACCGCGACCAACCTCGGCGAAACCCGCGCCCCCTACGGCGTATGCCCCCATCCCTACGTCGTGCCCGGCGCAGAGCACATGAATGAATGGGAAACCCTCGTGCCGGCCTCCCACGTGCTCGAAGTCGACGAACGCCTCCTGCCGGTTGCGCTCTCACCCGTCGAGAACCACCCGGAACTCCACCTCGATGGCGCACCTATCGGTGATCGGTTCATCGATCACGCCTACACGGGATTCTCCGAGGGGCGAATCACGGTGCGCAGTGCGAGCGGTGAAGTATGGGTCGAATTCGACCCGGAGGCCCTCCCGTGGGCGCAGATCCACACGGCCGATCACCCGGATCCCTCGAAGAATCGCGCAGGGCTCGCTGTCGAACCTATGACGTGCCCGCCCGATGCTTTCCGCACCGGCGAAAACCTCGTGCACCTCGCCCCGGGCGCCTCACACACCGTCTCGTGGACGATCGGCGGCAAAGCTCTGAACTAAGTCCTCACGAACAACAAAAGCGCCGCGGGGCCTTTCCCCTCGCGGCGCTTTTATGCGTCAGTGCTCTCAGCCTTCGTGTGCGGCGTAGTACGCCTCGCGAACATCCGCAGCGATGCGGCCGCGATCCGAGACGTTGTAGTTGTTCTCGAGCGCCCACTTGCGGATCTTCGCGGTCTCCTTCGCGCTGCTCGGCGTGCGCGAGCTGCGACGGGCGCGGCCGCCAACGCGGCGGGCGGCGACGATCCATTTGGTCATGTCTGCGTGGAGTTCGTCGACGTGCGCGTTCGAAAGGTCGATCTCGTAATCAACGCCCTCGAGGGAGAACGAAACGGTGAGATCCGCCTTCGAACCATCGAGATCGTCGACGAGTTCGGTGAAAGTCTTAGTTGCCATCGAGGCCATCCTCATGAAGTTTTAGAACGGTGGTCGACCGATTCAGCGGCGAAGCGCGTCAACGGTTAAAAGCAGGATAATCGCCCACCACAATAGTGGCAACCATTTTAGCGCGATAACAAAGCGCTCTTTTATTTCGACGTCGTTGCGTCTTTACGTTTTTCCGCGTTGGCGGTTTGTTTCGTTCTTACAAAGCGCGCTGCCTCGGGATGCGCGGCAATGTACTCGCGTTCGGCTTCCCTTTCCGCCTCACGCTGATGCTTATCGGCGCGCAAAATCGAGCGCAGGACGAACCAGAAAAGGAGCCCAATCCCGATCGATGGCAGGAGCGCTCCCAGCTCGAATGCCCAATCAATGTTTCCCACTGCGCGCCTCCTTCGATGGTTGCTGCTCCTTTGCAGGGGCAAGGTTCACGAGCGCATTGTCGATCAGACGCACACCCTCGACCCTCGCGGCGAGCACGACGAGCGCCTCCCCCACGAAAGCCTGGTCAATCTCTTCGAAAGTCGCCGGGTTGACCGCGAGCCGGTAATCCCACGTCACTCGCGAAGAATCCTCGTGCGTGCGAAGAAGCGCGAGTAGCTCAGCCGCCGTCGGGCAGTCAAGCGCCTTCGAGAGAAGCCCCGAGAGGGCGAGGGCATCCGCCCTTGCCTGCTCGCTCAAATAGCTATTGCGCGAGCTGCGTGCGAGACCCGATTCTTCGCGCACGATCGGCACACCCACGATTTCAAGACCAAGGTTAAAATCGTGCACGAGGCGCCGAATAATCGCGAGCTGCTGCGCGTCCTTTTGGCCAAAGATCGCGACATGCGGCTGGGCAAGAAGGAAAAGCTTGAGGACGACGGTGGCCACGCCATTGAAGTGGCCGGGGCGAATCTCGCCCTCGAGGATGCGCCCAATCGGCCCCACTTCAACCTGGAACGGCTCCGGGTACGGGTACATGTCGCTCGCCTCGGGGGCGAACATCGCATCGGCGAGTGTGTCGACGAGTTCGAGGTCGGCGTCGAGCGTACGCGGATAGCGCTCGTAGTCCTCGCCGGGGCCGAACTGAAGAGGGTTCACGAAGTTCGACACGATGACGTGATCGGCATGCGAACGAGCCTCACGGATAAGAGTCAAGTGTCCCTCGTGGAGCGCGCCCATCGTGGGCACAAGTGCAACACTCCCCTTAAGAGAGGCGCGGTAGGCCTGCAATTCCTTAACGGTGGGGATGAGCGTAGTCATGAATCCTGCCTTGGTTTTCTCTCGCTTGATAGCAGTAACTCTAACGCCGCCCGCTCACGCTCACCGATAGGTGCGATGTCGAGTGCGGCACGCGCGAGTGCGCGGTATGTGGGCAGAACGCGCTCGAGGTCAAGCTCTTCAAGGGCTTCGAGATGATTTCCGACGGTTCCCGCATCACCGCGCTGCACCGGTCCCGTAAGCGCACCGGGCCCAAGCCTGAGCGACTCCTCGAGACTCGCGTTGAGAAGCGGACGCACGAGAGCGGGTGGATCCTCGACCCCGATCGCGTCGAGGATCTGAAGCACTTGGCTCACGAGCACAACGAGATGGTTCGAGCCGTGGGCGAGCGCGGCGTGGTAGGCCGTGCGATCGCCCTCCGCAATATCGATGCTCACGCCGTCGAGCTCGAGCACGAGAGCCTTCGCAATGGGCGCGAACATGGGACGCGCAGTGACGGCCCACGGGCAGCCCACGAGCCTTGCAAGATCGAGCGAAGTTCCCGTGAAGGTCATGGCCGGGTGGAGCGCAAGGGTGATCGCGCCAGCGTCTTCGAGCGGACGCAGTACCTCAATCCCATATCGGCCGGAGGTGTGCGCGATGATCTGTGCACCGGGCACGATACCCCGCTGCGCGAGACTCGCCGCGAGCGGCGCAAGCTCGTCATCAGGGACAGCGAGAACCACGAGTTCACTGCGCTCGACAACCTCTTCGGGACTAAGGATGGGGGCGCCGGGCAGCAGAACATCGGCGCGCTCTCGGGAAGCGTCGGACCTGGCCGCCACCCCCGTGACCTGGTGCCCTGCTGCGCGCAGTGCGTTCCCGAGCACCGCACCCACGCGCCCCGCGGAAATGATGCCCACGCCCATGCGCGCAGGCTCCGCAGGGCTCACGCCGTTCCGCCCAACAATCTCGGTTGAAGCCAGCTTGCACGCTCGCTGAATCGGCGCGACGTTCCTGCGTCCACGCCGAGTGTTGCGCACAGGGCTGCGGCATCGGTGACGGGAATGTTCGAGATATGGAAAGTGCCACCGGCATACGTGACCGCGAGGTCTGCCGTGCCGATCCGCCGGGAGATCGGCCCCTGGGAGAGTTCAACCCCCTGGATGCGCTCGCGCGGGATCACGGTGACGGTTCGCGTGAGCCAACCGTGACGTGCAAGAAGCGCGTGGCGCGTGAGCGCGTACACGTGGGTGCGACGGCTGATCGGGGTGGACCAGTGGAAGGGGCGCGCGCCAGGCAGTTGCGCTTGCGGCGCCGCGAGAAAACCCTGAAGTAGGGCCGTGTCGCTCGCACCCAGCACCGCGGGGCTCGGCGCCTGAGCCCCGTCGTGCATCGCGGGGTGGACGATGAGGTCGCCGGTCGGTGGCATGAGGTGCGAGAGCGTCGCTTCGAGTTCGGCGGCGGTTCCCACGGGAAGAATACGACCGGTGCCTTCCGTCACGGATTCAAGAACATCCATGCCCGCGGTTTTCGCGCTCACGTCGTACCACCCACGTGAACGCCACAGGAGCGGCTGAGAAATCTCCATCTCTTGAAGCTTCGAGGCTGTGAGGTTATCGCTGCGCGAGTTCAAGAGTCCTCGCCGTGCGCGCAGACCCGTCGCGGTCGCGCGCGAGGTGAAGCCCCAACCGGAGTCGACGCGCGAGAAAATCATTCGAGGAACCGCAAGCAGCGCGGGAACGAGCGCCGCGAGCGACGCGAAAGAAAGCGTGAACTCACCGTCGGCGAAGGAGGCGATGAGCCAGATCGCCGTCATGACGATCGAGAACGCGAGCCAGAACATGAGCGAAATATCAAGCACGAGCGAGTGCAGGATGCGCGAGGTCGGGATTCGCGCGAGCAGTTCGCCGGTGGAATCCGAGTCGTAGGCAATGGACTCGGCGCGCTCCACAATGCTCGGCGAACCATCGCCTCCCTCGCTCGGCGCCGCGCTCTCGGGAGCCTCAGGCGCGGCCTCAGCGGATGCGGGGTTCGCCGCCACGTTGCCATGACTCGGCACATCCCCACGGGCGAGTTCGAGGACCGTCGAGTGGATTTCTTCGGCTTTCGCCCTGCCAAGGTACTGGAGGTCCACGTGGGACTCGCCCGCGCCGGCGAGCTCGATCCGCACTTTGGAGAGCCCCACAAGCCGCGCCATGAAAGGCCGTTCAACAGAGACGGAGTCGATGCGCTCGCGTGGGGCAATTCTGCGTTTCGTGCTCAAGAATTTTTCACGCACGAAAACGCCGTCTTCCGTCACCGCGTACGTCGTGATCCACCACGGGAGCCCACCGGCAAGAATCGCTACGAGGATAATGCCAAGGGCGCCGAGACCGAAAAGCCACAGATTGTCGGTGTTCACGACTCCGTGCTTGACCAAGTCCTCGATCATGTCGATGTTTTGGAACCCGACGATCGCCACGATTGCCGCGATCGCTTTCCACCCCATGACGAGCGGCGTAAGAGGGTGGAACCTCGAGTATGCGGACTCCGGTGGGTCATTGGCGATGTCAGGCGACTGTTCGGTCATAGCGCCGCCATCTTTTCACTCGCCTCGCGAGTCACGAGGTCGCGAATACGCTCGGCCTCCTTGCGCTCGAGGCCCGGAATAGAGACGTCCGAGATCGAGCCTCCCGCGGTTTTCAGCGTGATGGTCGAAAGCCCGTACGCGCGCTCAATGGGGCCTTCGTCGATATTGATGTCCTGGATGCGGCCGTAGGGAACGATCGTGACGGAGCGGAACATAATGCCGCTGCGAAACACGATGTCGTTGTCGCGCGTGAGGTAGCCAAGAGCGCGTGCGCGGCGAGGGGTGAACACGATCGACTGGGCCACGAAGAGGTACACGGGGATGGTGCACAGGTGCACCCACCACGGCCACGCAAACACGGCCGTGACAATGTGGAGCGCGATGCACCCCGCAATCACGGGCACCCACCGGGCGAGTTTGCCAAGAAACCGTACCTTGACGAGCTTCGGCGACACGCGTGCCGTACGTGGATCGGTCGCGGAAAAAGGCTCGTCGAGCATCGTGCGCTCGATGTCGGCCGGCTCGAGGGTCGGCATCGGAACTACTGAGTTACTCATGAGAATCTTTCTAACACAGTGGACGGGAGCTTCAAAGGGAACCTGCGCTCTCACCCGCGCGCCCCATAGGCCCGGAATCGCTCGGCGGCAAGCTACCCCACCGTTCTACGATAAGCCCGATCACCGCGAGGATGAGCGCGCTAAGCGCATCGAAGCCGAGCGGAAGAATGGCACCGCTGAGTGTTCCGCCCCCTGCGGTGGCGAGGAACGCGCACATACCCGCGTAAAAGCCAGCACCGATCGCACCCGTATAGGCCGCGGCACGCGCCGCGAGAACGATCCTGTAAGCCGTGACCATGTCGATGTGATGCTTGCGCGGCGTAAGCGGATGGGTTTTCGCGCGCTCACGGGACTCATCGAGATATCTCTTCACGCGAAGCCCCAGGGCAAGAACGACGACGGAAAGAATGAGGAACACCATTCCCGGCATGATGCCGGCGACGGGAACCGGGGCACCTCGCGAGGCAAACGCGAGAGACAGCCCGTGGCCCGCAAGGCCCGCCACGAGGGCGATTCCAAGAAGCCGCAGCGCAGGAGTTCTTGTCATCACACACCCTTGCGTGGGCGAGCCTCGCTCGCGAAACCGGCAACACGGGGACCGGGGCGCAAGCCCGCACGGTCAGGGGCGGCCTTCACGAGGTCCGACGCCTGCCGGCCATCGGGGAAACGCCAGTCGGGATCGATGTCAAGCATCGGTGCGAGAACAAAGGCGCGTTCGTGCGCACGTGGATGCGGAAGCGTGAGTCGCTCATCGTCGCACGTGAACTGCCCGAAGGAAATGAGGTCGAGGTCGAGGGTGCGCGGTCCCCACCGAAGGGTGCGGGTGCGCCTTGCAGCATTCTCGATCTCATGGAGTGAGTCGAGAAGCTGCCACGGGCTGAGCGACGTCTCAAGGAGCGCAGCGGCGTTGAGGTACACGTCCTGATCAATGTCGCTTACGGGGTCGGTTTCGAAAACGCGGCTCGCGGCAACGAGACGAGTTTCGGGGATCCGTGCAAGTGCGGCGAGAGCACCGGCGAGGAAGTCCTCGCTATCGCCAAGATTTGAGCCAAGCGCGATGAAAGCGCTCACGGGTGCCGCGCGCCTTGTGAGACGAACGCGTGCGTCGGTGAAGGGCTGCGGAATTGGCGCGGTGGGTTTGTGCACGCTCACGCTCACTTCGCGCACGAGCACATGCCGCTCAAGTACACACTGGGCGATGCGCTCGGCGAGAGTTTCGATCAGGTCGACGCTTCGCCCCGAGACGATTTCTTCGACGATTGCCGCGGCGTCCGCGTAGCTCACGCTTCGCTCGAGCGCATCATCGCGCCCCGCCGAGCGCGTGTCCACGCTCATATCGACGTCCACGAGAAAATCGTGGCCCTCCGCTTTTTCGTGATCGAACACACCGTGCTTGCCGTGCACGCGCACACCCTCAACCGCGATATGGGAAAGCGCGGCGGGCGCGGCAAAAGCGATATCGCTCCACGTCATGCTTGCGCCTCCTCCCCGTAATTGCGGTCGGCAATACTCGCCCCAAGCCCCAAGTCTCGCCCCTGCGGACCAGCCATAAGTCGTTGCATGACCCGGATGTTGGCGACGGTAGAAGCGACATCGTGAACGCGCACCGCCCACGAGCGCCTCAGCTGGGCGAAGCCGCTCAGGGCGGCGGTTCCCGCGTCGCGGTCGATATCGAGTGCACTCACGAAACGCTTACGGCTCACACCGATGAGAAGCGGGTAGCCGAGCCCCTCAACCGCATCGATCTGGTCGTAGAGGTTCCAGTTGTCTTCACCCGTCTTTGAAAACCCGAAGCCTGGGTCCGCCACGATGCTTTCACGAGGGATACCCGCGTGCACCGCCTTCTCGATTTGTGCCCCGAGTTCGCGTGCGACGTCCGCGCCTATCTCACCGTAGCCCGCGCGTGACATTGCCTCCTTGGAGTGTCCACGCCAATGCATAGCAATGTAGACGGGCGGCGTGCCGAGAGGAGTCGTGAGACCCGCGATGGTCTGGAACATCTCTGGGTCGGCGAGGCCAGCCGAGACATCGTTCACGATGAGAGCACCCGCCTCGACTGCGGCACGGGCGACCGCGGCACGCATCGTATCGATGCTCACGGGGATGCCCCTCGACGCCAGTGCCTCGACCACCCGCACCGTTCGCTCGAGTTCTTCACTCTCACTTACGCGGCTTCCACCCGGGCGCGTGGATTCGCCACCAACATCGATGATGTCGGCGCCTTCGCTTACCAGGCGCTCGGCATGCGTGAGCGCGCTGTGGAACTCGTTGTGCTCGCCACCGTCGGAAAACGAATCCGGGGTCACATTGAGCACCCCCATCACGAGGGTCCGCTCGCACGTGAGCGAAGAAGGCAGGCCCTCCACACGCCGCCACGCCGGGGCGCTAGAGAAGTCCAGAACCGGTCGCGTTGCGCTCATGTGATGCCCTTTCCCGCCGCGAGCGGCGCTTTCGCCAAAATCAGTGGTGCAGACCCGTGAGGATGAGGCTCATCGCCTCCGAACGTGTGGCCGCATTGGACTGGAGCGAGCCGCGCACGGCACTCGTCACGGTCTCCGCATTGGGGGATTTCACGCCCCGCATCGCCATGCACAGGTGCTCGGCCTGGAGTACCACGATCGTGCCGTGTGCGTGAAGCTCTTCGTGGATCGCATCGGCGATCTGGCTCGTGAGGCGTTCTTGCACCTGCGGCCGCGCCGCGTAGCCTTCGACGAGCCTTGCGAACTTCGAAAGGCCTGCAACCGTGCCATCCCTACCCGGCACATACCCCACGTGCGCACGCCCAAAGAAAGGCACGAGGTGATGCTCGCACATCGAATAAAACCGGATGTCGCGCACGAGAACCAGCTCGCGATGCTCGACCTCGAACTTCGTATGCATGTGCTCGCGCGGGTTCTCGTGCAGTCCGCGGAATACCTCGCTGTACATGCGGGCAACACGGGCCGGCGTATCGAGCAAACCGTCGCGGCTCGGATCCTCGCCGATAGCCTCGAGGATCTCGCGCACAGCACGTTCGATCCTCTCCTGGTCGATGCTCTCCACGGCGTTGTGGTTCTCGCTCATGAATCCTTCTTTCTTCGCGCAAGCATGTGCTTGCGAGGGACGTGAGGTATGCGCTACTCGGCACCCGGGATGTGAGGAGAACCGTCACCTGGTTGCGGGAGCTCGGGCGGGGTCCCGCCAAGCTCCTCACCGGCCTGGTCGTTCTCGGTTCCATCCGGGACGGTGCTGCCGATCGTGCCGGGGCGGTCGCTACCCGCGAGCGGTTCGTTGAACACGGGACGGTCTTCGCTCGACTGCCACACCTCGCGCGGCGGACGCTTAGTCACGTCCTTAAAGATCTCCGCCAGTTCTTTCTCGCCGAGCGTCTCCTTTTCGAGAAGCTCTTCAACGAGATGATCGAGCACGGCACGGTTGGTCTTGATCACGCTCCAGGCCTCATCCAGGGCGTTATCGAGGAGTCGGCGCACCTCTTCGTCAATCAAGCGTGCCGTGTCCTCGCTGTAGCCGGGCCCTTGGCCCTGCTGCATGCCCACGAAAACTTCGTCCTGTCCCTTGCTCAGAGCTACCTGGCCCACAACACCGCTCATACCGAGTTCAGTGACCATCGCGCGGGCGATGCCCGTCGCGTTCTTGAGGTCGGAACTCGGACCGGTCGTGACGTCGTGGAAGATGCCTTCCTCAACCGCGTAGCCGCCCATCGCGTAGGCAAGGCGATCAAGGAGCTCGTTGCGGCTTTGATAGTTGCGGTCGGCCGTCGGCACCACCATGGTGTACCCGCCCGCGCGGCCGCGCGGAAGGATCGTCACCTTCGTCACGGGTGCCGAGTTGTTGAGGGCCGCGGCGACAAGTGCGTGACCACCCTCGTGGTAGGCCGTCATTTGCCGCTCGCGCTCACTCATGACCTTCGAGTAGCGCTGCGGGCCCATAGACACGCGGTCGATGGCTTCATCAAGGGCGCGCATGTCAATGATTTGGTTTCCCGAACGCGCCGTGAGGAGTGCAGCCTCGTTCAGCACGTTGGCCAGATCCGCACCGCTCATGCCGATTGAGCGACGCGCGATATTGTCGAGGTCGACATCGGCCGCAAGCGGCTTGCCCTTCGCGTGCACCTCGAGGATCTTGCGGCGCCCCTTGAGGTCGGGGGTCTCGACAGCGATCTGGCGATCAAATCGGCCCGGGCGCAAAAGCGCCGGGTCCAGGATGTCCACGCGGTTCGTCGCGGCGATGAGGATGACATTCTGATGCTCCTCGAAGCCGTCCATCTCGACAAGCATCTGGTTGAGGGTCTGCTCGCGCTCATCGTGACCGCCGCCCATGCCGGCACCGCGGTGGCGACCAACGGCGTCGATCTCGTCGATAAAGATGATCGCGGGAGCGTTTTCCTTCGCTGTGTTGAACAGGTCGCGCACGCGGCTCGCACCTACGCCCACGAACATCTCAACGAAGTCCGAGCCCGAAATGGAGTAGAAAGGCACCCCCGCCTCGCCCGCGACAGCCTTCGCGAGGAGAGTCTTGCCCGTACCGGGTGGACCGTAGAGAAGAACGCCCTTCGGAATCTTCGCTCCGACCGCGTGATATCGCTCGGGACTCACGAGGAACTGCTTGATCTCATCAAGCTCCTCAACGGCCTCCTCGGCCCCGGCGACGTCCTGGAACGTCACCTTCGGCATGTCCTTGTTGAAAAGCTTCGCCTTGGACTTGCCGAACTGCATCGCGCGGCCGCCACCCTGGGCGTTCATCATGAAGAACCAGAAGAGGCCAAGAATGATGATGAGTGGGAAGAACGTGAGAAGCAGCTGCCCCCACCACGAGGGGGTGGCGATCTTATCCGTGTACCCCTTTGATGGCGCAGCATCATTCACGGCTTTCACCACGTCATCGCCGCGCGCGGTCACGTAGGAGAAGGCCACGCGCTTGCCCTTGTCTTCGAAGTCCTTCGTGAGCACGAGGTTGACGCGCTGCTGGTTGCCGTCGATGATCTCCGCTTGCTCAACGGTGTCGCCCTTGAGGAGTGTGAGGCCCTGCTCGGTGTCGATGTCTTGGAATCCGCCGCGACCGAAAATGCTCAAGGCGAGAAGGACAATCGCGAGGGTCGCGAGGCTCCACAGCCACAGGTTGCGAGCGGGGGATTTCTTTTTTTCTGCCATGTGAAGTGCTAAATCTTACGTTCTTGTAGGGCGGGGCTCATGCCTCGCGCACGTTTCGTGAATGAGCGCGAATCTACCCCGAATCGCTGGGCCGGGGCTGTCAGACGCCCCGATGTTCTCAATCGGCGTAGACGCTTGGCTTGAGGATTCCGACATAGGGAAGGTTGCGATACTTCTCGGCGTAGTCGAGGCCATAGCCGATCACGAACTCATTCGGAATGTCGAAGCCCACGTACTTCACGTCAATATCCACCTTGACAGCTTCGGGCTTGCGCAAAAGCGTGCAAATCTCGACACTCTTCGGGCCTCGCGAGCGGAGGTTCGTGCGAAGCCAGCTCAGGGTGAGGCCAGAGTCGATGATGTCTTCGACGATGAGCACGTGGCGATCGGTGATATCCGCGCTCAAATCCTTGAGGATGCGCACGACTCCGGAGGACTTCGTGCCACTTCCATACGAGCTCACGGCCATCCAGTCCATGTCTACGTCGAGCGTGATCGCCCGCGCGAGATCGGCGACGACCATGACGGCTCCCTTGAGCACGCCAACGAGCAGCGGTGCCTCGCCTTCGTAGTCGCGATCGATTTCTGCGGCGAGTTCGCTGATCCGCTCGCGGATCGCCTGCTCATCGAGCAGGATGCGCTCGACGTCCTCATCCATGGTCATGGGGTTCCTTCCCGGTGCGTCGCGTTGTCGAGGTCGCGGGGGCTCAGCCTTGCGTGTCATGGAAGCGGGTGCCTCCCGCACGGAAAACGATGAGCCCCTCGTCGCGTATCGCTTCGATCTTACCCGGAAGGGGGATGGGGCCTTGGCCCCGATAGGCGCTCACGAGGGAGTCAACGTGAAGGATCTGACGTCGAAGGAGCGACTTGCCTGAACTTGCACCCGCGAGCGCACTCGCCTGGGCGATCGCATGCTTAATCACGCGAGTGCGCAGGGCACGGTTGAGCGGGGCAAGGGCGTAAGCGTCAAGCGCGAGTAGGCCGGGGGTTCTGCTCGGGGGATTCCGACGCAGCCCCGCGTAAGTTTCTTCCGCTTCTTGTTCAAGATAGTCGGCGTCATCACGAAGGAGATCGGCGGTGCGCACGAGATTCGCGGCCACCTGCTCGCCAAAAACGTCGGCGAGCATCGGGAGCGCTCGCGAACGCGCTGCGACTCGCAAATAGGCCTCGTCGTCGTTCATGGGGTCGTCCCACACGTCGAGGCCGAGGGCCTCGCACACGGCGCGTGTATCGCGCCTCCACAGTCCGGTTTTCTCGTCGCGTCCCGTGCCGAGAAACGGGCGAAGGAGACTCCCGCGTTTTCGCGGGATCCCCGCGAGCGAGCGGGCTCCCGCGCCACGTGCGAGCCCTAGAAGCACCTGTTCGGCCTGATCATCGAGTGTGTGCCCAAGGAGGAGTGCGAGGGCGGAACGTTCCTCACACATGTCGTTGAAGGCCTCGTGACGCGCGACTCTGGCGGCGTTTTCGAGGCCCCCCTCCCCCGCCGTGTCCACGTGAATTCGGCGGATGTGGCACCGGGCGAGACCCAGCCGCTCGCATTGGAGGGCCGCGCGTTCGGAAACTGAAGCGGAGTGGTCGGAGAGACCGTGGTCGATGAGTACCGCTTCAACCTCGAGACCGAGCCTCGAGGCGACCCACTGGGTTGTCGCGGCAAGCGCGAGGGAATCGGCGCCTCCGCTCACGCCAACGAGGATGCGAGGCGCGAGCTGCGCTCCCTCGGAGAGGTCGGCGCATTCCTCGAGCCTTGCCACGAGGGCCGATTTCACGGCAACGCGTGCCCGTGCAACGGGTTCGGGCGGGCCGCTCACTGTTCCTCACCTTCCCCTGCTCCGGCTTCTACGGGAGAACTTGGAGCATCGTAGAGGCCCGCAGGCGTCGGACCTCCCGCCGAAATGATCGCGCTCGCAACGTCATCGACGAGCGCACGTGCCTCCGCGTACCCATCCGCCTGAGAGTCGTACGCGAAAATGGCGTAACCGACCACGCGGCCGTCCGAGAGCACGGTCGTGCCCGCAAGCGTGGAGGTTCCCGAAAGCGTTCCGGTTTTTCCACGTGCCACACCGCGGGCCTCTTCGGCACCGGCCTCGCCGAAACGATTCTTGAGCGTTCCCGTGAGCCCGCCGATCGGGACACGTGCAAAAGTGTCCCTGATCTCGACTGGCGCATTCCCGGATGCCCACGCTGTCAAATGCGCAAGAAGCGACGGTGATAGTCGATTGTCTTTCGACAGGCCCGAGTTGTCGGCAATCACGAGGCCTTCGGTTGAAAACCCCTTCTCGCGCGCGACCTCGTCAAGCTCCGCTTTCACGGCTTCGCGAGCACCTGCCACGGTTCCCGGGCGTCCCGTCTTGACGGCGGCGAGGCGCGCGAGCGTTTCCGCAAGAGTGTTATCGGAATAGAGAAGCGTATGGGCAATCCAGCTACTGAGAGGTGCGGATTGCACGGATCCCAGCTCGGTTGCTCCCTCGGGCGCAGCACCGCGAGTGGGCTCTGCCTCGATCGTGATCCCGCGCTCCTTGAGGAGCTCCGCGAAGGCCTTTGCTGCGTCGTACGAGGGGTCCTTCGATTTCGCGCCGTACTTGGTACCGTCGGCTCGCCCCGCATCGATCCCGAGCGGCGTAATCGGCGCAACCCACCCCCCGGCAGGGCCGTTCTCGCCCCACGCCGGATTGATGGGATCGTTGCCAAAGAGAGTGTCATCGAACACGAGCGTCACTTTCGTGCGACCCTCCGCCTTCAGCTTTTGCACGGTTTGATCCGCGAGCGAGGCGAGGGACGCACGCGCGATCCCCTCTTTCGTTTCCTTCGGCTTCACCGTCAGCAGGTTGTCCCCACCGCCTACGAGCACGAGTCGCTCACCATCGAGAACTGTACGCGTGGTGAGTGTCTGCTCGGGCCCCACCGCTTTCGCCGCCGCGAGTGCCGAAAGAAGTTTCATGGTCGAGGCAGGGGTGAGGCTCACGCTCGCATCGCGTTCAGCAATCATTTCACCGCTTGCCGCATCCACGACCGCGTAGGAAAGTTTCCCGGAATAGGCACCGAGCCCGGGAAGTGCTTCAACTGCCGCCGTAATGTGCTCGCCACTCACGCGCTCGACGGGTGACGCAGCATCCCGCGGCCGCACGAGATCTTCACGCTCCCATGCCTCGCCTTCGGCGGGAACCCCTTCGAGGTCAGCAACCTTTTGGGTGCGGAGGGTGAGGGGGCCGGGGAAGCCATCGACGAGGTCCCCAAACGTATAGAAGGCTGCGGGAAGCGCGAGCGCAAGGGCCGCGGCAACAATCTCGGTTGCCTTCGACTTCGCCATCTGAGAATGCTCCTCTTCACCCTGGTCTGACCGCGCTGGGCGTCTTTGTGTCTGTGACTTCGTGCAAAGTTTACGCGCGCGTTGCCCGCCCAGACTCCGTAAAACAGCCGACGCTTGAGGATCTTCGCTATTGTTGCACGCAGAGGGCGCGTCCCTCACACACCAAGAAACACCTGAGGCAATGGAGTCACGCACGTGGAATTCGACGTCACGATCGAGATCCCCAAGGGAAATCGCAACAAGTACGAAGTCGACCATCACAATGGTCGCATCCGGCTCGATCGCATGCTTTTTACGGCAACCCGCTACCCCGATGATTATGGCTTCATTGAGGGCACGCTCGGTGAGGACGGCGATCCGCTCGACGTGCTCGTTCTTCTCGAAGAGGCGACCTTCCCCGGCTGCCTGATTCGTTGCCGTGCGCTCGGCATGTTCCGCATGCGCGATGAGTCCGGCGGCGACGACAAGATCGTCGCGGTTCCGGTTGGTGATAAGCGCCAGATCCGCCGCCAAGAGCTCACCGATATCTCCGAGTTCCACCGCCTCGAGATCCAGCACTTCTTCGAGGTCTACAAGGACCTCGAGCCCGGTAAGAGCGTCGAGGGCGCCCACTGGGAGGGCCGCGATGACGCGGAAGAGGAAATCCGTGCGTCCTATCGCCGCGCGAAGGGTACCGAACACGAAAACGAGTTCACCCAGGACCTTTAATCGTTGTGCGAGAACGAAAGGCGCTTCCGGATGTTCCGGAAGCGCCTTTTGTGCTTCGAAAAGCTATGCGGGCCTAGGCGTCGCGCCCCTCACCGGAGCTGTCTTCACTCTCGGGATCTTCAACGAGGCTCGAAGGCACGGGGTCGTCGGCGTGGCTGAACACCTCGCGCGCGGCTTCGATGACGGTCTTCGTGAGCGCCTTGTTGCCAAGCCCCCCGATCACGGCGCCGATACCGAACGGGATGAGGCGCCCCGCCCACAGCCCCGTAAAGCGGCGTGTCACAGTTCGACGAATCCAGCGGTTCACCTGTGTGTTCACCGCATCGGCAATGAACGGCGGCGCCATGCCGTCGAGAACCGTCGACCACTGAAGGCCGTTCTTTCCAAGAGCTTTCGTCACGATCTCCGTGCCCCGCTCACCGCCGAGGATCGCGAGGATCACGGTGCGGCGCACCGATGGTTTACTCATGTCCACGCCACGCACGTGTGCGATGCCGAGGGTGAGAAAGGCACATGCCTCGGCGAAGGCGATGCCCTCACCCGCGGTGAGCGCGACCGCGGTAGCGGTGCCAACCGCGGGAAGTGCGGCCACGCCGCCGATGCCGACGCCCGTTGCCACGGCTAGTTTCGTGAAGTGGCCTTCGAGGCGAGCGATGATCTGGTCATCGCTCCACGTGGGATTCTTGCGGCGAAGCGAATCAACGTATTTGCGAGCGATCGGCCCTTGGACGGCGAGGGCCTTATCGATGAGTTCAAACTGCTTGTCATCGATGAGCGATTCCCCGCCTTTGCCCTTCCCGCTCGATTTCTTTGATGTGCGCAGGTCCTTCGAGGCCATTGCTCTCCTTTTCATGGACGCTTTCGGGCGCACTCACGCCCGCGTGCGGTGAAGATCTACGGCGCCGGGCTCAAGATTCGCGACGTCGCCGCGCAGACCAAGGTAACGAACCGCGGCTGAAAGATCCGTGTAACGGTGCAGGTAGGAATCCTGCACGAGTGATCGCTCAACGCCGCGATCGTGGCACAAAATTCCATCGAGGTGATCGCTTTCATGCTGGAAGATGCGAGCACTCCAGCCCGTCCACACCTCGTCGAGTTCACGTACTTCGCCGCCGTCAAGGATCGCGGTACCGAAAACGCGCACGCTCTTTGGTCGGGGCACGAGCGAACGCCAACCGTCAACGCTCAAGCACCCTTCCCACCCAAACGTCACGGTATCTTCCCCCTCCACTTCTTCATAGCGAGGGTCGATCACTGCCATGAGGGGGAGATTGTCACGCTCGTAAAGAGCGTCGCCAGCATCGCGCTCCTCGCCTTCTTCCCGCACGAAATCTTCCATTACCACGAGGCGGATCGGCACACCCACCTGCGGGGCAGCCACCCCCACACCGGGCGCTTCGTGCATCGTGACCACGAGTGCCTGGATGAACTCACCGAGCAGCTCGGGATCGAGCGCCCCTGCCGCGTCCTTTGAGTGGGCGCGAAGTGCCGGGTGCCCCGCTTGCACAATCCTGAGCGGCTCGTTCTCGCTCCGCCTCTTCGCCAGGGTCTTTTCAATGAGTTCCGCGAGGCTCGTCATGCCATCGCCGCCTTTCGCTCTCGTCATCGTCGCTTCACAGCCCATCTCACACGCCCGCATGTGCCGATCGTCGCCGCGCGCCACCGAGGCACTCAGAGAGCGGAGCATGCGTCGGGCTCCCCGACCACCTTACGGCCCTCCCAAACCGAAGCGACCGGCGCACCCATCGGCGCGTCCCGTATGGTGAGTGCCACAGTGCGGTATTGTTATCCGTACGTCAGCGAGGAACGCTGGCTGTGACTTCACAACGGATCGTCCGGCACGTACCTGCCGGTGAAGGGAATACCCATGGCAAAGGTGATTTACGACCACGCAAGCCGCATCTACCCGGGCAGCGATAAGCCCGCGGTTGACGACCTCAACATCGAGATCGAAGACGGCGAATTCCTCGTCCTCGTTGGCCCCTCGGGCTGCGGTAAGTCCACCTCGCTGCGCATGCTCGCGGGTCTCGAAGAGATCGACGCTGGCCGCATCTTCATCGGCGATCGCGACGTGACAAACGTTCCGCCGAAGGACCGCGATATCGCGATGGTGTTCCAGAACTACGCTCTCTACCCGCACATGTCGGTCGCCGACAACATGGGCTTTGCGCTCAAGATCGCGGGCACGCCGAAGGATGAGATCCGCAAGCGCGTGGAAGAGGCCGCGAAGATCCTCGACCTCGAGCAGTACCTCGACCGTAAGCCGAAGGCCCTCTCGGGTGGTCAGCGCCAGCGTGTGGCCATGGGCCGCGCGATCGTGCGCTCGCCTCAGGTGTTCCTCATGGACGAGCCGCTCTCGAACCTCGACGCGAAGCTCCGTGTCTCGACCCGTACCCAGATCGCCTCGCTCCAGCGCCGCCTGGGCGTCACGACCGTCTACGTGACCCACGACCAGACCGAGGCTATGACGATGGGTGACCGCGTCGCTGTTCTCGCCGGTGGTGTGCTCCAGCAGATCGACTCGCCGCAGCGCATGTACGATCACCCGAACAACGTGTTCGTTGCAGGCTTCATTGGCTCGCCCGCCATGAACCTTATCGAGCAGCCCCTCACCGACCAGGGCGTTGCCTTCGGCGGCTCCGTGATCCCCGTGGATCGCTCCACTCTCTCGGAGTCCAATGAAAAGGCCGTCACCGTCGGTGTGCGTCCCGAGGACCTCGAGCTCGCCGCGGACGGCCTCCCGGTCGAGGTTGACATGGTCGAGGTGCTCGGCGCCGACGCCTACGTCTACGGCCGCCTCGCTGGCGCCGGTGAAACCGACAAGCCGATCATCGCGCGTGTTGACGGCCGCCGCCCTCCGCAGAAGGGCGAGACCGTGCACTTCCACCCGAAGGCAGACCACGTGCACCTGTTCGACCTGAAGTCGGGCAACCGCCTCGGCGACTGATCCCGTCTTTCCTCTCACGAGGAAACATTCACAAAGAAGGCACGCGAATCGCGTGCCTTCTTTGCATACTCGGCACCAGAGTGAGGGAGAATAGAGAACATGGCACCCATCGAGATCTCCGCAGCGCGAGCCGACGAGGCGCTCCTCGATCTACCGTGGGGCCTTCCCCTGGCCGAATGGCCCGATTCGCTCCTCGCCTCACTCCCCCGCGGCATTTCGCGCCACGTCGTGCGCTTCGCGCGCGTGAGTGGGCGAGTCCTCGCCCTCAAAGAGATCAACGAGAACCTCGCGCGCGGCGAGTTCACGACCCTGCGCCTCCTCGGAAAGCTCGGCATCCCCGCGGTTGAACCGTTCGCCGTCGTGAGCGGCCGAGAATCGTCCGAGGATGGCCGCGAGCTCGACGCCATCCTCATCACGCGCCATTTACAGTACTCACTTCCCTATCGCGCAGTGTTCTCGCAGCTCAATAGCGAAGACACGGCCCGCAAACTCCTCGATGCCCTCGCCGTACTCCTCGTTCGCCTCCACCTCGTAGGCTTCTACTGGGGCGATGTCTCGCTCTCCAACACGCTTTTCAAACGCGATGCGGGGGCTTTCGCCGCGTACATCGTCGACGTCGAGACGGGCCAACTCGAGGACCACCTCACGAAGGGGCAGCGTGAGTACGATCTCGACATTGCACGCACAAACATTGTGGGCGAGATGCTTGATCTTCAAGCTGCCGAGCAATTGCCCGACAACGTTGACGCCATCACCGTGGGCGATCGCCTGCTTGAGCGCTACAACGAGCTGTGGGATGCCCTCACGGGCCGCGAGACCTTCAGCGCAAACGAGCGCTGGCGCGTGAGTGCGCGTATCGAAAAACTCAACGAGCTCGGCTTCGACGTCGACGAGCTCGACATGACAACCGATCTCGACGGCACGACCGTGACGGTGCAGCCGAAGGTTGTGGACGCCGGCCACCATAGGCGGCGCCTCATGCGTCTCACGGGCATCGATGCGCAAGAGAACCAGGCGAGGCGTCTGCTCAACGATCTCGATCAGTTCCGCGCCCTCACCGACCAGCAGGGCGAGGAGGAAGAGTTCGTGGCCCACGAATGGCTTCAAGAACAGTACGAGCCGGTTGTGCGGGCAATCCCTCGCGCGATGCGGAAGAAGCTCCCCGCGCCCGAATTCTACCACGAACTCCTCGAGCACAAATGGTTCATGTCCCAGCGTCTCGGCAAGGATGTCACGTGGGATAAAGCCGTGCAGGATTACATCCTGAACGTCCTCGCCTACCGCCAGGACGAGCGAGCGCTCATCACGTCGGAGACCTCGGCAATCCCGATCGTGACCGAGACGGAGCTGTAAGGCTCACTCAGGGCTAGGCGCGCCCCGTTCGTGTACGCGTACCCGCGATCTCGTACATCACGATCGACGCGGCAACCGAGGCGTTGAGCGACTCGGTCGTCGCCGCCATGGGGATCGACACAATCGCATCACACTTTTCGCGCGTGAGGCGCGAAATTCCCTTACCTTCGGCACCGACAACGAGCATGATCGGCGAGGTCGCCAGGTCCATGTCTCGCGGCTCCAATTCGCCATCGGCATCGAGCCCCACAACGAAGACGCCCTGTTTCTTGAGCGAGTCGATCGTGCGGTTGAGGTTCGTGACCTGGGCGACTTTCACACGCGTCGCGGCGCCCGCGGCAACCTTGTAGACGCTCGCGGTCATGCCTACGCTTCGACGTTCGGGAATGATCACGCCGTGCGCGCCGAACGCGCCCGCGCTTCGGAGTATCGCGCCGAGGTTGCGTGGGTCGGTAATGCCGTCAAGCGCAATCAGCAACGGCGTGTCAAAGTCGTCCGCGGCAATCTCGAGGAGATCTGCCGGGTCGGCGTATTCATACGGCGGAAGTGTGAGGGCCACGCCCTGGTGGATCGCGTCGTCGGTGAGCCGATCGAGTTCGGCGCGCGTGGCTTCATGCAGCTGAAGGCCCTTTTGATGCGCAAGGCGCATGATTTCGCGTACGCGTTCATCGGCCTCAAGCCTGATCGCGAGGGTCAAAGAGAGCGCCTGAACGCCCTCTTGGAGGGCTTCGAGCACGGAATTACGGCCCGCGATCACGGTGGGCCGATTCGCGGCGTCCTTAGGAGACCTGCGCGGCGGGCGGCGCTTGCCGGATTTGGTACCGGATTTTCCGACGGTGTCGTGCGTACCCTTGTAGGCCTTGTGGTGAGGGCGATCCTCCGCCTTGGGGGTGGGGCCGCGGCCTTCGAGCCTACGGCGGCGCACGCCGCCAGAACCGACTTTGGGGCCCTTGCGGGAGCTCTTGTGTCCTGCCATGGTCTCTCCTAGTTCGTGAGACTCCAGCGGGAGGAGCCCGCGGAGTCTTCAATGCGAATGCCGGCGGCAGCGAAGCGATCGCGAATCGCATCGGCGCTCGCCCAGTCCTTGTTTTTCCGTGCTTCTGCGCGCTCCTCGAGCTGCGCTCGGATGAGGGCATCGAGAGCGTCGTGCTCCGCACCACCCGCGCCAGGCTCATCGGACCACATCGCGCCGAGCAGGTCGAGACCGAAAACATCGAGCATGTCTCGCAGCTCGTTGACGGCACTTGCAACCTCATGAGCATCAATGTGCGGTTTCGCGAGAAGGGTATTGAGTTGCCCGTGTCGTTCGTGGACGACTGCGAGAGCATCGGCGACGCCGAGGTCGTCATTCATCGCCTCGGTGAAGCGGTCGGGAAGCGCTCCCTCGCCGGGTTCGCAAAGCTCTTCGTGTGCTCCTGCCTGCTCGAGCGCGTCGAGGGCGCGCGTGAGCGAGCCGCGAAGTCGCGAGAGTACAGTTTCCGCCTCGGCAAGCGTCGTGTCGTTGAACTCGACGTTCGTGCGGTAGTGAGAGCCAACGATGGCGAGGCGCACGGCGGCCGCCGGGTGCTTCGCGAGGACATCCTCGGCTGTAATGAAGTTGCCGAGGCTCTTGCCCATCTTCATGCCGTCAACGGTGAGCATGCCCGAGTGCATCCAACGCTGCGCAAATCCGTAGCCGGCGCCGTAGCTCTGAGCCTGCTCGTTTTCGTGATGGGGGAAGCGCAAGTCGAGGCCACCGCCGTGGATATCGAAGCTCTCCCCCACGTATTTCTTCGCCATGGCCGAGCACTCGAGGTGCCACCCGGGGCGCCCCTCGCCGAAAGGTGTCGACCACTTGGCGGTCTCGGGTTCGCCTGCCTTGGCTTTCTTCCACAGTGCGAAGTCTCGAGGGTCCTGTTTGAGGTTCGAGGCTGCTTCGGCGTCGTCGACCATGTTCTCGATCGACTGGTTCGTGAGCGAACCATATTCGGGCAGCGAGGAGACGTCGAAGTACACGCTTCCCTCACCGTCGGCGTAGGCGTGTCCACGTTCGATGAGGCGCTGCATGAAGTCGATCATCTCGGTGACGTGCCCCGTGGCGCGCGGCTCGTAATCGGGGCGCACGGCGCCGAGCTGATCCATGATCTCACCGAATTTTCGTTCGTTTGTGTAGGACCACTTCCACCAAGCCTCGCCCTCTTCGGCGGCGCGCGCGAGGATCTTATCGTCGATGTCGGTCACGTTGCGCACGTAGGTGACTCGGTAGCCGCTCCTGCGCAGCCACCGCACGAGCACGTCGAACGCGAGGAACGTGCGGATATGCCCCACGTGGGGGCCGTCTTGGACCGTGGGCCCGCACACGTAGAGCGAGACTTCACCGTCCTTGAGCGGGGTGAAGTCCGAAACTGTTCTGGTTTTCGAATCGTGCAGTCGTAGAGTCACGTCTTAAGCCTAGCCTCTCGTGGGTACCGAAAAAGCGAGGAGCACTCGCGGCGCCCCTCGCTTTGTGACGGTGATGATTGTTAGATCTCGCGCGGTGTTGCGGCGCTGACCTGTTTACCGTAGAGCTCTTCGAAGGCGTCGTCGTAATCAACGGAGTTCACGCGACGCTTCCCCTGCACCGAATCGACGGCGCTCTTCGCGGTTTCGATCGTGACCTCGGGCGCGGTGATCTTCTTGACGATCAGGTAGGCGATGAGGCCGAGAATCGCGCCGAGCACGACGAGCGAGCCGCACACGATGAGGAATGACGCCCAAGCCGGGAGGCCGAGGGCCACGAGGCCCCACGCGCAGAAGAAGAGGAACATGACCCACGCGCTCAGGAGGAAGAACACGAGAACTGCCGCGAGTGCCGCGACGGCACCGCCTTTGACGGCGATTCCGGTGACTTCCTTCTTCGCGATCGCGACCTGCTGATCGATCACGGAGGTGAATTCGTTCTTGATCGAGGCGACAAGTTCGCCAATCGACCGCGAGGTTGTGCTCGTTCGGCGGTCGTTCGAAGAGCGGTCGTTCGTGGAGTTGATCATGCACTCAGCCTATCAATGCGGCCCCTGAAGCATTCAGAGGATTCGAAGGGTTTTCTCCGTTTGTCGTGTGATGTTTAGTCGATCGTCACGCGGCGGCGGCGCTGTTGCTCGGGGCGGGGACCTGCCGAGGACGAGCGGCGCACAATGAGGTGCGGTGACACTGCCGTGTCGCGCGCCGGCCCTTCAAAGCCGCCAATGCGCTCGACAAGCATCTGCGCACCGAGCGCACCGATGCGACGAGAGTTCGGATCAATGCTCGTCACCTGTGCGATACCCGAGGACGCAAGCGACGTGTTGCCGTACCCCGTCACCGCAAGCTGGGCCGGCACGTCGTAGCCGGCATCGGCCGCGGCCGAGAGCACGCCCACGGCGGTCACATCATTCGAGCACGTGATCGCGGTAGGGACCTGGCTTCCGCGAAGAAGCATCGAGCCGGCGGTCTGGCCAACCTGCTCGCTGAAATCGGCGGGTTCAACGCGTGCGCGATCTTCGAGACCATGGCGTTTCATCGCGGCCTTGAACGCCGCCGCGCGTTCTTTCGCAACGGCATACCCCACGCCGCCCACGTGGGCGATGTCCTTGTGCCCGAGGCTCACGAGGTGATCCACGAGAAGGCCGTAGCCTGCTTCGTCGTCGATGCGAACCGTGTCAGATTTTCCAACGCGTTCTTTCGAGCCGCCGATCGCCACGATCGGTCGGGTGCCGATTGCGTCGAAGACCTTGTCGAGTTCGGGAAGCTCACTCGCCATAATGAAGCCGTCAACGCCAAGAGCGGTAAGCGAAGAGATGGTCTCCTCTTCGAGGGTGATCGGATATTCGGGCATGCGGCGCCGCGTCGGCACCACCACCACGTGTCGACCGGTCGCGGCCAGCTCGATGCGGATCGAACGCACGATATCGGAGATCCACGTGTTGCGCATCGTGTTCACGAGAACCGCGACGACACCACGGTGGTCATCCTCGCCCGTGAGATCCTCGAGCGGGTAGTGCAAGCGCTCGGCGGTTTCCCGCACGGACTTCACGAGCTTCGAGTTGATGTCAGATTCTCCGCGGAGCGCGCGAAGCGCCACCGCAGCCGTGATGCCGAGGGAGTTGGCGACCTCCGTGAGAGTTGCACGTTCGCCGTCGGTGCGCTCCTCAGCTTCGGGAGCAACTTTCGCCGCCGCCTCGAGCTCTTCGGGGCTCTCACCGGGTGCGAAATCGTCGTTGATGTCGCCACTAGCTTTATCGTTCATGGGGCCTTGGCCGTCCTTTTCTGTCATGCAGGTCGCGCCGCGGTGGCGCGTGGCATTCGCGTCTAACGGTAGCCCACGTGCCTCAACACGCGGGCAAAGACACGGGAACCGTGACGGCGAGGCCACCCATCGCGGTTTCTTTGTAGCGTTCGTTCATGTCCTTGCCCGTGCGGCGCATCGTTTCGAGCACGGTATCGAACGAGACGAAGTGCTCACCGTTGCCGCGCATCGCGAAGCGCACAGCGGTGATCGATTTGATGGCGCCCATGGCGTTGCGTTCAATGCAGGGCACTTGCACGAGGCCACCCACGGGATCGCACGTAAGGCCAAGATTGTGCTCCATCGCGATTTCGGCCGCGTTTTCCACTTGCCGAGGCTTCGCGCCCATGACCTCAGCGAGACCCGCGGCGGCCATCGAGCTTGCCGAGCCGACCTCTCCCTGGCAGCCCACTTCCGCACCGGAAATCGAGGCGCGTTCCTTGCACAGCGAGCCAAAAGCCGCAGCTGCGAGCATGAAACGCACGATCATGTCATCGCGATCGTCGTAGCGCAGGTACGTGAGGGCGTAGTAGAGCACCGCGGGAATAATGCCGGCGGCGCCATTCGTGGGTGCGGTCACCACTCGCCCCCCGCCCGCATTTTCCTCATTCACCGCGAGAGCAGCAAGGCTCACCCACTCAAAGGCGTTATCGGCGCGATGGTTCGGGTCTTCAAGCTGAAGAGCATCGTGCCAGGTCGCTGCCCTTCGGCGCACATTGAGACCGCCGGGGAGCACACCGGTCGTGTGCATACCGCGCTCGATGCAGGCCTCCATGACCGCCCAAATCTCGAGGATGCCCTTGCGGATCTCGCTGTCGCTTCGCCAATGCCTTTCGCGCATGAGCATCGCTTGCGACACGGTGATGCCGTTTTCTTCGCACACGCGAAGAAGTTCTTCCCCGCTTTCGAAGATCGGCTTCACTTTGCCTTCGCCCTCGTCGTCGCTCTCGCCTTCGGCGAGGGGTTCCGACGCCTGCTGGGCTTCAAGCTCCTCTTTATCCACGACGAAGCCGCCGCCGATCGAGAACATCGTGCGTTTCTCGAGTTCGTTGCCGCTTTCGTCAAGGACCGCGAAGGTCATGCCATTGGAGTGCTCGGGAAGGAAGGTGAGCGGGTGAAGCACGATCGTGGAGGGGCGCAGACTCACGGGCACGCGCCCGCCAAGCATGAGGCCACCATTGCTATCGATATCTTTCGCACGCGCCCATGCCTGCGCAGGGTCGATGGTCGCGGGATCATTGCCTTCGAGGCCAAGAACGACCGCGTCGAGTGTCCCGTGCCCCATGCCGGTTGCCGCGAGCGAACCGTAAAGATGCACCTCGACATCGGCGATGTCGGGCCCGATCGTCGGATGGGCAAGGGCCTCGTCAGCGAACTCTTTCGCGGCGCGCATGGGGCCAACGGTGTGCGAACTCGAGGGGCCGATCCCGATCTTGAACAGGTCAAAGAGGCTCACGCTCATGAGGGGTCTCCTTCTCGTATCGAACGCGGATCATGTGATGTGTGGTTGAGCTTTAGCGCGACCGACGCTGGCCGCGTGGGCGGGTGGTGGAAGCACCTCGTGCCCGGCGGGCGTCGGACCCTCGCTTTTTTCCACCCGTGCGGCGGCCTTTGCCCGGGCCGGACGCGCGCGAAGAGGAAGACCTCTCGTGCTCGTCGTAGACCGCGCGGCGCTTTTCGTTCTCGCGCCTTTCGGCGGCGTTTTTCGAGTTGGCCCCGCGCATCCTGGTGACATCGAGCTTACGGGGCGCCCCCTTGTATTTGACGAGCTGAGGGTCCCGGGCGGGGGTTCCGCTCGGCGTCCTTCCTCCGACATACCGGATCACCTCGTCGGTCTCGGAGTTCACCTCACTCCATTCAGGTTCGACCTTTGCCGCTTCCAACACCTGGCGTGTCTTTTTCTCCTGGTGTGGAAGAGCCAGCGTCACGACAACACCCGAGGCACCGGCACGCGCGGTTCGGCCCGAGCGGTGCACATATTCCTTCGCGTCGTCGGAAGGATCGACGTGGAGTACGAGTGAGACATCGTCAATGTGGATTCCGCGCGCGGCAACGTCGGTCGCCACGAGCACGTCAAAGGCGCCCTGGCGGAACCCCGCGAGAACGTTCGTGCGAAGTCCCTGCTGCTTATTACCGTGAAGGGCAGCGGCGGGAATGCCCACCTCGATCAGCTCCTGGGCCACGCGTTCGGCGCCAAGCTGCGTGCGGGCAAAAAGGAGTGTGCGGCCATCGCGTGCGGCAATCTGCGCGGTAATCTGGCGCTTCTTTTTCGGGTTGATCGCATACACGACGTGGCGCATATTCTGCACGGCCGCGGCAACCGGCGTCGTCTCGTGCGTCACGGGGTCTACGAGGAAACGATCGGTAATCGCGTCGACTTGCTGATCGAGCGTGGCCGAAAAGAGCATCTTCTGCGTGCCCATTTCGACATGCGCGAGAATCTCGGTCACAACCGGTAGGAAGCCGAGGTCGGCCATGTGGTCAGCTTCGTCGATCACGGTCGTCTCTATGCGGTCGAGGAAGAGGTCGCCACGCTGGGCGAGATCCACGACGCGGCCCGGCGTCGCGACGATGATCTCGACGCCGCGGCGAAGAGCATCGGCCTGCTTGTCAATATTCATGCCACCCGAGACGAGCTGTGCCTTGATGCCCACGGCGCGCGCGAACGGATGGATCGTGTCCACGACCTGCACGGCAAGCTCGCGGGTGGGAACAAGCACCATGCCGAGCGGGCGACGCCTGTGCGAGCTGCGGTGGCGAAAGCGTGCGCACATGGACAGCGCGAAAGCCAAGGTTTTGCCCGATCCGGTTTCGGCTCGAGCGAGAACATCGCGGCCCGCGAGCGCGTCGGGGAGGATTGCTTCCTGGATTTCGAAGGCGCGCTCAAAACCCTGCGCCTGCAGCTCTTGTACGAGCTCTTCGGGAAGCGCCATCGCATCGAAGCGTTCAGCTTTGTGGACTCTGCGTGACTTGGGCATGATGATGGCCCCTTTCTTCGCGCCTTCGCGCGGTCCGGTGTTTCTCGTGAGCGCCGTAGCGCCGGGCCCCGTAGGGCGGTAAACGCTTCAAGTATCCGTGAGCGACCCCCACTGCGGGAAGGGAGCCGCGGTCTCTTCGTTCGCAAACTCACGTCCGGCACCCTCGCAGGTGCGCGATTGGGATGGAATACTTAAGCATCGTGCTGCGAACACTCATGACTTCCAAGATCCACCGTGCCACCGTGACGCAAGCCGATCTCCATTACGTGGGATCGGTGACGGTCGATGCCGATTTACTCGATGCCGCGGGCCTCATCGAGAACGAGCTCGTGGCGATTGTCGATGTCACGAATGGCGCTCGCCTTGAAACCTACGTCATCCGCGGCGAGGCGGGTAGCGGGGATATCAAGATCAACGGCGCCGCCGCCCACCTCGTGCATCCCGGGGATCTCGTGATCCTCATCGCCTACGGGCAGTTCACCCCCGAAGAAGCCGCCGCCCACACGCCGCGTATCGTTCACGTCGATGAGAAGAACCGCATCGTCGCACTCGGCAACGACCCTGCCGAGGCGGTTCCGGGCGCACCCGACCAGATTTCTTCGAGGTAGCCTCCGTGGCGAGGGTCGTGAGCGGTTTTTTCGTGATCGCCGTGATCGTCGCCGTGGGCGCATTTGCGGGGTGGAGCAACCTCATGGGCCCGCAAGCCCGTTTCGTGCTCAATCGCCTCACCTATTTCCTCGCGGGGCCGTGCCTCGTGTTCGTGTCGCTCATCGAAAGCGATCTCGCCCTCGTGCTCTCCGCGAATTTCGCGGTCGCCGCCCTAGCGGCGCTCCTGACGACTTCGCTCGCCGCACTTCTCTCGCTTATTTTCCTCAAGCAGGATCTGCCCCACGCCGTGATCTCCTCGGTTTCGGCTTCGATGGTCAATAGCGCGAACATGGGCTTCCCTATCGCCGCCTACGTGCTTGGCGACGTCGCGCTCGCCCTGCCTGTGGCGCTGTGGCAAATGGCGGTATTCACGCCGCTCTTCCAGTCGGTTCTCCACTCTGCGGTCGCGGGGCAACGACCGAGCGTGCGCGCCCTCGCGGGAACAATCATTGCGAACCCCATGATCATCGCCTCCGCAGCGGGCCTCGCAGTTCTCGGCTTCGACCTTCACCTCCCCGCCTTCATCGTTGAACCGATCGACGTCATCGCGGGCATCTCCATCCCGGGAATGCTCCTCGCGTTCGGCATGTCGCTCACCGCCTCGAAGCCCTTCTCGAAGGAAGCGGGCCATCGCGCCGACATCCTCCTCGCCACAGCACTCAAGCTTCTCGCAATGCCTCTCATCGCGTGGGCTCTCGCGCGCTGGGCCTTTGGTCTCGCGGGCACCGAGCTCTACGCGGCCGTCGTGCTCGCAGCGCTTCCCACCGCCCAAAACGTGTACGTCGCCGCTGCGCGTTACGAGGTTGGCGAGGAGATGACGCGCGATATCGCGCTGCTGACATCGGTCGGCACCATGATCGCGCTCATGGTGATTGCGTCGCTCTTCGGCGCGTGAGAAGCGATCTGCGTTAGGGTCGAGGCATGATCGTTACTACCGTGTGCTGGGGCAACATCTGCCGCTCCCCAATGGCCGAACGCATTCTTCTTTCCGCGCTCTCTTCGCTCGACGGTGGCGGAAGCGTTACCGTGAACTCCGTCGGGGTGAGCAGCGAGGAAATCGGCAACCCCATGGATCCCCGCGCGGCTCGCGTGCTCGAAGCCGAGGGCTACGACGCGAGCGGGCATGCCGCCAGACAAGTGAGCGCCACCGACATCGAGAACACCGACCTCTTTGTGGCAGCCGAGCAGTTCCACCTCGACCGGCTACGTGCGCTCGGCGCGCGCGAGGAACAACTCGCGCTCATGACGGACTTCGACCCCGAGTCAGAGCCGGGCGATCCCCTGCCCGATCCCTGGTATGGCGGCGCCGAAGACTTCGATCGAACGCTCGACGTTCTCGAGCGCGCAATACCGCGCCTCGCCGAGCGCCTCGCCGAGGGCGCCTAAAAACTCGCGGCGAGACCCGCGAGAGCCTCCTCGTCCATCCCCGCCTCGCGCAGGATCTTCTGGAACATGGGCACCTTCGCGGCGCGGTACTCCTCCACGTCAATCGCACCCGTGAATGCGAGCCCTCGCTTATAGCCCGAGAACTCGGCGACGAGCTCCGGGCTATTCATGAGAACCTGACGCGCAGCGATGCTCGCATGAAGCAGCGGGGAGTCTTCCTCGAAGACCGTGAGTGCGTGCAAAACGCCCGAGGTGGGAGTATTCAGCTTGCGGTAGCCCTCCCCCTCCTGCTTCTCTCCCCCGGCCACATAGCCGAGTGGGGCGAGCGCCTCACACGCCTCCTCAAGCGCGAGGGGAGCGGCGATGACCGCGATATCGATGATGGGTCGCGCCACCATTTTCGGAACCGAGGTCGCACCAATGTGCTCGATCCCTTGCCCTCCGTGGCCGTCAAGGGCGTCTACCAAGGTCGTGGCGACCCCCATGAAGTCGCCCACCCAAGACTCGGAATACTCACTCAAATGAATCGCCATGCACCCATCCTACGGGCCGCGTCCACCCCGCAAAACACGCGCCGCAATCGAGGCTACGCAAGCGTCGGACCCGCCCGCAACGCTCCAAAGGCGCAGCACGTAGACTGGAGGCAGTGCATGCGCGCTCGAGACCTGCCGCGCACGAAACCGACACGAGGAAAGGGACACGATGGCTGAGGCCCCATACCGCTACACCGCTGAACTCGCGGGACAGATCGAGCAGAAATGGCAAAAGCTGTGGCTCGAGAAGGGCACGTTCAACGCCGTCAATCCCGAGGGTGAACTTTCCGATGGCCGCACCGCCGAAGAACTCGGCGAAAAGATGTTCATCATGGATATGTTCCCCTACCCCTCGGGGAAGGGGCTTCACGTGGGCCACCCCCTCGGCTACATCGCGACCGACGCCGTCGCGCGCCACAATCGCATGCTCGGTAAGAACGTGCTGTACACGATGGGCTATGACGCCTTTGGCTTGCCCGCCGAGCAGTACGCAATCCAGACCGGCACACACCCGCGGGTCACGACGGACGAAAACGTCGCGAACATGGCCCGCCAGCTTTTCCGCCTTGGTCTTTCACACGACTCACGGCGTTCGCTGCGCACGACCGACCTCGAGTTCGTCAAGTGGACCCAGTGGGTGTTCCTCCAGCTGTTCGACTCGTGGTACGACCCGAACTTCGTGAAGGCTGACGGCACGCGCGGCTCTGCACGTCCCATTTCGGAGCTCAAGGGTGCGATCCAGGATCGCGATGTTGATCCGTACGCCCTCGCTGAGCAGCAGGGCATCGAGATCCCACAGATGTGGCACGACCGCAAACCGGATCACGAGCACTGGAATCCCGAGCACGACACGCCCTTCGACTACCTCATCCAGTACACGCCCGAGGAGATGCGGGAGCTCGTTGACTGTTTCCGCCTCGCCTACGTGAGCGACACTCCCGTGAACTGGTGCCCCGGTCTCGGCACCGTGCTCGCGAACGAGGAAGTCACGGCCGAGGGCCGCTCCGAGCGCGGCGATTTCCCCGTGTTCAAGCGCCGACTTCGGCAGTGGAACCTGCGGATCACCGCGTACGCCGATCGACTTCTCGAAGATCTCGAGACCGTCAATTGGCCCGAATCGGTCAAGTCCATGCAGCGCAACTGGATCGGCCGCTCACGCGGTGCGCAGGTGACGTTCGCGCTGGAGTCCGACGCTAGCCCCGCCCTCGCCGATGCCACGTTCGATGTGTTCACGACCCGCGTGGACACGCTGTTCGGCGCCATATTCACGGTGCTTTCCCCTGAGCATCCGTTGCTGGTTGATGTCAGCATTCTTCCGGAGTCCTGGCCCGAGGGCACGAAGGCGGCGTGGACCGGTGGAGCGGCGAACCCCCGTGAAGCTGTGGCTACCTATCAGGAGCGCGCCGCAGCCCTCGAAGAGGATGAGCGCACCGCCGATTCGCGCGAAAAAACGGGCGTGTTCACGGGTCTTTTCGCCGTGAACCCCATGGATGGGCGCGCGCTGCCCGTGTTCACCGCCGACTACGTGCTCATGGGCTACGGCACCGGTGCGATCATGGCAGTTCCCGCCGAGGATGAGCGCGACTACGCATTCGCGAGCGCCTTCGAGCTTCCGATCATTCGCACCGTGCAGCCCCCGGCCGACTTCGAAGAGGGCCAGGCGTACACGGGCGACGGCAAGAAGATCAATTCGCAAAGCGCCGAACTTGACCTGAACGGCATGAACAAGGCCGAGGCGATCGCCGCCGCAACCGAGTTCGCCGAGAGGAAGGGCTTTGGCCACGCAAAGACGACGTACCGCTTGCGCGACTGGCTCTTCAGCCGACAGCGCTACTGGGGCGAGCCGTTCCCGATCGTGTACGCGGAAGACGCGCCCGAGGTTCCGATCGCCCTCCCGGTCGATCAGCTCCCCGTGCAGCTTCCCGAGCTTGACGATTTCTCCCCGAAGACGTTTGACCCCGACGATGCGGATACCGAACCGCAAACGCCGCTTTCGCGTGTCGATGACTGGGCGTGGGTCGAGCTTGACCTTGGCGATGGCCTGAAGCGCTACCGCCGCGAAATGAACGTCATGCCTCAGTGGGCAGGCTCCTCGTGGTACGAAATCCGCTACACGGACCCGACGAACGACGAACAGATTTCCGCGCCTGCCAACGAGCAGTACTGGATGGGTCCGCGCGAAGGCGCGCCCACGGGCGGTGTTGACCTGTACGTTGGCGGTGTTGAGCACGCCGTTCTCCACCTGCTCTACGCGCGCTTTTGGCACAAGGTCCTGTTCGACCGCGGCTACCTTGCGAGCGCCGAGCCGTTCCACACTCTGTTCAACCAGGGGTATGTGCAGGCCTACGCGTACCGCGACGAGCGCGGCGTGTACGTCAACGCCTCCGAGGTTGTCGAGGAAGCCGACGGCTCCTTCACTTATGACGGTAAGCCCGTGACCCAGGAATACGGGAAGATGGGCAAGTCCCTGCGCAATATCGTGACGCCCGATGACATGTACGACGAGTTCGGTGCCGACACGTTCCGCGTGTACGAAATGTCGATGGGCCCGCTCGACCTCTCGCGCCCTTGGAACACGCGCGACGTCGTGGGCTCGCAGCGCTTCCTTCAGCGCCTGTGGCGCCTCGCGGTCTCGGAAGAGACCGGTGAGTGCGTCGTGAGCGATGCCGAGCCGAGCGTGGAGACTCTGCGCGCCGTGCATAAGACCATCGACGCGGTGAGCGCCGACATGGAGCACATGCGCTTCAACACGGCGATCGCGCGTCTCATCGAGCTCGTCAACCACCTCACGAAGGTCGCGAGCGATGGCGACGGCGCCCCGCGTTCGGCCGTCGAGGCACTCGTGCTCATGGTCTCGCCGTTCGCTCCGCACCTTGCGGAGGAACTGTGGGCGAAGCTCGGTCACGACGAGTCGCTCGCGCGCGCTTCCTACCCTGTTGCGGATCCGCAGTACCTCGTTGCCGACGCTGTCACGTGCGTCATCCAGGTCAAGGGCAAGGTGCGCCACCGCATCGAGGTGGACCCGGAGATCTCGGCGGAAGACCTCGAAAAGGCAGTGTTTGCCGAGGAGCGCGTGCAGAAGCTCATCGAAGGACACGAGGTGCGAAAGGTCATCGTGCGCGAGCCGAAGCTCGTCAACCTCGTCCTCTCCTAACTGGATTGCATAGGGGTTGTGGGGGTTTGAGTCTTTGTGCTCAGACCCCCACACTTCTTGGGTTTGAGGAGCGCTTCGAAACGACACAGCGACGCTCGTCCAACACTCTGCGGCGGCTCGCGCTCCACACCTCTCGGTTTCACCACTCCGCCCTGGGACGCGCATGGTGACGCCTTTTCGATCCATAGCATGCAAGCTATGGCACGCACCCGAGCTCCTATCCCGGCCGCCCTCGCGCACACCGTATTCACCTCCCAAGAAGCCTATGCCAGGGCGGTCACGCGCGATCAACTTCGGGGGCCCAATTATCAGCAGCTTTACCGGGGAATTTACGCTCCGACGGCGCATTCGCCCACAAGCTGGGACTACGCGCGCATCGTGACGCACGCCTGCCCCAAAGCCGCGCTCTCTCAAATTTCTGCAGCACTCTTCTGGGGATTTCCTCTACCAACCAGATTCCTCGCGTGGGATTGCCTGCAATTCCCGAACAGCAGACTTCACACTCCCGAAAAGTCCAGTGGCGTCCCGGATTTCGTTTACCCCGACTATCACCGCTCCCCTCCTCAGCCGTGTGCCGAATGGCGGCAGCATCTTTTGGTAAGCGACGATGTCATTGATGTGGAGCCCGAGCAGATTCTTGCGGGTGTAGGTGCCGACGGTGGCTCAGCAGGCGTCGGAATGCCGTGGCACCCCTCCACCGCGCCCTTGTGGACAGAGCCGCTCAGGATTATGTCTCGCGAACGAACGTTCCTTGATCTTGCGACGGTGCTGAACCCGTTTGAGCTCGTGGCCGTAGGCGACTACCTCGTGCGCCAACCGCGCCCGAATTACGAGGGGCGAAGCCGGCCTTATTGCACATTGGCAAGCCTTAAGAGCGCGCGCGAAAGTTATCCAAAAATCGACGGTGCCACCAACACGCGTTGGGCGCTCGACAATATTCGCGTAGGCTCCGATTCACCTCAGGAGACGCTGTGCCGCCTTCTTCTCGTCGAGGCAGGGCTTCCCGAACCGCAGCTCAATATTCCTATCCCGCTTCCCGGAGGAATCGTCGTTCCCGATCGCGACCTCGTCTATCCGGCCCAGAAGGTCGTTGTGGAGTATCAGGGAAGCTCCCACGAGGAGCCGCAACGAGCGGCGCGCGACCACTACCACGCCGAGATTCTTCGGGAGGAAGGGTGGGAGGTCGTCCCGATTTTTAAAGACGACCTCCCGTATGTCGGTTGGTGCGACGAGTTTCCAACGAAGTATCGAATAGACGCGCCGGGGATGCCTCGCATCAATCGGGTCAACTTTAAGTCATCGCCATACACTCTGGCGCCGGAGCCTCACGAGTGGCCTCTCGTGATCAAGGTTCGCGAAGCATTCCGGCGCCAGGCAATGCGGGAGGTTGCGGGGGCTAAACCCGAGGAATAACCCCCACAACCCCTATGGAATCCAGTGGAGGGTGCGAATAACCCCCACAACCCCTATGGAATTCAGTGGAGTGCGAGGCGGGAAGAATCGCCCTCCCCGTGCTCCACGTCAACCGTGACCGTTTGATCATCCGTGACCTCGCCCGTGAGGATAAGGCGCGCGAGCGCATCGCCAATCTCCTTTTGCACGAGCCGCTTGAGCGGACGCGCACCGTAGGCCGGATCAAAGCCGCGTTCGGCAAGCCAATCCTCGGCGGCTTCGCTCACGTCGAGCGTAATGCGGCGGTTCTTGAGACGCGCCGCGAGCGAAGCAACCTGGAGACCAACGATATGGCGCAGCTCCTCGCGACCGAGCGAGTCGAACAGCACGATGTCGTCGAGACGGTTGAGAAACTCGGGCTTGAACGCCGCACGCACGGCGTTCATGACCGCGCCCCGTTTCGCGCTGTCGTCGAGGCTCGGATCCTGGAGGAAGTGTGCGCCGAGGTTCGAGGTCAGGATCAGGATGGTGTTCCGGAAATCCACCGTGCGCCCCTGGCCGTCTGTGAGGCGGCCGTCGTCGAGCACCTGGAGGAGAATGTCGAAGACATCCGGGTGGGCCTTTTCAATCTCGTCCAAGAGCACGACGGTGTAGGGGCGGCGTCGGACCTGCTCGGTCAGCTGCCCACCTTCTTCGTAGCCGACGTAGCCCGGGGGCGCCCCTACGAGGCGAGAAACGCTGTGCTTCTCGCCGTACTCAGACATGTCGATACGAACCATGGCGCGTTCGTCGTCAAAGAGGAATTCGGCGAGGGACTTCGCGAGTTCCGTTTTGCCAACGCCCGTGGGGCCAAGGAAGAGGAACGAGCCGGTGGGGCGGTTCGGATCGGAGATACCGGCGCGCGAACGACGCACCGCGTCGGCGACCTCGGTCACGGCCCGATGCTGACCAATAAGCCGCCTGCCGATGATCTCTTCCATATCGAGAAGCTTTTGCGTTTCGGACTTGAGGAGGCGTCCCGCGGGAATGCCCGTCCACGCGGAGACGACTCCGGCAATGTCGTCGGGACCCACCTTGTCGGCAACGAGCGGCTTTTGCTCCTCCTCGTTCGAGGCTTCCCCGGCACCTTCTTCGTGTTCGAGTTCCACGAGCTTCTTTTTGAGCTCGGGGATGTCGCCGTAGAGGATTTTCGAGGCCTGGCTCAAGTCGCCTTCACGCTGAGCCCTGTCGGCCTGCATGCGTAGATCTTCGAGCTTCGCCTTGAGCTCGCCAACCTCGTTGAGGCCGGACTTCTCGCGCTCCCAGCGTGCGGAGAGTTCGTTCATCTCTTCGGCGCGGGCGGCAAGGTGCTCGCGAACGCTCGCAAGCTGCGCGAGCGACCCCGGGTCGTCCGAGCCTTTGAGGGCGAGTTCTTCCATTTTGAGGCGGTCAACCTGGCGGCGCAGAATATCGAGTTCAACGGGTGAGGAATCGAGTTCCATGCGCAGCCTCGACGCAGCCTCGTCGACAAGGTCGATGGCTTTATCGGGAAGTTGACGATTGTTGATGTAGCGATCCGAGAGCGAGGCCGCCGCGACAAGCGCAGAGTCGGAGATGGTCACCTTGTGGTGAGCCTCGTACTTGTCCTTCAGGCCACGCAGAATCGTAATCGTGTCTTCAACACTCGGCTCACCCACGAATACCTGCTGGAAACGGCGCTCGAGCGCCGGATCTTTTTCAATGCGTTCGCGGTATTCATCGAGCGTCGTGGCGCCGACCATACGGAGTTCGCCGCGCGCGAGCATGGGCTTGAGCATGTTGCCGGCGTCCATGGATCCTTCACCTGTGCCACCGGCACCGACCACGGTGTGGAGCTCATCGATGAAGGTGATGACGTTGCCGTTGGAGTCGCGAATTTCGTCGAGGACACTCTTGAGGCGCTCTTCAAATTCGCCGCGGTATTTCGAGCCGGCGACCATCGAGGAGAGGTCGAGCGAGATGAGGGTTTTGCCGCGAAGAGATTCGGGCACATCTCCCTCAACGATGCGCTGGGCGAGCCCCTCAACGACGGCCGTCTTTCCGACGCCGGGTTCGCCGATAAGGACGGGGTTATTTTTCGTGCGGCGGCTGAGCACCTGGACGACACGGCGGATTTCGCTATCGCGGCCGATAACGGGGTCGAGTTTGCCCTCACGTGCGCGAGCCGTGAGGTCGACCCCGAACTTTTCGAGGCTCTTGAAGGAGCCTTCGGGGTTTTCTTTGTTCATGCTTGTTCCTTTGGTGAGTGTGGCGATGCTGGCGCGGATCGCTTTCGGGGTCGCGCCGAAGTCTTTGAGGATGTCGCCAGGCGTTTTCGCCGCCTTGGCGATTCCGTAAAGCAGGTGCTCTGTCGAGATATACCCCTCAGCACCCTGCCCCATGCCGGCACCGGCTTCTTTTCCGGCGGCTTCAAGTGCGTCGTAGCCGTCGCCTTGAAAGACCGGCTTTTGATCGGTGTTCCCCGTGAGTCGGGGAAGTCGCTGGGTTTCCTGATCTACACGTTCTTTGAGAGCACCGATGTGTGCCCCCGTGTCCTCCAGAACGGCCGTGGCGATCGAATCTTCTTGCTCGAGAAGTGCCGCAAGCAAGTGCAGACCGGTGACGTTGGTGTTGCGGAATGATTCCGCTTTGCGCGTGGCCGCTTCGACGGCTTCGCGCGAGCGTTGTGTAAAGGAAAATTGCATATTTTCCGCTCCTTTCACGTGGGTGTGCGCTACGCGGAAGGCTCGGGCGCCGAGGGATCCGACGCTTCTCCAGCCTCTCTCGCTTTCGCGCTTACATCTCGTGCAACGCCACCAAGGTTGAGTCTATTCCACTCAACTTTCATTATCGTCAAAAATTGCTCGCCACCTGCCATTTTGCGACTCGCGGCCGCGAAGGCGATCGAGTGCCCGGCGCTCCTTCTTCGTAGGCCGCCCCGCTCCTCGTGCGCGCCGAGGTGGCGCAGCAAACAACTGCGGCGGTGGCGGAGCCGAGATGTCGGTATAGGCCTCGCGCGCGAGCGGCGCTCCCACACGCTTCGCAAGCAGCTTTTGACCACGTACTCATTCGTGTAACCGGGGTGGCGCACCGCAACCGTACTGCCGATGTTCAGCCGGAAGCTCGGTTTGACGACCTCGCCATCGACTCTCACGTGTGAGGCCTTGATGGCGCTCGAGGCGAGCGACCGTGTTTTGAAAAGCCGCACCGCGTGCAACCACGAATCAAGGCGTACGTTCCCATTTCCTGCATCGGCATTCTGACTCTCGTTCACGGTGCTACTCTCGCATACCTGCTTCGCGCGGGGCGTGCTCACGAAACGCCCGGGAAACCTGAGGTCAACGTGCAGGTTCTCTCCCTAAACTGCACACGTCACCCGCAGTGCACGCTCGTGCCCCGCACCAACATTCACGTGAAAGGAGGGCGCTCATGGCCCCGGCGAAGCCGCACTCACATGATCCGGCTCACCGCTTGAGCGCGCGCCCCCTTCCACTCAACGCCTCCGAACTTCTCGATTTCGCCATCGCGCATTTCCGCTCACGCACGGCACTTGAAATGACCGGCACACGTGTGAGCTATGGCCAGCTCGGTCGTCGCATCCGCTGCCTCGCGCAGGGTCTTTTGGATTCGGGCATTCGCGCGGGCGATCGCGTGGCGATCGTCCTGCCCATGAGCATCGATGCCGTTATCGCCTTCCACGCGGTTCTCCGGATCGGCGCAATCGCCGTTCAGCATTCTGATCGCGAGCCCATGATGCGCCTGAGCCGCGAGTTTGCCGACTACTCCCCCGTCGCAGTCATTATCGCCGAATACCGCCTCAATGCCCTCGCGGGGCTCGATGAAGAAGCGCGACCGAAAACCGTGATTACCGTCCAGGCTCCTGAACTTCCCAAGCAGGCACCGCGTCGCCTCACTTTCACGGGAGCGCTCGCGGAAATCGCGAAGGCGAGCGGCAAGGGCGTCATGCGAGTTGCGGCACCACCCAAGGGCCCCGCCCAGCTCCCTCTCTCCTTCGGCACGCGCGCGAAGCTCAAGGACCTTCTTGGCTCGGCACCTCTTCCGCTGGACTATCCGTACCCGGAACCGAACGACCTCGCCGCTCTCGTGTACGAGGGAGGCACGCGCACAAGTGCACTCGGCGCGATGATCACTCACGGAAACCTGACGGCGCTCGCCCATCAATCTCTCGAATATCTCGAAACGGCGCCGGCGGGAACCGAAACGGGCTACGCCCTGTGGCCCTTGCACTCGACCATCGGGATTGCCGACACCCTCACCACGAGCCTGTTTTATGGCCGCCACACGATTCTCTTCCCACGCTTCGACCACTCGGCGCTCGTGCGCGCTCTCAAGAAAAACCCTCCCTCGGTGATCTCAGGTGACACCGAGGTTTTCCGATTCCTCGCCGAGTATGCGCGCACCACCGGTAAAGCGCCCATGATTCGCCTTGCCTTGAGCCCCATCCGCAGGGAGCATACGCCGAATCTGCGCGACTGGGCCCGGGATCTTGGCTGGCCACTCGTGGTGAGCTTCGATGGGGCAGAAGCGGGGGTCGCCCTGTTCCTTCGCACCTCCGTGGAGGGGCGTGAGCACACGGTGGGCACGCCGCTTCCGTCGATCGAGGTGCGGGTCGTCGACGTGCACGACCGCGGGCACGTTGTGGGCCCGGGCACCGTCGGAAAACTCATGATCAAAGGCCCTCGGGTGTTTCACGGCTACTGGAAGAAACCCGATGAGACGACCTCGGTGCTGAGCGCGGACGGGTGGGTATTGACGTCCTCGCTCGCCTCGATCGATACCGACGGCTACGTCACGCTTATTCCTTCACCAGAGCACTAACATGGGGACATGGCACGCCTCATTCCGATCCACCCCGTCACACCGCAAGCGCGTCTCCTCGACCAGGTCGTCGAGCGGCTCAGGGACGGGGAACTGATTGCCTACCCCACCGATTCGGGCTACGCGCTCGGATGCCGCATAGGCGCGCACGATGCCCTGGAACAGATCCGCACGATCCGCCACACGGGCAAGGACCACCACTTCACCGTCATGTGCAGCGAATTCGCGCAGCTTGGAACGTACGTGCGGATTTCGAACCCGAACTATCGCCTCGTGAAAGCGCACACACCCGGCCCCTACACCTTCATTATGCCGGCCACGAAAGAGCTCCCGCGCCGCATGCTCCACCCGAAAAAACACACGATTGGAGCGCGCATTCCCGATGACGTGGTCGCGCGCGCGATCGTCGACGCGTTCGGGGAGCCGCTCATGACTTCGAGCCTCATCATGCCCGGTGAGAACGATGTGCTCACCGAGTCGTGGATTGTCGAGGACCGCATCGGGCACCTCATCCCCGCGATTGTCGACGGCGAGATCACGGGCATGGAACCCACGAGCATCATCGATCTCACCGACGACGTACCGCGTGTCCTTCGCGAGGGCCGAGGCGATACATCCGCGTTCGCCTAGGCAGTGCAGGGCCGGTCCGACGCTTGCCAGGCCTACCTCGCTTCCGCAAGTGTGGCCCGTTTGTCGACCTTCGTGGTGTTCTCGAGCGCGCCCGAGAACACGAGGATTCCCACTGCGTAGAGCGGTACGAGCGCGAGGGCATAGCGCAGAGTGAAGAGGTCAGCGAGCCAGCCCACGATCGGTGGGGCGGCGAGGAAGCCAATGCGAGCGAACCAGCCAACGACGGTAATGCCGACTCCGTGGCCGAGCTCTTCAACGTTGTCGCCCGCTCGAAATACGGCCGGGAACAGCGTCGCCACACCCCAGCCCGCGGCTGCAAAGCCGATCACGGCGGTCACGGCGGTCGGCCACACGAGCATGACGCTCATGCCCACGAAGGAGATCACCGCGCCCACGCGCGCGGTTGTGCGGTCGCCCCAGGCATCCACGATCGGGTCCCCCAGGAAACGGCCGAGCATCTGTGCGCCCTGAAGGGCAACGAACGCGAGCCCAGCGACGAACGGCGACGCATTGAAGGTGTGGGTCATGAAGAGCGCACCCCACGTACTGCCGGCATCTTCGGTCGAACCAGCGAAGACGAGAACCATGCCGAGGGCACCGAGCAACGCGAGAGCGCCAAGCTTCCCGCGGCTGGGTGACGTGCTTTCGAGTAGGGTATTGCCACTCGTTTCGCCCACGAGATCCGCCGGGGCCTCGTTCGCGGAGGACGCACTTGGCGAGGAGACTTCCTTGACCCGCTCGGCGGCGTCGGACCCCTTGAGCAGGAACGGGAAGTTCGCGATGGCAATCGCGCCAAAGAGGACGAGCCCACCCCAGCCCTGCCATGCAAGCGGGACGCTGAACTGCGCACACACGGCACCGAGGACCCCGCCGAGAACCGCACCGAGCGACCAGAATCCGTGAAAGCTATTGATGATCGAGCGGCGATAGCGACGTTCGACTCGCATGCCGTGGGCATTTTGGGCGATGTCCGTGATGGCGTCGAAGCTCATCGCAAGCACAAAACCGAGAGCGAGGAAACCCCAGCTCGGCGCCACGTAGATCAAAAGGTGCGCGCTCGAGGCGAGAATCTGGAAAATGAGCGCGGCTGTGCCTGAGCCGATCTTCTTCATGATGGGCGCGGCAAGCAAACCGAAAGCGAGACCGCCGAGCGGCCCGAGGCCCACGGCGAGGCCAAGCTCGGTGTTGGTAATGCCGAGCTGACGCACGATCTCGGGGTAGCGAGGCAAAATAGCGCAAAAGCTCACACCATTGAGAAGAAAAACGAGCGAAACCGCCCAACGGGCACGCACTGCCTCACGATCGGGCACAAAGGTTTCGGGCATCCCATCTCCAAACACCGTAGGCTTAAGGCATGTCTACACATATTAATGCCCCCGAAGGCGCCATCGCGCCTTACGTCCTTTTCCCCGGCGACCCGTATCGCGCACGATGGATCGCCGAAACCTTCCTTGACGATCCACAGCTCTACAACGAGGTGCGCGGCATGCTCGGGTACACGGGCACCTACAAGGGCGTGCGCGTGAGCGTTCAAGGCTCGGGAATGGGCCAGCCTTCCATGGCGATCTACGCGCACGAGCTCATGAACGACTACGACGTTCAAGCCATCATTCGCGTGGGTACCGCGGGCGGCATGGCACCCGAGGTGAAGGTGCGCGACGTTGTGATCGCGAACGCCGCAAGCACCGACTCGGCCATGAACCGCGCACGCTTTGGCGACGTCACGTACGCTCCCGCTGCTGACTTCGAACTCATGCGCCTCATGGTTGAGGCTGCAGAGGAGAAGAATCTCCCCTATCGCGTTGGCGGGCTTTTCTCGGCCGACCAGTTCTACAACCCGAAACCCCTCACGGAAACCCTCGCCAACTACGGCGTCCTCGGCGTCGAGATGGAGACCGCAGGTTTGTACACGCTCGCCGCGCAGTTCGGCCGCAAGGCGCTATCGGTGTGCACGATCTCTGACCACCTCCTTACGGGCGAGGAGACGAGCGCCCAGGAGCGCCAGGAGACGTTCGACTCGATGATCGTCATGGCTCTCGAGGCGGTCGTGGCCCTCGACAAGAAACGCGCGCAGTAGCTCCTGCCTGCACGCATAGCGAAAGGCCTCGGCGACAGTGCCGAGGCCTTTCTTGTGACTGGAGAGCTTCTACTTCGTGAAGAAGCGCGGAATGATCTCGAAGGCGACAAAAAGCGCGACGATCGACATGGCGAGGCCCACAACGAACCAGATCGGCGCGACGGTGTAGAGGCTCATGACGTAGAGACCACCCGCGAAGAGAAGGAAGACGAGCGCAGTGACGATGATCGAAAAGGCGAGGCTATTGCCCTGCGAGGTTTCGTTGCTTGCCGCGGCGTCGTTGTGCTGGGTCACGCTTTTCTCCATGATGTTCGAGTCGGGGTCGCGGCTGCAAGGGGTTGCCGCTGCGTGGCCAGTCTAAACGATGGACGAAAGTCCTCCAAGTACGTCGCATGGAGTTTGTCTCCTGTATAACGGGGACATGGGAAACAATGTGCGCGGAACACTGACGGTCATTCAGCACGAAGATGATTGCCCGCCGGGCTTGCTCGAAGGCCTTGCGCGCAGATCAGGCCTCGCCCTCGCTCTCGTGCGCCCCTACCGCGGCGAGCCACTCCCCTCGTTCGACAACCTCGCCTCCACCTCGCAAGGCCTCGTGATCCTCGGAGGCGGGCCCGGCCCTCTCCAAGACGAGCGCTACGATTGGCTCGCACCGTGCCGCCAACTGTGCCTCGATACCCTCGAGGAAAGTTTTCCGCTGTTGGGGATTTGCCTCGGCGAGGAACTTCTTGGAGCGGCGCTTGGAAGTGAGATCACGCGAAGGCCGAAGCCTGCCGTCGGACTGCGCACAGTACTGCCCGAGCCCGCCGCCGCAACCGATCCGCTCTTTGCCCGCGCCGAGGTTCGTGCACCGCACCAAGCGTTTCAGGCCTTCCAATGGCACCAGGACGAAGTTTCGGCGCTCCCGAGTGCAACCCCGAGCGGCGCACCAATCGTGCCCCTCGCTCGCGATGAGGAGGGCCGACTCGAGGCCTTCCGCGCGGGGGAGGCGGCATGGGGCGTGCAGTTTCATCCCGAAATTACGCCCGCGATTGCCACGAGATGGGCGACCACGAGCGCGCTCACACCGAGTGATCGTGATCCCGAGTCGTTCGCGCGTGAGATCGAGAGGTGGCGCGGCTCGAACCAGGGAGTCGATGCCCCCGTGCGCCTCCTCGACGCCTTTGTGAGGTTTGCCTGCTCCGCTCGCTAAATGCCCGGCCGCGTCGCCGTTCTACGGCAAGCCCGGCTTGGCGCCCCCACCTCCACCTTTGAGGGTGGAAAACATGCCGAGGCCATGAGCTACTCGGCCTGCCCTCACACCGTGACCTTCACATTGGTACGGAAGGCGAGTGGCACGGGAGAAGGGCGAGCGTTACGCGGCGTGCGCGGCCTCGTGAAGACGCGCCGCCTCGCGATAAAAGCCGAGAAGCTGCTCCGCGAGAACGGGCCACGTCCGCTGCCGCACCGATTCCTGCGCAGCTGCAGCGAAATGCCCGCGTTTCGTGTCGTCACCGAGAAGATCCTCGACGTACGCGCGAAGCTCCTCAAGCTTGCCGGGCGTGTAAAGCCAACCCGTGTGCGAGTGGTCGATGAGGTCGATCGGGCCACCCGAGCGAGGAGCGATCGCGGGAAGGCCTGAGGCCATGGCCTCTTGGATCGTCTGGCAGAACGTCTCGAGCTCACCCGTATGCACGAAGAGGTCGCACGAGGCAACGATTTCTGCGAGTTCGGCTCCCTTCTTGAAGCCCGCAAAATAGGCGCCTGGCATGGCAGAACGAAGCTGCGCCTCGAGGGGCCCCTCCCCCACGATCACGAGACGCACATTCGGCATCGACTCGAGAATGGCGAGGTCGTCTACCTGCTTTTCGGCGGCAAGACGCCCCACGTACACGACGAGTTTCTCACCATTCGGAGCGAGGCGCTTACGAAGCTTCTCGCTGCGGCGCGTGGGCGAGAACTGCGAAGTATCAACTCCGCGTCGCCAAATCTGCACGCGCTCAATGCCGTGCTCGACGATCTGATTGCGGGTGCTCGAGGAGGGCGCGAGATTGATCTCGCAGCGGTTATGAATGTCGCGAAGGAACATCCACATCGCTTCTTCGAGCACGGGAGCGCCGTATTTGCGCGTGTAGCCCGGGAGGTCGGTTTGGTAGATGGCGACCGTGGGGATGCCACGCTTGACGGCGGCCTTCGAGGCGGCGTTACCGAGGAGGGCCGGGCACGCGAGGTGCACGACGTCGGGATGAAAATCGTCGATAATCGAACGAATCCGGTAGTTCGTGGTCGCGCTCATGCGCACCTGCCCGTACCCCATCATCGGTAGTGACAGCACGGGTATGACCGGCACACGTTCCGCGCCGAACGTTAGTTCGTTCGGGATACCCGGGGCGCCTGGCGCGACGATCCTGACCTCGTGGCCGGAGCGCGCAAAGCACTCGACAACCCTGAGCACCGAGTTGGTGACGCCATTCATGTGCGGAAGGAACGATTCGGCAACGACGAGGATTTTCACGTTCCTCATTGTGTCCCTCGGGAGCAACGGCCGTGGGAAAGACACGTGTCGGACACGTAACGGGGGCGTGAACGCTGCGCGTCACGCCCCCGTTTTCTCGGTGATTTCCCGCCTAAAAACTCAGTATTTCGCCGAAGCGATGCCCGCACCTTCCACGAGGCTTTCGAGCTTCGCCCACGCGATCTCCGGATGGATACGGCCACCGAGACCACAGTCGGTCGAGGCAATCACGCGCTCGGGGCCCACGATGTCGGCAAAACGCTCGATGCGCTGCGCGACGAGTTCCGGATGCTCGACGACGTTGGTCGAGTGCGAAACGATGCCGGGCACGATCACGCAATCCTCAGGGAGCGTGACATCCTTCCACACGACCCACTCGTGCTCGTGGCGCACGTTCGCCGCCTCGAACGAGTAGTACTTTGCGTTGACCTCGAGCATGAGTTCCGCGAGGTACTTGAACTCAAAGTCCGTGACGTGCGGGCCGTGCCACGAACCCCAGCACGTGTGCAGACGCACGAGCTCGCGCGGGATACCGTCGATCGCGCGGTTGATCGCCTCCACGCGCTTCTTCGTGAACGCGAGGTAGTCCTCAACGCTTGGCTCCGGATTGATCTGGTCAAAGTTCTCGGCAAGCGACGGATCATCGATCTGGATCTGGATGCCCGCATCGGTGATGGCCTTGTATTCGGGGCGCATCACGTCAACCCACGCATCGAGGAACGCGTCCGGGTCGCCGTAGTACTCGTCGTGGATGCGCGCGCCCGAGCCCGGCGAAAGGGTCGAGAGGTAGCCCTGCTTGTAGCCCGACTTCTCAAGTGCGTGCGAGAAGTTCGTGATGTCGTTCGCGCACAGCTCCTTGCCGAGCTCAGAGAACGCTACCTTGCCGGTGGCCGCGGGGACGATGAAGGTTTCCGGCTTGTCGTTAGTCGTGGGAACACCCGTAACCGGGTCAGCGTAGGCACCGGGGAAGAGACTGCGGTCGCGGCGATCATCGAAGCTCGTGAGCACGATGTTGCCCGGCTCACTTCGATGCGGCTCGGCGTTGAAGAAATCGGTTCCCGTGAGCTCAAGCCCCTCGGTGCGGTCGTAAATGTACGACCACCACGAGCCGTAGTTGATGGCCGAGCCCATCGCCTTGCCGTATTCGCCATCGCCCGGCACTGAAATGCCAATCTCCTTCTGGCGAGCAACGACGCCATCCACGGCATCGGCGAGAACGCGCTCAAACTCAGGCGACTTTTTCGGGGTGAAGCCGTCGGCCTCGAGTTCCCTGTTGTAGTTCGCGTCGATCAGTTCCTTGGTGCGCGGAAGCGAGCCCGCGTGTGTGGTGAGTATCTCTGTCATGGCCATAAACCTATGAGAGTTCCGACCCGTCACCAAACTTCCGTTCACGTTCGTTCATGTTGTGGACTCGGGACACAAAAGTGGGGCGCCCCCGAAGGAACGCCCCACTCTCACATCGCGCTATCAGCCCTGGTCGTAGGCATCAAGCGGCTGGCACGAGCACACGAGGTTGCGGTCGCCGTAGGCCTGGTCAATGCGCCTCACGGGCGGCCAGTACTTCGCCTGGTACTGCATCTGCTGCGTCATGTGGAAATCCGGGTCATAGCCGGCTTCGCTCGCAGCGTTCACGCCCGGGTACACCGCCTCGTCGCGCGAGTAAGGGTGATCCCACTCTTCACGCGACACGGAGTACGCGGTGTGCGGGGCATTCACGAGCGGATTGTCGTCCTTTGGCCATTCGCCCGACACCACTTTCTCGGCTTCATCGGCGATGCGGTGCATCGCGAGGATAAAGCGTTCGATCTCCCACAGATCCTCCGATTCGGTCGGCTCGATCATGAGCGTGCCCGCAACGGGGAAGCTCATGGTCGGCGCGTGGAAGCCGTAGTCGATGAGGCGCTTTGCGACATCGTCGACGGTGATCCCCGTGCGGTCGGTGAAGGGGCGCAGGTCCACGATGCACTCGTGGGCCACGAGACCGTTTTCGCCGCGGTAGAGAATCTCGAATTTTTCGCTGAGCCTCTTCGCCATGTAGTTCGCGGCGAGCACCGCCGACGCGGTCGCGTGACGCAGGCCCTTCGCACCCATGAGGCGGATGTAGGTCCACGGGATCGGGAGGATCGACGGAGAACCGTACGGCGCCTGCGACACGGGCGCACCACCGTGGGTGCGGTCTGCGCCGCCGATCACCGGGTGTTCGGGGTTCTGCATGTCCGGGTGGCCCGGTAGGAAGGGCGCGAGGTGGGCTTTCGCCGCAACGGGTCCGACGCCCGGCCCGCCACCACCGTGCGGAATGCAGAACGTCTTGTGCAGGTTCAGGTGCGAAACGTCGCCGCCGAATTCGCCCGGCTTCGCCACTTCGAGGAGTGCGTTGAGGTTCGCTCCATCGACGTACACCTGACCGCCAGCATCGTGCACGAGCTGCGTGATCGTACGGACCTCGGACTCGTACACGCCGTGGGTCGACGGGTACGTGATCATGATGCACGCGAGTTCATCGGCGTGATCCTTGATCTTCTGCTTGAGGTCATCGAGATCCACGTTGCCGTTGGCATCGCTCGCAACGACCACGACGCGCAGGCCCGCGAGGACCGCGGAAGCGGCGTTGGTGCCGTGGGCCGAACTCGGCACGAGGCACACGGTTCGCGCAGACTCGCCGCGGCTCGCGTGGTACGCACGGATCGCGAGGAGACCCGCGTACTCTCCCTGCGAGCCAGCGTTCGGCTGAAGCGACACGGTGTCGTAGCCCGTGACATCCGCGAGCCAGGTTTCGAGCTGAGTAATGAGCTCGACGTAACCTTCGACGTCGCTCGCGGGAGCGGCGGGATGGATCGCGTTGAACTCGGGCCACGTGATCGCGGCCATTTCAGTTGCGGCGTTGAGCTTCATCGTGCACGAACCGAGGGGAATCATGCCGCGGTCGAGCGCGTAATCCTTGTCCGCAAGGCGGCGCAGGTAGCGCATCATCGCGGTCTCCGAACGGAACGAGTTGAACACCGGCGCCTCGAGGTAGGTCGAGGTGCGCGTGAGTTCGCCCCAGGTCTCTCCGGGCTCGACCCAGTCTTCAAGTTCGACATCCCCCACGTGTGAGGGCGAGAACTGCGAGAAAACCTCGGCAATCTCGCGAAGCGCACGAGGCGTCACCGTTTCATCGAGGCTCACGTGAATCGTATCCTCGTTCGGCTGAGCGACGAGAATACCGCGCTCATCGAACGCCTTAGCGATCACGCCGGCTTTACCGTTCACACGCACTTCGATCGTGTCGAAGAACGTCTCGTGCGCCAGTTGGAAGCCATTGGACGTGAGCCACGTAGCGAGCGACGCGGTGCGCCCCGCGACTTCGCTCGCAATCTGCCGCAGCCCATCCGGGCCGTGGTACACGGCGTACATCGAAGCCATGACGGCGAGAAGAACCTGGGCAGTGCAGATGTTACTCGTGGCCTTTTCGCGGCGAATGTGCTGCTCACGGGTCTGGAGAGCGAGGCGGTAAGCGGGGTTTCCTTCCGCGTCCAGCGAGATACCCACGAGACGGCCGGGAATCTGGCGCTCAAGGCCCTTGGAGACGGCCATGTAGCCCGCGTGCGGGCCGCCGAAGCCGAGCGGAACACCAAAGCGCTGCGAATTACCCACGGCGACATCGGCGCCGAGTTCACCCGGCGAGGCGAGGAGCGTGAGCGCGAGGAGGTCAGCGGCTACGACGGCTTTCGCTTTATTCGCCTTGACCGCGGCGATGACCTCGCGCGGATCCCACACTCGGCCCGAAGCGCCCGGGTACTGCAAAAGCGCACCGAAGTACTCGCCTTCGGGAGCGCCGTCCTTTGCGAAGTCGACGTCCTGAAGCTCGATGCCGACCGCTTCGGCACGGCCACCGAGCACTGCGCGAGTCGTGGGTAGAACGTCCGTGTCCACGAGGAACACGTTCGACTTGTTGCCTCGCGCCGCGCGACGCGCAAGCAGCATCGCCTCGGCGGCCGCGGTGGCCTCGTCGAGCATCGACGAGTTCGCGATCTCGAGACCGGTGAGGTCCCCGATCATGGTCTGGTAGTTGAGCAGCGCCTCGAGCCGGCCCTGCGAGATCTCGGGCTGGTAGGGCGTGTAGGCCGTGTACCAGGCGGGATTCTCAAGGATGTTTCGCTGGATGACCGACGGCGTGTACGTGCCGTAATAACCGTGGCCAATGAGCGAACGCTTCACGGTGTTCTTTTTCGCGAGCGCGCGAAGCTCCTCGAGAGCCTCGGCTTCGCTCGCCCCCTCGGGAAGCAAGGAATCCAGGCCCTCGTCGAGAAGGATCGTGCCGGGCACGGCCTTCTCAAGGAGCGCAGCGAGCGAGTCGAGACCAAGTGCCTCGAGCATGGTCTTTTGCGCGTCGCTCGTCGTACCAACATGGCGACGAACAAACGAGTGAAGACCTTCGATCGCCGAGTCGTCGACAGCGACGTTGCTGTGGTGTTCAGACATGAACGGGAAACTCCTCAATATTTTTACTTGCTGGTCAGTTCGGTGTATTCCTCAGCCGAGAGAAGGTCGTCGGGGGTCTCCGTGACCTTGACCTTGATGAGCCACGCCTCGCCGAAGGGATCCTCGTTAACCTTCTCCGGGCTCTCGACGACCTCCTCGTTCACCTCGGTGACCTCGCCCGAGAGCGGCGCGAACAGATCGGAAACCGACTTGGTCGATTCAATCTCACCCATCTCGGTGCCGGCCTCGACCTCTTCACCAACGGAGGGCAGATCGACGTAGACGACGTCGCCGAGCTGATCGGCGGCGAAGTCGGTCACGCCGATCGTCGCGGTGCCGTCGCCTTCATCGCGTACCCATTCGTGGTCCTTGCTGTACTTCAGATCCGACATCTTTGTTCCTTTCAGAGTGTGTGAAGCGTAACTTCGTGAAAATCCTACGGGCCGCCTCCTGGTAGGCAGCCTCAAGCACTACTTGGCGCGGGAGTAAAACGGGAGTGGTACGACGGTTGCCGGGAGCGCTTTGCCGCGCACATCGATCGAAAGCTCCTGACCTTCATTCGCGAGGCCCGGCTCCACGTAGGCGAGGGCAATCGGGTATCCGAGGGTCGGCGAGAGAGCACCGGAGGTAAGCTCCCCCACTTCCTCACCGTTCTCGTCGCGAAGAATGTAGCCAGCGCGGCCTGCGCGGCGACCGTCGGCTTTGAGGCCCACGAGAGTGCGGCGATCCGAGAAGTCCTTCCCCTCGAGCGCTTCGCGGCCCACAAACTCGCCCTTGGATTTGAAGGCGACGACGCGACCAAGCCCTGCCTGAGCTGGGACGATGTCGAGGGTCAGCTCGTGACCGTAGAGCGGCATGCCCGCCTCAAGACGGAGCGTGTCGCGGCACGCGAGGCCGCACGGCTCGATATTTTCGCCGCCGATCTCGGCGAATGCCTCCCACGCCTTGATGCCGAGAGCGTTCGGAACGTAAATCTCGAAGCCGTCCTCGCCCGTGTAGCCGGTCCGGGCGAAGAAGATCTCCTCGCCCTCAAACGTGCCCGCGAGCACGCGGTAGTACTTGAGAGCGTCAAGCGCGTCGAGGTCCACCTCGACGTCGCTGCGCTCGGCAAAGCCGCGCACAATCTCTGCCGATTTCGGGCCCTGCACAGCAACGAGGGCGATCTCCTCGCTGCGATCAGTGACCTCCACATCGAAGCGCTCGGCGCGTTCCTTGAGAGTCTTCGCGTCCACGAGGCGGTTGCCCGCGTTCGGGACAGTAAGGAAGCGGTCGTCTGCGAGGCGGTAGACGATCAGGTCATCGATGATTCCGCCTTCTTCGCTCAGGAGAAGTGAGTACTTCGCGCGCCCCACCTCGAGCGAGCTGATCTTGCCCGCGAGCGCATAATCGAGCGCCTCGCCAGCTTCGGGCCCGGTAAAGAACACCTCTCCCATGTGCGAAAGATCGAACTGGCCCGCGCGTTCGCGCACGGCGGCGTGTTCAGCGAGGTCCGAGGTGTATCGCACGGGCATGTTCCAGCCCGCGAAATCGGTAAACGAGGCGCCTTCGCGCTCGTGAACGGCGAACAACGGGCTATTGATGAGCTCGGCCATCGGGTTTCCTGCCCTTTCTTGCGCGAATCTCGCGCGGTGTATCCCGCGTCCTCGCGGGGTGTTCAAGTTGCGGTGACATCAACGCGACCGAAACATCACGTGCTCGCCATGCGCGAGCACCTCGAAATGTCTCAGGCGTCACAGTTAAGCTAGTAGGCGTGAGACGCGAACAAGAACCCTATTGGCCGGTTCGGCTCCGCACCGAACGACTTCATATCCGGGAACCCGGAGAGGCGGACCGGGGTGACTACGTGCGACTCATGACCGACCCCTCGGCGAGCCGCTACCTCGGCGGTGCCGTCAACTTTGGCTCGCGACAAGCCCTCGAGCTCTCACCGCTCGGCAACACGTGGGGTGCGTGGATCATTGCGCACGGCGCCACCGATCACATGCTCGGCATCGCCAATCTCAGCTACGACAGAGATGAGCTCGAAATTAACTACGCACTCCTCCCCGAGTTCGTGGGCCACGGGTACGCGCGCGAAGCCGTTGAGCGCATCATCGAATTCGCGAAAGAGCAACTCGACGAGCCGCTCATGATCGCCGTCGTGCAGACCTCAAACAAACGCTCAGTTGAGCAGCTGAAAAGAATCGGGTTCCGCGTGCGCCGCGGCCTCGAAGAATTCGGCAGCCAACAACTTCTCATGGAGTATCCGCTACAACAGGAGCCGAGCGAGCGTCGGGCCCCGAACAGTTAAACCGGGGCAAAGGCGCGCCTAAAACGGGTCCAGGAAGGGGTTGCGCCGTTCGCGCACCCGGTGATCCGCCCACCGTGCGAGCACGGTGTGCGCATCCTCCCGGACCACGTAGTCGAACACGCCCGCGAGTCGAGCCGAATCGGCGTACGGATCAATGCACACGGTCACCGCACCTGAGGCGCGCGCGAGCGGCGCAAGCAGCGAAGCCGGCGCGACAGTGTTCGACGTGCCAACGGCGAGGAAAACGTCGCAATGACGCGCCGCGTATTCGGAGTACTCGAGCACCCCGCTCGGGAGCATTTCACCGAAGATGACGATGTCGGGCCGCGTCAGCGCACCGCATTCGGGGCACTCGCGCGGCACCCCGTAATGCTCGGGTTCAGACGGATCCCGGGCGTGGTCGAGATGCACCGCAAGGTGCGCGCGCCACGTACACGCGGGATTCAGGCACACGGCCTCACCCGCGCTCCCGTGAAGCTCGGCGACCTCATGCGAACCGGCGAACTGGTGAAGCCCGTCAACGTTCTGGGTCAGAATCGTGGCCTCGAGCGCGGCGAGAGCTCGGTGACCGGGGGTTGGGCCAGCAATGAGCGCCTTCTCGAAAACGCTCCCCCATACCCTCCACAGGATCGGGATGTTGCCCGGAAGGCGATCCACGTCCATCGCTTCCTCAAGGTCGGGATTCTCCTCCCAGATACCTCCTGGTCCGCGGAATGTTGCGAGCCCCGCTGCGGCGCTCAGGCCCGCGCCGGTGAGGGCAACGACGCGCTCGTGGTGGGGCCGAAGTTCAAACTGACGAGTGCTCACGCGTGCGCTCAGTACCGCATACCCATGCGGTCACGAACCTCATCGAGGGTTTGCACCGCCTTTTCCCGTGCCCGCTCAGTTCCGGCGCGCAACACCTCAAAGAGGTAATCGGGGTGAGCCTCGAGTTCGGCGCGGCATGCGCGCACGGGCTCAAGATGGGCGTTGAGGGCATCGGCGCACATCACCTTGAGAGTTCCTGCGCCTTTATCGCCGATTTCTTCGGCGATGTCCTCGGGGGTGCGATCCGTGCACTCGGCCGTAATCGTCAGGAGATTCGACACCTCGGGGCGGTTTTCGGGATCAAACGTGATGAGGCGCTCCGAGTCCGTCTTCGCCTTCTTGATCTTCTTCGCGGTTTCCGAGGCGGTCATCTTGAGCATGACCGAATTACCGCGCGACTTCGACATCTTGTCGCCATCGAGGCCGAGGATGACCGCGGCCTTCGACAGGAGCGCGTCGGGCTCCGGGAAGTACTTCTCCCCGCCCGCAAAGCGGTCGTTGAAGCGGCGCGCAATAAGGCGGGTTTGCTCGATGTGCGGGAGCTGGTCCTTGCCGACGGGCACCAGATTGCCATGGCAGAAGAGGATGTCGGCGGCCTGGTGAACGGGATAGGTGAGGAGGAGGCCGCCCATGGCAGTCTTGCCTGCGGCCTGCATCTCCGATTTCACGGTGGGGTTGCGTTCAAGCTCCGGCTGCGTGACGAGCGAAAGGAACGGAAGCATGAGCTGATTGAGTTCAGGAACCCCAGAGTGCGCGAAGATCGTTGCGCGTTCGGGGTCGATACCCGCCGCAAGATAATCGGTGAGAAGCTCGCGCACCGAGCCTTTGATGTCGCCCGACACGTCGCGGTCGGTAATCACCTGGTAATCGGCAACGAGGAGCCAGGTCTCAACCCCCTGCTGCTGCAGTCGCACCCTGTTCTTGAGGGTGCCGAAGTAGTGGCCGATATGCAACGCACCTGTGGGGCGATCGCCCGTGAGCATGCGGAAGACCGACGGGTCCTTCGCGAGTTGCTCTTCCACTTGGGCATTGCGCCTAAGCGCCGCCTCGTAGGTCTTGTTCGGGATTTCGGCGATATGGGTCGTGGGGGCAGAGTCCGTGGTATTCACGCTTTTTAGCCTATCGTGTTCGCGGGCGGTGAGGTGGTTTGGCGAACCACGAGCTCCGGGCGCACAACGAAAACCGCGCGCGGGGCTTGCCTCGACTCCCCCGCGGCACTGCTGACGTTGCGGATGGCCGTTCGCGCGATGGCCGGCACCGGCTGGCGAATCGTTGTGAGGGCGGGAGTGTGGTGCGCCGCGAGGGGAATATCGTCGTACCCCACGACCGACATATCGGCGGGGACTCGCAAACCGAGATCGCGAATCGCCGCAATCGCACCGATCGCCATTTGGTCGCTTCCGCACACCATCGCGGTGCAGCCCTGATCGTAGAGTTCGAGGGCGGCCTGGTATCCACCCGCAAACGAAAAGTCGGTGTAGGCCACGCATCCATACTCGTGCGGCCAATACTCCTCGAAAGCCGCGACTTTCCCGCGCACTGGCCACGAGTGCTCATCCCCCACCGCGAGTCCCACACGTGCGTGTCCAAGATGCCGCAGGTGTTCGAGGGCAAGGAACACCGCTTTCGAGTCATCGGTGCTGATGAAGCTCGCGTCGAAGCCGGGCCGTACGCCGTTGACGAGGCAAAGCTTGATACCTCTCTTCGCGAGGGCCAAATAATGCTCGATGCTCGTTTCATCATGAGCGTGCTGACCAGAAACGAGCACGATTCCCCGAGCGCCGGCGCGAATCAGTCGTTCCATTGACGCCGCCTCTTGCTCCTCGCTGCGGGCGTTGATGCTCACCAGGGTCTCGAGATCAGCAGCGTAAGCCTCGGCCTCAAGCCGCTCGAGAAAGAGCGGGAAAATGGGGTTTTCCATGTTGGGCATGACGAGGCCCACGAGCGGAGCAAGATCATCAAGCGCATCGTCCGTTCGACCAAGTGAGCGGGCGACTGAAAGAACCTTGTCGCGCGTTGAGGCATTAACCCCGGGTTTTCCTGCAAGAACGCGCGAGACAGTCGCTTCGCTCACGTGGGCTTTGCGCGCGATGTCAATGAGTCGCACCTTTGCCATGCGATCCCTCCGAGCCGAAAATTCTCACGTGCGAGGGGCGCCTGTGCCAGAATTCCGCTCCCGCATGCGGAGAAAAACCTTACTGCAAGATTCTTGCGATATTTCGGTTATTTTTGCACAGTTTTCGTTTCCCCGCTACTGTGAAACCACGACAGATCCCCGTCGCCCCCGCATCCGCGGGACCACCATTTCAAAGGAGAACACGGTGAAGATTCGCCGCAAGACTTTCCTCGCTGCGAGCGCAGCAACCATCGGCGCTACCGCCCTTGCCGCCTGTGGCGGCAACAACTCGAACTCCGGCTCGTCAAACGCTTCTGATGGCGGCAAAGACGGCGCAGCCGAAGCACCCGAGCGCGCCGATGCGGACCTCGTCATCTGGACCGACGAAAAGAAGGCGAACTCACTAAAGGACGCCGCCAAGAAGTGGGGCGAAGCAAACGGCATGAGCGTCGCCGTGCAGATCGTTGCCACGGATCCGCAAGCAAACTTCATTACCGCGAACCAGGCCGGCAACGGCCCCGACATGATCCTCGCGGCCCATGACTGGATCGGTAACCTCATCCAGAACTCGGCGATCACCCCCGTGCAGCTGAGCGCCAAGGCGACTGAGAGCATCGACGAGATCGGTATAAAGGCCGCGACATACGAGGGTCAGGTCTACGGCCTCCCCTACGCGGTCGAAACCCTCGTCCTTTACTCGAACAACGCCCTCACGGACGTTCCCGAGCCGAAGACCATCGAGGAACTCGTCGAAGCCGGCAAGGCCTCGGGCGCAGAGGATATCCTCTCCCTTCCGATTGGCGAAGAAGGCGACGCCTACCACATGGAGCCCCTTTACACGTCGGGTGGCGGCTACCTCTTCGGTAAGACCGCCGAGGGCGACCCGGATCCTTCAGACATCGGCGTGGGCAAGGAAGGCTCGATCGCTGCCGGCGAGAAGCTCAAGGAACTCGGCGCCGAGGGTGTTCTCAAGACCTCGATTACCGGCGAGAACTCGATCGCGCGCTTTACCGACGGCAAAGCCGCCTACCTCATCTCGGGCCCCTGGGCGCTCGCAGACATCCAGAAGGCCGGTATGGACTACACGATGAGTGCGATTCCCGGCTTCGAAGGCATGAACCCGGCCGAGCCGTTCGCTGGTGTCAACCTCTTCTTCGTTGCGGCGAGCGGTAAGAACGCGGTCAACGCCCAAACGTTCCTCCAGTCGATCGCCGAGGATTCGACCGTGATCGAGGAAATGTTCCCGATCAACCCGCTTCCCCCGGTCAACAAGGAAATCCAGAAGAAGCTCGCGGGCGAGCATCCCGACATGATCAAGAACGCCGAGCTCGCCTCGAAGGCGCTGCCGATGCCCGCGATCCCCGCGATGGCTGCCGTGTGGCAGCCGCTCGGCATTGCTCAAGCGAACATCGTCAAGGGTGCCGACCCCAAGGACGCCATGGAATCCGCAGGCGAGCAGATCAAGTCGCAGATCTGATCCCCGCGGGAGACTTCCCCTTGACACTCACGCGTGCGGGTGGGGCACCGGGCTTCGGCCCGTCGCCTCGCCCGCGCGCGTGACCCCGTACTTCGCCCCTCTAGGAAGGGTCCACGCCCATGACCGCAACGGATGCGCCCGCGTTCAAAGAACGCTCCACGTCGCTTTTGCCCCTGATCCTCAAGATTGTTTTCCTCGGCGCGGTTCTCGCCACCGCGTGCTGGCTTGTCCCCGTGCTGATCGGCCTCAAGCTGTGGATGTGGCTCGCGATCACCATCGTCGTCACGATCGCGATTTTCTGCATCTACTCGACTAAACGCTTTATCCCCGCGAAGTACATCTTCCCGGGAACGTTCTTCCTTCTGGTCTTCCTCATCACGCCTATCCTCCTCACCGTGAACTACTCGTTCACGAACTACGGTGACGGCACGCGCGGCACGAAGGAGCAGGCAATCGCTTCGATCACCGGCAATTCGGTGAAGGAAGTTGAGGGCTCGACGCGCTTCAACGCGAGCGTTGCGACGACCGGCACCGCCGCCGACGGCCCGTTCGAGCTGTATCTCGTGAATCCAGAAACGGGAGAGATCTTCCACGGAAGCACCGAGCAGCCGCTTGAGAAAGTCGATCCGGCCGACGTCAAGGTCGAGAATAAACGCGTCGTTGAGGCCGGTACGGGCGTCCAGATCCTCACAAACAAGGAGATCAACCAGGCAGGAAAGAAGGTCCTCGAAATCGCCGTTGAAAAGAGCGATACAGAGGCGATCCGCTTGCTCACTCCGACGATGGCCTTCGAGGGTACGAAGGTCATGCGCTATGACGAGGCGTCCGACACGATCAAGAACACCGAGACCGGTGAGACCTGGTCGGTCAAAAACGTGAACGGTAGCGATCGTTTCGTGAGCGATAAAACCGGTCAGGCCCTCTCCCAGGGCTGGCTTCAAGGAATCGGTCTTGATAACTACGCGCGCTTGTTCACCGATGCCAAAATCGGCGCGCAGTTCTTCCAGGTGTTCCTGTGGACCCTCGCCTTCGCTTTTCTGAGCGTCGCCACGACGTTTATCTTGGGGCTTTTCCTCGCGCTCGTCCTCAACGACGACCGTCTCAAGGGCAAGCGACTGTACCGCTCCTTCTTGCTTCTCCCCTACGCGGTTCCGGGGTTCATTTCGCTCCTCATTTGGTCGAACTTCTACAACAAAGACTTCGGCCTCATCAACAATTTGTTGCACCTCGACATCAACTGGCTCGGTGATCCAACCATGGCGAAGGTTGCCGTGCTTCTCACGAACCTCTGGATGGGCTTCCCCTACATGTTCATTATTTGTACAGGCGCACTCCAGTCGATCCCCGAGGACATCAAGGAGGCCGCGCGCATCGATGGCGCGAGCCGCTTCCAAACAACCGTGAGGGTCATCGCCCCGCTCTTGCTCGTCGCGGTGGCACCACTTCTCGTCTCATCCTTCGCGTTCAACTTCAATAACTTCAATGCGATCCAGCTGCTCACGGCCGGTGGCCCGTTCATCGGAAACAACTACACCGCGGGTGGCACCGACATCCTGATCTCGATGATCTACCGCCTCGCCTTCGGCGGCTCCGGCGCCGATTTCGGCTTCGCTTCCGCGGTGTCGGTCGCACTGTTCGTCATCACGGGTCTGCTCGCCGCGCTGCAGTTCCGCGCGACGCGCGCGCTCGAGGACATCAACTAGGGCGCATGGGGTAGGAGAAAAACAATGGCTAAGAAAAATCCCGAAGGCTTCCAGCGCACCAACAAGATGCCGTTTGGTCACTGGTTCCTTGAAATCGGTTGGCGCCACCTCGTGGGCATCGGCGCGATGATTTTTGCGGCAATCCCGATCCTGTATGTCATTTCGGCGTCGCTCAATCCGCTTGGCACGGTGAGCTCGACCTCGGTGATCCCAACTCAGTTCAGTTTGGTGCACTTCGAGACTCTCCTGAGCGGCGCACGCGGAAACTTCTTGCAGTGGGCCCTGAATACGGTCATCGTCTGCGCGGTCGTGTCGTTCACGCAGATCTTTCTGTCGCTGCTTGCGAGCTACGCCTTCAGCCGGATGCGGTTCAAGGGACGCCGCGGCGGTCTCCTCGCGCTTTTGCTGGTCATGATGTTCCCGGCGATCCTCTCGATGATTGCGGTGTACACGATGATCGCGGATCTCGGTCAAGCGATTCCGTTCCTTGGTCTCAACTCGCTTCCGGGCTACATCATCGTGATGCTCGGCGGTTCGCTCGGCCAGGTGTGGCTCATCAAGGGCTTCTTCGACACTGTTCCGAAGGAACTCGACGAAGCCGCCATCATTGATGGCGCGAGTCACTGGCAGGTGTTTTGGCGCATTCTCGTGCCGACCCTCACGCCGATTCTCGCGACCACCTTCGTGCTCTCCCTCGTGGGTGTCATGAGCGACTTCCTCCTCGGTTCGATCTTCCTCACGGATGACAGCAAGAAGACCCTCGCCGTGGGCCTTTACGGCATGCTGCAGGGTGACCGCTCGAACAACCTCGGCATCTTCGCCGCTGGCGCTGTGATGACGATGATCCCAGTCATCGCGCTGTATCAATTCCTCCAGAAGTACATCGTTGGCGGTTCGACCGCCGGCGCGGTGAAGGGCTGATCTTCGCGTGGAGATTCCCGCTCATTCCACGGGCGCCCTTCTCGCGCGCGAACCGTTTCATGACAGTTCGCGCGCGGGGGTGCCGTCCCGCTCCGCTGGTCTCGGTGCGTCCGTTCCGCTTCGCGTATGGGTTCCGGATTCGGTGGAGAATCCGACGGTTGTTTTGCGCCAGGTGGTGGACGGGGAGCCGCGATTGGTTACATGCACCTCGGGCCATTCCGACGGTGCCGGACGCTGGTTTGAGGCCGAGCTTCTCGCGCGCAACCCCGTGACGAAATATCGTTTCCTTATTTCCGGGCGCGAGGGCGATCGTCCCGTCTATGAATGGCTCACGGCCGCCGGAATCGCCGACCACGACGTGTCCGACGCTCACGATTTCACGTATCTCGCGTGTGGCTCGAAGGCACCCGAGTGGCTCGAGGGCGCAATCGTGTACCAGGTGTTCCCGGATCGGTTTGCACGCTCAGCCTCGAGCGGGAAGCTTCCGAAAGACGCGCTTGCTGAGTGGGCACTTCCCATGCAGTGGGAGGAGCCATGCGAGGAAAACGGTGAAAAAAATGGCCGCCAGATTTATGGCGGCGATTTGAAGGGACTCGAGGAACGGCTCGATTACCTCAAGGATCTCGGCGTAAGCGTTGTGTACATGTGCCCGATCTTCCCCGCGGGGTCGGCGCATCGATACGACGCCTCGACGTTTGACCGGGTTGATCCATTGCTCGGTGGCAACGAGGCGCTCGTGTCGCTCACCGAAGCCGCGCATGAGCGTGGCATGAAAATCATCATGGACCTTACTACGAACCACACTGGCAACACGCACGAGTGGTTCAGGAAGGCGCAAGCGGACGCGACGAGCGAAGAAGCGGGCTTCTACTTCTTTACGGAGCACCCCGATCGCTACGACGGCTGGCTCGGCATTGATTCGCTTCCGAAGCTCGATTACGACAGCGCTGCTCTTCGCGCGCGGATGTACTCCGGGGAAAACTCGATCGTTCGCCGTTACCTCGAGTCCCCGTTTAACGTGGATGGTTGGCGCATCGACGTGGCGAACATGACGGGCCGCCATGGCGAGCAGGATCTCACCCATGAGGTCGCCCGCGACATCCGCGAAGCCATGCGTGAGGGCACGTGGCTCGTGGCGGAGCATTTCCACGATGCCTCAGCCGACCTTGCCGGTGACGGCTGGGATGGCGCCATGAATTACACGGGCTTCACGAAGCCCCTGTGGGCGTGGCTCAGCCCCGAAAAATCCACGGTGAATTGGCTCGGCCTTCCCATGGGGGTGCCGAAACTGTCCACGCGAGCGGTGCTCGCCACGCTGCGCGATTACAATGCTCAGCTCACATACGAAGCGCGCTTACACTCGCAAAACCAGCTGTGCTCGCACGACACTGCCCGCAGTCGCACCGTTTTCGGCGATCCCGATCGTCACGCGGCGGCGCTCGGCGCTCTCGTGGGACTGCCTGGTGTCCCCACGTTGTTCGCTGGCGACGAGCTTGCACTCGAGGGTAATAACGGCGAGCATTCGCGAACGCCCATGCCGTGGACCGCTATCGATACGGATACCCTCTGTGAGCACCAACGGCACTGGCGCGACCTCACGGCCGCGGTTTTCGCTGCGCGCAGCGCCTTCAAGGCTCTGCAAAGCGGGGGGCTGCGTTGGCTACACGCAGGCGAGGACTCGCTGACGTTCATGCGCACCGACCGCACCGAGCCCGTGCTCATTCACCTCGCACGTGCAGCACACGACGACATCGCCCTTCCGGAATCGCTCGTGCTGGCCTCACCCAGCGGGCACGACAGCGCCGCCGTGCACTCCCCCGGCGTCTCTCTTGAGACCATGAGTGCAGTAAGCGGTGAGCAAGCGTCGGACCAGATCATGACCCTGCGAGCCGAACGCGCAGGTTTCCTGATCACCCCCATGCGGCCCCTCGCGGCCGCACCCATTCGCGGCCACTGAGCCGCCCCAACTGTTCCCGCCCGCACCTCGCGGGCACCCCGTACAACCCAAGGAGGATTTCCACATGGCCAACGAATGGTGGCGCGACGCCGTTGTTTATCAGGTGTATCCGCGCTCGTTCGCTGACGCAAACGGTGACGGCATGGGCGACCTGCCCGGTATCACCGCAAAACTCGACTACCTCAAGGATCTGGGCGTCGATGCCCTGTGGCTCTCCCCGTTCTACACGTCGCCACAGAAGGACGGCGGCTACGACGTCTCCGATTACACCGACGTTGATCCACGCTTCGGCTCGATTAGCGACGCCGACGCTCTCATCGCCCGCGCACACGAGCTCGGCATCAAGGTCATCGTCGATATCGTTCCGAACCACTCGAGCGACCAGCACGAGCTGTTCCAAAAGGCCCTCGCGGCGAAGCCCGGCTCCCCCGAGCGCGACATGTATATGTTCCGCGACGGCAAGGGCGAAAACGGTGAGCTCCCGCCAAACAACTGGCAGTCGATCTTCCACGGGAGCGCGTGGACGCGCGTGACGGAGGCCGACGGTAAGCCGGGCCAGTGGTACCTCCACATCTTCGATACCTCCCAGCCCGACTGGAACTGGGAGAACCCCAAGGTCCACGAGCTTTTCGAAGGCGTCCTGCGTTTCTGGATGGACCGGGGGGCCGACGGTTTCCGCGTCGACGTCGCGCACGGCATGGTCAAGCCCGAGGGACTTCCCGATGCTCCCGAGGTCAAGGAGACCGCCATGCTCGATACGGGCGATGACGAAGACATCCCCGTATATTTCGATCAGGATGGCGTGCACGAGATCTACCGCGAGTGGCGTGCAATCATGAACGAGTACGACGGCGATCGCATGATGGTGGCCGAAGCGTGGGTGCCGAAGAACCGCCAGCACCTCTACGTGCGCCCCGACGAAATGCACCAGATCTTCAACTTCGGCTTCCTTCAGGCCGGTTGGAGCGTCGAGACTCTCACGTCGGCAATCATGGAGCCGCTCACGTTTGCGAACGAGGTTGGCGCCCCCACGACCTGGGTGCTCTCGAACCACGACACGATCCGCCACGCGACCCGCTACGGCTTCGATCACGGCTACCGCTTCGGCGAGGGCCTCTCGCGCGAGGAAAAGCCTGATTTCGAGCTCGGCGTGCGCCGCGCACGCGCCGCGACTGCGCTCATGCTCGCCCTGCCCGGATCGGCGTACCTCTACCAGGGCGAAGAATTCGGCCTTCCAGAGGTCGCGGACATCCCCGACGAGCTGCGCGAGGACCCTGCCCACAAGCGCGCTGGTGTTCCGGGCCGCGACGGCTGCCGCGTGCCGCTCCCCTGGGAAAAGGACGCCCCCGCCTACGGTTACTCGCCGACGGGCGAGGCGTGGCTCCCCCAACCCGAGATCTTTGGCGAACTCGCCGCAGATCAGCAGGCTGGAAAGCCGGATTCGACACTCGAGATGTACCGCACGGCCCTGCGCCTGCGTCGCGAGCTCGAGCTCGGCAAAGGCACCGACGTCACCATCAACGATTCGCTCGGCGAGGGCATCCTCTCGCTCACGTCGGGCCCCGTCACGGTGCTCGTCAACACGACCAGTGAGGACGCACCGCTTCCCGCAGGTGCCGAGGTCCTCTTCGCCTCGGTCCCGGACGCGAAGAATACTCTCGCCGCGAACTCGACGGTGTGGATCAAAAACTAAGCACCGCGTGCGCCTAAAGGCGCGATGCTGAGCTGGCAGGCGTCGGAACCGGGAAGCCCCCGGGACCGGCGCCCGCCGCCTTTAACGGAAGTTTTCGGGGGTAAACCCCATGCTTCTGCCGATTTTCTCCGCCGCCTCGCGCACGGCTGGGCACAGGGAATCGAGGCGTGCATTCGGCGTGCGAAACGCCGGCGCGGCGAGCAGCAGGGCCCCCACGATGCCGCCTCGGTGATCGAAAATGGGGCTCGCAATGCCGATTTCGTCGTCGTTTGAATCACGATTATTGACGGCGACCTGGTCTTGGCGGATGTCTTCAAGGCGCTTCTCGTATTGTTCACGATCCCAGCCGGCTGCTTCGGGCTGTGCCTCACGTACCCCCGCAGTCTTGAGCCCCGCCTCGCCCCCGCGCCACGCATGGAACACACGCACCGTCGCGTGTTCGAGTGAAAGGTAGCGCGTACCGATCGGGGTCACATGGCGAATCATCTCTGTGCCCTGCACCTGCTCGACCACGATTGCCTCCACCCCGTCAAAGACGCACAGGGAGACGGTCTCGCGGGTGTGCGCAACGAGATCTTTCATGATCGGATACGCGAGCGAGCGCAGGTCGAGGTGCGAAAGAAGAGGGCCGACGATCGACAAGAGCCCCCAGCTGAGCCGGTACCGTTTCGTCTCGGGATTCTGGGAGACCATCCGCTCGGCCTCAAGCGTGCGGAGTGTGCGGGACACGCTCGACTTATGGAGTCCGACGGCTTCTGAAATTTCGGTGACGCCGCATTCAGGCTCATCGACGGTAAAGCATCGAAGGATGGCCGCGACGGTCGAAATCGTGGAGTTCGAGCGCGGTGCCTGAGGCGCGGTGTTCGTGGTCGCTTTCGTCATGACGGCTCCATGCTAATCACCTTGAGAGGGCCCCTGCGCAAAGCGGGGACCCTCTCGCAAATACTGTGATGAGCGTTATGACTTCTCGGGAAGGCCCGGGATGTCGTCGGGAATCTCCTCCGACGGAAGCGGAAGGCCATGCTCGTCGACCGTGAAGTCCTCGGGGCGTACCTCGGGATCGTTGACCTCACGCTCGAGCAAGCGGGTTTCGCGGTCGCGATGACGCAAGCGCCTGAACAGGTTGATGATCATGAGCAGCACCACGAACGAGAAGGGGAACGCGCCGATGATCGTGCCGGTCTGCACGGTGTCCACAACCGAATCGGAGCCGAGCGAAAGAAGCACGATTGCGACGACGGCGATCGAGACGACAAGCACAACCCTGAAGGCGCTACTCGCCTTTTTCGGGGCGTTCACGAATTCCGCGAGCGCGTACGTACCCGAATCCAGTGAGGTGACGTAGTAAGTGCCCACGAGGACGGTCGCGACGATGATGAGGATCGTGCCGATGTAGGGAATCATGCCGAGCATCTCAAAGAGACCCGCCGCGTTATCAATACCCACCGCTTCGGTGACGGCACCCCCACTCTTCTCGTCGTAGAACATCCCGGCCGAGGCGATGATGCCCACCCACACCATGACGATGATCGACGGCACGATGGTCACGCCCACGACAAACTCGCGGATCGTGCGGCCGCGCGAGATGCGCGCGATGAAGCCGGCAACGAAGGGGCTGAACGCGATCACCCAGCACCAGATGAACACGGTCCACCAGCCGTTCCAGCTGTCCTGCCACGAATCGATCGGGGTCATCGTAAGTTCGGGCGCTGTAAAGAAACTCATCGAAAGAAAGTTGCTGATGAAACTTCCCGATGTCTGCACGAGGTTCGAGAGGATGTAGACCGTGGGGCCGAAAAGCAGCACGCCGAGCACGAGCACAACGGAAAGAATCGTGTTGAGCTCAGAAATGCGTTTCATGCCCTTATCCACTCCCATAAAGGCGGAGAACGCGGCAAGAACAGCGAACACGGCGATCACGATGAGCCACACCGTGTTGCCGCTCTCGAGACTCGTAAGCGAGCTGAGCCCCGAAGAGAACTGGATGGCAGCGAACGAGAAACTCGTGGCGAGACCGAGGACGGTCGCGATGATCGCGAGCATCTCGATGACCACACCCGCGGGGCGCTGGGCCTTCTTTGGAAGGATGTCGACGGTGGCCTCCCTAAAGGTGAGGGTCTTACCGAGGTTGTGGTGCGAGTACGCGAGGCACGCGGCGATACCGCCGTAAATGGCCCACGCGGTAAAACCCCAGTGGAAGTACGTCCACACGATGCCGCCCTCACCAGGGTTCCCAGTGATCGGGAGGATCGCCGAATCCTCCTTCATCATGATGGGCTGGGCGAGCGACCAGAAGATAAGGCCGATGCCTTGACCACACGCGAAGAGCATCGAATACCACGCGAAAGCCGAGTGCTCGGGCTTCGCTTTCGGGCCGCCGAGCCGCACCTTGCCGAGCTTGGAAAAGGTGAGCCACACGCACAGTGCTACAGCAAGCACCGAGTATGCGACGAAGTACCAGGTCCATCCCGCCGTGATGTGTGTGCGAAGACCGTCGATCACGTTCGCGGTTCCGTCGGGATTCACGACAACCGCGACCACCACGCACACGATGAGAACCGGTGGCAGCGCCTTGATAAAGAGGGAATCAATAGGCGGGATGATCGAACCGCGGAAGCGAGGGAGCTGTACCTCCGTGGTCTGGGTACTCGGTTCCTCTTGTGATTGCTCTGGCCCTACCTGATCCGGTTCGGGCTTTCTCGGTCGGGGCATAGTTCTGTCCTTCGTTGAGGGCGGACGCCTATGGGCGCTTAGGTAAGGTTCAGTTCTTGGAGGAGGTCAGCAGCGATCGCGGAGGTCGCGGCGCTAAAGAGCCACTCTCCTTTTTCGCGGCTTGCTCCTCGCGGTGACGAGAGGCAGCCCGTTTCGGGCGTACGTTCGGGCACGACGGGGAGACGGTCGAAGCGAGGTAGATCAGCCGCGGGGTGATCGATCATCGCGGATTCGTTCACGAGACTCGGGTAAAGGCGCATCATGAGGGCAGTTTCGAGAACTCCGCCGTGCTCGATATCCCATCCCGGGAAGCCGTCGGGATACACCTTCGCGAGCGTAGAGTCATCCACATAGTCCCAATAGCTAAGCAAGAGCGCGTTGCGCTCGGCCCCTTGCACGATCCCGAGGTCTCGAAGGGCAAGGTCCACGCCTTCGTAGAGGAACTGGTAGTTCTCGTAGTGGCCGTTGACGAACACCACGCTGCTTACCCCCTGCGCGAGAAAACCGCGCGTGACATCACGTGCGTAGGTCGTGAGAGTGTGGGCATCGAGGCTAATTGTGCCGGGGAGGTGATTCCCCCCGCCGGACTTCTGCTGGGATTTATATCCGTACACGAAGGGCTGGGCGACTTTAGCGGAGCCGATTTCAGCATCGGCCTTGGCATTCATGAGGTCGCATACGCCGCGTGCCATGGCGTGCGAGAGCAGCGCATCGGTGCCGAGTGGCATGTGGGGGCCGTGCTGCTCGAGAGCACCAACGGGAATGAGCACGACCGAGCGTTTTTGACACCACGAGGCATATTCGGGAGCTGCGGTAAATGCGAGGTCGCGTTCGGGGCTTGAGGTCACGGCGGCGTCAAGGACGGTCGGGTCGATGTGCACTGTTGGCTCCTGGAAATGGGGCGGGATGAATCGATATGGGCGCATCTGATGAAAAGCGTAGGCGGCGCAGCCACGATGTGGTGGCCGCGCCGCGCACTAGCTCACAATGCGAGACCTCAGGCCGGGATGATGTTCTTCTCAGGCCCGTACGGGAACTTCGTGATGTCTTCCGTCGAGTCCTCGCCGACCACGACGATATCGTGCTCGCGATAGCCACCGGCGCCCGGCTGTCCTTCCGGAATAGTAATCATGGGCTCCATCGAAACCACCATGCCGGGTTCGATCACGGTGTCGATGTCTTCGCGAAGCTCGAGGCCGGCCTCACGACCGTAGTAATGGGAGAGAACGCCGAACGAGTGACCGTAACCGAACGTGCGGTTCGGAAGAAGCCCGTAGTCCACGTAGATCTTGTTGAGCTCGGCCGCGATGTCCTTACATACGGCACCGGGCTTGATCAGCTCGAGACCTGCCTCGTGAACCTCCACGTTGATGTCCCAGTAGCGGCGTGCTTCGGGACTCGGCTCTCCCACGAAGAGAGTACGTTCGAGGGCCGTGTAGTAGCCCGAGGTCATCGGGAAGCAGTTGAGCGAGAGAATGTCGCCCGCCTCGAGCTTGCGGGTGGTTGGCCAGTTATGCGCGCCGTCGGTGTTGATGCCCGACTGGAACCACACCCACGTGTCACGCACCTCGCGATGCGGGAAAGTCTTCGCGATTTCATGCACCATTGCCTCGGTACCTGCAAGGGCGACCTCATACTCGGTCACACCGGGGCGAATGGCATCGCGGATCGCTTCACCGCCGAGGTCCGCAATGCGCGCACCATGCTTGATGACCTCAATCTCTTCGGCGCTCTTAAACATGCGCTGGCGCATTGATTCGAGCGAAATATCCACAAGCTCCGCACCGTTGAGGGCATTTTCGAGGCGCCCGCGCAGGAGGGTGGGCAGCGAATCGTCCTCGACGCCCACGCGCTTCGCACTCACGCCCGCGCGACGAAGCGCTTCGCGAATACCCTCGTAGTAGTTATCGCGGTTCCAGTCGGTATACACGATGTTGTCACCGTAGCTCGTGCGCCACGGCATTCCCGCGTCGATGTTCGCAGAGATTGTGCACGTGCTTTCCTGCGTCACGACGAAGGCGTAATGGCGCCCGAAATAGGTGAAGAGGAAGTCGGAATAGTACTTGATGCCATGGAAGCTCGTCAGTACAACGGCGTCGAGGTCTTTCGCGGCCATGATCTCGCGAAGGCCACCGATGCGGCGTTCCATTTCGGCGTCGGAGAAGGTGAGCTTCTGCTTTTCGCCGTTCTGGATGGTCTTGAGGGCTTCGAGTTCGGATACGGAGGTAACGGGTTTCTCAGTCATGGAGTTCTCCTTCTTCTCACGCGACGTCGTCGCGGATCGGTACGCAGCACTGCGTATGTGCGATCGCGCGAATGCGCTGCGTTGAGCATCGTGCGATCGGTACAGCCGGACTCCCGGCCGCTGCGCGAGAGCGCCGAATCCACAACCATCACCGTTGCATCATCAGCAACCCTGTTGCACTAACAGTATGCACGTCTCTGCTGTGAATGTCACAGGAAAAGGAAAAATTGCTAATGAGCGAAGGCAGGAGTGAGCCGCTTGCCTGCCTTCTTGACCGTCGCCTTTGCGAGCTCACGCAGCGAGTCAACGATGCGCCTGTCGCTGGACATCGATTCCTTGTCAAAAATCAAACTCAATTCGGTACATCCAAGGATCACGGCACCGGCGCCCGCTGCCTCCATTGCGTCGATAATGCCTGAAAGGGCAGGGAGGTCAACAGGGCGGCCGGCTTTGACTTGGTCGTAGATGAGAGAGTTCACGACCTCTTGAACGTCGCGGTCGGGAACCAGCGGCGTGAGACCCGCTCGTGCTAGCGCATCTTGGTAAACGTTTGCGTGAATGTTGCCCTCAGTCGCAAAGATCGCCACCGGCGATTCCTCTGCTCGGCGCTCGCGAAGACGCTTAGCGGCGGCTCGGACGGTGACCTCGACGATGGATAGCAGGTCTACCTCCGCCGCGGAATCGATCGCTTCGGCGTAGTGATGGGCGGTGTTGCAAGGCAGCACAAGAAACGATGCTCCCGCACTCTCCAAAAACGCCGCATCGCGGGCAAGCACGGGGCCCGGGTCCTCCTCATGCTCAGGGTCGAGGATATGGCGCGTACGATCGGGGGTGCTGGCGTGCTGCATCACGATGCAATCAATGTGGTCCTGGTCCGCTCGAGCAGCGGTCGCTCGCACAAGGACGTCCATGAACACGGCGGTCGCCCCGGGGCCCACCCCTCCAAGTACCCCTACGAAAGGGTTCTGCCACACCGTCATCACTTCTCCCCCGAAGCCTGCACGTCTGCATAATCGGGTTTGTAGTGCGTGCGGAATTTTTTCACGTAGTTCACGAGCGCTGCATAGTAGTAGAACCAGCGTTTCGGGTCTTTTTCGACTCCGCGATAGTTAAGCGGATTCTTGACACGTCTCGCCTTGAGTACGCGCTCGAGGATCGCGCGCGATTCGGGGTCGCGGGTGTAGTGCTTGACCAGGGCCACCGGCACCACGGTGTAGAGCGTTTCGGGCTGGTCCTGAACAATCTCCCCCGGCTCTTTGAAGGCACCGAGGAGGTGCTCGTTGACGTAGTAGGTGACAGGATTGTGGCCAGCTGCGGTGATGTAGTAGTTAGAGCGGCCGAGTCGGGGATTAAGCTCAAAGAACACGGTTCGGCCCGTTCGCGGATCATACTTGAGGTCGAAGTTCGCATAGCCGGTCCAACCGAGCTCAGTCACAATTTTTTGGGCCTGCGCCACGGCTTCGCAATTGACGCCCGAGACGATCGCTGCGGGATTACCAATGGCGCCTGGAGTGTGTTCCTCGAGCAGCGTCCGCCCCCACGAGGCAAACCGAATACGGGAGTCACGGTCGCAATAGGCGGTGAGGATGCGCATGTTTTGATCGTCCCCGGGAATGAGATCCTGGACGATGATCGATTTGCGATAGCCGGCCCCGTGGATCTTCGCAAAAAGTGCACGCAGATCCTGCTCGTTCGCTACAGTGTGGACCTTGGATTTCCCAACAAAACTCGTTCGCTTCCACGCCGAAACGTCGGCCGGTTTCGCGATTACGGGGTAGTCAAAGGGGAGGTCGAATGATTCCGGCACCCCCGCTGCGAGATCGACGATCACCGTTTCGGGGTGGTCGACACCGAGCTTTTCGCACAGGCGCGTGAAGTTGTTTTTCTCGGTGCCAGCCTCGAACGCCTCGAGACCCACGTACGGCACGATCCACGTGGGGTCCATTGCTCCGAGCTCATCACGGACCCGGATGATGGATTTGACCGTGGCATCAGCGGACCCCAAAACGATGGCGTGAGCGTCCGGCCGCGCGCGCCTGATCTTCTCGGCGATGGCAGTGAGCGACGACGCGAGCACTTCGGGGTCCATGGGATCCTCGCACAACACGTTGTCAATAATCGCGCTCCTCGCGATCTGCCAACCGAGTTTCGCGCTCACAACGATCGACTTGACCCCGTACGCCTCGTGAAAGGCGCGCGCTAGTGAGTAAGCGCCGATGTCACCCCCGACAATGACCGGTTGTATATCGAGCAAGGCCGCCGCTTCCGGCGAATTTTCCGTGTGCACCATAGCCGCGACTATATCGAGCCTCGAGGTCTCAGTTGCGTTCCCGCGCGCGTGACTTCGCGCAACTGAGGCCTTTCTCCCCGCACGCGATTCCGGGAAAACTCCGGGATGGCGTTCACCGCCCCGAAACATAGGACACATAGTCTCGAAGTGCGAAGCGTTGTGGTCACGCGCCCGCCTGCGGGTTTGCAAGCCTTGCTTGCCGGTGAGGTCTTAGCCTCGCGGGTTGAGCAATATCAGTCTCGGGGATGATTGAGTCGATCCCCATGACTGATGTGTCCACAAGCCTCCGCGACTCACGATGGAGACATGATGATGCACAGCAGTGATCGAGAGCCTCTCAAGGTCCTTATTACAACCGACTGGTACGAGCCGGTTGTCAACGGGGTCGTCACAAGCGTTCTCACGCTCAAGAAGCAGCTCGAAATGCTTGGCTGCGACGTGCGTGTGTTGACCCTCGCCGAGTCCCTCAGGTCCTCCTCACGAGACGGGGTGTACCGGCTCGCTTCTCTCAACGCTTCGATGTTCTATGACCACGCGCGCATCTCGGTGCTCCCGAACCGGAAGATCCGCCGCGAAATCGAGGAATGGCACCCCGATGTCATTCACTCGCAGTGCGAGTTTTCGACCTTCCTGTGGGCCCGCACGATTGCGAAGGCGCTAGGCATCCCGATCGTGCACACGTACCACACAATCTACGAGGACTACACCCACTACTACGCGCCCACGAAGACCATGGGCAAGAAGATGATCACGGCCTTTTCGAAGAAGTTTTGCGAGCAGGTCAGTGCGGTGATCACGCCGACGGCAAAGGTGGAGAGGCTTCTTCGCGGTTACGGCGTCACACAACCGATCGCCGTGATTCCCACGGGCCTCGACCTTTCCCGGTTCCGCGCCGCCCAGACGAGTGCCGATCTCGAGCGCAGCCGCGAGATTCGCAGCGAACTCGGCATCGCCGAAGGCACGAAGGTTCTCGTCTCGGTGTGCCGCCTCGCGAAGGAGAAAAGCGTCGACGATGTTCTTCGCCACCTTGCGAAAGCTCGCCCCTCGAACACCGTATTCGTGCTTGTGGGCGATGGCCCTTCGCGCGACGAGCTCGAAGGTCTCGTCGACCATCTCGGAATCCGCGACATGGTGCGTTTTGCCGGTTTCCGCCCGCCCGAGGAGGTCGCCGACTACTACCGCATGGCCGATCTTTTCGTCTCGGCGTCGCTCAGCGAAACCCAGGGCCTCACGTTCATCGAGGCCATGGCGTGTGGCCTCCCGCTCCTGTGCCGCAAGGATGATTCCCTCGACGGCGTGATCCTCGAAGGCAAAACTGGTTACACCTACGCGGACTCGACCCAGTTCGCCGAGCGTCTTGCCGACATTCTCGAGGATGATGCGCTGCGTGCCCGCATGGCAGCCTGCGCCGCTCGGCGCGCCGCCACGGTTTTTTCGGCGGAAGCTTTTGGGCGATCCGCAAAAGAGGTCTACGAAAAGGTGCTCGCAAGCGTCGGAACCGGACGCCACCGCACCCCGTTGAGTTTGAAGATTTCCACCCGACCCGAGGGCGCCGCAAAGGCCCCTCGCCGCACGACCAATGGAGAAGAGCGCCTGGCCGCATGAGTGCACACGAGGACACCACGACCGCACCGACCGAAAGCTCCTCGCCAGCGTTCCCGGGGGCCGAGAAACTTCCCTTTACTCCTACGGAGCGTTCACGCACCAATATCGCTCCCGCGATCGAACCGCGGGAGGAGGCGAGCGCGAAAGAGCACCATCAATCGCGCTTCGGTGAGCACGCCGCCGAACGCGTCACCGCCCACAAGAAGGCCATTCAGATCGCGGTCAAGGTCATGCCGTTCGTAGGGCTCGCGTTCTCGATCGGCCTCGTCGCGTGGGGTATTAAGACCGGTACACTCAAGTCCCTCGATTCCCTTCAGGCGTACATCGACTCGCTCGGTATTTGGGGGCCGATTGGTTTCATGGCCGCGAGCTTCGCCTCGGTGATGTTTCCCATCATCCCCGCCGGGCTTCTCGTGATCGCCGCGCCTGTACTTTTCGGGCCGATCGAGGGCACAATCTATAACTGGCTCGCGGTGTGCGCCGGCTCGATCACGAACTTCATCGTGGCACGCCAGGTGGGCATGGCTCTCATCGAGGCAATGTTTAGCGAGAAGACGATCGAAAAGTACCTCGGGTGGACGCGAAAATCCGGTTTCACGACCGCATTTGCAGCCGCGATCGTGCTTCCCATCGCCCCGGATGACCTCCTCTGCTACCTCGCGGGCACGACGAAAATGAAGTTCTCGACGTACACGTGGATCATCCTCCTGGGGAAGATCCCCACCCTCGTTGCATACGGGCTCGGCATTAGCGCGCTCGTGACCAATCTTCTCCCCTGGTAAGAGGGCCCACGCATGGCGAAACCACGCATTCACGCATTTTCGAAGGCCGATTCCGTCGCGGGGCAAGGCGTGGGAAGCGCCTACCTCGAGCAAGTCGCACTCATCAGCGCGGAGCTCGGCGACGAATTCGATATCAACCCGCGAGCACGCCTCGGAAGCTTCGGCGACATCAACCACTTCCATTCCATCAACCCGGAATATCGCGCTGCGATCCCCGTCGCCAAGCGGCGTGGGGCGACGCTCGCCCACGTGCACTTTATTCCGGAGACCGTCGATGATTCGATCGCGATGCCGAAACCGGCACGCTGGGCGTTCTACCGCTACATGCTGAACTTCTACCGCGCCACGGATACGCTCGTCACGGTCAATCCCTGGTTCATCACGGCACTCGAAAGTGAATACGGCTTCGATCCGTCCCGCATCACGTTTATCCCGAATTTCGTTTCGGAGGAACAGTTCCATCCGCTCGAGAGAAACGAGAGCATCGCACGAAGGCGACGGGCCTGGGGTGCAGACGACACTCGCTTCGTGGTCATGTGTGCCGGCCAGCTCCAAACCCGCAAGGGATTTTTTGATCTTCTCGACGTTGCACGCGCGATGCCTGAGGCGCTCTTCGTGTGGGCCGGGGACTTTTCTTTCGGTCGCATCACGAGCGGCTACGAACAAATCACAAAGGCAAAAGAGAATCTCCCCGCGAACGTCAAGCTCATTGGGCTTGTGCCGCGCGAGGAGATGAATGAGTGCTTCAACGCCGCGGATGCGTTCTTCCTGCCAAGCTATGAGGAGCTCTTTCCCATGACGATTCTCGAAGCCATGGCAACCGACACCCCTATCGTGGTGCGTGACCTCGTGTATTACGAAGGCGTGCTGTTCGATCACGCGACGCGCGTGCAGGCCGGCCGTGGTGAGATCGATGGGTTCGTCGAGGCCCTCACGAGCCTGAAGGACTCCCCCGCCGCGTATGCGAAGGCCCAGCAGGCCGCACGCGAAGGCGCGGCCCGCTATTCGAGGGCATCGGTCGCCGAGAAGTGGCGCGAGTTCTACCGGAGCCAGCTCACGCGCTAGCGGGAACCGTCGGGCCTCCACACGACAAGCGCACCCGCTTGGCGTCGGCGTGGCCGCTGGCCGCGGCGCATCGCTTCGACTTCACCGGTTTGCGAGGTCGCGAAAATGCGGCTATCGCGGCGGCGCTGCTCGTCTCGCTCTTCGGTGACTTCGTCGAGTTCGGCCCTGAGCCTCTCCACCTCGTTTTGCAGCTCGAGGATCCGCTTGATTCCCGCAAGGTTGATGCCTTCCTCTTGCGAGAGAGCTTGGACCTGCCTTAACTGCGCGATGTTCCATGCGCTGTAGCGTCGCCCGCGCCCTCTCGTGCGCTGCGGCGACACAATCCCCAGCCGATCGTAGGTGCGCAGGGTTTGCGGGTGCATCCCCGTAAGCTCGGCCGCGACCGAGATGACGAAGACTCCCGCGTGCTCATCGAAACGTGACGGTGCCATGTCTCCTCCTTCTCGTGGCCGTCGGTGGTGCTCTTATCGGGCGGCACGCTCCACGAGGTTGGCACGGGGGTCGAAATCAGTCGTGGCCTCGGCAAAGTCGCGAAGCGCCTTTTCAGCGTTCTCGTTCAGGGTATCGGGCAGCACGATTGTGAGGGTCACCAACAGGTCTCCCTCGCCTTTCTTCATGCGTACACCCTTGCCTTTGGCGCGAAGCGTGCGGCCCGACGGGGTGCCGGCGGGGACCTTCATGGTGACGTGCCCGCCATCGAGGAGCGGCACACGCACTTTCGCACCGAATGCAGCCTCTGCGGGGGTGATGGGAACGTCAATGCGCAGGTTCATCCCGTCCATGGTGTAGAGCGGGTGGGCGGCAACGTGAGCGGTCAGCATGAGGTCGCCGGGGGCGCCACCGTTCGCCGACGCTTGCCCTTTGCCCCTGAGCCGAATTTTCTGTCCGTCGTGAACTCCCGCGGGAATACGGGTCGTAATGTTCCGCCCGCCCGCGCTAAACGACACCTCGGTTCCGAGCACTGCGTCGCGGAAGCTGAGCTTCACGCTCGCACTCACGTCGGCGCCCTTTTGGGGTGCCTGGCGCCCAAAACCGCCGTTCGGCGAGAAGCCTGCACGGCCCTGCCCCCCGCCAAAGCCGCCTCCGCCAAACATTCCCATGAGATCTTCGATGTTGACGCCGCCCGCGCCACCACCGAAACCACCGCCGGTGAAGGCACCGAAGAGATCCTCGAATCCGCCACCTGCCGCGCCGCCAGGGCCCGAGGCGAAGCGCGCACCGCCCGCGCCCATCGCGCGAATCGCGTCGTACTGCTTGCGCTGCTCCGCGTCGCTCAGAATCGAGTAGGCCTCGCCCACTTCCTTGAAGCGCTCTTCTGCCTTGGCATCCCCGGGATGCCTATCCGGATGCAGCTCCTTCGCCTTCTTGCGATAGGCCTTTTTGATCTCTGCTGCGGAGGCGTCCTGGGAGACGCCGAGGATCTTATAAAAGTCCTTGCTCAGCCATTCTTGCTGGCTCATGGTGTCTCCTCGTTATAAGTGTGAATCTATGGAGCGAGGCGGCGGGTTGGTGATCCCGCCGCCTCGCGGTGTGCTGGTGGCGTCGGCCCGCCCCGCTTTGCTGTCACGTGGCGGGAGGGGCCGACGCTTGCCCTGCCTTAGTTGGGGCCGACCGTGCCCACGCGCGCCGGGCGCAGGACGCGTTCCCCCATCATGTAGCCGGGCTGCATGATGACCTCGAGGCTCGTTGCCTCGGCCTCATCACTGCTCGAATGCATGAGCGCCTCATGCTTTTCGGGGTCGAACTCTTCGCCGACCTCGCCGTAGCGAACGAGACCGTGCGCACCGAGTGCTTCCTCAAGTTTGCTCGTGATCGAGGCAAACGGGCTGCCCTCGGCGATATCCCCGTGCTGCCGAGCGAGCTCGATGTCGTCGAGGACGCTCAGAAGCGAGGTGAGGACCTTTGCGACGGCCTGCTGCTGACCCACGACGGCGCTCTGTTCGATGCGTCTGCGCGAGTTCACGTACTCTGCCTGGTCGCGCTTGAGCTGCTCTTCGAGCTCGTTCACTTTCGCCTTGAGGGCTTCGGTCTCGGCGACAGCGCTCTCGTAGAGGGCTCCGGCCTCGGCGGAGAGATCGTCGACCTCGGCGCCTTCGGGCGTGTCAGTGCTGTTCGCGGTGGCCGCGGCGGGCGCGGGAGTTTCCTCCGGCGCGCCGCCTGGTTGCTGCTCGTTCATGTCTGGCTCCTCGCCTTTCGTGGACGTGCGCTTATCGGTGAACGTGAACGGTTTGTCGTTCTCGCTCACTTGTCGTCCTCATCGTCAACAATCTCGGCGTCGACGACGTCGTCGTCTTCGCCCGAGGCGGCGTTGGCCGAGTCGGCGCCTTCGGCGTTACCTTCCTGCTCGGCCTGAGCGGCCGAGTAGATCGCGGTGCCGACAGCCTGGAGCTTCTCGCTCAGTGCTTCGCGTGCGGCTTCGAGGTCGCTCGTCGAGGCGTCTTCCTTGGCGAGGGTTTCCTTGGCCTCCTTGATCGCGTCCTCAGCCGCGGTCTTATCGGCATCCTGGATCTTGTCGCCGTTGTCCTTGAGGAGCTTGTCGCCCTGGTAGGTGAGCTGCTCGAGGGTGTTGCGAGCGTCAGCGTTCTTGCGACGCTCGGCGTCCTCGGCTGCGTGTGCCTCGGCGTCCTTCACCATGCGGTCGATCTCTTCGTCGGAGAGACCCGAGCCGCCCGTGATCTGGATCGACTGCTCGTTGCCGGTGCCGCGGTCCTTCGCGGACACGTTCACGATGCCGTTGGAGTCGATGTCGAAGGTCACTTCGATCTGCGGCATGCCGGCGGGGGCCGGTGCAATGCCCGAAAGCTCGAAGGTGCCGAGAAGCTTGTTGTCGCGCGTGAACTGGCGCTCGCCCTGGTAGACCTGGATGGCGACCGAAGGCTGGTTGTCGTCAGCCGTCGAGAAGACCTCGGAGGTCTTGGTCGGGATCGCCGAGTTGCGCTCGATGAGCTTCGTCATGAGGCCACCCTTGGTTTCGATACCGAGCGAAAGCGGCGTGACGTCCATGAGGAGCACGTCCTTGCGGTCGCCCTTGATCACTGCGGCCTGGAGCGCAGCGCCGTACGCCACGACCTCGTCGGGGTTGACGCCCTTGTTGGGCTCCTTGCCGGTGAGCGAAGTGACAACCTCGGCAACGGCGGGCATACGGGTCGAGCCACCCACGAGGATCACGTGGTCGATGTCAGAAACCGAGACGTCGGCATCCTTGATGACCTGGTGGAACGGCGCCTTCGTGCGCTCGAGGAGATCGCTCGTGAGCTCCTCGAAGTGCGAGCGCGTGAGCTTTTCGTCGAGGTGAATCGGGCCGTTTTCGCTCATCGAGAGGTACTGGAGCGAGATGTTGGTCGAGGTCGAGCTCGAGAGCTCCTTCTTGGCCTGCTCAGCGGCCTCCTTGAGGCGGTGGAGGGCGATGCGGTCCTTCGAGAGGTCCACGCCGTCCTTGTTCTTGACCTGGCTCACGAGGTAGTCCACGACGCGCTGGTCCCAGTCGTCGCCGCCGAGGCGGTTGTCGCCCGCGGTCGCGACGACCTGAATGGCGGAGCCGTCTTCGTCCTTCGAAATTTCGAGGAGCGAGACGTCGAACGTGCCGCCACCGAGGTCGAACACGAGGATGCGCTCGTCGTCCTTACCCTTTTCGAGGCCGTACGCGAGTGCGGCGGCCGTCGGCTCGTTGATGATGCGCAGGACGTTGAGGCCCGCGATCTGGCCGGCGTCCTTCGTGGCTTGGCGTTCCGCGTCATTGAAGTATGCGGGGACGGTGATGACCGCGTCGGTCACGGTCTGGCCGAGGTAGGACTCAGCATCGCGCTTGAGCTTGCCGAGGATTCGGGCCGAGATCTCCTGCGGGGTGTATTTCTTGTCGTCAACTTCGGTCATCCAGTCGGTGCCCATGTGGCGCTTCACGGACGAGTACGTGCGGTCAACGTTGGTCGCGGCCTGGCGCTTTGCGACTTCACCGACGAGGACCTCGCCGGACTTCGAGAAGGCCACAACCGAAGGGGTCGTGCGAGCACCTTCGGCGTTCGCGATAACGGTGGGTTCGCCACCTTCGAGAACGGCAACAACAGAGTTGGTGGTGCCGAGGTCGATTCCTACTGCCTGTGACATAAGTGTTCTCCTTCCGAGTGTGCGACCGGTGGATTTCTGTGGTGGCCGCACCGCTATCAACTTGGCTGTGCTCAAGAACGCGATTAGTCAACGCTCCCCAAACCGGGGTTGTCAATCGACGTATCACTCAACTTGAGTTCACTAGGCTCAACTCTTGCGGGGCTGCGCTTATTCCAGGCCGCTCCAGATATGACACACAACACATCTATGCTCATTGAGGCCCTTCAGGCGCCCCATGAAAACAGCTCAAAGGCACGCGTGCCACAATCACCACAGCGCCCAGGCGCCACGTCCTCCACCCTCGAGCCGAAGAAAGAAGCGGCCATGCCCACACACTGCGCCGACGCCCTCTCACTCGAGTTCGCCGAAGCCCCCTCACCTCTCGGCACTCTCCTTTTCGCCGCAACTGAGCGGGGGCTCGTGCGCATCGCTTTCGAAAGCGAGGGTTTTGATGTCGTAAAAGCCCTCTGCGAAGCGCAACTGCGGAAATTCGCCCCACCGATCGACGCGGCGAGACCGCTCAACCCTCACGACGTTCTCCACCACGCGCAAAACGAGGTCCTCGACTTCCTCGCCGGCAACCGTCGGACCTTTACACTCCCCCTTGACCGCACCCTCTCCCAGGGCTTTCGCCGAAGCGTGCACGAAGCGATCGAGCAGATCAGCTTTGGGGAACGGCAAAGCTACGCGTGGGCCGCCGAGCGGGCGGGCAAGGCGAAGGCCGTGCGCGCGGTCGGCACGGCATGCGGCATGAACCCCCTCCCGATCGTGGTTCCCTGCCACAGGGTCGTGAAATCCGACGGCAGCCTGGGCGGCTATAGCGGAGGACTTGAGAAAAAGCGCTTCTTGCTCGCGCTCGAAGAGGGCGACGCGCCACGGGCGTGACGCCGCAAAAAAGGCAACCGTCGGCCCTCCCTGCCGTTTCACACTCCTAGACGGACCCCACGACGCTCACAAAGCGCTTGAGGCGCTCATCCTCAGAGTTGAAGAAGTGTTCGGGATCGCCGTTGAAGAGGATCTTCCCCTCCTCGAGAAACACGAGGCGATCGGCAACGCTGCGCGCGAACTGAAGCGAATGCGTCACGACCACGAGTGTGCGATGCTCCGCCGCGAGAGACGAAAGTACCGCGATCACCTCGGCGGCTAGCTCCGGATCGAGCGCCGAGGTGGGCTCGTCGAAAAGCAGATAGTCGGGACTCAGGGCGAGCGCTCGAGCAATCGCGACTCGCTGCTGCTGACCACCCGAGAGCCGCGACGGATAGGAATCAACCTTCTCCGCTAGGCCCACGCGGGTGAGGGCTTCAATACCCCGCTCGCGCGCCTCGGCCTTCGCCATGCCTCGAGACTTCACGGGCGCGAGCGTCACGTTTTGCAGGGCCGTGAGGTGCGGAAAAAGGTTGAACTGCTGGAACACCATGGTCGAATGGCGCCGGATCTCCCGAATCTTCTGATCCGAAAGTCTCTGGCTCACCTCGATCGGCCCGCCGCCAAAATCGAGCGTGCCCTCATCCGGCTTTTCGAGCAGATTGATCGAGCGTAGAAGAGTCGACTTCCCCGAGCCGGAGGGGCCAAGGAGAACGGTAGTTTTACCGGGCTCGATATCGAGGTCAACGTGATCAAGCGCGGTGAGAGCGCCGAACCGTTTCGTGATTGACCGCAGTTTCAGAGGCTCGCGAGTGACGCTCGCGTCAATGTTTTCCGGGATGCTAGTCGCGCTCAACGTACACGCTCGCTTTCTTCTCGAGCCACGCCTGAAGAAGGCTCAGCACCGAGACGAGGGCCAGGTAAATCGCCGCCACAAGGATATAGAGGTAGAACGGCTCGAACGTCGCGGCCGCACGCTGCTGCGCAACCATGAACATGTCGAGAAGGGTAATGGTCGATACGAGGCTCGTCCCCTTCACGAGGTCGATGAAGTCGTTGCTGAGCGGTGGGAGCGCAATCCGGAACGCTTGCGGCGCGATGACCTTGAAAAAGGTGGTGCGCTGGTCAAGGTCCAAAGTCGCCGCCGCCTCGTACTGGCCCCGCGGGATCGAAAGGATCGACGCGCGCACGGCCTCGGAAGCGTACGCACCGCAGTTCAAGGCGAGGGTTCCGACGGCGGCCGTCCACGGATTGAGCATGAGCCCCGGGAAGACCTTCGGGAGACCGTAAAACACAATGAAGAGCTGCACGAGTAGGGGCGTTCCGCGAAAAACCCACACGTACAGCCACGCAATCGCCTTGAGCGGGCGAAAACGCGAGAGCCTCGCGCTCGCCGCGAGAACGGCGAGCACGAGCGAAATCGCGAAGGCGATGAGCGAAAGCGGGATCGTGACCTTGAGGGTCGCGAGAAGCATTGGGCCGAGCGCGCCCGACCACACTTCTAACGCTCGTGAAAGATCGAAATTCACCTGGACAGCTCCGTGACGAGACTACTGCTTGGGCGTGAGGTCAAGACCGAGCCACTCCTCGTCGATCTTCTTGATCGTGCCGTCCTCAAGAAGTTCAGTGATGGCCGTATTGATTTTCTCGGTGAGCTCGCTTCCCTTCTTGAGCGCACCGGCGATGAGGATCTCGGTCTCGAGTTCCTCGTCGAGCACCGTGATGGGGGCATCGGGGTGCTCTTCGAGATACGTGTTGAAGGCGACGACTTCGTTTGCGGTCACGTCAGCGCGGCCCGACGAGACAAGCTCGATCGACTCGGCAAAGCCGGGGGACGCGACAATTTCGGCACCGGCTTCGGCCATTACTTCCCCCCAGTTCGAGGTTGTCGTCTGGGCAGCCCGGCGCCCCTTGACGTCAGCGAGGGACGTAATGTCCGAGCCTTCCGGTACGCCGAGCCGTCCCTGGGTGAGGGCGTAGGGAACGGTAAGGTCGAAGGCTTTCTTACGTTCGTCGGTCACCGCGACATTGTTCATCACGAGGTCGTACTGCCCGGCGTCAAGGCCCGCGAGGAGGCTGTCCCACTTCGCTTCGGAATACTCGACCTTCGTGCCGAGTTTCTCCGCGATTGCTTCGATGATGTCAATCTCAAATCCCACGAGCTTTCCCGATTCATCGTGGAAGTTATAGGGCTTGTAGACGCCTTCGACACCAACCTTGAGCACGTCGCCGGCGCTGCTCGAGCCACCGCCCCTTTTCTCACCCGTGGAGGAGCCGCACGCCGCGAGAGCGAGTGCGGCGGCAGAAATACCGGAGGTGGCAAGGATCGAGCGACGCGAAACAAAACGGGACATGAGGACTCCTTGAAATGAGGGCTGGATTATGAGTTCTTGGCGGCATCAAGCGCCTGATCGAAGTCAGCGAGGAGGTCGTTGATGTTTTCGATCCCCACACTGAAGCGCACGAGAGTATCCGTGATGCCGGCGCGTTCGCGCGCAGCCTGCGTCATGCCGTCGTGGCTCATCGTCGCGGGAATCGACATGAGGGATTCGACTCCGCCAAGGCTCACCGCGAAGGAGGGAATCTCAAGCGCGTGGAGGAACGTCTTGAGGTCGTAACCCTCGGCGAGCTCGAAGGAGAAAACTGCACCGATGCCCGCGGCCTGGCGCTCGTGGATTTCGCGCTCATGCTCACTAAAGGATCCGGCTGAGAGCACGGTCTGGATACCCGGATGCTCGCGGAGGTAGGCGACGAGCTTTTCGGCATTCTCCTGCTGACGTGTGATGCGCAGCGGAAGAGTTTTGATCGCCTGGAGAAGACGGATCGAGGTGAAAGGCTCGAGAACCCCGCCGAAAACCTTCTGACTCAGCCGAATATTCTCGGCGAACTCGGCATCATTCGTGGTCACGGCACCCGCAAGAAGGTCACTGTGTCCGCCGAGGAACTTCGTCGCGGACTGCACGACGAGGTCGGCACCCATGTCGAGGGGGCGTTGAAGCACCGCAGTCATGAAGGTGTTGTCGATGACGAGGAGAACGCCGTGCTCGTGTGCGAGCTTCGCGAGACGCTCAATATCAACGACGCGAAGCGTGGGGTTGCCGGGGGTCTCCACGAAAATCATGCGGGTCTTTTCGCTGAGGTCCGCGCTCGTAATAGAGCCGAGGTCGTCGAAGAACGTGCCGGTGAGACCTGCGCGCGGGAAGATCTTTTCGACGTAGCGGAAGGTGCCGCCGTAGACATTCGAGGAGAAAAGAACCTCGTCACCAGGACTCAAAAGGCTCAAGACCGAGCTCACCGCCGCCATTCCAGTTGCGAAGGCAAAACCATGCTTCGCCTCCTCAAGGTTGGCGATCACAGACTCGAGATCGCCGCGCGAGGGGTTCGAGCCGCGCTGGTAGGCGTAGTCGCCATCAATCGTGTCGATATCGAGTTCGAAGGTTGAGGAAAGGTGGACGGGCGGAACAACCGCCCCGAATTCGCTCGTGCGCGGCGCGAGAATGGCGCGGGTATCGATATGCATGTCTCTCCTCAATCGTGTCGTTACACCGTTCTTCGAGGCCATCCGCGCTAACTAACGCTTATGCACCCCATAAGCTCTTCCATAGTAGGGGTTTTCGGCGGAGAAAACCAAAAGGTGTGACGCACTATGACGCTCCAAAAGTCGCAATCCCCCTCAATCTCACGTATGAGATCCCCTCAGAACATCCGCGCCTCGAGACTGTTGCCTCAGCGCATACGCTCGCGAAGAATAAGAGATGTCTGACCGATCACATCACCCCGGACATCCAGAGGAGTACCCATGTCCACAACCGTTCCCCCCTCTCACGTCGCCGTCAGCGCGCGCGGGGTCACCAAAACCTACGGAAGCGGCAGCAACCAGGTGACCGCTCTCAACGCAGTCGGGCTCGACATCCGTGCCGGAGAGTTCACCGCGATCATGGGAGCCTCGGGCTCCGGAAAATCGACTCTTCTCCACTCCCTCGCCGGTCTCGATTCAATCGACTCGGGGACGATCGTGGTTGAGGGCGTCGACATCACTCAGCTCTCGGACTCGCAGCTCACAACCCTCCGCCGCGACCGAATCGGATTCGTCTTCCAGTCGTTCAACCTGTTGCCCATGCTCACGGCTAAGGAGAACATTCTTCTCCCACTTGAACTCGCCGGTCGCAAGGTGGATGAGCAATGGTTCGGGATGCTTGTGCAGCGCTTTGGTCTCGCCGAGCGCCTCGGGCACCGCCCCAGTCAGCTCTCGGGTGGCCAGATCCAGCGCGTCGCGCTGACGCGCGCTCTCGTCACGCGCCCCGCTGTCATTTTTGCCGATGAGCCCACCGGCAACCTCGACTCGGCTTCGACCGAGGCCGTACTGAGCTTCTTGCGTGAGAGCGTCGACGTTCTCGGCCACACCGTCGTCATGGTGACGCACGAAGACGACGCTGCCCACAGGGCAGATCGCATTCTTCGCATGCATGACGGCCGAATCGTCGCCGATGAGTACATCGGCCAGAAAGCGGTGCAGGCACAGTGAGTACTCTGAAACTTCAGCCGCGGCGCAGGCACCTTGCCGCCGCCATCACGATTGCCCTCACGAGCGCCTTCATCGCCATTGCTGTTCTCGCCGTCAGTTTTCTTGGCGACGCCGTGCGCGCACAAATGACCGAGCCGGTCGCCGGTGCGAGCGCGGTTGCGCAACCCACGTACGGTAGCGACACGAACTCGGCGGTTTTCACACCCGAGGCTCTGGGGAAGGTCGAGGGTGCCGACGGTGCCTTTTACATGTCGACCGGGTTGGTGGCCATCGCCCTCGATGAAGGCGAGACAGGCCAAGAAAACCCGCTCAAGTCGAAGGGCACTTTCGTGCCGGTCAACCCCGTGCGGCCAGGCGTGGGGGCAGACTACGTTGAAGGGCGGGAGCCGAGTGCCGAAAACGAGGTGGCCGTTGACTCGACGTACGCGAAAAAGCGCGACCTCAAGGTCGGCAGCACGCTCGCGATCCAGTCCCTCGACACCGGTAAGACTCTCCAGTTCACCGTCTCGGGTATCAATCGCCCCCTGCTCTCACAGGTGCTCATCCCGGGGGGCCGACTCACCTTTTCGAATGCCGGCATCGATGTGATTATTGGCTCCACCGGGAGCGACTCCGAGAATCAATCCTTCTCTATGTACCCCATAGCCGTCGTCGCGAAACCGGGGGTAAGCGAAGAAACGCTGGTCGCTAACCTCAAGAGCGCCGGTTACGATTCGGCAATCACGGTAACGAAGTACCTCGAGGAAACAGAAACGATGACCCTCATCATTATGGGGTTGCTTTCAACGGTCCTCTTGGGATTCATCCTGATTGCGATTGCCACGAGCGCGCTCGTGGTCACCAATTCCTTCGCCGTCACAATGGCCCAGCGCCGACGCTCGTTCGCCCTCGCGCGTGCACTCGGCGCGAAACGCCGACAGGCGATGTGGGCGATCGTTCGTGACGCTCTCCTCGTGGGTGTCGTGGGCGCCCTTGCCGGTGTTCTCCTCGCCTACCTCGCGTGGTGGGGCATCCTGCTCCTCGGGCGTGCAACCTACACCGAAGCACTGCCGGTGATCCCGGGTTTCAACATCCTCGCGGTCCTCGTCCCGCTCGTATCCTCGCTTATCCTCGCCGTTTGCGCATCGGTTTTCCCAGCCCTCGGCGCGATGCGCGTCAAGCCTCTCGAAGCTCTGCGGCCTGCGGAGGTGGCCTCGGGCAAACACGCCTCGCTTATTCGCACGATCTTCTCTGCCGCCGTGGTCACGTTCGGCATCGTGCTGATACTCGGCTCGTTCGCCGTGGCAATTGCACTCAAAGACGACGAATACGCGCCACTTATCTCGATGCTCCTTGCCTTCGTTGGCTCCATCACCGTACTTCTCGGCGTGATCGGGGTTCTCCCCGCATTCATTCCGCCCGTTGCGAAGGCCGGCAACGCGATCGCCTCGGCCCTCGGCCTTACGAGCGCACGCTTTGCGCTCCTCAATGCGGCGCGCCATCCGAAGCGCACGGGTATCACGATGTCGGCTCTGATTATTGGCACAACCCTCATGGCGACGATGGCCGCCGGGGCGGTCACGGCCGAAAAGACCCTCATTCGGGAGGTCACCGACCGCGTCCCGGTCGACTCGATTATTGCGGCGACGGATATGCCCGCCGGTTTCCTCGACAAGGTCAAAGGCACCCCGGGCGTCGGCGAGGCCCGAGAGGTTCCCGCCGCTGATTTGATGATCGGCGGCGCTTCCGAAGAGATGACGACCTTCGCCCCGACCGCGGACGACATCAAAGCCGTTGCAACGTCCGATCAGATCGAACTGCCACAACCGGGAGAAATCATTCTCGGCAAGGACCGCGCGGAAAGGTTCAACGTCAAGGACGGCCAAACCCTTAGTATCTCTGGCGAAGACGGCTCGTCTCACGAGCTCAAGGTCCGCGTCTCGGGGCGGCTCGCGATTTCTCTCATCAACCCAGACACCCTCCACGGTCTCGGCGTTCGCGAGGGCAAGGCGGTGTTCGCAAAGTTTGCGGACCCGAACTCCCCCGAACGCGCAAATACCTCCATTTTCGACATTGTCGTGTCAGTCGGGGAACTTTCCGAGCAGTTGCCTCCCGACACCGTCATGATGGTGAAACTCGAGGGCGCCCAGCGCGAGATCATGTCCACGGTGATCCAAACCCTCTTGACGATTACGGTCGTGCTCCTCGCCGTAGCTGTGGTCGTGGCACTCGTGGGCGTTGCCAACACGCTGAGCTTGAGCGTCATCGAACGCTCGAGTGAATACGCGCTCATGCGGGCACTCGGCACATCCAAAGGGGCGATTCGCGCGATGCTCCTGTGGGAAGGCGCGTTCATCGCTTCGCTTGGGTCTTTGATCGGCGCGGTGCTCGGGTGTCTGTTCGGCATCCTCGGTGTGCGCTCGCTCCTCGTAGGGGACTTCGCCTTCTACCCTGCAGTCCCGTGGCTGTATCTCATCGTGATTGTCGTGGCCGGGCTCATCGCCGGCATCCTCGCCTCGATTCTTCCCGGGCTTCGGGCGAGCGCGGCAGCGCCCGCGCAAGCGCTCGCCCGAAGGGATGAGTAGGAAGCACATGCCTCGTCCACCGCTCATCTCGTAGCGGTCGGCACAGGGGTGGGGAGCGGTGCGTGCACGCCGCCCTCCACCCCTCTTCTTTTGCGGGTGAAAAAGGTGCGGGGGCAATCCCGCACTGGAGGCGTATTCGGCAGGTTCCTCCGCCCCTCACGGGCGATCGCGGTGGCTCAGGAAGCGTCGGACCGCTCGAGCACGGCCGAAGCCAGCTGCACCAGATCGTCCGCTGTGAAACCCGGCCAGCCATTGAGGGCGCGCCGCCATACCGGGTCGATCGCCTTGAAACCGACCGCGGCGCCCGCGAGCGCACCGGCGATCGCGGCGACGGTGTCGGTGTCGTTGCCACTGCGTACCGAGGCCTCGAGCACGCGCGCGAAGTAGGCGCGGCGCTCGAACTTATCCTCCGGGACCTCGCCCGCGTGCCACAGCGCCGAGACCGCCGCTTGGAAAGCGTGGATCACCCAGCCGTTGCGCGCGAAATATGCGGGCGGCGCGCTATGCGCTTCGGCAATGAGGCCCTCCCAGCGCTCGCGGCGTTCGGGGGCAAGGCGTGTGAGGCCGATGCTGACATCGAGCTCTCCCGTGAGGATCGCGTGGCGGATCGCGAAGCTCCAGAGCACCGCGGCTTCGATGGTGTCGAGGTCCACGTGGGTGAGGGTGTTCACGGCCACGACGGCACGCTCGAGTTCATCGTCGCTCGCGTGCAAGTGGGGCAGAACGACCGAGTGTGTCCGCATGAGCCCACCGTTGCCAGCAGTGTGATGCCTCTCCTTGTTGATGACGCGCGCGGCTTCGTGCATGTCGCGGCCCGAGGGCACGCTGTTGCCGTGGGCCTCGGCTGTTTCGAGCGCGGCAAGGAGCACATTCGAGGTGAGGATTCCAATGTCGGGCGTTTCACGCGACCACTGGAACCAGCCGGCGGCGATCGCATCGAGGGCACTTTCGCGTTCGAAAGGTGCCGTGTGTTCGCTGTGGGCGGCGGCGCGCAAGATCACGATCGCCATTGCCGTATCGTCGGTCCACTCCCCCGGCTTCCAGCCGAGCTGACCTCCGCCAGCCATCGCCACATCGTCGGAGTCTGCGATCGGCGGCTCGAATTCGTAAGGAGCGCCGAGCGCGTCGCCCGTAGCAGCTCCAAGAACTGCACCGAGTGCACGTTCACGCTGCTGTTTCTTCAGGGTAGGGGTGTCGCGGAGGTCCTGTTTTCCTGGACCTTCTGGGGCCTCGTGTGAAGGGGCGATGTTCGACATTTCTCGTTCCCCTTTCTTCGCATAGTTTGCCGGTGCGGTGAGTGCACGGCGCGGAGCCCACGCCTCGTCGCGCACACCAATGTGCCAAGTTTAAGCTGGGTTCCTCGCATTTTCCTGTGCCTAATGGGCAAATGCGAGTTGTCTCATTACGCTTGGAGGGCGCATCCGGCACCCGGTTGACCAAGGAGAATGTGTGAGTACAGCGCCCGAACCCGCCCACGTTGTGGATCCCGGCACCGATCGTTGTTCGTGCGGCAGCGATCATGATCACGGTCCTACGGGCAACGACGTCGTTCACGCGCTCGGGCGCGGGTTTGCGATCCTCTCGCTCCTCACTCCCCTTCTCGCCCTTGTCCTCTTCGCCGCGTGCCTCGTGGCGACACCGACTTCGGCCGGGGTGCTCTTCCTCGGCATTGGACTCGGACTCGCGCATCTCGCGCTCATGCTCGTGGCCGGCACGGTCGGTGCGAAGAAGGGCCCGGCGATGACCACTTCGCCGTGGTTCCTCGTTGGCCGCGTGGCCATCGAAGAGCTCCTGCGTTTGCTCGTCGCACTCATCGCCCTCGTGACCCTCAGCTGGCAATGGAGGGGCGCTTTGGGCCTGTGGATCGGCGTGGGGGCGATGCTCGTGTGGGCCATTCTTGCGACCGTGCAGCTTGCCACGTCACGCCGGCGCATCGCGCGCCCGTCGGATTGGTCGAAGGAGACTGTCCTGAGCGTCCTCGACGGTGGCATTTCGGTGCGCCGAGCGATGACCGTGCGCTTTGTTGATATCGCGGGTCTTTTCCTCTTCCAACTCGGCGCGTGCACACTTGTGACAGCAGCTCCGATCATGACGGTCGCGACAATCGTTTTGTCGATAGCCTCGGGCCTTTCCACCCTCATCGTGCAGAGCCTGAGCCCGGCGCGCCGCAAGAACTCTCCGTGGGTGTTCGCCCCCTGTGCGATCGGCGTCGTGACGGCCGCCCTCGCCGTCGCCTTTGTGCTTGCGCCCGGGGTCGCGGCGCTCTCCTAAGGCGCCCGACGCTTGCTACGCGCCCATCGTTCCCGAAAGAACCACCATGGCAAGCGCCAGCAGGGCGATCCACACGGTGCTGAGCGCGCCAAGAATGACGGGACGCCCGCCCACGCGCATCAACCCCTTGACCTTCACGCCGAGGCCAAGCGCGAACATCGCCGCAGCAAGCAGCCCGGTTTGCAGCAACTTAAGCCCCGAAAGCGCCCCGGCGGGGATGATGTGGAGTGAACCGATACCGACCATCACGAGGAACCCCACAACGAACAACGGGACGATCGGCGGGCGCTTCGCTCCTTCGCGGAGCGTGCCGCGCGAGCGCTCCGCGAAGGAGAGCGCAACGGCGACCGGTGCGAGGAGAACGACGCGCGTGAGCTTCACGATCACGGCGACCGAAAGCGCCGCAGCCCCGTAGGCCCCGCCCGCGGCGACGACCTGCGCGACCTCGTGAGTGCTCGCGCCGATCCACGTACCGCCTGCCACCTCTCCCATGCCCATGGCGTGGGCAGCGAGCGGCGCGAGCGGAATCATGAGGGTGCCAAAAAGGACAACGAGAGCGATTGCTGTGGCGACCTCTTCCTCGTCGGCATCGGCGATGTCCTCCACACCGGCCACAGCAGCCGCTCCGCAAATCGAGAAACCGCACGCAATCAGAATCGAAAGCGGGCGGCTGATCCCCAGTAGCCGTGCCATCGCGAGAGTTCCCAGAAGCGAGAGCGTCACGACAAGCACCACCCCCAGGATCACGCGCCAGCCGAGCGACAGAATGTCTCCGATCGCGAGTTGCAGGCCCAGTAACACAATTCCCACGCGCAAGAGCTTCTTCGACGCGAACTGGATGCCTGCTCCCCACGACTCAGGAATCTCTGTGACGTTCGTGAGGAGTGCACCGAGCACGATCGCGATGAGCAACGGGCTCACCGCGGGTGCAGCGAGGTTCACGATCACCGCGAGGACTGCGACGAGGAGGCACGGCACGAGTCCGGGCGCGAGGGAGGAGGACGAAACGGGGGAAGAAGGCGTAGGCACGGGCCCATTCTAAAAATCCAGTCCCGCTCTCCCCCGGTTTTCGCGACCGCAATGTGACACACGCACCTTTTGCAAAGCCCGGATCGCTAGGGTGGAGGGAACCGTCGGACAACCGACTCCCCTACCTCTGAGGAGACTCATGACCTCGCCCGATTCCATGACCGGCCTCGATCTCACCCAGATTGATGAGAGTGTTCGCCCCCAGGATGACCTGTTCGGCTTCATCAACGGTGCGTGGCTCGCCTCGGCTGAGATCCCCGCCGATAAGCCGAGCTACTCGGAGTTCATGCGCCTGCACGATCTCTCTGAGGAGCGCGTGCGCGGCATCATCGAAAAGGCCGCGGCCTCGAACGCCCCGGCCGACTCGAATGAGGGAAAGATCGGCGTGCTCTATGAACTCTTCATGGACGAGGCTCGCTTGAACGAGGTGGGCACGCGCGACCTCGAGCCGCAGCTCGAGCGGATCCTCGGCCTCGCCGACCGTTCAGCGCTCACGAGCTTCACTGGCGAAGCAACGGCCCCCACCGGCATCATCGCTCTGTACGTGTGGACAGACGCGAACGACCCCGACCGCTACCAGGCACAGCTCGGACAAGCGGGCCTCGGACTTCCCGACGAATCGTTCTACCGCGACGAGCAGTACGGGGCGATCCGCGAGGCCTACGTTGATTACCTCGCGACTCTTGCCGACCTTGCGCAGCTCCCTGGGTGTGCCGGGCTCCCCGACGGCGATGCCCGCGCACTGGCCGAAACCGTCATGGATCTCGAAACCCGCATCGCGAAAGAGCACGTCGACGTCGTGCGCCGGCGCGACAGCGAGAAATCGAACAACCCGATGAATGTCGCCGAGCGCGCGAGCGCCTTCCCGAGCTTCGACTGGGACGCCTACTTCGAGGGCGCCGGCGCGAAGGCCGAGTGGGTCGAGACCATCAACATCAACGAGCCGGAATACACGGCGGCCATTTCGAAGCTGTGGGGCAGCGAAAGCCTCGAGAACCTCCGCGCGTGGCTTGCACTCCATGCCATCGACGCGGCTGCGCCCTACCTGAGCGATGATTTCGTGAACGCCCACTTCGCCTTCCACGGCGCCACGCTCTCGGGCACCGCCGAGATTCGCGAGCGCTGGAAGCGCGGCGTGAGCCTCGTCGACTCCGCGCTCGGTGAGGCCGTGGGCGAAAAGTACGTGGCCGAGTATTTCCCGCCGGAGGCGAAGGAACGCATGGAGCAGCTCGTCGAGGCGCTCATCACCGCCTACCGCGAGTCGATCTCGTCGCTTGAGTGGATGACCCCGGCGACCCGCGAAAAGGCTCTCGCGAAGCTCGAGAAGTTCACGCCGAAGATCGGCCACCCCGAAACCTGGCGGGATTACTCGAGCCTCACGATCGATCCCGATTCGCTCCTCGCCACCGTCGGAAATATCGCGACCTTCACCCACAACTTCGAGCTGGCAAAGCTCGGCCGAAGCGTCGATCGCGGCGAATGGCACATGACCCCGCAAACCGTAAACGCCTACTACAACCCGGGCGCGAACGAGATCGTTTTCCCCGCGGCAATCCTTCAGCCGCCGTATTTTGGGATCGATGCGGATGACGCCGTGAACTTCGGCGGGATCGGCGCGGTGATTGGTCACGAGATTGGCCATGGCTTCGACGACCAGGGCTCCAAGTACGACGGTGACGGCGCGCTCAAGAGCTGGTGGACCGAGGCGGACCGAGCGGAATTTGAGAAGCGCACGCGCTCACTCATCGCCGACTACGATGCGATGAGCCCGCGCAATCTCTCAGATGAGCATCACGTGAACGGCGCCTTCACGATCGGCGAGAACATCGGCGACCTCGGCGGGCTCACGATCGCGCTCAAGGCCTACCTCAATGAGGTCGGCGAGGCGGCACACGAGGTGGGGTCCGACGGCTACACGGGCATCCAGCGCCTCTTCCTTTCGTGGGGTGCTGTGTGGCGCGGAAAGAACCGCGAGGCTGATGCCATTCGTCGCCTCGCGATCGACCCGCACGCTCCCATGGAATTCCGCGCGAACGGGGTCGTGCGCCATATTGATGCCTTCCACGACGCCTTTGAGGTGAAGGAAGGCGATGGGCTCTTCCTCGCCCCCGAGCATCGCGTGAGCATCTGGTGAGCGATGGCGCGCACGAGCGGAACTCTCGCACCCTTTAAAGGCAGGGTGAGGCCGGGGCGGGTCGCCTGGACCCGCGTCGCCCTCACCCTCGTGATCGGCGCGGCGATCTGTATCTTCGTGCTTCTCACCTTTGGCGATTCCGGGATTGGCACCGCGGTGATCCTCGCCTTGGGGTTTGCAGGCTATGCGGCTTGGGCGTGGCTGCGCACGTCGATCACGTTCGTCGTGGACGAGCATGGTGTGACGCCGCGCCTCGGGGGTTTTTTCACGCGGCCCACGTGGCCGCTCGAGAATTTCCGCACGGTCCAATTGCGCACGGTCGCACCCGAACGAGTCGGTTCCCTCGTGGGCAACATCGGGCTCGGGCGCGCCGAAGTCACGGTCTCCACCATGGGTGAGGTGCGCCCGGTGGCGCCACTCAAACCCCGCACGCTTGTGGGGCCGCAGGCCGATACACGGTTTGCGGTCACGCACGGCGGTGAGCTGGTCGAGATCATCGGCCGTGATGGCCGGGCGTACCTGCTGAGTCCCGAAAATCCTCGCGAGGTCGCGGAAGCGATTGCGGCAGCGATTTCCTTCGCACGCTGAGTATGCGCGCGATGGCTCGCGCATCCATGTAGGATATTCGGCGTCATCCAAAAGACAGGGGAGCATCGACCGGTGCTGAGAGTGCGCAAAGGGCGCTGACCCTCGAACCTGATCCGGTTAGCACCGGCGTAGGGAGTCGGGATTTCTCGCATGCCGCGGCCACGCTGCCACGAAGGCATGCCCCTTCCGAGTGGAAGGAGTGGTGATGACTGATCAACGCACAGCCCGCGTGGCTTTTTCCGAGCGCCTCAAGTACCGCACGATTGACCTCGTGGTGATCGTCATGGTCGGCGTGGCCTTCGGCGTGGCGTTCGCCGGGTACGCACAGCTCTACAACCTCACCGCGCCTCTCACCGCAGTGTTCCCCCCGCTCGAGGGTCTCCTCACGGGTTTCTGGTGCCTTCCGGCTCTCGTCGCGATGTTGATCGTCCGCCGCCCGGGCGCGGCCTTCGGCGCGGAGATTATCGCGGCGTGCCTCGAGGCGCTGCTCGGGAGCCACTTCGGCGTGGGCGCCGTCATCTCGGGTCTTCTTCAAGGAGCGGGCTTCGAGATTGCGTTCGCACTCTCGGGGTGGGCGAGCACGAGCGCGGCGGTCGTGATCGGCGGCTCGCTTCTCTCCACCTTCTTCGAGTGGCTTTACGAGATCGTCGCGTATTTCCCCTCGTGGTCGGCGACCTACAAAGCTATGCTTCTCGTTTTCTTCTGGATCAGCGCCCTGACGCTTCTCGCGGCCCTTGGGCGCGCGATTGTCGCGGCACTCGCGAAGGCCGGCGCCCTCAATCAGTTCCCCGCAGGCAGGGACCATGTTGCGCCTGCAGGGTCCCGTGTGAGTTCTAGAATCGATGCATGATGACCACAGCTGCTCCTGATACCCATTCCACTCTTCGCTACCGCACAATCGACTTGCTCGTTGTTGTATCGATGGGCCTGATCGCGGGCGTCGCATTCTTCGCCTACGCCGCCGGTCTCGGTGCACTCAAACCCGTGTTCTCGCTTTTCCCCCCGAGCGAAGGCATCGCGGCTGGCCCGTGGGCTCTGCCGGCGGCGCTTTCAATGCTCATCGTTCGCAAGCCGGGCTCGGCTCTTGGCACGATGTGGATCGGCGCGATCATCGAGGCGCTTCTCGGCTCGCACTTCGGGTGGACAGTGCTCATTTCGGGGGCGATCGTCGCGATCGGCTTCGAGGTCATGGGTGCCGCCACCAAGTACGCAAAGCCGTCGTTCAAGTGGATTCTCGCGGGAGCGTGGATCTCGATGGTCGCGCAGTGGATCTGGGAGCAGTTCGTGTTCTTCCCGAGCTGGGCCGTGCCATTCCGCCTCGCACACCTCGTACTCTTCCTCATTTCGGGTGTCATCCTCCTCGCTCTGCCCGCACCGGCGATCGTACGTGCACTCGCGAAAGCGGGGGCACTCGGGAACTTCGCGCCCGGGCGTGAGGAGGCCGCACAGCGGTGAGTGAGAGTCCGACGCTTGCCCCGCCACGCGGTGCCGTGGGTGTGGGGATCGACGACTTCACCTACACACCACCGGGGCGTACATCCCCGGCACTTTCTGGACTGTCGCTCGAGATCCCCCCTGGTGAGCGCGTGCTCCTTACGGGGGCGAGCGGTTCGGGAAAATCGACAATTCTCAAGGCTCTGAGCGGCCTCATTCCCGAGGATCCGCCGGAGGGAACCGACCCTTCTGTTCCGTTGCCCGAGCCTTCCCCCGTGCCGGGGGTTACCCTCATGGTGCAAAATCCCGTGCACTCGTTCGTGGGTGCCACCGCGGGAATCGATACGGCCTTCGGCCCCGAAAACGCGAGCGTCGATCCTGCTCGCATGCCGGAAATCGTGCGCGATGCGCACGCGGCCGCCGCGTTTTCGTCGCCGCTCGAGGCGAATCCCTACCACCTTTCTGGAGGGCAGCAGCAGCGCCTCTCACTCGCCGGTCTCCTTGCGACCGGATCGGGGGCTTACGCTCTTGACGAGCCTCTCGCGATGCTCGATGAGGAAACGGCCCGTGCGGTGCGCGACGCCATTTGTGCGGCCACAAAGGGCCTGACGCTCATCGTCGCGGATCATCAGGTGGAACTGTGGCTCGATCACGTCGATCGCGTTATTCGCATCGGAGAGGGCGGTCGCATTCTGGAGGATGTTTCCGCACAGACATGGCGAAGCTCCGGGGCTCGCAGCGACGACACCTTCGCGGCCAGCCACGCGTTAGCAAAACGCACCGGCGATGACTCTGCCCTCATCGACCTCGATGTCCCCGCCACTCTCGAAGGTCGCACACTCTTTGCCGCGCCCGTGCACGTCGAGCTCTACCCGGGGGAGCTCGCGGCACTCACGGGCCCGAGCGGAATCGGCAAATCCACCCTGATTCGCCATGTGCTCGAGGAAACTCGCGAGAGCGTGGGAGGCGGGAAACGCGCCGCCAAAAAGGCACCATTCCGCGCCGCGTGGCTCCCACAAAACCCGGAGAAAAGCTTCGTGGCACGCACTGTGCTCGAGGAAGTGAGAATCGGTGCCGCCAACCCTGACGACGACGAAGCCGCGCGCGCGTGGCTCGAGGCAACGGGACTCGCGCACCTCGAAGACGCGGGACCTTTTACTCTCTCGGGCGGCGAGCAGCGACGCCTTGCGTTCGCCACGGCACTCGCCTCGGGGCGCGACATCATCGTTCTCGACGAACCGACCGTGGGACTCGACCATGACGCGTTCGGCGCGGTCATGGAGCTTATCGCCCGCGCGCTCGCGAGTGGCCGCGCGGTTCTCGCCGCGACCCATGATGCGCGCCTGGTGCACGCCTGCGACCGAGTCATCCCACTTGAAGCCGCGCCCGGGCGCACGGATCTTCTCGAAAGCGCTGAACGCACGCCAACGTCGGACCCGGCCCCCGCTCCCCCAATCCCGCGTGTTCCGCACCCGCCGCGCCCCATCGCCGCCGATAAACTGAACCCGCTCACGATTCTTGGGATCGCCGCGCTCGCGTTCATCGGCGCGTTTGGCATGCACACACTTGCCCCTACGCTCACCGGCACCCTCCTTACGCTCGCACTCATCCCCCTCGCATGGCGCACACCCGCACGCCTCATGGCGCGCCTCGCTCCGATCGTGCTCGCGGCGCTCACCATCGCGTGGTCGGCGGGGATTCTCTCCGGCAAGCCGCTCGGTGAGCTTGCGACATGGCAGAGCGCCGGCGTTGAGGGATTGCGAATCTTCGCCATGGTCGGCCCCGGCGCTGTTCTCCTCGAGGGCCTCGACCCCACACGCTTCGGGCAGGCCCTTGCTCAGCGGTGTCGCGTTCCCGCACGGTTCGCCGCGGCGATGAGTTCGGGCCTCGCACGGCTTGGGCACATGTTTGCTGAGTGGAGCGACATCGTCTTTACCCGTCGTATCCGCGGCATTCAACAGCGCAACTCGTTCGCACTCTATGCGGGAGCAACGTTTGCCCTTCTCGTGTCGACGCTTCGAGGTGCCGAGGTCCAAGCCCTCGCGATGGACGCACGGGGATTCGCCAACGCGCAGCGGCGCACGTGGGTCCACGATGCGCGCTTCACGTGGCACGATGCCTGGGGCCTTGGACTCGGGATCATCCTGCTCGCTGCACCCCTCATCGCTACGCTTGTGGCATGAGCGAAAACACCGCGCCCCAGCCCTGTACCGATACCGACGTCGATGAGGCCGCCGCTCTTGCGCGCGCCCTCATGGACGCCGCGCGAGAGGGGAACGTCGACGCCCTTCGCCCTGCGCTCGACGCGGGCGTTCCGCTCAACATGCAAGATGCGGACGGCAACACCATGCTCATGCTCGCCGCCTACCACGGCCACGCGGCGCTCGTGAGGCTGCTCGCAGAGCGCGGCGCGGACGTCGATCTCCTTAACGACCGTGGCCAGAGCCCGCTCGCAGGCGCTGTCTTCAAGGGCTTCGACGACGTGGTCGAAGCCCTCGTCGACGCTGGCGCTGATCCGGACGCGGGCAGGCCAAGCGCGCGCGACAGTGCCAGCTTTTTCGCGCGTCACTACACCTTCTAAAGCCGACTTTCCGCGCGTGCGAGCGCGAGAGCCCCGTCGAGCGGCGAGGCTGCCTCACGTACGTCGAAGCCTTCGCGCTCGAGCGCGTAGCGCACGAGGTCCCCGATGGGACCGCGCGAGGTGAGAACGCTTCCTGCGAGAACGACGCACACAGGAGACTCACCGCGCAGGGGTTTCGCAAGCGCAAGCGCGCCCTCAAGGAGAGACTCGACAGCCTCCGCGACAATCTCCCTCGCGACCTGATCCCCCTCCCCCTCACCGAGGTGACCGAGCTCGGTGACAATTGGTGCGAACCGCCCGTACTCCGCCGGGGTCAGGTCGTAGGCTTCACGGATGAGGGCTTGGCGCGGATCGAGGGAAGCGGCGTTCTCCCGCGGGGGAAAACCGAGTTCTTGACAGATGCGGCCGGTGAGAGCCGTTGCGGGGCCGCGTGCATCGAGGTCCGCCGCCGTCGCTTCGAGCGCGCGTTTCCCAAGCCAGACGGCCGAACCGATGTCTCCGAGGAGCCACCCCATGCCGTCGCGGCGCACTGACTCCACGCCCCTCACGTAGCTCACGCTTGCCGCGCCGGTACCCGCAAGAACAAGAACGCCGGTGGGTCGGGACGAGGATGCCGGGAAGGCACTCGCGAATGCCGTGCAGAGGTCATCAACGACACGAACATTGGCGGGATCGACCTGGAGGTGGTGGGCCGTCGCTTGCGAAACAACGGCCTCACGCACGAGTGCCTCGATGCGCTCGTGGCGGGCGGGACCCGCTCCAGAAATTCCGAAGACGGCCTTTTCCAGGATGCTGCCGCTCTCGAGTTGGGCGAAGGCCCGCGCAAGCGTCTGCTCGAAGTGCTCGAGCGCGTCGGGGCCGGAGGACCGCACGTTAAATCCCGCCCCATCGACCCGAATCGCGCTGGAGCCTTCGCACTCGTGCGCGCGTGCCGCGTGAGCCTCGCGAACGCCCTCGAGCGCGAGGCGTGTGTGGGTCGCGCCGACGTCGGCGCCCAGGAGCATGGGAATCGGCATATCAACAGTCCTTTCGGTCTCCGTCAGTATGTCACCAGCGCCACAGATTGTGGTAAGTTTCATCACGAGGCATGCGTATGAAATATTTTTTCACATCGGTGCCCGGACCCTCATAGCTCAAAGGAGACACTATGATCACCCGCAGGAACCTCATCGCCACCGGCGCACTCGGCGCCGCCACCGTCGGCCTCGCCGCGTGCGGAAAATCAGGCGATTCCTCCTCCAACCCCACCGACAAAGCCGCCAACGACGGCAAGACCATCACCCTGTGGATCATGGAGGGCACGAACGCCAAGACCGATGAATACGTCAAGGCCCTCCAGGAGGAGTTCACCAACCACACGGGCGCCACGCTCAAGGTGGAGGTCCAGCCCTGGGATGGTGCTCACGACAAGTTCGTCACCGCCATGGCGGGCGGCACCGGCCCCGACGTCGCCGAGATCGGCACGACCTGGACACCCGAGTTCGCCGATGCCGGCGGCCTCGATGACCTCACCGAAGACGTGAAAAACGCCGGAATCGACTCCGACCTCGTCGACGCCCTCAAGGAAGCCGGCACGCTCGATGGCAAGCTGTACGGCATGCCGTGGTACGCGGGTATCCGCTCGATCCTCGCGAACAAGGACATCCTCGAAGCGGCGGGCGTGAATTCGCAACCGCAATCATGGGACGACCTCCTCGCCATGATCGAAACCCTCAAGGCTAAGAACCCCGACGTCATCCCATTCCCCGTCAACGGCGGATCCCCCTTCGCGCTCCTCCCCTTCATCTGGGGAGCAGGCGGCGACATCGCCGAAGGCTCCGGCAAAGACTGGAAGGCCACGATCAACGAAGCGCCAGCGGTCGAGGGCCTCGCGTGGTACACCGATCTCGCCCTCAAGCATGGTGCCTCGACCGAAGCCGCCTCGACCTGGAAGGAAACCGATTCCCTCAAGCAGTTCCAGGAGGGCAAGGTCGCCATGTTCATTACCGGTTCGTGGGTGCCCGCGACCGTGAAGGCAAGCGACGAAGAACTGTTCAACAAACTCACGGCCTTCACCATCCCCGCCAAGGACTCGGCGATCGCCGCGAGCTTCGTGGGCGGTTCCCACCTGTGCCGGTTCCTGGACTCCGAGGAGCCCGAGCTTGCCTTTGAACTCATCAAGCTCATGACAACCGGCGAATTCGCGACTCGGTGGAGCGAAGAGACGAACTTCTTCCCCGGCACGAAGTCAGCGCTCGACGACACCATCAAGAACGGCACCGACCTCACGAAGGTCTTTGCTTCGCAGATGACAGAAGCGGGGAAGTCGGTTCCCGTCACCCCGATGTGGGGCCAGATCGAGGGCAAGAAGACCCTCCCGAACCTGCTGAGCAACGTGCTCGCCGGTGGCCAGGCTCCGCAGGCTGCTGCTGATGCTGCCGCTAAGGAAATGGACGGAATCTTCGGCGCCTAAGCCATTTTTTCGTTCACCGACCATCGCTCGGGGCCCACTTTCTGAGGGCCGGGCCCCGAGCCTCCAGCTCACGTTCGAAAGCTTCCTCGATGACCACCTTGAACGACACTCACGAGAGTGCGCTGCCCCCGGCGGACACGAGCCGCTCGTCACGACTTTTGATGTGGGCGCGCCGACACTTGCCGCCGTGGCTACTCCTCGCGCCCGGGCTCCTCACGCTCGCGGTCCTGCTGATCTTCCCCCTGTTTCGAGTAGTCGACCTCTCGCTTCAGGACTACGGCCTGCGGAACCTTCTGAAGGGCACCACCAACTACGTGGGCTTCGCCAACTATTCGGCAATTCTCAGCGACCCGCATCTGTGGACAACCGTGCTTCCCAACACCGTCGGATTTGCGGCCGTGTGCGTGGTGCTCACGATGCTCGTGGGCGTTGCCGTTGCGCTGTTTCTCAATACGCTTTCGCTTACGTGGCGCAACATCTGCATCGGCGCGATCATGGTCGCGTGGGCCGTTCCCGCGCTTACCGGCACCTATGTGTTTGTGTGGCTGTTCGATCCCACGAGCGGGTTCGTGGCGAGCGTGCTCGATAGTCTCGGGCTGTTCACGCCGGGCAGCATGAACTGGTGGGATTCGCGCTTGGCGTTCTATTCAATCGCGGCGCTCAACGTCGTGTACCACGGCTTTCCCTTTATCGCCGTGACGACCCTCGCCGGGCTCCTCACGATCCCGGAGTCCCTGTATGAGGCCGCGAAGGTCGATGGCGCGAGTGCGTTCAAGCGCTTCACGAACGTCACCATCCCGATGATCCGGCCGATCCTCGCCGTGTGCATCATCTTGTCGACGATCTGGGATTTCAAGGTCTTCACGCAGATCTATCTCATGCCCGGCGGCGATGGGTCGAACAGGCACATGATGAACCTCGGCGTGTGGTCCTACACCGAGTCGTTTGGGCAAGGAAAATACGGCATGGGCTCTGCTATCGCGGTGCTTCTCACTCTCGTCCTTCTCGCGATCTCCGTGGTCTACATGCGTGCACTCATGAAGGAGGATGAACTGTGAGTACATCAACCTCGAGCGTTACCCCGCCCGCAGAAAATAAGAAAAACCCGCTTCGCCCCGCAAATATCGCGAAGGCTCTCGGCATCGCCCTTCTGCTCCTCTACGCGCTCTTCCCGTTTTACTGGATGCTCACGACCGCTGTGGACACACACGCGAACTCTCGCGGCGCGGGTATTTTGCCTTCGGGCTTCACTCTCGATCACTTTAAAACCGTCCTGATCGACGCGAACTTCTTCGAATACATCAAAGTCTCGCTCATCGTCGCGGCCGGCACCGTGCTCCTGTCCGGCGCAATCGCGCTGTTCGCGGCGATCGGCGTCGCTCGCTACCGCTTCCGCCTTCGCACCGTCGTGCTCGTGCTCGTGCTCATGGTGCAGATGGTGCCGCTCGAGGCTCTCGTGATCCCACTGTTCCTTCAGGCGCGCACCCTCAACATGCTCAACTCGCTCCTCGGCCTCGTGATCGTCTATCTCGCCTTCTCGCTTCCGTTCGCGATTTGGAACCTCAAGGGCTTCGTCGCCGCGGTCCCGAAGGAGCTCGAGGAAGCTGCCTACATCGATGGCGCCGGATGGTTCCGGATGTTCTTCTCGATTCTCCTGCCGCTCGTCGCCCCCGGTCTCGTTGCCACGAGCGTGTTTGCGTTCATCACTGCGTGGAACGAGTTCATTTTTGCCCTCACGTTTATGACGGACTCGTCGAAGTACACGGTGGGCGTTGGTTTGCGGACGTTCTTCACGCAGAACACGGCCGATTGGGGGCCGATCATGGCCGCCTCGACCATCATCGCGCTTCCCGTGGTGATCTTCTTCGTCCTGGTCCAGCGCCAGCTGTCGTCGGGGCTCACGGCAGGCGCGGTCAAAGGGTAGAAGGTGACCATGTCCCAGTCTCGTTTTGATGCCGATGCTCTCGCACCGCTTCTCGCGTCTTTTCCCGGCACTGACGTCCCGCCGTGGCTCGCGCAGGCGCTCGAAGCCGGACTCGGCGGTGTGTGCCTGTTCGGGTACAACACGCCGAATGCGCGCGAGGCCCAAAGGCTCATCGCCCAGGTGCGTGAGGCGAGTCGCACCGAGCCGGTCGTCACGATCGACGAAGAGGGCGGCGACGTCACTCGCCTCTATGCGGCGCGCGGCGGCGCGTTCCCCGCAGCGCGTGGTTTCGGGGACATCGACGATCCCGAGCTTTCGCGCGAGTACGGCGAGGCCATCGGGCGGGTTCTCGCCGCGATTGGCGTGAACATGAATTTCGCCCCCGTCGCAGATGTCAACACGAACCCTTCCAATCCCGTGATCGGTGCGCGCAGTTTCGGCACGGCGCCGGAGCGGGTCGCGCGGCATGCGCGGGCGGTCTGCGAGGGCCTTTCGCGCGCGGGAGTGCTGAGCTGTGCGAAGCATTTTCCCGGGCACGGGGACACGGCGGTTGATTCGCACGTGGGTCTTCCGACGGTTGCCCTGTCGCGCGAGGACGCCCTCGCCCAGCATGTCGCGGCCTTCCGCGCGCTCGGCAGCGCGCCCGATGCCGTCATGACAGCCCACATACGTGTGCCGTCTCTCGGGGATGGGCCCGCGACGATTGCCCCGTGGTCGTATGCTCTCGCTGCGCAGACCAATCCCGATGCGCTCGTTGTGACCGATGCTCTCGACATGGGGGCGATGACCGCATCGGTGTGCTACGCGGAGGCGGCCGTGCGGGCGCTCGACGCGGGCGCGCACCTGCTGTGTCTTGGGACGTCGATCCGCCGCGATGGCGAAAACATGCTTGTGGAGGCCCACGACGCAATCGCTGAGGCCCTTCGTTCGGGGAGGCTTAATCGCGATGAGCTGCGCTCGCGCGCTGAGCGCGTGCGCGCGACACTCGCGGGCCGCACAACTGCGTCGGAATGCACCGTGCAGGCGCTCGAGAGTGCGGAGGCTCATCTCGAGGCAGGTGGTGAGCGTGCCTCTCGACGTGCGGTGCGGTGGGCACGCGGATCGTCGCCTGTTGCGCGCCACGTTTCGACCGCCGCCATCGTCGATGCGCGTTTCGCGCACGATTACGCGGCAGGTAAAGGGCGCACCTTCCTCGCGCCGGTACTCGAGCATCGAGGTATTCGTCTTCTGCCCGCAGACCCGCCGCCGGGCTACGAAAGCCCGCAGGTGACGTTCGTGCTCACGCGGCTTGGCTCGGCGAGTGACGCGGAAACGGCTCGTCTCGAACAGGCCGCCGCTCACGCACACGAGTTGGGCTCGCGCCTGCTCGTCCTTCACACGGGAGTTCCGGAAACGGCACCGCTCCCCCACACGCTCTCATCGCCCGCAGCCGTTCTTCTCACCTATGGCGCGAGCCGGGGCGTCATGAACGCCGCAGCCGATCTCGCTCTGGGAGAGGTCGCACGATGAGGATCCTCGGTCTCATGACGGGCACGTCGGTTGATTCGGCCGACTTCGCCCTCGTCGATTTCTCCCGCGAAGGCGACGTGCTTCGCGCGCGTATCGAAAGTTCGGGCGAGCACCCGTGGCCCGAAGCGCTTCGCGGCCGCGTCCTCGAGGCCGTGACCAGCGCGAGTGTTCCCTCGCTCGCGGAGCTCACACTGCTCGATGCGCACGTCGGCGAGTTCCTCGCTGACGTCGTCACACGCGTGCTCGACGATGCCCGCGACCTCGGGGACGACACACCACTCGATCTTGTCGTCTCGCCCGGGCAAACGCTCTTTCACAACGTCGAGGGCGGGCGCACCCTCGCGACCCTCGCCATTGGGGATGCCTCCCGTATCCACGCCGCCACCGGGATTGCGGCGCTGAGCACCGTTCGCAGCGCCGACATCGCCCGTGGCGGGACCGGCGCGCCACTCGCCCCACTCCTCGACCAACTCCTGCTCGGCCCCGATGGCGGATGCGCGGTGAACATCGGTGGGATAGCCAATGCGACGCTGTGCACCCCGGCAGCCGTCGGACCAACCGCTCCCCCGCTCGTGCGCGCGGGCGACACGGGCCCCGGTAACGGGCTCATCGACGCGGCCTCCGCCCTTCGCACGGGAACGGCGTGCGATACGGATGGCGCCCGAGCCGCCGCCGGACGCGTGGACGACACGCTTCTTTCAGCGCTGCTCGCCGACCCTTACTTCGCACTTCCCTTTCCAAAATCCACGGGCAGGGAGTACTTTTCGCCGGCGTGGCTCGCCGCCCGCGCCCACGAGGCGGGCATCGACCTGGACGCGCTCAGCACAGAGGATCTGCTCGCGACGCTCACGGAACTCACTGCCCGCACTCTCGCCGATGCGCTCAAGGCCGAACTGGGGCACGAGCCTCGCACTCGCCTTCACGTGACCGGCGGCGGCGCCCACAACCCGACCCTCATGGCCCGCATCGAAGCCCTCCTACCTGCATGCACGGTGACGACAGGTCCGCTTGGCGGCCTCGACCCCGACATCAAAGAAGCGTTCCTCATGGCCCTGATCGGCTACTACTCTGCGCACGGCCTGCCCGGTGCGCTGATCGATGCCACCGGCGCGAAAGAGCCCGCTGTGCTCGGTCAACTCACCCCGCCGCACGCCCTGCGCACCGTCCCGATATCGACAACCACACCCCGCCAACTTCTCGTGGAGGATTCCCGTGACTGATTCACATGGCCCGCTCACGCCGCTTGTCCAAGTGCATTCGCCCACCGAGGAGCGCAATCCCCGCTCTCGCGATATCGACACGCTCGCATCCGCACAGGTCGTCGAGCGCATCCTCGCGGAAGATGCCACGGTCGTCGCGGCCGTGCAAGCGCTGACGCACGAGATCGCGCGTTTGACCGACCTCTGCGTGGACGCCCTCACGAATGGGGGCCGCGTGCACTACGTGGGAGCAGGGACCTCGGGTCGTCTCGGTGTTCTTGACGCGGTCGAGCTCCTTCCCACCTACAACGCAGGCTCCGATATGTTCGTCGCGCATCTGGCCGGCGGCGATGGGGCAATGATGAAAGCTGTCGAGGGCGCCGAAGATAGCGAAGAGCTTGGCGCGAGTGTGGTTGCGGACCACGCGGGTGAGCACGACGTCATCGTGGGGCTTGCCGCGAGTGGCCGAACCCCGTACGTGAAGGGTGCGCTTGCGGCTGCCCGCGAGCGCGGGCTCGCAACGGCGCTCGTGAGCGCAAACCCGAACGCACCGCTCGCGGCGCTTGCCGATGTCCCGCTTCTCGTGAACACTGGCCCCGAGGTTGTCACGGGGTCGACCCGCATGAAAGCTGCGACCGCGCAAAAGGTGCTCCTCAACGCCCTGTCGACGTCGGTGATGGTGCGTCTCGGCAAGACGTTCGAGAATCTCATGATTGACGTGCGGGCCACTAACGAGAAGCTCGTCGCTCGTACCGTGAGGATCGTGCGTGAGGCAACCGGCGTGAGCGAAGAGGAGGCGCGTGCGGCGCTCGAGGCAACGGGCCACAATCTGCGTGCCGCTCTTGTCCTCGTGCTTGCCGGTGCTCCGCTCGAGCAGGCCCCGGAGGCCCTCGAGACTCTCGCGCAGTTCCCGCCTTCTGCCAAGCGCCCGGGGGACGCCTCGGGGATTCGTTCGGCAAGCGAAGCCTTGCGCGCCCGCGTGAGCTCTCCGACGGCCGCCGAGGAACGATAGGCACCCCACCATGACAAGCGAAGGCTCCCAGCGCCCACCGGCACGCGTCCTCGATGCTCTCGAGGATGCCGCGACGAGCGAGTCGCGTACGCTCGCGCGCGCGAGCCGCTACCTTCTGGATCATCCCGATGAGGCCCTCACCCAGCCGATCGCCGAGATTGCCGCGGCCTCTCGCACGTCGCCGGCGAGCATCGTTCGGCTCGCCACGAGCCTCGGCTTCAGCGGCTTTAGGGAGTTGAGGGCCGCGTTCCGTGAAGACCTGGCGTTTTCACGCGGGCGGGCGACGACGATTGCGGGGGGCGATGAGCATGCCGCGAGCACGCTTGCTGCCGATATCGATCCGCAGGATTCACTCGAAGCCGTCGTCAAGAAAGTGGCGTTTGCCGATTCGCGCGCGGTTGCCGATACCGCCGATGCCGTGAGCATCAGCGAACTCGAGCGTGCGCGGACGCTGTGCACGAAAGCCCGCCAGGTGGTCACGTTCGGTGTGGGAGCCTCGGCGTTTGCGGCGATGGACCTCGAACAAAAGCTCGCCCGCATCGGTATGCGCGCCACAAGCTATGTGGATGCCCACCAGGCCCTGCCTGCGGCGTCGCTCATGGGCGACGGCGATGTCGCGGTCGGGATTTCGCACTCCGGCGAAACGCTGGACATTCTCGATTCTCTTGCGATTGCGCAGGATGCGGGGGCGGCGACGATCGCGATGACGAATGCACCGTCGAGCGAGATCGCCCGCCTTGCGGATATCACTCTGCTCACCCACGCCCACGAGTCGGAGCTTCGCTCAGGGGCGACGGCTTCAAGGATTGCGCAGCTCACCGTCGTAGATTTCCTCTTTGTCGCCATCGCGCAAACGCGCATGGACGAGGCTCACGAGGCGCTCGCGCGCACCTATTCCGCGGTTTCGGCGAGGAGGCGGTAACCCACACCACCGGCGCTTCATCCCTTCCACTTTCAGGGTGGGGAATACTGCAGGTCAGGGCCCGCATTCGGCACTTAACGTCGTTTCTCCACCGTCACGAGCATCTCAACGAGGAGACCTTCATGACTCATCTTTCACGCCGTTCATTCGTGACCCTCTCCGGCGCCGCCAGCGCGGGCGCCTTCGCCGTCGCGATCGGTGCGGTCCCGGCCGTCGCATCGCCTTCACCGCAGGAGCCGAGCGCCTCCGACGCAGCCGTGGCCCCACGCGCACGCGAGTTTCGCGCGATGTGGATCGCCTCCACCGACAATATCGACTACCCGAGCCGCACCGGCCTCAGCGTCGAGGACTCCAAAGCGGAATTCCTCGCCTGGCTTGACCTGGCGAAAGAACTCAACCTCAACGCGGTGATTTCGCAAATTCGCCCGGCTGCCGATGCCTTCTGGCCCTCGCCGTATGAACCGTGGTCGCAGTTCCTCACGGGCGAACAGGGCAAGGACCCGGGATTTGATCCCCTCGCATTCCAGATCGAGGAGGCCCACAAGCGCAACCTCGAATTCCACGCGTGGTACAACCCCTTCCGGGTGTCGATGACCGAATCCGTCGACCACCTCGTCCCCGACCATCCAGCGCTCGTGAACGAGGAGTGGGCATGGGCGTACGGCACGAAGACCTATTTCGATCCGGGCATCCCAGAGGTTCGCGAGCACTCGCTACGCGCGATCATGCACTCGGTCGAGCACTACGACATCGATGCGGTCCACTTCGACGACTACTTCTATCCGTACAAGGTTGAAGGCAAGGACTACCCGGACCAGGCGACCTATGAGCGCTACTCGGATGGCACGTCCTCGCGTGATGACTGGCGCCGTGAGAACATCACGATCTTTATCCGCGAGATGCGAGAGAGGATCCGCTCGTGCAAGCCGTGGGTGAAGTTCGGTATCAGCCCGTTCGGCATTTGGCGCAACGACACGAGCGATCCCGCCGGTTCTGCCACGAGCGGGTCGGAGAGCTACGAGATCATTTGCGCGGATTCGCGCGCGTGGGTCAAGGATGGCCTCGTCGACTACATCAATCCTCAGATCTACTGGCCGATCGGGCTTGAGGTCGCCGACTACGCGGCGCTCGTTCCCTGGTGGAACGATGTCGTCGAAGGCACCGATGTCGCACTCTACATCGGCCAAGCGATGTACAAGCAGGCCTCGGGCGCAATCGAGGATCCGGAAGAGATGGCACGCCACCTCGACTTCAATCGAGACTACCCGCGTGTCGAGGGCGATGTGTACTTCTCGGCGAAGTCAGTGCGGGATGAGCGAGACGGTGCGATGGGCGAGGTTGTTCGCCGCCACTACACACATCCCGCGATCGTGCCTGTCATCGCTCACATGGGCGGGGCCGCGCCGCGCACGCCAAACGGCCTCAAGGTGCGCTGCTCGCGCGGCAACGCCGTGGTCGAGTTCAATCGCCACCCTCATTCTGAGGCGACGAGTTTCGCGATCTACCGGGTCTCGGGTGCGCGATTCGATCCCGCCGAACTCGCAGATGGCCGCAACCTTCTCGCGTGTGTGCGCGCCGATGAGCAAGTCGTGCGCCAGAGCGTTCACGTTGAGGGGGTCGCGGGCGGTGAGTGGATCGTCGTGACGGCGCTCGACCGCCTGTGGAATGAATCCGCGCCGTCGAAGGCCACTCGCGCGCGCTAGACGGAATCACTGGTTGAGGATGCAGAAAACGGGCACATCGCGTCGTTTTCTGCACCCTCACCGTTTAAGGTGTGCGACGAAGGGCGAGACTCTTGACTAGAGGTGGACGCACACCTCGGCCCCGTCGCGGTACGCCGAAAACATCATGGGCGAGTTATAAGCGATGACCATTTCCCCGGTGGGCAGCACTGCGATGAGGCCGCCGCTCGAGCCCTTCTCGGTGAGGGTCTCCTCGATGGTGGCCGCGACGGCGGTGGGAAGGTCGCAGGTCGCATACCTCATGCGCGCGGCAACGTCGTAGGCCACAACGCCGCGGAGGAAGGCCTCGCCCTCCCCCGTGCATGACAGTGCCGCGAGTCCGTCGCGCGCGTACGTGCCGGCCCCGATCACGGGAGTGTCCCCGATGCGGCCCACATCCTGCGCGCTGATTCCTCCCGTCGAGGTGGCGGCGGCGAGGTGGCCGTTCGTATCAAGGGCCACGGCTCCGACGGTGCCGTGCCTTGGGCCGCTCTCTTTCTTGTCGAGCAGCCGTCGCAGCTGTGCGAGGCGCCGCTCGGTCACAAACCACGCGCGGTCCGCAACCTCGAGGTCCCAGTCACGCACAAGGTCGGCGGGCGGATCGACGATCATCACGTGGTCGGTGCGTTCCATGACGGCGCGCGCCGCACGCACGGGGCTCTTGGCATGCCGACTCGCGAGAACCGCGCCGGCGAGGCCGCTAGCCCCGTCCATGACCGAGGCATCGAGTTCGGCGCGCCCGTCTTTCGCGAGCGCCGCACCACGACCCGCGTTGAACAGGGGGTTCTCCTCGAGCGATTGCACAGCAGCGCAGCACGCCTCGAGTGCGCTCCTGCCAGCGGCGAGAATCGATTCGCCTGCCGCGTGCGCCTCGCGCATACCGCTCTCGTAGTCGGCCTGTTCGCCGAGCTCGAGGATGCGACCGCCGGCACCGCCGTGAATCGCGAGTGCCCACGGCTCGGCGCTCGCCCGGTGGAGCGTAAGGGTGGCTGGTGGCTGGACGTTCTCTTCGCCGGCCGCGCGCGCGGCAGACACATTGGTGCTCATCGTCGCTCCTCCTGGAAACATCTACGGGTGGTGGTACTCCATCGTGTAATGCGCGATCCCGGCCTCGTCGAACTCGTCGCTCACGGTCACGTAACCGAGCGATTCGTACCAATCTTTGAGGTAGGACTGCCCGTGGATCACGATTTTCTGGGTGCTCTCGCGTTCCTTACACAGGTCGATCGCCGCGGCCATGAGGGCGCCGCCGTAACCGCCGCGTCGGGCGCTCTTCGCGCACGCGAGACGGCCGATTCTCATGCAGCCCTCTCCGGGGAACACGCGGATCGTACCGATCACCTCGCCGTCTTTTTCCCACCACACGGTGATGGTGGAATCCTCGCGGTCGAGCCCGTCGAGCTCTTGCTCGCTCGATACCCCCTGCTCAATGATGAACACGTCCTGGCGGAGCATGCACAGCGAGTACACGATCTCGGGATCCATGAAACTGAGGTGGGAGGCTTTAAGTTGGGCTCCGTCGGGCCTCGTGGCAAGGATCCGCATCTCGTATTTGGGGTGTCGTGTCATCTCATTCACCCTCCCGAGTGTAGGCCCAGCTCGCCGCGCTGTTCGCCTCTGTCCAGCCGGCTTTCCGCACGCGACGCTTTTGGCAGCGGGGGCACCAGTAGAGCGCGCGCCCGGCAAGGTCGGCATCGCGTATGTTCGCTTCGCACACGCGACACGGGAAACCCTGGCGGTGATACACGTAAAACGACTCCTCGCGCGGAACACTCGCGGGGTCATCGTCCCCGTTTTGATACACGGGAACCGTGCGTTCGTTGAGTTCGCGATGGATTTTTCGATGCTCGGGCTGAGTCGTGACGATGCGGCCCGTGCGCTCGCCGTAGGCCATGAGCGGCACCAGATCCTCCCACAGGGCCTGAATCAGCGGCACGGTGAGCTCATTGCCGGGCACGTAAGGGTCGAGCCGCGCGCGAAACAGGAGCTCGGCACGGTAGATATTGCCGATGCCCGCACACACGCGCTGATCCATGAGAAGCTGACCGATGCTTTGGCGTGATTTCTTAATGCGTCGCACAAACTCACGCGGATCGGCGTCCCGGCGAAGGGGATCTGGTCCAAGCCGTTCGAGAACCGCCTCGCGCTCGGCAACGTCGATCACACGACATTGGTTGGGGCCGGTCAGGTCAGCAAGTCCCTCTGCCCCGCGGATGCGGAGCCTGACGTTGACGCCGGGCACAATTGAGGCCCAGGTGCCGTCGGACCCCACCTCAAGCTCCCTGCGAGGCGCCCCGATCGCGTGCACCCGGTGGAAACTCTCGCTACCCGCGAAAGTCCATGAGCCATAAAGCCCCAGATGGATATGAATGAACCGAATCGGTTCGGTGTCCCCGTGCGGAGAAAAGCCCATGAACAGGTGCTTTCCCGCTGCCTCGGCGCGCACCATGACCCAACCGTCAAGCTCCGCGGCCCCTTGCTCGAACCGGCCCTGCGGTGAGGAAAGCCGCACCCGGGTTTTCCCGAATGCGGCGTTCATCGCGCGTGCGAGCCGGTGAATTGTGTGCCCCTCGGGCATCACTCACCGCCCTTTCGTTAGCGCTTGGCGTACGTGCCCGTCTTTTCGTATTCGGCGATCTTGGCGATTCGCCGCACGTGGCGTTCGTCGCCCGAGAAGGGCTCGTTGACGAACGTCTCGATGAGGCCAATGAGTTCTTCCTCGCTGTGCTGGCGCGCACCAACGGCGATCACATTCGCGTCGTTGTGCTCACGTGCAAGCTTCGCGGTGGCCTCATTCCACACGAGGGCCGCGCGCACGCCCTTGACCTTGTTTGCGGCGATCTGCTCGCCGTTGCCCGAGCCGCCGATCACGATGCCGAGGCTCCCCGGATCCGCGACCACGGCCTCGCCGCAGTCCGAACAAAACGGCGGGTAGTCATCGAGCGGGTCGACCTCGAACGCACCGTGGTCGATGACCTCGTGGCCCTTGCCCTCAAAGATGGTGATGAGCCGGTTTTTGAGGTCAAAACCGGCATGATCGGTAGCGATGTGAAGGCGCATGAGCAGCCCTTTCTTCTGTAATCGAAATAGAGGAAGCTTCAGGAGAAGTCGAGACCGCCGGTGCGGGCACGTTTGAGTTCGGAGAAGCCACGCACGGTCGTCATCGCGGCGAGACCATCGAGCAAGGCGCCGGCTTCCTCGCCTCGCGGAGCGCGCGTTAAAACGGGACCGAAGTACGCGGTGCCAGAACCGAAAGAGATCACGGGCGTGCCCACATCGTCACCAACCATCTTTTGGACTTTCGCCTGTTCCTCACGCAGCTCAGCCTCGTAGGTGCGGCCTTCCCAATGCTCGAGATACGAGGCGTCGATTCCGGCTTCCTCAAGGGACTCGCGCGCCACCTCAAGGAAGTCGTCGCGGCGGTCCTGGACGTGGAAACGCTCGCCCCAGGCGGTGTACAGCTTCGAGAACGCCTCCTGGCCGAGCTCGCGCTGCACGGCCATGAAGAGGTGTGCGGGGCTCAGGGTCTGGTCAATGAGGGCGCGGTAATTCGGGTCGAGATCGCGGCCCTCGTTGAGCACATACAGCGACATGATGGAGAAGCGCGGGGTGTATTCGGGGCGCTCTTTCACGGCGTGAAGGAGCCAGCGACTCGTGACCCACGCGAACGGGCACGTGGGGTCGATGTAGAGAAGAACGTCTCGTTTCGTGGCGCTCACGTGAAGATCCTTTCGTCGCGAATCATTACCGGGCCATTGTGTCAGACGCCACCGTCCGTTTTCCGAGAAGCGATTGCGACACCTCGTATTTCTTAGTTAACTAATGGGGATGAGCGAAGCGCCCGTGAGCACCGAAAACACCCGCACAAAGAAGCGCGCGAAGCGCCATGCCGCGGAAGCGCACCTCAGCAAAAGCGAGCTGCGCGAGCGGTCCGTCATGCGCGCGATTCTGCGGCGCAATTCCCGCCCACTCACGTGGTTCATGGTGCTCGCGATGGCGAGCGAAGCGATCAATATGGTCATCCCCATCGGGATCGGCCTCGTGATCGATCACGGCATCTTTAAAGCCAATCTGTGGCTCACCGTGGGCGGTGCCGCGGGTCTTGCAGGACTCCTGCTTCTCTCCAACTGGTGCTGGGCGCGATTTTTCGAACCGATCATGGAGATCCGAGCGCGCGAGCAGCACAATCTGCGCCTCGCCGTCACCGCGGCTGCCCTAGACCCCGCGTCCCGACAGATCGATCGCCCCGCAGGGGAAATCCTTTCAATCGCGACCTCGGATGCTGATCGCGCTCCCGATGTCTTCGACATGATGACGGAGGCCGTGCCCGCGTCGATCGCCGTCGTGGGGGCAGGTGTGTGGCTCACGGTCATGAATCCCCTCGTGGGGCTCATCGTTTTTGCGAGCCTCGCCCTGCAGGTGGTGATCTTGCGAGTCGTCACGCCGATCCTCTCCGAAAAGTACGACAACCAGCAGTCACGCGCTGCCGACGCTGCCGCGACCGCGACAGACCTCGTCCACGGACTTCGCGTGCTTCAGGGCCTCGGCGTGCAGACTCGCGCCCGCACCACGTATCGCACTCGGTCACGCACCGCCCTCGATGCCGCGCTCACCAACGCTCGCTTTTCAGGTCTTTCCGACGGCCTCATGCTCTTTACCTCTTCGATCATGATTGCCGCGGTCGTCGTCGCCTCGGGTACGCTCACGCTCGAGGGCGCGATGTCGGTAGGCGTGTTCATCTCGATTGCGGGTCTCGTGCGCAACCTTTCGGGCATGATGGCGGGCCTCGCCGGGGTGCCCGTGTGGTGGGCGAGCTTCTCGACCTCGGCGCGCCGCATCCGCCACCTCCTGAGTGAAATGGGGCGAAGCATCACCGAACCCGCGCTCAATTCTCTCGTCAAGGCCGGCTCGCCCGAGGCCCTTTCGGCACGCACGGAGCCCACTGCTCCCCCACGCCTTCCGGGCCTCGGTGAAATCTCCACCCCTCTTCTCGGCACCGTGCGCGATTCTCAGATCGTCGCACTCGTTCCGGAATCCGCTTCCGACGCCCGCCTCGCCCTCAGCGAACTTTCTTCGCTCGACATTCCGCGCGAAAGCCTCCTTATCGAGCCGCACGCGGTCGACCTTTTCGATGGCACGCTGCGCGAGCAACTCGACACAAAGCGCCCCGCTCCAGGCAATTCACCCGGCACGACGAACGATCCCGATACCTGGGCGCACGCGGCTCTCGAATCCGCAGGTGCAGATGATCTTTTGAGGATCCTGCCCGAGGGGCTCGACACGCGCATCCTTGACCGCGGCGCGAACCTCTCTGGTGGCCAGCGCCAGCGCCTGGCTCTCGCACGCGCACTTGCGGCGGATGTTCCCGTGCTTGTGCTCAACGACCCGACGACCGCGGTCGACGCCGTGACGGAACACAAAATCGCCCAAGGGGTGCGCGAGGCGCGCAAGGTCGAGGACCGCATCACGGTGCTCATCGCGAAGGCTCCGGCGCTTCTCGATCAGGCCGACCGCGTGCTCTTCGTGCGAGGCGGCGAGGTAAGCGCCGAAGGCCCCCACCACGAGCTCATGCACGCCGAGGCATACCGGAAGGTGGTGCAACGATGAGCGAAAACAGCACGCGCACAGCAAACACTGCGAGCGAAGCCGAACGCGACCTGATCGCCTCGATGGAGGCCGAAGGCGACGTGGCGCGCCAGCTTTCGCGCCACGCGGAGCTCCTTCCGATTGCTTCCTTCGGTGAGACCGGCCGATTCGTACTCGGCCGGCTTCGCGACTTCACTCCTCTCGCCCTCGGGATGCTTGCGGCAACCATCATGGCCGCGCTTGCAGGTGCACTCGGCCCGTACTTCATGGGGCGCGCGGTAGACGTGGTCACGACCGGAGGAACTACTCAGGCGCTCTGGACCATCGCCGGAATGCTCGTCGCAGCGGGCGCCGTCCAAGCGCTCGCCTCGGCTCTTTCACGCGCCCTCATCTCGGGACTCGGCCAGCGCCTCCTAGCGGGAATGCGCGAGGATGTGATCGACCGCGCCCTCGATCTGCCCACGCAAACGATGGAGCAGGCGGGCATCGGCGACGCACTCTCGAGAGTCGCCGATGATGTCGATGTGACCGCGAAAGCCGTCAACAACATCGTGCCGTGGCTCGTCACGGTGATCTTCCAAATCACGGTGACGTTCATCGCGCTCGTCATGATCAGCCCGTGGCTTCTCATTCTCGTTGTCGCGATCATTCCCTTTTACGTGTGGGCACTGCGTTTTTACCTGCCGCGTACGAACCGCATTTATCGCGTCGAACGCATTGCAAAGGGCGCGCGTGCACAGGGTCTCCTTGCCGCAATCAATGGCGCCCCGACCGTGCACGCCTACGGCATCGAAGAGCGCGAGACGCGGCACGTTGGTGCGCTCAGCGCCGCCGCCTACGCCCTCGTGTTGAAATTTTTCCGGCTCATCGTCCAGGTCGTGTGGATCATGATGATCCCCGAAACCCTCGCCGTCATTCTTGTGCTGCTCATCGGGTACGCGACCGTCCAAGCGGGGCTCATGCCCGTGGGGCTCGTGGCCTCGGCGTGCATCTACATTGTGACGCTCTTTTGGCCCCTTCAGTCGCTCATCTTCTCCCTTGACGACGTTCAGTCGGCCGCGGCGAGCCTTACGCGCATGGTCGGGGTCATCACCTCCATCGACCCCGCCGCTTCGCCCGGGACCGAAGTGCCGAGGGACGGCTCCATTCGCCTCGAGGGGGTCGCCCACTCGTATCACGAGAACGGCCGGATCGTGCTTGCTCCGATCGATCTATCGATCGAGGAGGGAGAAACGGTCGCACTCGTGGGGGCATCGGGCGCGGGCAAATCGACCCTGGCCTCGATCATGGCGGGGACGCTCACCCCGCGCTGGGGTCGTGTGCTCCACGGCGGAGCCGACCTCGCGCATGCGGACCTCGAGGCCGTGCGCTCTCACGCCTCGATCGTTTCGCAGGACGTCCACGTGTTCCACGGGACTCTCCGCGAAGACCTTCGCCTCGCGAACGCTGAGGCGAGCGATGATGAGCTATGGAGCGCTCTCGCGCGGGTCGGTGCCGAAGAATGGGCGAGACTCCTTCCCAAAGGGCTCGACACCGAGGTCGGTGAAAAGGGGGCGAAACTCACCGCAGAGCAGGGACAGCAGCTCGCTCTCGCCCGGATTGTGCTTCAGGACCCAGCCATTCTCATCATGGATGAAGCCACCGCCGACGAAGGTAGTTCGGGTGCACGCGTGCTCGAACAGGCCGCGATCCAGGTCGCACGCGGTCGCACAACGCTCATCGTGGCGCACCGCCTTTCACAAGCGAAAGAGGCGGATCGAATCCTGGTCATGGCCGACGGCGCGGTTGTGGAATCGGGAAGTCACGAGGAACTTGTCGCGCTCGGCGGGCGCTACGCCGAACTGTGGAATGCCTGGTCTCGCTAAAGGGCAATCCTCGCTTTCGGGCTGAGCGCTCTCGCCTTTCCCTCCGTCAGGTACCGCTCTTTGACGCGCCGTGAAGGATGACACTCGCATAACGTGCTCGCACTCCGGTAGGCTCGAGGCATACTCGTTTCCCCTTCCGGGGCACAAATGACTTCGCGAAAACGGCCCGTCGCGGAGCATCCGGGAGGCTTATGGGGCCACGGAAGAGTCATGAATACCCAGAAGCGTTGGTCCGCCGGGGACCACGTGACCTGGACGTACTACACGCACGCGCACGAGACCATCACCGTGCGGCCGGGAACCGTCGTCATTGATGATGACCGCGGAATCGTCGTGTGGATCGCGCCAGGCACGGAGGTTCTCCTCCCCGTTCTTGAATCGGGCGCCCCGCTCAGGCGCGCCGGCGATGAGGGCATGTTTACTGCCCCCCGCACCCAATCGAAGCAGCTGTGGACAGGCAACGGCATTCTCATGATCGGCCTGCCCGATAAGCCCTACTCGGTGTGGTTGTTCTATAAGGACGATGGCACACTCGGCTGCTACTACGTGAACCTTGAAACCCCCCTCGAGCGCACTGAGGAGGGGGTCCGCTCACGCGATCTCGTTCTCGACCTCGTGGTGCTCCCCCGCCACGACTACCACTACAAGGATGAGGACGAACTTGAGGGCGCCGAGCGAATCGGGTACTTCAGCCACGAGATGACGGAGCAGATTCGCACGTGGGGCCGTGAGGCCGAACGCGATATCGAGGCCTGGGGCTATCCCTTCAATGCGGGCTTCGAATATTTCTTCCCCAACCCCTCATGGGATCTTCCGGAACTTCCCCGGCACTATTCTTGGGACATGGACCTCACGCGTGCACGGCGACGCTGATCTCTGCGTTTTACCAACCCCGTAGTATATTCCTACCTCGGGCGTGACCGCGTCCGCGTTCCTCGCGCAAGGATGCGCACTTTCCCTTGGAGTGATACGTCTTGATGAATTTCTTCCAGCGGCTCGGCAGGTCACTCATGCTGCCGGTCGCCGTACTTCCCGTCGCCTCGATCTTCTCGGGGCTTGGCTACTGGATTGCGGGTGCCACCGGCGACCCCAACAACGTCATCGGTGCGTTCCTCGCTGCGGCGGGCGGCGCGCTGATCGATAACATCCCGCTCCTTTTCGCGATCGGTGTCGCGATCGGCATGCCGAAGAAGGCCGACGGCGTCGCAGCCCTCGCCGGCCTGACCTCGTGGCTCACGGTCACCACTCTCCTCAAACCCGAGACCATCATGAAGTTCCAGGGCCTGAGCGATGTGACGCAGGTCGACCCCGCATTCAGCAAGGTCAATAACGTTTTTGTAGCCCTCATCTGCGGCCTCATCGCAGCGTGGAGCTTCGATAAATTCAAGGACACGAAGCTTCCTGACTTCCTCGCATTTTTCTCGGGTAAGCGCTCGGTGGCGATCATCTCGGCCCTCCTCTCTCTCGTCGCCGCACTCGTGCTCATGTTCGTGTGGCCGCTCGTCTTCGGTGGCCTCGTGGCCTTCGGCGAGTGGATGCTTACGCTCGGCCCGGTCGGTGCCGGTCTCTATGGCTTCTTCAACCGTCTTCTCATTCCGCTCGGCCTCCACCACGCGCTTAACGCCGTGTTCTGGTTCGATATCGCGGGCGTGAACGACCTCAACAACTTCCTCGCAGGCACCGGCACGCGTGGCGTGACAGGTCAGTACATGACCGGGTTCTTCCCGGTCATGATGATGGGTCTTCCCGGCGCCGCGCTCGCGATGTATGTGACCTCAAAGCCGTCGAAGAAGAAGGCCACGGGCGGCATCCTCATTGGCGCCGCGTTCGCGGCGTTCCTCGTGGGCATCACGGAGCCTCTCGAGTTCCTCTTCATGTTCCTTGCGCCGGGGCTCTACCTCATCCACGCGATCTTCATGGGGATCTCGATGGGTGTCACTGCTGCCCTCCCCGTTCGCTCGGGCTTCGGCTTCTCGGGCGGCTTCATCGACCTCGTGCTGCAGTGGGTGAACCCCCTCGCGATGAACCCGTGGGCAATCTTCCTCATGGGCGCAATCTGGTTCGTGATCTACTTCCTCGTGTTCCGTTTCGTGATCCTCAAGTGGGACCTCAAGACCCCGGGCCGCGGTGCCGACGAGGATGAGACCGATGACGAAAGCGACTCTCAGGCCACCGGCGCCGACAAGTACGTCCTCACTGCACACCGTTTTCTCGAGGCGCTCGGCGGCAAGAGCAACATCGACGAGGTCGAGAACTGCGCGACGCGCCTGCGCTTGAGCCTCAACGATGTGTCCCTTGCCGATGAGCAGGCTCTCAAGGCCGCGGGCGCGACTGGCGTCATGAAGCCTGGAGGCAACCTTTATCAGGTGATCTACGGACTCAACGTGCAGTTCGTGAAGGACGCGATGGAGGGCCTCATGGACGGTTCGATTGAACCGCCCGCGCGCGCCGAGGCCGAAAGCATTGCTGATCCGGCACCCGTCGCGAGTACTGAGGGCTCCGCTGCCGCCCCCGCGGCTTCTCCTGCCGCAACTACCGTTGCCGACAAACCCGAGTTTGCGCTCGTGCGCATGCGCCAGCCCCTCGAGGGGGCAATCGTCCCGCTCGAGGATGTTCCCGATTCAACGTTCGCCGAACGGCTTCTCGGTGGCGGCGTCGCGATCGACCCGAGCGGCAACCAGGTCGTGACTCCCGCCGCTGGCGTCGTGTCGCAAGCGTTCCCGACGGGTCACGCCGTGGCGCTCACGCTCGACGACGGCGCCGAGGTCCTCATCCACGTGGGCCTCGACACCGTGAAGATGAACGGCAAGGGCTTCACGGTGCGCGTAAAGAACGGTGATCGCGTCGTCGCGGGCCAGCCTCTTGTGGACTTCGACCGCTCGGCGATCGAAGCGGCGGGCTACAAGGCGATCACGCCCGTCGTGATCCTCGGCCACGCGGATTCACGCATCGAGTTCGTCTAAGCACGCGCCTCAGTACACCATCGTTCTCCCCGCACTGGAACCACTTCGGTGCGGGGAGAACGCAATTTAACGAACGATTTCGCGGTGCCCCGCATCGATGCGGCGCGTCCAGCCCTTTTTGTCGAGGTGCTCAAGGAGCGGAATCACGGTGCGCCGCGTGGTACCGAGAGCACGGCGCGCCTGCGAGGTGGTAAACGGCTGCGGGAGCGCCGCCAGCTCGCGCATCGCGAGGGCGGGCGCGGTGGGCAGCAGCACGAGGTTGTCCGACGGTTGCCCAATTCTCAAGAGCCGCCCCTGTTTCGCGGCAGCGGCGAGTTCTTTCGCACTCAGACCGAGCGCCGCGAGATCTCCAAGTTCCGGGGCGTTGAACGGGTCTCTCTTGAGCTTCGCTTCGAGCTTCGCAACGCTCGCTTCGGCCTCGCCGAGTCCCGCTTGCACGGAGGGGTCGACGATCAAACCGTCACGTTCAACGAGCGCCGCTTTTCGCACGATCATCGGCAGGAGATCAGGAGCTGGTAGGGCAAGGGCCTCAAAGGCTTCCTTACGCGAGAGCCCGGGGCGAAGCGCATTCGCTTTGGTCGCACCGGCAACGCGTTCCCTAAGGGCGCGGCCACGATTCTCGAGGAAGGCATCGCTCACGAGCCAGGCGCCGTCGGACACAACCCCCTCAAGCTCGCCGCTCACCTCGAAGCCCATTTTCCTCAGTTCTGTTTCGAGGATCGCTCCGCGGCGCTCAATCTCGCGCCCCACGTCGCCGTGCTCGCTCATGTGCTCAAGTTCGCTTTCACGCGCGCTCCCGGCCCCTCTTCTACGCAACTCTGGCGGGTCGACATCGAGCACCCGCACGCCGCCGAGCACTGCTCTCTCCCCCGTGCCGCGCATGACGAGTCGATCACCGATCACGAGCGGGAGGGGTTTATCGAAGGTGAGGCGGGCGTGGTCTGCGCCGAGGGGCCGCACCCGCGCGTTCACGGCCGCGCTTCCCACGTGGATCATGGTCTCGCGTGGAATATCGTCGAGGCTGTCGCCGCTCACGCTGCGCACGTCCACGACGCGAGTGAGATGGAAGGCCTCGGGGGTGAGGAGTACATCGCCGCGGTGGATGTCGCTCGCGGGAATTTGGCGAAGGTTGAGGGCGGCGCGGCTCACGGGTTCAACAGCGTCTTCGCGCGCACCCCGGGACTGCACGCCTCGCACGCTCACCTTTCGGGGCTCAGCGCCGTCGTGTCGCGTGCTCACGAGTATCAGGTCGTCGCCAGGGCGCACGGTGCCGGCCCCAAGCGTGCCGGTCACAACGGTCCCCGCTCCGTCGATCGTGAAAGAGCGATCGATCCACAGGCGCACGCTCTCGTGCGGGGACGCCGCTGCGACGCTTGCCACGAGAGCATCGAGCTCACTTCGGAGGGCATCGATGCCCTCCCCCGTCACGCCGGAAACACCGCATGCGGGAGCGTGGGCAAGTCCCGTGTCGGCGAGTTCGCGCCGTGCCTCGGCAATCACGGCCTCGACGCGATCAGGTGCGCGATCGGCACGAGTCACCACGATGATGCCGTGGGAGATCCCGAGGGCCTTCACGGCATCGCGGTGGTCGCTCGATTGGGCGCTCCAGCCCTCATCCGCAGCGACCACGAATAACACGATCGGCACCGGGCCGAGGCCCGCGAGCATATTGCCGATGAACCGTTCGTGGCCGGGAACATCCACGAAACTCACGCCGCGCCCGGAAGGGAGCGTGCACCACGCGAAGCCAAGGTCGATCGTGAGACCGCGGCGCTGCTCTTCCTCCCAGCGATCCGTTTCTATACCTGTGAGCGCACGGATGAGAGTGCTTTTGCCGTGGTCAACGTGGCCGGCGGTCGCGATGACGTGCATGGCGTCCTTTCTAGCGTTTCAGGAGCGCAGCGATCGCGCTCTCAAGCTCGTCGTCCTCGTGGTCGGGAATGCAGCGCAGGTCGATGAGGCACGCACCGTCGCGCGTCGTCGCGATGATCGGCCGCTCACGGCACCTTAGTTCGGTGGCGAGGCGCTCGGGTAGCTGCAGCGCCCACCCGGGAATGGGGACTTCAGCGCCGCCGCCTCCGCCCACACGGCCATCGTGTGGCACGACCTCGCACGGTTCGTGGATACGCGCGCGGAGTGCTCCCGCGAGTGCTTCCGTGCGCGCTTTGAGCGCGTCGGGGTTGGTGTGGAGCGCTTCGAGAACGGGAGGCGTGGGGCCGCCGACGGTGGCTTCGAGCGCGGCGAGCAAGAGCTTATCGGCGCGCATCGCCCGCGCAAGGGGGTGGCGGGCCACGCGCTCAACCCATTCCTTCTTCCCGAGGATGAGTCCGGCTTGCGGACCACCCACGAGTTTGTCGCCGCTCGCGAGCACGAGATCAGCGCCCTGTTCCAGGGCCTCGGTGAGGGTCGGTTCGTCCGGTAGCAGCGGCTCCGGAGAAAAGAGCCCCGAACCTATGTCGACGATGAGTGGCAGGTCATTGGCGTGGGCGAGTTCGGCGAGTTCAGCAACGCCCACGGCGCTTGTGAAGCCTTTAATGACGTAGTTGCTCGCGTGGATCTTGAGGATCGCGGCAGTGCTTTCTCCAAGGGCCTTTTCGTAGTCGGCGATGTGCGTGCGATTTGTCGTGCCCACCTCGCGAATCACGGGTCCCGTGGATTCGATGAGCTCGGTGAGGCGGAATCCCGCGCCGATCTCGATCATCTCTCCGCGACTCAACACAATTTCACGCCGCTCCCCCGCCCCGGGGCCCGCAAGGGTCGTCGCGATGAGCGAAAGCGCCGCGGCACCGTTGTTGACCACAAGCGCGTCCTGCGCTGCCGGGCACGCCTTGAGCAGCGCCTCACGCGTAGAGACGCCACGCTTGCCTCGCAGACCAGTCTCGAGATCGAACTCGACATCAACGTAGCCCGCAGCGGCTTCCAGGGCGTTGATCGCCTGGGGTGAAAGCGGGGCGCGCCCAAGATTCGTGTGGACGATCACGCCGGTCGCGTTGAGCACGGGCGTAAAAGCACTCACGCGAGTGTTCTCGAGCGCGGCGAGCACCTCGCCCTCCACCTCTTCCGGCGCGATCTTCCCGGCGCGCGCGCGGTTTTGCGCCTCGCGCACGAGCTCGCGCACGTTCTCCTCACCGATGCGCTGCTTCGCCTGTTCGACCGCCTCGAGCGCGAGTAGAGCATCGGTCCGTGGGATTCGCCGTCGTGGATCGTCGCCTGCTGCCGGGGGCGCGGTTCGTGACATATCGCGGGGCACCTTCGCTCGAAACTCAAAATCGCGGATGACGTGGCAAGCGTCGGACCAGCATCCCCACGTGCCACGCGCGCCCCGCCGAAAAGGCGAGGCGCGAAAGCTTGGCGGAGGCGGACGGGAATCGAACCCGCCATACCGAGCTACTCGATATCACCGGTTTTGAAGACCGGGGCGCCCACCAGGACACGTACGCCTCCGCGCACGAATCTACCAGTGAAAACGCTTAAAGTGGAAAGCATGAACGTCAACGAAGATCCCCAGAGCACCGACAAACCTGACTTCAGCAACTACCCGCGCCTCACGACCATGGCGCACGGCGGCGGTTGCGCGTGCAAGATCCCGCCGGGCGAGCTCGAGGATGCCGTGAAAGCCCTCACCGGTCAGAAATTCGACTCGGTGATCGTGGGGCTCGACGATGGTGATGATGCCGCCGCGGTGCGCGTGCGCGGGGACCTCGCGGTGCTCTCCACCGCCGATTTCTTCACGCCCGTCGTAGACGACCCCTACGACTGGGGACGCATCGCCGCAGCCAACGCCCTTTCAGATATTTACGCCATGGGAGGCGAACCGGTCGTCGCCATCAATCTCGTGGGCTGGCCCCGCGAAAAGCTCCCCATGGAGATGCTCTCGGAGGTGCTGCGCGGGGGCCTCGACGTGGGGCGCGAGGCTGGCGTACCCGTCATCGGCGGTCACAGCGTGGATGACCCCGAACCGAAGTACGGTCAGGCGGTCACGGGCATCGCGAAGCCCGACGCTCTCCTGCGCAACGATGCGGCCGAGGTGGGACTTCCGCTCACGCTCACGAAACCGATTGGCGTCGGTCTTTTGAACAACCGCCACAAAGCAACGGGCTCGAGCATCGACGAAGCCGTGAAATGGATGACGACCCTCAACGCCGAAGCCTCGAAGAAGGCTCTCGAGATCGGCGCGAAAGCCGCGACCGACGTGACCGGTTTTGGCCTGCTTGGGCATCTGCACAAAATGGCGCGCGCCTCAGGTGTGAGCGCCGTGCTCGAGCGTGCAGCCGTGCCGGCGATGGGCGATGCGCTCGACGCGCTTGCGGGGGGTTTTATCTCGGGAGGCACTCGGCGCAACCTCGACTGGGTGCGCCCCTCACTTCGTGCAGGAGCGGGCATTACCGAAGAAGATCTGCTGTTCCTCGCCGATGCGCAGACCTCGGGCGGCCTTCTCGTCGTGGGAGAGATCCCCGGGTACCCGGTCATCGGTGAGATCGTGGCCGCGAGCGACGACGCGCCCGCAGGCAGCGTCCAGGTCCGCTAGGCGCCGTCGGAAGAAAAACTGAGCGAAAGGCCCGCCCCGTGAACACTGCCCTCACCATTCCTCTCATCCCCAGCCCCGCACACCTCGAGGCGCGCGAGGGGGCATGGGAGGGTGCCGATCCTCTCGCGGTGCTCACGTGCGACATCACGGATGAGCTTCAAGACGCGGAATTTGAGCTCGAGGTAAGCGAAGAGGCGATCGCGGTGCGCGCCGGGAGCAACGAAGCCGCGCTGAATGCACGTCTCACGCTCGAACAGCTCTCCGAGCTGTGCCGCGAAGGCGAAAAAGTGCGGATCCCCGCATTAATTCTTCGCGACCAGCCACGCTTCTCGTGGCGCGGCCTCCACATCGATCCCTGCCGACACTTTCTTCCCATGGAAGAACTGCGCCGCATCGTCGAGGTGATGAGCCTCTACCGGCTCAACATCCTGCACCTGCATCTCACGGATGATCAGGGCTGGCGCATCGAGATCAACGGCTACCCGCGGCTGACGGACATTGCCGCGTGGCGCGAGCGCACCGTGATCGGGCATCACAACGTCAAGGATCCGGATGCCGATCAGTATCTTGCGGAGCGTCACGGTGGCTACTACACGCAAGCCGAGCTGCGCGAACTCGTAGCGTTCGCCCGTGAGCGCGGCATTACCGTTGTGCCCGAGATCGACCTTCCCGGCCACATGCAGGCCGCAATTGCCGCCTACCCGGAATTTGGCACTCGCCCCGAAGTGCAGCACAAGGTGCGCGACACGTGGGGCGTGAGCGAACACGTGCTCGGCGTGAGCGATGAGGCCTTCCGGTTCGTCAAAGAGGTCCTCACCCAAGTGTGCGATATCTTCGACGCACCCTACGTGCACATCGGCGGCGATGAGGTCCCCCGGGTCGAGTGGGAAAACAACCCTGCCGTTGAGGCAAAGCTTCGCGAGTGGGGACTCAGCGAACCGGGGCACGTGCAGCAGAAATACACGGAAGTGGCCCACGCGATCCTCGCCGAACGCGACCGCGCCATGGTGGGCTGGGACGAGATCCTCGAGGGCACACTTCCCGAAGGAGCCGTCATCATGAACTGGCGCTCAGCCGACACGGTCGCTGAGGCCGTGCGCCGTGGGCATGATGTCGTGGTCTCGACTGCACCCACCTTGTATTTCGACTTCCCGCAGTCCCCCGACCGCGAGGCCGAACCACTCGCCGCCCGTTGGGGCGGGCACATCGCGACCCTCGAGAACGTGTACACGGACCAGCTATTCCCCGAAAACCTTACCGCCGAAGAATCGGCCCGTATCCTGGGGCTTCAAGCACAAACGTGGTCCGAGTTCATCCCGAGCGCCGAACACTTGCAGTACATGCTCTTCCCGAGGCTTTTTGCGCTCGCGGAGCGGGCTTGGAGCGAGAACCCACCCGTGTTTGGCGACTTCCTCGAGCGCGTACCGGCGCACCTCGAGATCCTCGAGCGAAAGGGCCTCAACTTTCGCCCTCTCCCCTGACCCCTCCCTGAATTGCATAGGGGTTACGGGGGTTTGAACCGCCGCACCTCGACCGAAGTCGATGCGGCTTACGAAAAATGGGGGCTATGGCACCCAGCCATAACCCCCACTATGTCTATGCAATCCAAAGGACGCTAGTCGGCTTCGGGACCCGTCACGATCGAATCGTCCACGATTCCGTGCTTGCGGCGGCGCTCGAGGCGCTCCTTCTGCGGAATCACCGTATACTTCGGATCACGCGCCGACTGGAAGCCCGCGTCGAGAATACCGAAACGCGTAAACGCACTCGCCGCCGCGAGGCACGCACCCGAAGCAATCGCGATCGCGCGGTGTTTCTTCGCGAAAAGCCCCGTCACGGCGCCCGCAATAAGCAGCTTCTCCGCGATGTGCATCTTCTTGCCGCCATCGCCGATTTCCAGCGGCTCAGCTTCGAGAGGGTGCATTTCCTTCTTCATCGCGCGAAGCGAAAGCATGTCGCCTGCAACACCCGCGAGGGCGAGACGCTGAACCGGACCGATCTCGTCAAGCGGGGTCGACAGCATCGCCGTGCCGGACGCGGCAAGGCTCGCCGACGAGGCAAACAAGAACGGGAGCGAGAACTTGCCGCCATTCCACGCGGGAAGCGCCGAGTCACCAAGCAGCACAGCGGTGTACACCGCGAGCGGAGCGCCCGTTGCCGCCTGACCCCACGAGGCCGGCTTCTCCATGAACCGTGCGACCTTGCGAAGAGGACCGAGAGGGAGCTTCTCCCCCGTCATACGGTCAAACTCGTTTGCAAAGGTCACGCCTGCATTCACGCCGTACGCGGAAATGATCCAGGTGCCGAGGTTCATGGGGCTCGTGGGCTTGAAAGTGCGCATCATGTTGAGGAAGCGCTCCGGGCGGCCGAGGTCCGCAATGAGGCTGACCGTGCCGATGCCAAGCGCAGCGATCGAACCGACGCGCGCATTGCGGCGCAGCGTGTCACGACCGGTCGCCTCAGCGGCAAGCGCGATGAGGCCCGAAGAGCCGGCAACACCACCGAGGAAGAGGTACACGCCGATCGGGTACTCCCACGGCGGAGCCTTGACGATCTGCCTACCGTAATAGCTCGTAAACTGGACGTCCTCGACCATCGAGACCTCGCCCATACGGTTCTGACCGCGCTTACGGGCGCCGTCATACTTGGTTGCTTCAGGCCGACGCTTGCGGCGCATCGGCTGCGGCGGGCGGTAACTGTCGAACTCGTTCTGGCTCATTTCCTCTTACCTCCCACGAACATGAGGGCGGTCGTCGCGATCATTGCCCCTGCGGCGAGGGCCGCGCGGCCGTACATCTTCGGCAGATCCATCGTGCCCACACGCGGGTCCGGCGGAAGACCGTACACCTCGGGTTCGTCGAGAAGAAGGAACACTGAGCCGAGGCCGCCAACGCCGTCGTTCGGGTTGGCGCCATAGAGGCGAGCCTCGGTCATGCCCTCCTCGTGGAGCTTCTTCACGCGCTGCTTGGCCTTCGCGACCATCTCGTCGCGATCGCCAAACTTGATCGACGTTGTCGGGCAGGTCTGCGCGCATGCCGGCTGCTGACCGTCCTTGAGGCGGTCGTAGCACAGCGTGCACTTATTCGCCGTGCCCTTGTTCGGGATGTCCTGCTCGAGATGCGGGCGATCGTCGCGGTCGGTCTTCGGGGAGACCGTGCCGTCGTCACGACGCTCGATCACGCCGAACGGGCACGTGTACACGCACGTGCCACAGCCGTTGCAGACGTCGGCCTGCACCACGACAGTACCGAATTCCGTGCGGAACAGCGCACCGGTGGGGCACGCATCGAGGCAACCCGCGCGCGTGCAGTGCTTGCACACGTCCGAAGCCATAAGCCAACGGAATTCTTCCGTGTGCTTTGGCTGCTGCTCGCTCGGCGGTTTTTGACCGATCTTCGGCATGCCGAGGTTCACGAGCTGGCGACCCGACTCGCGGGCCTGCTCGATGCGCTTTTCGGACTGCTCGATAAAGGCCACGTGACGCCAGGTGTTCGCACCGAGCGAGCCCGTGTTGTCGAACGACGAGCCGAGCAGCTCGAAGTTGCCGTCTTGGGGATTGCGGTTCCATTCCTTACACGCGACCTCGCAGGCCTTACAGCCAATACAGATCGATGTGTCGGTGAAGAAGCCCTTACGGTCGTGCGTGTGCTCCCATCCCGAAACGGAGATGGGGTCAGCGGTCGTGTTGAGAAGACTCATCACACACCTCCATTCTCATCGTGAGACGCTTGCGAGTTGTCGTTGACCATGCTCGTGCGGCCGGTCTCGCCGTCTTGACCGTCGGACCCGGTATCGGTGTCCTCGTCGACCTTGTCGGCACGGCGCTGAGCTTCCTTCGAACCGGGTTTCGACGCTGCGATCCCCGTGAAGCCCGCACTGTTGGAGCCGCGGGTCGTCTCTTCGGCGACCTTGGCATCCTGGTCGGTACTCGTTTCGGAGATGCCGGCGTCCTTCGCGGGAACGGTCACGCGCTGCATGCCGGTCTCGAGGGTAATACCAGCCTCGCGCTGGTACTTCTCCACGAGGTCCACGAGCTCGGGGCCACGCGGCCTGCGGCCCGGAATCATCGCCACCGAGGAGTACTTCGAATCCTGGATGCCGGTGTTCGGGTCCATCGTGATGCCGAGCAGGTCGTTCGCACCGTCGCCCGTGATGATCGCGTCCTCGCCCACACCCCAGTGGTAGGGCAGACCGATCTGGTGCACGGTGTGGCCGTTGACGGTCAGCGGCTTGAAGCGCTTCGTCACAAGTACTCGCGCTTCGATCGCGGCACGCGGCGAGATGAGGGTTGCCCACTCACCGTTCTTCACCCCAACCTCATCAGCGAGTTCGGGAGAAATCTCCGCGAACATCTCGGGCTGGAGCTCGGCGAGGTAGGGAAGCCAGCGGCTCATGCCGCCCGCCGTGTGGTGCTCGGTGAGGCGGTAGGTCGTGAACACGTACGGGTACACCTCTTGCAGAGGCTCGCCGTAACCGGGCGCGGTGAGGTTCTCCTCACGAGGCATGACCACGCGGGTGGGCTGGTTCTGCTGCGGGTACATGATGTTCGGCAGCTTCGATTCCACGGGCTCGTAGTGAGTCGGGATCGGGCCATCGATCATGCCCTTCGGTGCGAACAGCCAGCCCTTACCGTCGGGCTGCATGATGAACGCGTCATCGCCGGCAAGCGCCGCGGGGCCACCCACGGTCGCATCGGGGCGTGCCTTCGGGTTGAGGCCCACGGGGAAGTCGGGAACGTCGTGGCCGACCCACTTCTCCTGGTCTTCGTCCCACCAGATCCATGCCTTCTCCGGGCTCCAAGGCTTGCCCTCGGGGTCCGCGGAAGCGCGGTTGTAAAGGATCTTGCGGTTGGCCGGCCACACCCAGCCCCATTCCCTTTCGGTGTAGGGGCGGCCATCGGCGGGCTCGCGCACCGCCGCATGGTTGATGCCGTCGGCATACACACCGGCGTAGATCCAGCAGCCACCGGCGGTGGAACCGTCAGCCTTCATATCGACGAACTTCGCAAGGGGCTTGCCCTTGTTCTCACCCTCGGTGTAATACCCGTTGATCTCGCGAATCACAGCCTCGGCGTCAACCTCGCCGTGTTCGTCGAGCGGGTAGTCCCACGTCATGTCAAGCACGGGCCGATCGCGGGGATCGTCCGAGTCCTTGAGGGCCTCGCGAATGCGGTTGCCGAGATCGAAGAAGAACTGCAGCTCGCTTTCGGCATCGCCCGGCGGGGTGACGGCCTGATGGCGCCACTGCACCATGCGCTGGGTTTGCGTGAACGAACCGGCTTTCTCCGTGTGGTTCGCGGCGGGCATGAAGAACACTTCGGTGTCGATGTCTTCAGTCTTCAGCTCGCCCGTTTCGATCTCGGGACCGTTCTTCCAGAACGTGGCCGTTTCGATCATGTTGAAGTCGCGAACGACGAGCCACTTGAGGTGGCTCAGCGCCTTGCGGTGCAAGCGACCGTTCGAGCTCCCGACCGCGGGGTTCTGACCGAGCACAAAGTAGCCGTCCACCTTGTCCTGGAGCATAAGCTGCAGGGTCTGGTAGGTACCGTGCGCACCGGTGAGTCGCGGCAGGTAGTCGAAGTGGAAGTTGTTCTCCTTCGTTGCACTCTCGCCCCACCACGCCTTGAGAAGGCTCGCGGTGAACTCCTCCGATTTCGCCCAGAAGCCCTTTTGCTTCTTCGTGCCGACCGAGTCGAGATAGGTCTCCCACGTGTCCGTCACGCCTGCCTTCGGCATCGGAAGGTAGCCGGGAAGGATATGGAAGAGGGCCGGGATGTCGGTCGAGCCCTGAATATTGGCGTGTCCGCGAAGCGCGAGAATACCCGAGCCTGGACGGCCCACGTTGCCCATGAGCAGCTGGAGAATCGAGGCTGTGCGGATGAACTGCGCGCCGCCTGTGTGCTGGGTCCAGCCCACGGCGTAGCAGAACGCGGTCGTCTTGTCGCGACCCGAGTTCTTCACAATCGACTCGGCGATGTACGCGAAGTCTTCCTGGCTCACGCCACAAACCTTCTCCACAACCTCGGGGGTGTAGCGCTTGAAGTGGCGCTTGAGGATTTGGAAGACGGTACGCGGGTGCTGCAGGGTTTCGTCGCGAACGGGGAGGTTCTTCTCCTCGTCCATTTCGTACTGCCAGCTCGACGGATCGTACGCGCCAGTCTCGGGATCGAAGCCCGAGAAGAAGCCATCGAGATCCTCGGGATCCTGATAGTCCTCACTGATGAGCGTCGAAGCGTTCGTGTAGTGCTTCACGTACTCCTCGAAGAACAGGTTGTTCTCGAGGACGTGGTTGATGAGAGCACCGAGCAGAACGATGTCGCCGCCAGCGCGTGTCGACACGTACTTGTCCGCGAGGGCCGAGGTGCGCGAGAAGCGTGGATCCACGTGAATCACGCGCGCGCCACGAAGCTTTGCTTCAATTACCCACTGGAAAGCGACCGGGTGACACTCGGCCATGTTGGAGCCTTGGATGATGATGCAGTCCGCATTCGCGAGGTCCTGCACCGGCTGCGTGGCTCCGCCGCGCCCAAACGAGGATCCCAAACTGGGAACCGTGGCGCTGTGTCATATGCGGGCTTGATTCTCGATCTGAATGGCGCCCGTCGCGGTAAAGAGCTTCTTGATGAGGTAGTTTTCCTCGTTATCGATGGTCGCGCCGCCGAGCGAGGCGATACCGAGCGTGCGGCGCACGGGGCGGCCGTGCTCGTCGGTATCCTGCCAGTGCTTCTTGCGCGCCTCGAGGTAGCGCTCGGTGATCATCGACATCGCGGTCTCGCGATCGAGCTTGACCCACTCTTTCGACTTGGGAGCGCGGTAGAGGATGTCGGTCACGCGCCCGGGAGCATTCACGAGCTGTTCGCTCGCGGAACCCTTGGGGCACAGGCGGCCACGCGAGACGGGCGAGTTCGGATCGCCTTCGATCTGAATGACCTTGTTGTCTTTGACGTAAATGCGCTGGCCACAGCCAACAGCGCAGTAGGGGCACACGCTCTCGACGACCTTATCGGCGGTCGTGGTGCGCGCCTTGAGGTCTTGATACGTGGGCGACTGGGAGGTGGGGCCGAGCCCCAACACATCGCGAGACTTGGCCTGCCTCAGCACAGGCCAATTAAGAGGATTTAGTGATGCCATGGCACAACCTTACCAGGGCACGCAGCAAAAGAAACCCTGGTCACAGCCCACTTTTCGAAACTTCATCGTTGCAAAAACCGGCAGGCGTCGGACCCCGGCAGCCACCCGGCCGCCCGGACACGCCCGGCTCGCTCGCCCCTCAGCTCTCCCCACTCCCCCGTGCACTCCCACGCTCGAGTGCGAAGATGGAGGTGACCCGCGCACGAAGCGGACCTTCAACCCAAGGAGACTTCGAGAATGACCTCCGAAAATCTCACGCGCGCCGAAGCGCAGGAACGTTCCTCGTTCCTCGAGACCACGCACTACGACGTGCACCTCGACCTCACGCAAGGCCCCAAGACCTTCCTCACCGAATCCACGATTCACGTGAACTCGACCGAGGCTCGCGAAACCTTCGTGGATCTCATCGCCCCGGAGGTCCTCGAGATCGCTCTCAACGGCGAAACTCTCGATAACCCCGCGGAGCGCTTCGACGGCGCTCGCGTCCAACTGCCGGCCCTCAAGGTCGGCGAAAACATCATCACCATCCGCGCGAACGGCGCCTACATGAACACGGGCGAAGGACTGCACCGCATGGTCGACCCCGTCGACAACGAGGTGTACCTCTACACCCAGTTCGAGGTCTCCGACGCACGCCGCATGTACGCGAACTTCGAGCAACCCGATCTCAAGGCCACGTTCGCCTTCACGATCACGGCCCCGGCCCACTGGCGCGTCATCTCGATTGCCCCGAGCCCCGAGCCAGTCCCGGCCGGAGAGGATTCCGACGGCCAGCCGATCGCCACGTGGAGCTTCGAGAAAACACCGAAGATCTCGACCTATCTCACGGCGCTCATCGCCGGTAAGTACGAAGGCTACGACGGCACGATCAAGTCCCGCAACGGCCGCGAGATCCCCGCGGGCGTGTACGCACGTGCGTCGCTCGCCGAATATCTCGACGGCGAATACATCGTCTCAGTCGCGCAGCAGGGCTTCGAGTTCTACGAAAACCTTTTCGATTACGACTACCCGTTCCCGACCTACGACCAAATCTTCGTGCCCGAATACAACATGGGCGCAATGGAGCACCCGGGTGCGGTGACCTTCGTTGAGCGCTACGTTTTCCGCAGCGCCGTCTCCGACGCGATTCGCGAACGACGCGACCTCACTATTCTCCACGAGCTCGCCCACATGTGGTTCGGCGACCTCGTGACCATGAAGTGGTGGGATGACCTGTGGCTCAACGAGTCCTTCGCTGAGTTCGCCTCGACCCTCTCCTCGGCACGTGCAACCCGTTGGACGAACGCGTGGACGACCTTCGCGGGTTCCGAGAAAGCGTGGGCCTACAGCCAGGACCAGCTGCCGTCCACGCACCCGATCGTGGCCGACATGGTGGACTTCGACGCGGTGGAGACGAACTTCGACGGCATCACTTACGCGAAGGGCGCCTCGGTTTTGCGCCAGCTCGTCGCATATGTCGGTGAGGAGTCGTTCTTTAAGGGCCTTCGCGCGTACTTCAAGAAATACGAGTGGCAGAACACGACCCTCAATGATCTGCTCGACGAGCTCGAGGCCACGAGCGGTCGCGACCTTCGCTCGTGGAGCAAGCTGTGGCTCGAAACGACCGGCGTCAACACGCTCCGCCCCGAAATTGAGCGCAATGACGACGGCACCGTGGCATCGTTCGCGGTCCTTCAGTCGGCCGCCGGTGAACACCCCACGATCCGCCCGCACCGCCTCAAGATCGGTGGCTACAGCCTCGAAGGCGGCGTCGTGACCCGCACCGTGAGCGTCGAGACCGACATCGACGGTGAGCGCACCGAGATCGCCGAACTCGCGGGCAAGAAGGCCGACCTGTGGCTCATCAACGACGAGGACCTCACCTACGCCAAGGTGCGCCTCGACGACGACTCGCTCGCGTTCGCCCTCGAGCACCTGCGCGATATCGATGATGAGCTCGCTCGCACCCTCGTGTGGAGCGCGACGTGGGACATGACGCGAGACGCCGAGCTTCCGAGCCGCCGCTACCTCGATCTTCTCCTGAAGAACATCGACCGCGAAAAGGACTCCTCGGTTTTGCGCACGCTCCTCGGGCGTCTGGACCTCGTGGGCACGCGCTACGCAGCCCCGGCCGAGCGCGCGGAACGCGAAAAGAAGGTTGCCTCGGCGCTGTGGGAGCTCACGCAAGGGGCCGACGGCGGCAGTGATCAGCAGCTTCAGTTCCTCGAGTCGTACCTCCAGTTCGCTGGCGAGGGCGACCTCGACACCGTGAAGGGCCTGTTCGACGGCTCGGTCACCCTCAAGGACCGCGAGATCGACACCGACCTCACGTGGCAAATCACGATCGCCCTTGCGGCACTCGGCGGAATTGACGAGGCCGGCATCGACGAGGTCCTCAAGAGCGACGACACGCAAAACGGCCGCAAGAGTGCCCTCACGGCAAAGGCGGCGATCCCGACCGCCGAGGCCAAGGCCGCGGCGTGGAAGAAGACCGTCGAGGAAGACACGCTCGCGAACGAGCACCTCACCTCGGCGATCGTCGGCTTCAACCGCGCAAGCGAGGAGCTTCGTGCACCGTACATCGAGCCGTACTTCGAGATGATCGAAAAGGCATGGGCTTCGCGTTCGAGCGAAATCGCGAACCGCCTCATCCAGGGCTACTTCCCGGGTCAGTACCCGAGTGAAGAAATCGTCGCGAAAGCTGATGAGTGGCTCGCCTCGCACGAGGACGCGATCTACGGCATGCGCCGCCCCGTCCTCGAGGGCCGCGACTCCGTCGCGCGTGCGGTGCGCGTGCAAAACGCCGACAAGTAAACCGCTGAGGAGGCTGCGCTAAGGGCGCGGCCACCGTCGGAAACCGTGGGCGGCCTCACCATCGGTGGGGCCGCCTTTTCATGCCCGTTTCAAGGTTTCCCTCCTACGGTAGGGGCATGAATTTTTTGGCAGATACCACGACCCAAGAGGCTTTCTCGCTCGTGGACCGGATAGGTCAGTGGCTGCTCTCCAATGGCGTCACGATCCTCGTGATCATTCTGGTCGCCCTACTCGTGCGCTTCGTGGTGGGCATACTGGTCAATCGCATTTTTCAGACGATGTACCAATCGGGTTCGCGTATTTCTCGCATGACGAACGTCGTCGTGAAGAAGCACCCCGATGCCGGCCTTGCGGCCGCCCACGAGGAGCGCCGTAAGCAGCGTGCAGACACGCTCTCGACGGCCTCAAAGAACGTGGCGAGCGTCGTGATTTGGTCGATCGCGTTCGTCATGATCCTCTCTCAAGTGGGCGTCAACATCGCGCCGATCATCGCCTCGCTTGGTGTCGCGGGCCTGGCCGCCGGTATCGGCGCTCAAACGCTTATTAAGGACGTCCTTGCGGGCGTGATCATGCTGTTCGAGGATCTGGTGGCCGTTGGCGATTACGTCGATCTTCAGTTCGCAGAGGGAACCGTCGAAAACGTAAATTTGCGCGTCACCCAGGTGCGTGGCCTCAACGGCGTCCTGTGGACGGTGCGCAACGGTGAAATTATTTCGCTCGGCAACTACTCGCGCGGCCTCGGAACCGCGTTTGTCATGCTCGATATCGCGAGCGGCGCCGATGATGCTGCGGTGACTGAGGCGATCCACGCCGTGTTCGATGCGCTCAAGGCCGACCACAAGTGGTCAAAGCTCATTGTCGGCGCGCCCGAGGCTACTGGAATTCTTTCGGTGGACGGTGCTCGCTATCAGCGCCGAATTACTGCCGACACCATCCCCGGCAAACAGTGGGAGGTGGAGCGCGAGATCCGCAAGCGCCTTCGCGTCGAGTTCGATAAGCGGGGCGTCGAGTTTGCGCTTCCCCGTTTCCAGGAGTCGGCGTAGAAGAACTCGCTACGCGCGCCGGAATGTCAGCGGCGCGCCTGTGACTCTCTCGAGAGCCGTGCGTAGCCGTTCCGGCATGCGCACGGCTCTCGCGGTTTCGGCCTCGACAATCACGATCGTCGTGCGCGCAATCGCGTAGGGTCGCTCCAGCTCGTCGGCCGTGAGTATTTCGTAGTCGAGGTCGAGCGACGCTCCCCCAAGCTTCGAGACCCACGTGCGCACGATGACCCCGTCTCGGCGGTAACCGAGCTGGCGCGCGTACTCGATCGTGTGGGCGGCCACGAGCGTGTGGAAGGCACCGCCCGGGGACAGCTCCGCGAGCGCGGTCGGGTAGGCGGGGGCACCATTCGCGAGCTCGGTGTCCGACGGCTGCCAAAAGGCCCTCGTGCGGGCCTCCTCGAGCAGCCGCAGATACGCGGTGTTGTTCACGTGCCCGTACCCGTCGAGGTCACTCCACCTGACGGGTACGGGAATGTCGAGAAACGGCACGACGCTCGGCTGTGCTCAGGCCCTGTGGTCGAACGTTCCATGCACGCCGACGCTCTGGATCACGCCGGTCGTGGGATCCGGTTCGCGGTGGCGAAACGCGAGAGCAACGATGATCGCTCCCGCGAGCGTGAGCGCGAGCGCGACCCACCACGAAGCGCCTGCCATGACGAGCGCCGGGAGCGTCGCGATCGTGAGGATGTCGACGAAACCGATCGGGATATAGGCGATGCCGTAGTAGTCGAGGGTCTTCGACTTCATTTCGGGATCAACGATGCGCAAAAGCGCCATGCCCATGCCCGCGGTACCGGTGTTCCAGCCCCACGTGAAGATGCCCTGCTCAACCTTGTGATCGGCAAAGAGTTTCTTGGAGACGAACACGTAGTAGGCAAGCACGAAAATGGTGCCCGCGAGGATAAGAATCAGAAGCGGCTGCCAGTAGGAGGCCACGACCTTCGGGTCGATCGACGCCACGCCGAAGGCCACGAGGAGGTCGGTTGACATGCCGCTGCCACGCTCAAAGATCTTCCCTTCAAACGCGTTCTCAGCCTTGAAGGCCTTGAGCACGAAGAGCACAACGTAGCCGAGCAGGAAGGACACACTGAACGTGGGCACGGAGAGCCACTCGACCTGACTATTCGCCCACGACGTGAACATGTAGGCGAAGGCCGCAATCATGAAGAGCAGGCCCAGGTGATAGGTGATCGGGTCCAGGCTCGTCGAGGATACGGGAGAAACACCGATCGATTCGCGATTCTCTTCGGCGATGATGCCGGTACGCAAGTCTTTCGGAAGCGACTTGAAGTCCTTGAGGTAGGCGGTGTTGCCGCGCATCGATTCGACTTTGATGATCGCGATACCGCCCACAACTGAGAGAACGATGCCGATGGTGGCGGAGGTCATGCCAAGGGAAAGCGCCTCTGGCCATGTGTCCCCGAAACCGTCGGCGATAGCAGCTGCGGTACCGTGCCCGCCCATGAAGCCGGCAGCCAGGAGAAGACCAAAGCCGTCAGGCAGATCGGTGAAAAAGAAGCTCAAGATCCCGAGCGCGAAAAGGAGACCGAAGCCCCACTGCAACACCGAGATCGCCTGGGAGACGGACCACATGGTGCGCACGGCGCGGAATACGTTGCCGAGCCCCGCGATCTTTGACGTGAACGGCAATGCGGCAAACACGACCGCAATGAGGATCGACGAGTAGATCGGAACGGAACTGCTGAACGGAATGATGCTCAGGACATTGGGGCCCAGAATCAGGCCGAGGAGGCCGGCGATCAGGCCGGCGGGCAAAAAGAGAGACTGGATGGGCTTGACCCAGGCGCGCAGAAGCACGCCGATGAGGATCAAGAGGCCCATCCAGCCGAGGTCGGTAAAGACATCCCACGCGCTCATGGTTCACATCCTTTGACTCGTCTCGGTGATATAAGGAAACGAGTCACGGTACCACGCGCGAAGGCACCTACGTCACGTTCAGGTAACGGGGAGCACCGAACGGGACTTAGTCCGCGAGTTCTCCCATGGGGCCCCAGCCTTCACCTTCAATCTCCTTCGAGATAATCTCGGGGGTTTCAGCAACGAGCGGGCGCATGGTGTCGAGGCCGGCCTGGAAGTGCGGGTAGTTGACGTGCTTCTCGCCAGCTTCGCTGTCACGGTACATCTCCACGAGAAGGAACTCGTTCTCGCGCTCCGCGCTGCGGTACCACTCGAAGAAGAGGCAGCCCTCCTCCGCGCGGCAGGCGTTCGTGTAATCGGTGAGTTTCTCGAGGAAAGTGGCGGTTTCTTCGGGCTTGACCTGGTATTTCACGTTGATAAAGATCATGCGTCCACTTTAGCCCTCGACCCTGCACGTGGCCTTGCCGCCACATCAGCAGGTGCGCGAACCAGCGCTAAGGCCGGCGACGATGTTCTCCACAACGTCTCTCGCGGGCGGCTCGATGCTCGCAATAATCCCGGCTTCGTCATCGCCAAGCTGTTCGAGGGTCGCGAACTGGGAATCGAGTAGCGAGGCGGGCATGTACTCATGGTGACGGTGGGCGATACGACTCGCGATAAGGTCCTGGCTTCCCGCAAGGTGGACGAACGTGAGATCGGGTGCGTAGGAGCGGAGCTGATCGCGGTAGCAGCGTTTCAGGGCCGAGCACACGATCGCGCACGTCACCCCCTTCGCTCGCTCGGTCGCGATCGTGCGGCCAATAGCGTCAAGCCACGGGGCACGGTCGTCGTCGGTGAGCGGCGTGCCGGAGGCCATCTTCTCTTTGTTCGCGGCCGGGTGCAGGTCGTCCCCGTCAATGAACGCAAGGCCCAACCGTTCGGCGAGGGCTCTTCCGACGGTGGACTTCCCCGTGCCCTGCACGCCCATGATGATGAGCGGGGTTTGGCTCACGACGCGTCTCCTTTTGGCTGTGGGCGGCAAAAATCTGCCTTCCACTCTAGAGGATCCATCAGGATGCGCACCTCTAGGATTAAGAGAACGAAAGGAACGCCATGCCTGCTTCGAGCACCCACAATCTCACCCTTGCGATCGTCGTTGACCTTCCCGAAAAAGAGTGCTCCTTGATCCGCGAGCGCGAGCCCCGCGTGAATGTCGTTCCCACGGGCTCTCTCGCGCGGCCGCGCCGCTATAACTCCGATTGGGTGGGCGATCCTCATTTCACACGATCCGAAGGTGACGAGCGCCGCTACCGCGAAATCCTCGAGAGTGCCGATGCCGTTGTGGGACTTCCCGATGATGACCCGCAAAAACTCGCCGCACTCGTGCGGAGCAATCCGAAGCTTCGCTGGGTCCATACGATGGCTGCGGGCGGGGGCGCCCAGGTGAAAGCCGCGAACCTCAGCGAGGAGGAGCTCACGCGCGTGACCTTCACGACCTCGGCTGGCGTGCACGGCAGCACTCTTGCAGAGTTCGCGATCTTTGGGCTTCTCGCGGGCGCGAAGAATCTGCGCGGTCTCGAGCGCGACCAGTTGGCACACGAGTGGCCGATCATTCGCGTGCATCCGCGGCACCTCGATGAAATGACGGTGCTCGTGCTCGGTCTAGGCGGTATCGGCAAGGCTGTTGCCGCGAGGCTCAAGGCTTTCGGCACCGGGGTCTGGGGAACCTCGCGCTCAGGCCGCACTGTCGAGAATGTGGACCGCATCGTGCCGCTCGCCGACCTTCACGACGCACTGTCGAAAGTCGACGCAATCGTGGTCACGCTTCCCGGTACGGACGAAACACGGCACATGCTCGATCGGCAGGCGTTTTCTTCGATGAAGAAGGGCATGCTTCTCGCAAACGTGGGTCGCGGAAGCGTGATCGACGAAGCGGCGCTACTTGACGCTCTCAACGACGGCACTGTCAACTTCGCCGCACTCGACGTGGTGGAACACGAGCCCCTGCCCAGCGATAGTCCGCTGTGGGATCACGAGAAAGTTCTCCTCAGCCCGCACTCGGCAGCCCTGAGCTCGCAGGAGGGCATGCGCATCGCGGCGATCGTGGCACGCAACGCGACGGCACTCCTCGACGGCACACCTCTCACGAATGTTGTCGACACCCTCAACTTTTATTAGGAGAGCGTTCATGCGCTCTTCGTTAAGATGGGCGCATGTCGATTCCTGAGCCAGCAGCCGTGACCCGCAGCCTCCTCGATCTTTTCGAGCTTCGGAAAATCGATGGGCCCGAACACACATTTGAGGGAACCTCGCTCCCCCAACCGGGTGGGCACGTGTTTGGCGGGCAGATGATGGCGCAGGCCCTGATCGCCATGGCGCGCACCGTGCCGGAGGGGCGCCGCGTGCACTCGACCTACGCATCGTTCCTCGAGCCCGCTCGCGCGAGCGAGCCGCTGACCTTCACCGTACGCACGCTCCGAGACGGCGGGTCGTTCTCCACCCGCGCACTCGAGGCCACGCAGCGCGGAAACCTCGTCCTCACGATGAATGGCTCGTTCCAGGAACGCCAAGAAGGAGTGCACCACGTGGACGAGGTGGCGTCGGAAAGCGCGCCCGAACAGCTCCCGAGCACGCGCGACGAACTGGGCCAGGTCAACCACCCGCTCGCGCAGTTCATGGCGTACCAGCGCCCCGTGGATATCCGTAACGCGACCGGCTCCCTATATTTCACGCCCGATCCTGAAAAGCGCGCCGAACAGGCCGTGTGGATGCGCACCCTCACCCCGATCGGCACCCGCGATCCACTCACCCATGAAGCGTTCCTCACGTACGCGAGCGATTACACGCCCTTCGAGCCGACCATCCGCCGCCAGGGCCTCACGTGGCTTACGCCCGGCCTGCGCGTCGCGACTCTCAATCATTCGATGTGGTTCCACTCGGAGTTCAACGTCGACGACTGGCTGCTGTACGTGCAGCGCTCCCCCGCGGCGACAGGCGGGCGCTCACTCAGCGTCGGCCAGATCTACACGCGCGAGGGGAAGCTCGTGGCGACCGTGAACCAAGAAGGGATGTTCCGCATCCGCAAGGAGGTCAAAGACAGTGACCACCCCGCCCTTTGACCCGAACGCACGCGTGGAGAAGGTCGCGACCGGTGCCGGCTGGGCCGAAGGCCCGCTGTGGTATCCACGCGAGAAGGTCGTGCGCTTTAGCGACATTACGAACAACCGCATCCTCCAGCTCGATCCCGCAACGGGCGAAACCGTCGTGTGGAAAAGCAACGTCAACTACACGAATGGCCGCGCGCACCACCCCGATTTGGGAGTCGTCGAATGCAACCACGGCACACGTTCCCTCGATAAGGCGCCGCTCGTGCCGTTCATGGACGCGGAAATGCTCATCGACTTCTTCGAAGGCGGGCGCCTCAACTCCCCGAACGACGTTGCCGTGCACCCGATCGAGCACACGATCTGGTTTACCGACCCTCCCTACGGGATCCTCAGCGAGGGCCAGGGGCAGCCGGGCGAAATGGAGTACGGGCGCTCATACGTGTTCAAGCTCGACCACCACGGTGACCTCGAGGCCGTTGTCACCGAACTGAGCCGCCCGAACGGCATCGCTTTCAGCCGCGACGGTAAGCGCCTCTACGTCACGAATACCGCCGACAACCCGAATAAGCCCGAAGAGAACGCCCCTGAATCCGTCACGGATAGCGCGGGCCGCCACCACATTTGGGCCTTCGACCTCGACGCCGACAACGCGGTCGTCAAGGGCAGCGGGCGTCCGTTTGCCTGCCCCGCGGCCGGAGTTCCCGATGGCATCACCGTCGACGAAGAGGACCGCGTGTGGTCCTCCGGCGGGGACGGGGTGAGCGTGTTCGATTCCGACGGTTCCCTGATCGCCCATGCGCCCGTTCCAGAAGTGGTGTCTAATCTCTGTTTCGGCGGTGAGAGCGGCCAAGACCTGTTCATTACGGCTACCACGAGCCTCTACCGGCTGCGCACGAATACGCGCGAGCCGTGGAGTTTCGCCTAGCGATTACTCGTTGCAGCCTCGGGAAAGAGCATCGCGGTCCACGATTCGACGAGCCGCTCGAGAATCTCCCCGCCTACTTCGTCGAGGCCCGGACCGAGCTGTCCGAAAACCTCGGCGCTGATCGTGCCGAGTAGCGCGCACCAGAGGTCGATCGTGGTCGCCGCGCGTCGAGTGGCCTCGCCGCGGTCTATTGCGCAGTCTTCTCCTATCTCGGCCTCCGCGTTGTCGAGAGCGTGCCGGCCAACGGCCCCGAACACGTCCTCCAACCCACCCTCGAGGAAAGCGGCATACGTGTCGCTCGGGTTTGCGCCGACGGAAGTGCCGGACGCGACGATTCGCGCGAGGCGGGCGAGTAGCCGAGTACCCGGTGCGATTGTGCGTTCGGCTGGCGCGGTATAGCCGGGAACGGGTGTGCCGTACACGAGGCCCCATCGCGCTGTGTTTGCGAGCGCCCATGAGCGCATGGCGCGCGCGAACGTTCCGAGGCCCTCGGGGCTTTCTGCGCCACCCCGCTCTTCTGGGTCCAGACCCAAGGCGTCGTCAACGGCATCAGCAAGGTCGGTGTAGGCGTCGATGACGAGGAGCGTGAGCAGCTCATCGCGGTCGCGCACGTATCTGTATAGGGCCGATGACGCGACCGACATGTCTCGGGCAATTTCCCGCAATGAGAGGTCTGCGGGGCCTTTTTCCTCGAGCTGCTGCCTGGCAAGGCGCAGGATTTCAGTTTCCATGCGCCGCCGATTCTCGGCGCGGCTTCGGCGTTCACTCATGCGTCCATCCTCGCATTGAACAGACTCGAAATCGATAGCGAGAGCAGTGCTCTTGTTTTTAAGGGTGCGAGCACCTATATTCCTTAAACGAGAGCACTGATCACATTTTGGAGGGCTGTTGTGAAGATTCTCGTCACGGGGGCTGGGCAAATCGGCAACGCAATCGTCAGGTCACTGCGCACAACGGGCGACGATGTGACAGTTATCCGGCGCAGCGCACACCCAATCGAAGGGGTGCGCGTCATTGCGGGCGACGCAGGCAAGCGCGCTCTGCTCGAACGTGAAGCGCGCGGCGCGGACGCGATCATGCACTGCATCCACGCGCCCTACACCGCAAAGGCCTGGCGAGAGGAACTGCCCCACCGCGAGCAAGCGGTCATGGACGTCGCCGAAAGCCTTGGCATCCCCGTTATCTTCCCCGAATCCGTCTACGCGTTCGGAACACAGGCGCACGACCTGCACGAGGGAGCGCCGATACACCCGTGCTCTCCTCTCGGGGACGTGCGCGCCGAGCTCCTCGAAGCTCGCACGGCACATGCGGCGCACACCGCGAGTGTCGTTGCCGCCGACCTCGTGGGAAAAGGCGCCTCCGCGAAGGCGTCGGTGCCCACGATGAGCATCGTGAACCCCACCCTCACGGGAAAAACATGCTGGGCATTCGGAGGCCCCGACATCCCTCACGCCATGACGTTCGTGTCGGACCTCGCCGATGCCATGATCCTCGTGGCCCGAGAGCACACGCGCGTATTCGCGGGCGACTCGAGCGTGATGCTCAACGCCCCCTCCCCCACACCGGTCACCTTCTGCGAACTGGCGCGCATCGTCTCCACCCGCGCAAACGTGAGCGAGCCGAAGATTCGCACAATCCCAGCATGGGCACTCTCTTTAACGGGGATGGCGAGCCCCACACTCCGTTCGCTTTCTCAGCAACGATATCTGTGGGACTCGCCATCACGCCTCGCGCCCGGAGCGCTCACCGAAGAGCTCGGTCTCGAGTCAACGAGGTGGAGCGAGGCAATTTTCGCCTAAACCGCGGGGCTCACGCCATCGCGGCATTACCCTCTTCCTGGGCCTTCTTGACACCTTCCTCGGCGGAGAGATTGCCCGCGAAGATCTCCTGGAAGACGGGCATTACGGCATTGAGGCCGGCGAGGGACTTTGCGCCGGTATCCGCGGGGCCAGGGTTCTTCGCCGCTTCAATGAACTGCTCAACGTCGACGCCCTGCTCTTTCCAGAAGTCCACGAAGGACTGCTGCGCATCCACGTGGCCGGGGAACGAAATTCCCTGCTCGCCCAGGGGCAGCTGCCCCTCCTTCGAGCCGAGCCATTCGAGAAGCTTCACAACCGACTCCTGGTCCTCGCGCTTCGCGTTACCCGCGGCAACCACGCCGTGCACGAGCGACTTCGCCCCCTTCGGGCCCGCCACCATGGGGGCGATAGCCCACTCGAAGGCGCCGTCGACCGAGTCGTGGATCGTCTTGAGGCTAAACGGGCCGCTCTGGAAGAGGCCGAGCTTACCCTGGATAAACAGGTCACGCGCGAAATCGCCGTTCGTATTGGTGTCAGCGGCCGAAGGCGCAACCTTGAGTTCGTTGACGAGCGCAGCGAGGTAGGAGAACACCTGGACGCCCTGCTCTGAATCGAATGCGTACATATCGTTGGCATCCTGCCACTCGGAACCGTTCGAGCTCAGGAAGGGGCCAATAATGGACTGGCGATCGCACGCCGCATTGAAACCGAACACGCCATCCTTCGTGAGCGCGGTGGCGGCATCGCGAAGGGCATCCGAGCCGGCGGTGGGATCGAAGGCGAGTGTCGTGGGGTCCACGCCAGCGGCGTCGGTGAGGTTCTTGTTGTAGAAGAGGGCGATCGAGTCCCAGACCTGCGGAACACCCCACAGCGAGCCGTCGCGGGTGTACAGGTCAACGACAGCCTTCTCCCAGTCCTTCACGGACCCGCCGAGCTTCTCCGAAATATCGACGAGCGCTCCGGCCTGCTGGAATTGGGTGAAGCTCGCGGAGTTCAGCCAGAACACATCGGGGGCGCTATCCGAAGCGCCGTCAGAGAGGTCGAGAGGCAGCTTCGTCCAGTAGTCGTCCCACGGAACGACCTCGACCTCGACCTTGATCCCCGATTCCTCGGTGAACTTCTTGAGCGACTCCTCGTATGCCGCCTTCGCCGTGCTATCCCAAATGCGGAACTTAAGCGCCCCGGCGTCGGAACCCGAGCCCTTCTTCGCGGACGAGCCCGAATCTGACGGCGAGCACGCGGCGAGTGCCGCGGCCGCGGAGGCTACGAGTCCACCGGAGAGAACTGTGCGACGTGAAACCATGTGATGGCCTTTCTTCAACGGTCGTGCGGGCACCCTCGTGCCCTGCACATTGTTAACGCAAGAGCATACCGGATATTTATGGATGCCATAAGCGACGTTTATCGCAGTTCGGTTCCACCAATCGATTGCGCCACCTGCTTCTGGAACACGAGATACAGAAGGATGAGCGGAATCATCGCGAGCGTCGTTGCCGCCATGACCATCGTCCAATTGTTGTTGTACTGGGTACTGAGTGCCGAGGTCGCAACCGTAAGGGTCTGCCACGTGTCCCCCGTCGTGATAATGAGCGGCCACATGAAGGAGTTCCAGTGGGTCACCACGGTGATCACGATGAGCGTCACGATGATCGGACGGTTAAGGGGCACCACGAGGCTGCGAATCAACCGCAGATGCCCCGCGCCATCAACGCGCATCGCATCGAGGAGCTCTTGTGGAACGCTACGAAAATTCTCGCGCAGCAGGAACACGGCGTAAGGGCTGCCAAACATGAACGGCAGTACGAGAGCCCAGAAGGTATTGCGAAGCCCCAACTCTTGGAATGCCAGGAAGAGCGGCACGACAACCACGACTTGAGGCACGAGCAGAGTCGCGATGAAGGCCCAGAACAGCAGATCGCGGCCGGGGAACTCCAAAAATGCGAACGCATATGCGGCAAGAATCGAAAAAATGATCTGCCCCACGAGGATCACCGCGACCATTTGGGCCGTCACGGCAAATGGGGTCACAAAACTGTGCGGCCCCGTGAAGAGCGCCGTAAAGTTCTCGAGCGTCGCAGGATCCGGGAGGTGGATGAGGCCCTGGCGAAGGAAGTCACTCGGCTCACGAAGCGCCGTCATGATCGACAGCGAAAACGGCGCGAGAGTGAGCACGGCAGCAATGATGAGGATCGTGTAGGCCACGATCGCCGAAAGAACCGACTTTTTCTTCATGAACACCACCCTCAGGACATGTCGTAGGTGATGCGGCTCGAGAAGAACCGCTGCTGAATAAACGAGAGGGCAGCGAGAATCACGAAGAGAATCACGGCCACCGCCCCGGCGCGGCCAAGGCGCCCAGCACCGAACGCCTCGTTGTAGATCAGCGAGGCCACCACCTGAGTGCTATTACCGGGGCCTCCCCCGGTCAGCGAATACACGGTGTCAAACACCTGGAAGCTCGCGACCATTTGCGTGAGGGCCACGAAAAACGTCGTGGGATTCAAGAGCGGAAGGGTGATCGCGAAGAAACGGCGCACGCTTCCCGCGCCGTCGAGCTCCGCAGCCTCGTAGATCGATGGTGGGATCTTCTGAAGGCCGGCCTGATAGAAAAGCGCGTTATATCCGACGGCTTGCCACACCGCCACGAAAGCCACGGCCGGAAGGGCGAGCGTGTGCGACGTGAGCCATTCGATTCGTGTTCCGAGCAAGGCGTTGAGGGCACCGTAGGTCGGCTGGTAGATCCACTTCCACACCACACCGATCGCCACGGGGGCGCACACCCACGGGATCACCACAATGATCCTGAACAGTGTCGACCCGGGGAACATTTTGTTGAGTTGAACCGCGAGCAGAAGGCCTAGCGCAATGCCGAGAGGCACGCTCATGAGTGTGAACAGAAGCGTCACGAAGAGCGAGTTCCACAGCGCGTCGCCGCTGAACAAGATCTCGTAGTTTTTGAAGCCGATGAAGTCGCGGGAGCCCACGATCTCCCAGTTCGTCAGCGAAAGACCGAAGGCCACGACGACGGGAAGAAGAATAAAGGCGAACACGCCGATCGCTGCAGGCAACACGAAAAGCCACGAAAGAATCGGGTGGCGGAGTCGCATCACAGATTCAACTCCTTCCACCCGATTCTCTCTGGACTCTGGCCGGAACTTATGCCCGGCCTAACGATTGGCTATGCCAGCGTACACCCCGATCACTGGGCAACGCGCACAAGGCCAAGCTCAGCAGTGTGAGCAAGAACGCGATGCGAGGGGACAACGCGCACGGTGTAACCAACCGCACCCAGGCTCTCAAGCTGGCGCGAGGCCGCGTAGCGACCGTCAACGCCCTGGGTCATGGGGGCCACGATCGTGTCGGTAAGGTCCCCCTCGTCGTTGACGTTGCCCACGATGAGCTGCACCTCGACATCCTCAACATGGATCGAGGCCAGTTCAACGCTCGCGCTCACGGCAAGAACATCACCGTCAACCGAATCCTCGACATCATGGATACTCACACCGCCCCAGCCCTGCGCGAGGCGCTGCTTGTATTCGGCGAAGTCGTGCGACAGGCCCGGCTCGTTCGCAAACAGCGCAACCGCCTTTGATGCGGGCGCGTACAACTCGTTGACGTAATCGCGCACCATGCGGGTCGCGGTGACCTTCGGCGCAATTTCCACGAGGGAATTGCGCACCATTTGCAGCCACTTCGCCGGAACGCCGTTCTCGTCGCGGTCATAGAACAGCGGAACGATGCGGTTTTCGAGAATGTTGTAGAGGCTCTCCGCTTCGAGGCGGTCACGCTCAGCACGGTCCTCGATGTCGACCGTATCGATCGTCCAGCCGGCATCGTCGGTCGCCATTTCGTCCCACCAACCGTCGGACGTCGAGAACGTGAGCCCGCCGTTGAGCGCAACCTTCATGCCTGAGGTTCCCGAAGCCTCCTCGGGGCGGATCGGGTTGTTGAGCCACACGTCCGAACCCGACACGAGGTACTGCGCCATGCGAATGTCGTAATCCGCGAGGAACACGATGCGGTGGCGCACCCCGTGATCGTCTGCGAATTGCACGAGGCGCTGCATGAATTCCTTGCCCGGGTAATCCGCGGGGTGTGCCTTACCGGCCACGACGATCTGCACCGGATGCTCCTCGTTGAGGAGAATCTTGCGCAAACGCTCAGGCTGGCTCAGCATGAGCGTGAGGCGCTTGTAGGTCGAGACGCGGCGCGCAAAACCAATCGTGAGCACGTTCGGGTCGAGAACCGAATCGACCCAACCGAGCTCGCCTGGGTGAGCACCGCGGCGCACCCACGAGCGACGCACATCTTCGCGCGCACGCTCGACAAGGTTCGTGCGAAGCGTGTTGCGCACCTCCAACAGCGACTCATCGCTCAAAGTCCCAAGCGCAGACCAATCACTGAGCGCCGAAAGGTCCACGTCACCGAACACGCTCTTGTACAGCGCATCCATGGGGCGCGAAATCCACGTGCGACGGTGCACACCGTTTGTGATCGACGTGATCGGTACTTCCGCCTCGTCAAAGCCCGGGTAGAGGTCCTTGAACATGCGGCGACTCGTCTCGCCGTGGAGCTTCGCCACACCGTTCGACCGCTGGGAAAGCCGGAAGCCCATGTGGGCCATGTTGAACACGTGGCCGCCATCCTCGACGCCGAGCGCGAGCGCTGCTTCAACCGGCAGGTTCGGCACGAGGCGCGAGATCCCGTTGCCATCGGCATCGAGGAAGTGGCGCAGTTGACCGGCGTCAAAGCGGTCGATACCGGCGGGCACGGGCGTGTGAGTCGTGAACACCGAGCCCGCGCGGGTCTGCGTGAGGGCAGCATCGAAGCTCAACCCCTTGCCCATGAGCTGGCCGATCCGTTCAAGGCCGAGGAAGCCCGCGTGGCCTTCGTTGAGGTGGAACACATCGCGTTCGCGGCGCCCCTCGAGCTCCGCGAAGCGCTCAACGGCGCGCACGCCACCAATGCCAAGAACGATCTCTTGCTCAATACGGTGGAAGTGGTCGCCGCCGTAAAGACGGTCAGTGATCTGGCGGGCGCCCTCGTCGTTGCCCTCGACATTCGTGTCGAGCAGGAGGAGCGAAATACGGCCCACCTGCGCTTTCCACAGCGCGATCGTGACGATGCGCTCGCCGGGGAACGTGACATTGACGCACACCTGGTCACCGTCGGCATCCGTCACTGGCACGACCGCGAGATCTTCCGTGACGTTCTGCTTGTAGTTTTCCTGCTGCCACCCTTCCCGGTTGAGCGACTGCGAGAAGTAGCCCCACTGATAAAGCAGACCCACGCCGATGAGGTCAACGCCGAGATCGGAGGCCGACTTGAGGTGGTCGCCCGCAAGGATGCCAAGGCCACCGGAGTAGATCGGGAGGGTCGGCGAGATACCGAATTCCATCGAGAAGTACGCAATCGCGGGAGATCCCGGCGCTTCCTTTTGGAACCAGCGATCGGAACTCATGTAGTTCTCGAGATCCGCGAGGCGCGCGTCAAGAGCCGCGCGGAATTCCGGATCTGCAGCGACCTCGCTGTAGCGGCGCGCGGGAACCATCCCAAGCTGCACAACGGGATTGCGGTTGCTCTCCTCGAATGCGCGCGGGTCAAGCGCCTCGAAAAGGTCGCGAGTTTCGGCGTTCCAGGTCCACCGGAGGTTATAGGCGAGGGTGCGAAGTCCCTCGAGCTCAGCGGGAAGTTCGGACGTGACGGAAAGGGTACGTAGTGCCTTCATACCCCTTAAGGTAGCCGAGCCCGCCGCTCACCAAGGCTTTTCCGCATGAAATGTTCTTGCGGAGTTTGCTTGTGGTTAGCGGCGGGCTCGACCTCGGCGATCGTTACTGGATATCGCGAACTTTCGAACAGTCCCACGCACACCAGACGAGAAGCGCGAGCGTGACGAGGCTTTGGAGAACAGGAAGTGCGATTGGGAGCAGCGGAACCTCCGCATCCGTCTTCACAGCGTTGATGATGGAGCCGAGGATGCTCACCGTCTCAATAGACCACGAGTCGACATTAAACGACAGGGGAATGAGGATGGACACCACACCCACGAGTTGCGACACCACGGCCCACATGAACACCGCGACAATCGCAGGCCCCGCGACTCCAAGCCTGCCCAAGAACCCCTTGCTTCCCACAAGCACGGCGAAATACACGTAGACGAGGAACGACACGACCCCAAGCACAATCCACATAAGCCCGCACGTCAACACCACCGGATGCTCACGGAAAAGTTGCCCAACTGCGGTCAGGAGATCATCGAGGGCGAGGGCTCCTTTGGGTGCAAGAAACGCGAACGAAAGAACCACCATCACGAGCGTCCCCACGACCGATACGGATAGAGCGAGCACGCCGCTCACGAGCTTCCCTGCCAAAAGGGCGAGCCCACCGACGGGCCACGTGCGAGTGACCGGGGCTTCACGCCCCACCATGCTCACGTAGAAATACCCCGCAAGCACTAGGCCGGTCGCGGCGACCAACAGGCCCGCAGCCATCCATACACCCACAAAAGCAACCGGCTTGAGAGGCGCCACGAGGGCCCCTAGGCCGGAGAACGCGAGTGCCACCGCAATACCTGCGAGCGTTGCCATGCCTGTCATCGGTAGCATCCGGCTCACATCGAGCCGAACGACGGTCCCGATCCCAGGCAACCTCATGCTATCTGCGTGTGCGTTCATATCCATACACCTTCCTCAGTCGATCGACGAGCCCGTCGCCCGTCTGTTCACGCAGTTCATCGGGACAGACATCGTCGACGATCTGCCCGCGGCGCATGAGAAGCGCCCGATCCACGATCAACTCGAGATCCTGCACCATGTGAGAAGTAATAAGGAGACAACAGTCGTCGCCGAGAGCCGCGATCACCTCGCGCAACGTTTGCTCGCGCGAAAGCGGGTCGACGCCAGAGATCGGCTCATCGAGAAGGAACAGTCGCGCGTCGCGTGCCATGGCGAGCGCGATATGCGCCTTTTCCTGCTGCCCTTTACTAAGTTCGCGCAAACGCCGTGTTGGCTCTACCCCGAAGTTTTTGAGTATCGCACGCGCCTTGACCTCGTCGAAGTCCGCGAACACCTGCCCAAACATGCGCATGCAGGACTCGACAGTAAAGCGCGCAGGAAGCGCCGACCGATCCGGCAGGTAGCTCACCATCGATTTCGATCGTGGCCCGACTAATTCGCCGCACACCCGCACTTCGCCAGAATCCAGTCGAACGAGGCCCGCGACTGCCTTGAGGAAGGTCGATTTTCCACAGCCGTTCTCACCGATCAGCCCGACGATGCTTCCAGGCTCGACGTCGAGATCGACGCTATCGAGGGCAGTCGTCGCCCCGTAGGCCTTTGAAGCCTTGGCTACTCGCAAAAGTTGCGAAGTCATGGTTTTTCACCCTTTCGAGAGCGATCTAAGAGACGCTCACGGAAGAGCGTTTCAATATCCTGGGGCGAGAGTCCTAGCCCCGTGAGCTGCTCGAGTGCACGATCCGCGATCGCTTCACTCTCGCTAGTTTTGAGGTCATCCGTAGCGCCATCAGTCACCAGCACTATGCGCCCCGATGTTCGTTCACTCTTGGTATGGCCCCGACGGTCCATCTCGGCGAGGGCTTTCTGCACGGTGTTGGGGTTGACGCGATAGTCGAGGGCGAGGTCGCGAGTCGAAGGGACCTTTTGGCCCGCAATCCATGCGCCCGACGCAATTTTTCGCGTGAACTCCTCGACCAACTGAACCCACACCGGTCTCGAAGTGTCGAACTCCATCCACACCACCTTGTCTTACTGTATTACGCACTTAGTACAGTAGCACAGTTGTGAGGGCAAAGAAAACCCGGGACCTCAAGAGTCCCGGGTTTTCTTATCGACTCCTTCGCTCAAAGGAGCGAGCGACGTTATTAGTCCCTCGTGAGGCGGCGATGCGTCACGCGGTGCGGACGCGCGGCGTCCTCTCCAAGACGTTCAACCTTGTTCTTCTCGTATGACTCGAAGTTGCCTTCAAACCAGTACCAATTCGAGGGGTTCTCCTCGGTGCCCTCGTAGGCAAGGATGTGGGTCGCAACGCGGTCAAGGAACCAGCGGTCGTGCGAAACGACCACGGCGCAGCCGGGGAAGTTCAAGAGCGCGTTTTCGAGTGAGCTAAGGGTCTGCACGTCGAGATCGTTGGTCGGCTCGTCGAGAAGCAGCAGGTTGCCGCCCTGCTTGAGCGTGAGCGCGAGATTCAAGCGGTTGCGCTCACCGCCCGAGAGCACGCCGGCCTTCTTCTGCTGGTCCGGGCCCTTGAAGCCGAACTGCGACACGTAGGCACGCGAGGGAATCTCAACCTTGCCGACCTCGATGAAGTCGAGGCCGTCGCTCACAACCTCCCACAGGTTCTTCTCGGGATCGATGTTCTCGCGGTTCTGGTCAACGTAGCTGATCTTGACGGTCTCGCCGACCTTGAGCTCGCCCTCGTCGAGAGGTTCGAGCCCCACGAGGGTCTTGAAGAGGGTGGTCTTGCCCACGCCGTTCGGGCCGATCACGCCGACGATGCCGTTCGGTGGGAGCGAGAAACTCAGGCCATCGATGAGAACGCGATCGCCGAAACCCTTCTTGAGGTTCTTCGCGTCGATCACGACGTTGCCGAGGCGCGGGCCCGGCGGGATCGTGATTTCTTCGAAATCGAGCTTGCGCATCGACTCGGCTTCCTTCGCCATCTCCTCGTAGCGAGCGAGGCGCGCCTTGGACTTCGCCTGGCGACCCTTCGCGCTCGAGCGCACCCATTCGAGTTCTTCCTTGAGGCGCTTTTGGAGCTTTTGATCTTTCTTGCCCTGGACCTCGAGGCGCTCCTGCTTCTTTTCGAGGTAGGTCGAGTAGTTGCCCTCGTACGGGTAGAGGTGGCCACGGTCGACCTCGGCGATCCACTCGGCGACGTGATCGAGGAAGTAGCGATCGTGGGTAATCGCGATAACGGCACCCTCGTAGCTCTGCAGGTGCTTCTCGAGCCACAGCACGGACTCGGCATCGAGGTGGTTCGTGGGCTCGTCAAGAAGAAGCAAGTCCGGCTTCTGGAGGAGGAGCTTGCACAATGCTACTCGGCGACGCTCGCCACCGGAAAGGTGCGTCACGGGCTCGTCGCCAGGCGGGCAGCGCAGGGCGTCCATCGCCTGCTCGAGCTGCGAGTCGAGATCCCAGCCGTTCGCGGCGTCGATCTCCGTTTGAAGAGTGCCCATTTCGGCCATGAGCGCGTCAAAATCGGCATCGGGCTCACCCATGAGCTCGCCGATCTCGTTGAAGCGCTGCACCTTCGCGTAGAGGTCGCCCATGCCTTCCTGGACGTTCTCGAGAACGGTCTTTTCTTCGTTGAGGGGCGGCTCCTGCAGGAGAATGCCCACGCTATAGCCGGGGCTCAGGCGTGCCTCGCCGTTGCTCGGCTCATCAAGGCCCGCCATGATCTTGAGGATCGTCGACTTACCTGCGCCGTTCGGGCCGACCATGCCGATCTTGGCGCCCGGGAAAAAGCTCATGGTGACGTCGTCAAGGATGACCTTGTCGCCCACTTGCTTGCGCGCCTTGTACATGGTGTAGATGAACTCTGCCAATGTCTCTCCATTTGACTCGTGGGTTGGTTTCCCCGCCATGCCGCCGGTTCGAGCCGCAGCGGCGGGCACAATGGTGTCAGTCTAACGGTGACGCCTGCGTTTCAGCCGAGCGGAACCCCACGTGCGGTAAGGATTTCACGCGCGATCTCCCAGCCCGGTCGGTCGGGCTCGGCGGCGGTGTCCGACGCTAGCGTGCGGTCATTACGAGGCCAATAATGCGCATCGATGCCGAGCTTTCGGGCCGCGTCGACGTTCGACTGCAGGTCGTCGAAGAAGATCACGTTGCCGGGCCTCGCGACCCCGCCGGTCTCGTGGGCGATCACATCGAGAAGGATCTCGAAAATCTCGGGATCAGGCTTTTGCACCTTCTCCTCGGCGCTGATGATCGCGAATTCGAATACTTCGAACCACTCCTGCCTGCGCAGATAGTCACCGAAGGCAGCATTCGTGTTCGACAGGATGGCGAGTCGCACTTCGTTGCGCGCGAGGTCGTGAATGAGCTCGCGGCTCCCCGCAGCGATTTCACCCCAGTAGCGGTCGTCGAGGTCAGCGAGGTCAGCGATCTCGTCCGCCGTTGGTGCACCGATCGCACCTGCCTCGCACACGGCTCGCCAATAGTCCTCGAGCGAGATCTCACCGCCATCGAGCTTCTTCCGCTCGCCCCAGTACACCTCGCGTACAGCCTCGTAATCGCCGCCCACCTCGCGGTGGATCACGGGGACGGGGTTGTGGCGCGCGGCGAGCACACCACCGAAATCGAACACCACCGTGAGCTGGGTAACCGGGTGCTGTGCCCGGCGCCTCGCGCGTGCCATGACTTCTCCTCTGTTCCTCGTGTCGAAAGCGAGTAAAACGTGTTCTCAGGGTCTAGCCACACGTGGCGAGGCCCTCGATGGAGCCCTGCTGTGCGATTTGTTCGACGGCCTCGATCGCTTCGGTAAGGGAATCGACCCGGACCACCTGAAGGCCCTCGGGAATGTGCCCCGTGACATCTTCACAGTTCAAACCGGGAGCGAGGAAAAACTCGGCGCCGTCGGACCTTGCCCCGATCATTTTCTGGCGGATACCACCGATCGGCCCCACCGCGCCTTGTTCGTTAATCGTGCCCGTACCGGCGATCTTCTTGCCGCCCGTGAGATCACCGGGCGTCATTTCGTCAAAGATCGCGAGGGCGAAAATCATGCCCGCACTAGGGCCGCCGATCCCGTCGAGCGCGAAGTTCACCTTGACTGGGAATTCGAAGCCGCGGGCAAGCACGATCCCGAGGAGCGCTCGATCCCCCTCGTAGCGCGGGGTGAGGGCGAAGGACTCTTCCGCCCCGTCGCGCCGCACGGTGACCTTGACTTTTTCTCCACGCGGGGTGGCGCCAATCGCCTCGCCCGCGGCCGAAACATTCTCGATCTTCTGGCCGTTGACCTCGAGCACCACGTCCCCGGGCTGGAGCTGGTTCGCGGCACCACCATCACTTCGCAGACCCGCGACCATCGTCGTTGTCGAATAGGAAACCCCCTGCTTGGTGAGGGCCGCCGCGATCGCCTCTTGTTGCGAACCGTTCATCTCGACAGTGTTCATGAGGCTGTTGTCTTCTGCGTCCGCATCGTCGGGGTACAGCGCTTCGACGGGAATAATCGAGCGATCCCGATCGAACCACGCGGTCATCACACCCGCGAGCGGAATGTCGTATCCGGGCGACCCCTGCACCGACACGGTCGTCATCCGCAGTTCGCCATCGCTCGGGCCGTCAGCTCGATTCTCGACGCTCACGATGTCCTTGCCCTCGTATTCACCGAGCACGTTGAGCGAGGGGCCGGGCGATTCAACAACGTACGGCGCGGGCAGCACCGCCGCGACCGCAGTGAGCACCACGAGTGCGAAGGCGGAAGTGCACACCGTCCACAGGCGACGCTTGTACAAGCGAGGATTCGTGATATTCGGCGGCGTGGCCGTGAGTTTCTTGAGGGGTTTTTCCACGTGGCTATTGTCCCAGACAATTATTTCTCTCGCTTGCAGATACCTTCGCGGGAAGCGAAACGTCTACCTCCCGCCCCTCGCTCTCGCTACGCTTGGAGAATCCGTGATCGGCGGTCACCGCCGCCTCAATCGTAAGGAGCGCGCATGAGCGACGAGTCCAACGAAGAAAACCTCCGTAAGTTCCTCGAGGAGATTTTCCAGGGGCAAATCCCCCCGGGCGCACTGGAGGGTCTTGACCTTTCCGAGCTCGCGAAGGGGGCGGGCCTTCCCAGCGATCCCGCGATGCTCCGCATGGCCGCGCTTCAAATGCAGTCGCTTTTCGCCGCGGGAGGCGATGGGCCCGTCAACTGGAAGCTTGGTCATGATCTGGCGCGCCAGGTCGCATCGGGTAACGTCACGCTCCTTCCCACGGGGGCGCTCCCCCAAATCGGTGGCACGTCGATCGGCACGGCCGGCGATCCGAACGTGAGCGAGGCCGACGAGCACGCGATGCGTGAAGCCGGAAACGTGGCGGCGATGTGGCTCGCCGAGAAGACCGACTTCGCGGTTGTGAGCGACGCGGTCGAGTGCTGGAGCCGCGGCACATGGGTGAACCGCACGCTCCCGCGCTGGCAAAAAATCGTGGAGCCGGTCGCGCAATACATGGCCGAGGCCATCGGCGACGCGTTTGCGAAGCAGCTTGGGGAACTCGGTGGACTCGAGCAGCTCGGTGGCGCCGGGCCACTCGGCGCCATGAGCGGGGCTCTCGGCGATCCGAGCTCGATGATGAAGAAAATGGGCGGCACGATGTTCGGTCTCCAATTTGGGCATGCGATCGGCTCGATCGCACGTGAGGCCATCGGAGTTACCGACCTTTCGCTCCCCCTGTGGACGTTCTACGCCCCCGTGGTCGTGCCCGCGAACCTCGCCGACGTTCTCGAGGGCACCGACCTCGACGTTGATGCGGCACGCATTTTCTTCACCGCGCGCGAGATCGCCCACCAGAGCCTCTTCAAGAGCGCACCCTGGCTCCCCGAGCATCTCTTCACCGCGATTGAGGGATACGCGCGAGGGATCACCCTCGACATGGGGGCTCTCGAGGAGAAGATTCGCGACTTCGACGTCAACAATCCCGCAGCGATGAGCGCCACGAACCCCGAAGACATCTTCACCTTCACGCGCTCCGCCGACCAGGAACGTGCCCTCACGGAGCTCACGACGACCCTCGCGCTCATCGAATCGTGGGTCGACCTCGTCGTGACAGAGGCCTTGCGCGAGAAACTCCCCCGCCTCGACGCGATGCGCGAACTCGTCCAGCGGCGACGCGCAACGGGCGGTAGCGCTCTGGATACCCTCACGAATCTCGTAGGCATCGAGCTACACCCACGCTCGGTCAAGGAAGCGTACGCGTGGTGGGAATCGGTGCTCGCGACCGAAGGGATGCAGGGCCGCGAAAAGGTCTGGGCACACCCGGATCTTCTCCCGAGCCCCGAGGTGCTGAGCGGGCGTCCGCAGGCCCCTCAGGCGCCCGTGCCCACCAAGGATTCCGACGGTGACGGGCTCCCCGATCTTCCCGAGTTTGGCGCGATGAACTCCGCCTCCCCCGATTTCGATGAGGAGCTTCGCAAGTTGCTTGACGGTGAGTTTGACGATCGGGGTGAAGAGCCCGGGGGCACCCCCAACGGCGATGGGAAGCCGGGCGACGATCAGTGAGCCTTCCCGGAAGCTTTCTCACCGAGCTCGAGGCGTGCGCGCCTTCTCGGGAGAGGCAGCGATTCCTTGCGCTCGCAACCTCGAGCGAAAGAGCTCACCTCAAATCGAGCGGTCCCGTGCACTTCACCGCGAGCGGGATCGTGATCGATGCCTCCGGCCAGTTCGTTGCGCTTCACCACCACCGCAAGGTTGGCGCGTGGCTCCAATTCGGCGGGCACATCGAGGCAGGTGAAGAGAGCTTCGAAGAGGCCGCTCGACGAGAAGTCGCCGAGGAATCGGGCCTCGCTGAGCTCGCGATCGTGGGCGCCGCGCCGTTCACGCTGCACGCGCACAACCTCAATAAGAATTTCGCGGTCTGCAGCGAGCATTGGGACGTGCAATACCTCATGCGTGCGGCCGTCACGCCCGCCTCCCCCACGGACGCCCTCACCTTGAGCGAGGAGAGCCACGACGTTCGGTGGTGGCGGCTCGAGGCCCTCCCTGCAAGCGTCGTCCCCGACCTTAAACCTACGCTCGCAAAGCTCCGCTCCTAAGGAGCCCCTTGGCTAGGGCTGCTCGGCAAACGAGTACCCCTCGAGGAAACCGTTGGCCCGCTCAAGCTTGGGATACGAGGCCTCGAGCTGGCGAAAGGCCCGCGAGTGGTTCGGTTCGAGGAGATGGGCGAGCTCGTGCACAAGAACGGATTCGATCACGTAGCTCGGCATGTCTTTCAAAAGGTGAGAGAGGCGAATTGAGCCATCGGCGCTCGTGCACGAGCCCCAGCGCTTGCCCTGGTTCGTGACCCACCGCACGCTCGAAGGCGGTGGAGCACTCGGTAGGTACTTTTCTCTCAGCACTAAGGCAAGCGCCATGAGTTCCTCATCACTTGCGGCTGCGCTCTCGGAGCGGTTTGCGTGCTTCGCGTACATGTCTCGCGCCCATTTGCGCGTTTCACGTGCCGAAAGTCTCGCGGGAACGAGAAGTTCAAACACTCCACCTCTGCGACGTGCGGTGATGGTTTTTCGGCGGCGAGTGGAGCGCACCACCTCGATGGGCTCGGAGATGCCATCGAGGAGTAGTTTTTCGCGTTCGGGGCGTCGCTGGGGCACGGTGCGAGTCTAATGGGGAACTGGCTTGACAAGCACCCCAAGGTTGTGGATAAGCCTGGCGACATGAGGACCTCCGTCCCGCGTGTGACGCATCGATGAGGACTGCAACACATGTTGCAAAAAATTAATATTCACCATCACGGCACGATAAATGCCCAGGTCATTGAGCACATTAGACCCCTACGGCCAATTATCCACACACACTTTCCACACAGCTTGACGGGGTGTCCACAACAATCGCTAAGTTATCCACAATGCCGGCCCGTCGCCGCTTTGACCGGGGTCGAACAGGCCACTACATTCGATGGAGAAGCGATCCTCCGGGAAAACAAATGCTCGCGAGCGGGGAAGGCCCGCGTGCATTAAGCGTCCCCGGGGGATCGCCCTTTTTTATGCCGCTCCACCTCATCACCCGACACCCCAAACCACCTCTTTGACACCCTTACTTGCGAACCATTCCCAAAAACGCCTCTGACGTGCGGTTTCTCCGTCTCCTTCGCGGAGTGTTGAGTTCCTAAGTCCTCAAAAATGCTTATACAGTGGCGTCGAACAGAGAGTTCACCACAATCCCTAGGAGCAACCATGGCTGACGAAACCTACACGGGCGAGTTCTACTGCGTGAAGTGCCGCGCGAAGCACGAAGCAACCGGCACCATCCAGGTCAACGACAAGGGCCGCCGTGCGGCGAAGGCTGAATGCCCCGAGTGCGGCACGAAGCTTAACCGCTTCCTCCCCAGCAAGTGAGTGCACGCGGGCGCATCCGTGCCCGCCCCGCACATGCATGAAAGAACGAACCGGTGCCGCCACGGCACCGGTTCTTCTTTACCTTCTTAGCGTGCCTCGGCAATGATCGCGAGGACCTCCTCGCCGAACTGCGTGAGCTTCGACTGCCCCACGCCGGGAACCTGATGAAGCTCTTCGAGGCTCGCGGGAGTTCGATCCGCGATCGCCAGAAGGGTCGAGTCGGTAAACACCGCAAAGGCGGGCCGCTTGAGCTCACTCGCACGCTCACGGCGCCAGGCCCGTAGCTTTCCGAAGAGTTCGGCGCTCTCCTCGCCCCCGCAGCCCGCGTGGCGGCCGACCTTCTGCTCGCCCGGAGTTGTGAGAGCTTCGCCGCAACCTTTGCATGTCGTAAAGATGCGGGCGCCGCGCCGCCCGGTCGTACGTTTCATCGCCGTTCGCTCAGCGGCACCTTCGTCACGGTGGTCGAAGCTCCCCGCAATGAACCGCGAGGCCTTCCTCGACGCTTTCGCACCTTCGCTGCGCGCCGCGGCCCACGTCACCGTGAGAACGTCGCGCGCGCGTGTCATCGCGACGTAAAACAGGCGCCGTTCCTCCTCGATCTCCCTGTCCGTTTTCGCGTAGGAGATTGGGAAGGTGCCTTCACTCGCCCCGACAACGAACACCACGGGCCACTCGAGCCCTTTCGCGGCGTGCACGGTCGCGATCGTCACGGCCTCACTCACGGGAGCACTTTGCGCCTCGCGGCGTTCCTCAAGCTCGGCAACAACGTCCCTGAGGCTCGCGCCCTCGCGCTCGGCAATCGAATCGGCAACCTGCACGAGAGCGTTGAGCGACGCCCACCTCTCGAACACCGCACCGCGTACCTCGGGAGCCTTGTCCGACCAGCCCCGCGAGGAGAGCACATCGCGCACAATACGGCTCACATCGGGATCATTTCCGCCACCTGCACCGAGAGCCGCGCGAAGCGCGCTTATCGCCTCCTGGACCTCGCGCCTTTCAAAGAATTTTTGACCGCCGCGCACCTGATACGCGATGCCCTCGCGGTCAAGAGCGTCCTCAAATCGTTCGCTGTGGGCGTTGACACGCAAGAGAATCGCGATTTCGCTCGCGCTTCTCCCGCCACGAATGAGCTCGGCAATCGACTTCGCGACCTCTCGCGCCTCAGCGGTCTCATCGGGGTAGCCCACAACGAGGGGCCGGGTGGCGTCGGACCGCTGCGCCCGAAGCTCCACGTGCGAGTCCCGACCCTCCTTAGCCCTCGCGAGCACGGCGTTCGCTACCTGCACGATCTGAGGGCTCGAGCGGTAGTTGCGCTCGAGGCGGATCACACTCGCGCGCGGGAACTCCTTTGTGAAATCGAGGAGGTAGCTCGAGTCGGCACCCGCATAGGAGTAGATCGTCTGCGCCGCATCGCCCACGACGCACACGTCGCTCGCATTGCCGAGCCACGCGCGCAGGAGCCGGAACTGCAGGGGCGAGATGTCCTGATACTCATCGACCGTGAAATGACGGTATTGGGAGCGCACGGCATGCGCCATGTGCGGATGCTCCTGAATCATCGAGGCGGTCAGCAGCAAAACGTCCGCAAAGTCGATCAGGTGCAGTTCGGTCTTGAGATCCTCGTACTGGGTCATGATCCGCGACAGGGTACGCGGCTCGAACCCCGCTACGCCCTCGCGCGATAGGCGCGCTGCGGCAAGTGGATACTCTTCGGGCAGGATCATCGAGGACTTCGCCCATTCGAGCTCGGCGGAAATGTCGCGGAGCGCGGCGGGATCCGCGCGCATGTGTAGGCGCCCCATCGCTTGAGCCACGAGTGGGAGAGTTCGATCCACGAGGTCAGGCGCGGGGCCTCCAACGGTCGAGGGCCAGAAATAGGTGAGCTGCCTGAGCGCCGCTGAGTGGAATGTGCGCGCCTGGACGGCCGGCACCCCAAGGTCGCGAAGGCGCGAGCGCATCTCCGCCGCTGCCTTGGTGGTGTAGGTGAGCGCGAGAACGTGGTTCGGGGCGTAGCCGCCGCTCGCGATCGCGTAGGCGATGCGGTGCGTAATCGCTCGGGTCTTGCCGGTACCAGCGCCCGCGAGAACGCACAGGGGCGCCCCAATCGACTGAGCGACCTGGCGTTGTTCAGGATCGAGCCCCTCGAGGATGCGCTCGGCCCCACTGGTCGGTGCGGTGTTCACGAAAGCTCTCCCTTCCTCCACGCGGTAATCATCGAATGGGCGATTGAGGTCGAGGGCGGCAAGCGCACGTCGCCCCGTTCGAGAGCTTCGGTCAGCTCTTCGCGCGTGAACCACGTGGCGCTCGCGAGCTCCTCGCGCTGGAGGGTGATATCCGTTTCGGCACCGTTCGCAAGGCGCGATGTGAACGCCACCATGATCGAGCGTGGGAACGGCCACGGCTGGGAACCGAAGTATTCGAGGTCACCCACGACGAGGCCAGTTTCCTCGTGAACCTCACGTTTGAGGGCATCCTCGAGATCTTCGCCGGGCTCCACGAAGCCCGCGAGCGCGGACACCATGCCGTTCGTGAAGCGGTGGTTTTTCGCGAGAAGCGCGCGATCGAGACCGTCGCGTACAAGGGTGATGACGGCGGGGTCGGTGCGCGGAAAGGTTTCGTGCCCGCCCTCGCAGGTCTGGGACCAGCCGTCGCGAGTGGCGTGCACGGCACTACCGCAACGCGTGCAGTAGCGGGCGTCGCGGTGCCACGTCAGCATCCCCACGGCGCTCAGCGCGAGGCTTCGTTCACGCCCCTCGAGCATCGGCGCGATCTCACGGAGGCTACGCATGCGGGTGCCATCGGGAAGTGCCGCTCTCGCACTGTCTGCGGAACTTTCCGCGTCAAGAGCCCATACCTCGCCGTCCTTCCAGGAGCCGAGGAACACGGTGCCCGTGCGCGCGAGGGTCCACAGGTGCAGTTCCTCGCCCTCGCCCTCGTGCACAGCGACCTCGTCGCCTCGCACGAGGATCACGTGCTTTTCAATTTCCTCCTCCGCGGGGGTGGGGATTCCTCGCGCGTCGCCCGGTGCCGAGAAATGAGAGGTGAGGTACGTGTGAGGAAAATTCATGGGCGCATGCATGTGTCCCACAGTATCCAACGCGCACGAAATGGTTACGGTTAGAGGGTGAGACGAAATTCCTATGCACTGGCCGCCCTTGCCACGGCCGGGATTCCCGGTGTGATTCCCGTGGCCACTTCCTCAACCACGCCCGAGGGCGAGGAAATCGAGTCTGCGCTCGTGCGCGACACGCAGGACCGCCTGTGGGTCGTGAGCGCCCCCTCGACGCCCACGGCGGGTGCGCGTCTCGCGAAGGAGATCGGCGTTCTCGAGGCGCTTTCTCGCACCGAGCTCGCCCCGTATTTGCAGGCTCCGCAGGGTTTCGCGTCGATTCCCGAGGGGGGACGCGCAGCCATCGCACTCGCGCTCGAGGGCACTTCACTGCACCTCGATGAAGTCAGCCACGATCATGTGCTCGCGGCGAACCTTGGCCGCGCGGTTGCCACAATCCACAACGCGCCGAAGGCTGCGTGCCAGGCGTCGGGCGTCGAGGAATTCACGGCGGAAGAGGTGCGTGCGAACTACCGCGCAAGCGTCGCACGTGCACTCGCGGAGCACCCGATTCCGTCGGCCGTTGCGCAGCGCTGGAACCACTTGCTCGCGGAGGATTCGCTGTGGCAGTTCACTCCTCGTTTCACCCACGGCTCGATCAATGAGGATACGGCCCTCGCCGTTGGCACTGAGGTTTCGGGCTTCACGGGATGGGAAAATGCACAGGTCGCCGACCCTGCTCGCGACCTCACGTGGATGCTCCACGGCCTGGACGCCCCCGCCTTCGAGGCATTCTTCACGGCCTATTGCGCGAACCTCGATGTGCGCCCTGACGCCCGCCTCGAGGAGCGCACCCAGCTCGTCGGCGAGTTCGCCGTGCTCGAGTGGCTGCTTTCGGGCAACGACACGAACGATCAGGCGATCGTGGCTGACGCTCTCGAAATGCTGCGCGACGTCGATGATGATCTCGCAGAACTCGCCCGGCGCGAAGCCGAGCAAGAGTTCGATGAGCTCGCCTCGCACGACCCCGAGGTCACGCCGGAGCGCTGATCTCCTACCCGAGCTGGGCGAGGAGCTCGACCAGCTCTTCCTCACGTGGATGCTGCGTGATCTCCACCGTGCGCTCAGCCGCAACGTAGTGGAACTTCGTCTCGATGTTCTCGAGTGGCACACCCGTTTTCTGGTGCCACGCGAGGCGGTACACGGTGAGCTGAAGCGCCTTGCGTGCGAGCTCCTCGCCCGAGGGCACACGCCCCGTTTTCCAGTCGACAATCCACACGCCCTCGCCTTGCGGATTCGGGTAGACCGCATCGATTACTCCCGAGAGGAACGCTCTTTCGAGCGCGAGTGAGACGGGGATTTCGAGCGCAAGGGGCGTCATGTTCGCAAATATCGAACGATCGAATTTTGTCTTGAGCTCCTGCAAGCTTTCACGCGTGCCGTCGTCCTCCTGATCGAGCAAGAGGTCGTCCACATCGAGAAGGGCGCCGTGGGTGTGTGTCTCCTCAACCCAGGCGTGAAAACGCGTGCCGAGACGCGCGCTCGTGGAGGGCTTACGGGGCATGGGCCGCACGAGTTCACGCACGCGCTCTGGCGCATTCGCACCCGAGAGCGCTACGAGATCCGAAGGGCTCAAACGCGACGGGAGGTACACGCTGCGCGCTTCGTGCTCGGCTCGGAGATTCGCGATCACGTGCCGCGTGGCCTTGGTGAAAAGGGCGAGGTCAGGCTCCTCGCTGATATCAGCGAGGGCATTTACTCCGCTCGCGCGGGCGGTTCCGACGGCTGCCTTCGCCTCCTTGACGTCTTTTTCCCGCGTGTGCGGGGCGGTAGGCCACTGGGCGAAGCGAGGGGCAGATTCAAGCGGGTTCTCGGTACCGATCTCGCCTCCGCGCTGCACGAGCTCTACGCCGTCGAGCGCGCTGATCTCGTGCACGAAACGCGAGGCCTGGCGCGGCTTTGACGCCCCCTCACTCCATGCTGAGTGGGTGAGAAGGGCACTCTTTTTGGCGCGTGTGAGGGCAACGTACATAAGCCGACGCTCCTCGCGGAGGCTCTCGGCACCGTTGTCGAGGCGAAATTCCTCGAACATCCCCTCAAGCTCCACCTGCGTTGCTGCCTCAGCCCAGCGAAGCTCGGAGAGGATTTCCCCGTCGCCGCGAAGCTCAACGGGGATGGTCGCAAGCGAAAGCTCGTTGACCCATCCCGGCTCACGCGGTGCGGGGTACTCCCCCGGGGTTTCGGGTTTCGCGGCGCTCTGGCGCGTGTAGGAAGGGAAGCTGCCTTCGGTAAGCGAGGCGATCGCGACGTGGTCCCATTCGAGACCTTTCGCGGCGTGGACGGTCGAGATGACGACGGCGTTCGGGTCGCTCGCCTGCGTGGATGCAGCCTCGAGCCCCCGCTCCTCGGTCTCGGACACGTCGAGGTGCGCAAGGAAAGCCTCGAGGCTCGGTGCGCTTGCAGTACGTGCGTAGGTCTCCGCGTGCGCGCGCAGGCGCTCGATGTTCGCGAGCGCGTGTTGCTGATCGCGACTAGGATCCGATTCAAGCGCGATATCAACGCCGAGGGCGCGCACCGCTACCGTCACGAGATCCGGGATATCGAGCCCCTGGGCGCCGCGAACCTCCCTTATGATCCGCGCGAGGCTGGCGAGTCGCGCGCGTGCCGAGGCGCTCAAGCGCTGTCCCGCGGGGCTCACAAAATCGTGGGGCGGCGGCGAGGTCACGGCATCAACGAGGGTGAAGGCGGCGCCGGGGTCCGAGAGCGCCGCCCGCGGCCCCGCACTTCGCTCGAGAGCGCGGCGCCACGCACCAAGCGCGGCGATATCGGCAGGGGCGAGCCGGAATCTCGGCCCTTCGAGAAGTTCCACGAGTGCATCGGAGCGCGAAGCGTCACTGATGACCTCGAGCAGAGAGCGAACATCGCTCACCTCGCGCTGCGCGAGGAGGGAATCGCCGCCGGCAACACTCACGCTCAGCCCCGCGGATTCGAGGGCTGACTGTAGAGCGGGAATTCGTGAGCGCGAACGCACGAGCACAGCGGCACTCGGGGGTGCCTCGTCGAGGGCTTCGGTTTCATCCTCGTGCGCGGTGCGGATAGTCGAGATCCACTCGGCGATCGCGGTAGCCTCATCAAATTCGGTCGCGTGCGCGGCAACGGTGATCGCACCGGGGCCCGCATCTGGGCGCGGGGCAAGCGTCGGGACGGTGATGCCAGCCGTGCTGCCCGCGAGTGGCCTGCTGATGGCATTCGCCCCCGTGAGCAGGGCCGCATCATTGCGCCAGGACGTGCTGAGCGTGTACTGCCGCACGGGACACTCCGCACTTCCCCACCGCTCGACAAACGAGGAGAGGGACGCTGCTGAGGCACCGCGCCAGCCATAGATCGCCTGGTTTGGGTCACCCACGGCGCACGTCGCGTGCCCCGAGCCGAAGAGGGAAGCAAGAAGCTGGAGCTGCGCGACCGACGTATCTTGGAACTCGTCGAGAAGCACGACCCGGTGCTGCGTACGCGCATCCTCGCGCACTTCGCTGCTCGCTTCGGCAATCGCAGCGGCAAGACTCACCTGATCAGAAAAATCAATCGCCCCCCGCTCGCGCTTCTCACGCGCGAATGCCTCGAGGAGTGGCACGAGAGACCGGCGCTGCTCGAGGACGCGCCACAGGCGCTTCACGCTTGCGGGAGCGGTGCGCTTTTTCCCACCCTCACCCTGGAGCGGGAGGTTCATGGTCTCGACCTCGATCTCGCGAAGGTACTCGTCAAGTTCTCGCGGGGTACGCAAGTGATCGCTCAGCGCCCCCGAAAGCGAGAGCACTGCGCTCGCGACCGTGCCGCTCGAGTGGTCGAAGGGAAGCTCGCCCTGCCACGATTCAACGAGGTCGTAGGCGATCTGCCATGCGGCCGCGGGCGGAATGACGGTGAAGTCCGGATCGATGCCGATGCGAAGCGCATGCTCGTGAACGAGATCGAGAGCAAAACCGTTGTAGGTCGCGACGCGCGGCGATTGTCCGCCGAGCTGCACGGTACTCGCGGCAAGTGTTGCTGGCGGCTCGATACCTGCCGAGACCATCGCAGAGGTGAGGCTCGCGAGTCTTCGGTCGATGCGCTCGGCGAGTTCGTGGGCAGCCTTTTTCGTGAAGGTCAGCCCGAGCACATGTCGGGGTTCCACGAGACCGTTCGCGATGAGCCACACGACCCTCGCCGACATCGTTTCAGTTTTCCCGCTTCCCGCGCCCGCGACGACGAGGGCTGGGGCGAGAGGCGATTCGATGACCGCCACCTGTTCAGGCGTGGGCTCGTGCTGGCCAAGAAGATGCGCGACCTCGCGCGCGCGAAAACGCACCGTGGTCACATTTCCTCCTGGTAGAGCGGACATGAGCGCTTGACGGGGCACACCGTGCAGTGAGGGTTGCGCACCAGACTCACGCCGGCGGTGCGCAAGCGTGCGTCAATGTCTCGCACAAGCTTCTCGAACCACTCGGGGTCATCGCCTTCGCCGAGCGCCGGCTGGTACCGTACAGCACTCGATTGTGCGTCTGTGCCAACGTACACGAGGCTCGCTCCCTCGAGCTTTTCCCCACTTCCGCCGTGCGCGAGCGCGTACTGGTAGGCGGCAAGCTGCGGGTCGCGTTCCGCATCCGTTTTTGACTTCGCGGTTTTCCCCGTCTTGTAATCCACCACGCGAAGGCCGCTCGTCTCCCGCTCGATCCGGTCGATCGAGCCGCGGATCTCGACCCCGTCGCCGAGCGCTACCGAGAACCGCTTCTCGACCGCGGCGACGTTTTGGTGCGCGCTCTGATACGCGCCAAGTTTTTCGAGCATGCGGATGAGGCGCGCGCGCTCGGCTCGCGTACGCCAGTTCTGCTTCTCCACGTCGTCCGCGGGCTCACTCTTGGCAAACTCGGCGACGAGTTCTGCCGCGCCTGCCTTTGGATGGGCCTCGGCGAGCGCGTGAACGAGTGTGCCAATTTCTTGCGCTACTCCACCGGGGTTACGCGCGCCCGCGCTCTCGAGGAGGAACGCACGCGGGCACTGCGAGGCCGTCGCAAGGCTCGACGGGGAAAGGGTGAGCGTACTGCCTGAAGGGAAAGGGGCATCGGTACGCGTGAGGTCCTGGTGGTACCAGGTTTCGGGGTTCGCACTTTCGACACCTTCACGCTCGAGCGCAGCAAGGAGCGAAGCGAGGTGGGTTCTGCCGGGACTTTCGCGTGGCTCGACCGCGAGCGCACGTGCGAGTGCAGCAACGAGCTGGCGGGTTTCGGGGAACGGTCCCGGGTTCGCGCTCGCTAGGGCCGACGCCACCCAGCCGAACGGCATCCCCGTGCTTCGCGCGTCGTTGCACAGCACCCGGAACAGAGCGGAGGGCGCCGTGTCCTCGCTCTCCACCGCGGTCACAAGAATGCGGTTTCGCGCGCGGGAAAGTGCCGCAACTGCGAGGCGGATCTCGTCGTTGAGGTTTGCACTTCGCCGAAGTGCACGCAGCTCGGCGCGGTTGAGCGCGATGCCGGGGTTATCGAGGTGGAGCGCCAGATCGGCGGCTCCAAGAATTCCCGAGCGAAGGCGAAGATTCGGCCAAGCTCCCTCGTTGAGGCCCGCAAGGATGACGGTATCGAAGCTCTCTCCCGCGACGGCTGCAGGCGTGAGCACGCGAACAATGCCGCTCACCCTTCCGCGGGCGCTGAGTGAATCTTCCGGGACGGCCTGGGCTTCAATATGGGCCATGAAGACGGCGATGTCGTCGCCTCCGCGGCGTTCCTCGTAGCGGTCGGCGGCCGTGAAGAGCGCTCCGAGGGAATCGAGACGCGAGTTGGCGAGTTTTGCGCGCGAGCGGGCCTGCACGGTTGAGGCCAGGGCGATCGCGTCATTCTGCCACCGAGTAGCGAGGTGCGAGGACTCCCACGCGGCCCACAGGAGCGGGAGGATTCCGTTCTCTCGAGCGGCCACGATGGCCTCGCGCATGCGCCGCAGTCGCCGAAGGGGCGCCGTGACCGCACGGAGATAGCGCTCCCTGCTATGTGCCGTGCCGTCGCTCTCTTTCGTCGCATCCGGCAACGGCGCGTCCGTGTTCTCCACGATCGCAAGGATCGCCGCATCCCCGAGGGTGTGCGTGTCGTGTGCGAGGGCCCAGCGACGCAGCTCACGCAGCATGCCGTCGTCCATTCCGCCCCAGGGCCCACGCAAAATCTCCACGAGTCGCTCGGCGCGTAGCTGCTGCATCCCGAGAGCCCACGCGAGGATCGTGAAGAGATCGCGGATGACGGGCTCGTCTCGCAGCGGATTCGCGCGAAGGGGAGCCTCAGCGTCGATTCCCACGCGTGTGAGGCGCTCTGCAAGGGCGCGTGCAGCCGAGGCGGAACGGCAGACGACGGCGATATCGTCGCGAGAGACGTCGTGCACGGCCCCGAGAAGACGGATAGCTGTAGCGATGTCGCGCGCCTCGCCCTCGTCATTAGCGGCGAGCGCGAATGCGAAAGCCTCGGAGGTGCTTTCTTCATGCGCTGCACTCCGCAGCGCGCTCGGGGCCCCCGCGAGCGGTAGTCGCGACGCGAGTAAAGCTGTGACCCGGGCGAGCGCGGGGTGTTGATCGAGCCCCCCGTCAAGCACGAGCGATGCGCATTCGCGGTGCGCGAGCGCCGGTGAATTCGCCATGCGCGAGGCCGCATCCGCCATGCCTCCACGGAACCCCTCGACAGTCGTATCAGGGCTCGACGTCACGAGCACGCGGGCGGCACTCGAGGCGAGCGCCGTGACGATTCGCACGCCACTCGCGGTGAAATCCTGCGCGTCATCCACGGCAAGCAGAGCCACCTCGTCCGCCGCCTCGATCACCGCGCACGCGCGATCCACGAGCACCCCGGAATCGAGGCGAAGACCGGCATCGATCGCCATAGTGCTCTCCAGCGCGAGCGAGTCGAGATAGGACTCAAAAACGCTTGCTGCCGCCTGCCATTCCTCGCGCCTGAATTCCACGCCGAGCGCGGCGAGCTGCGCGGGTGTCATGCCCCGCTCGGTGCAACGGCTCACGAGGTCGCGAAGTTCCGCGCGAAAACCCGCGAGAGAGAGGGCCGCCGGGTCGATCGACTCTGGCCACGTCGTAGGAATCTCCGCGAGGAGCTCTTCGAGAAGCGCGTCCTGATCCGCACCGGTCACAAGGCTCGGCTGTGCGCGCCCGTTCCGCGCCGCTTCCTCACTCACGAGGGCAAACGCGTAGGCGAGCGGCGTCATGATGGTGGGAAGTTCACGCCGCTGCTCAGCGCCCCTGCCATGGGCTGCCATGGCGCGACGCGAAAGCTCGTCGCGAAGAAGCGCGGCGCGCTCCCTCGTGGGAGCGAGAAGCACGACGGACCGGGCCTGAGTCCCCTCACGCATCGCTTCCCATGCAGCGTGGGCGCACAGGGAGGATTTCCCGCTTCTCGGTGGACCGTAGGCGAACGTCGGAATCCCTCGCCCCACGCACTCGAGCACGTGCGCTGCCGCCACGCCCGGAGTGTCCCTCGTAAAATTCGCGAGTTTTGACGGGGCAGTCATCGACGCAAGGCGCAGGCCCGCGGGCTTTTCCTGCATTCTTCTCCCCTTACCTGACCGAGCTTCCACCAGCCTAGGTGGAGGTATTTCATCCCATCATGGGGGTGAGACAACTAAACTACCCAGATAAGACTCCATCGCGTTGATCACCAACGCCTACCCGAACCACCAGGAGACACCATGCGCCGCCGCCTTCCTCGCGCAGAACGCCGCGCCCAGCTTCTCGACGTCGCCACGTCGTGTTTCGGTGAGCGCGGGTACCATCCCACGTCGATGGACGACATCGCCGAGGCCGCTGGTGTCACAAAGCCCGTGCTTTACCAGCACTTCGATTCTAAAGAGGATCTCTACATCGCCGTGATCGAGCACATCGGTGAAGTTCTTCGCGCTCGTATCGACGACTTCGCTTTCGAGGGGGCTTCGACGAAAGAGCGCGTGCGCGAGGGCATCGAGGTGTTCTTCGGTGTGTTCGACACGCGCTCAAGCATGCTCAAGCTCTTTTTCGGGAGCGAATACGTGACCGAACGCGTACAGGAGGAGGTCACGCGCGCGACCTCGCGCGCCGCCGAATCAGTCGGTTCGCTCCTTGCCCGTGCTCGCGAGCTCTCCCCCGAGCAGGCAGTCGTGGTGGGGCGCACATTCGTGACGTCGGTGCAAGCGATCGCGCGCGAAGCGGACGGCGCCTCGGATGAGCGCCGCGAACTGATGCTGTCGTCACTCGCGAAGCTGCTCACGGGCGGCATCCGCGCATTCGAGCCGCGCAACGACGAGCTCACCAAGAATCCCGAGTAACCGCTCTCAGCGAACGCTGCACTCTTTTTCGCCCACGGTCGATACACTGGGATCAGTGTGCGCTGCGCGGCCAGCCCGCCGAGCGCCGCTGACCTTTTGCCGCGCCCCCGATCCTCGCCACGATTTCACCGAGGTTCGTGCGGTGAGTGCGGCTCGCAAACCGTGCGCCCCAGTGCGCACATGAGAAAAGGACACCCCATGGAAATTCGCATTGGCGTCACGCATTCGTCGCGGGAACTGTCGCTCGAAACCGACATGAGCGCAGAGGATCTCTCCGCACTCGTGGAAAAGGCCATCGCCGAGAGCTCGCTCCTCACGGTCAAAGACACCAAGGGTCGCACGGTTCTCGTGCCCGGGGCGCGCATCAACTACGTCGAATACTCGACCGAAGAGCCGCGCCGCGTCGGTTTCCTGGGCTAACGGAAAGTAGTACCGGAACGTGACTGACAACCAGACTTTCGCCGACTTCGGCGTGCGCGAGGACATCGTCTCCTCGCTCGCGGAAAAAGGCATTACCGCCCCCTTCCCGATCCAGGCCATGACCCTCCCGATCGCTTTGAAGGGGCGGGACATCATCGGCCAGGCCAAGACCGGCACGGGTAAGACTCTCGGCTTCGGCATCCCCGCGCTCGAAACGGTGGACCGCGATATCCCCGAGAGCGACTCGGCATTCGGTAAGCCGCAGGCACTCATCGTTGTGCCCACACGCGAACTCGCGGTTCAGGTGAGCACCGACATTCAGGCCGCGGGTAAGCGCGGCGGCGCTCGCGTGCTCACGGTCTACGGCGGCCGCTCGTACGAGCCGCAGATCGAAGCCCTCAATAAGGGCGTCGACATCGTCGTGGGCACCCCGGGGCGCCTGATTGACCTCATGCGCCAGAAGTACCTCGACCTTTCACACGTGAAGGTCGCGGTTCTCGACGAGGCCGATGAGATGCTCGACCTCGGCTTCCTCGAGGACGTCGAAAAAATTCTCAAGGCCGCACCCGCAAAACGCCAGACCATGCTCTTCTCGGCCACGATGCCCGCGCAAATCATGGCGCTCGCGCGTCGTTTCATGTCGCACCCCACCCATATTCGTGCCCATGATCCAGGCGATACGGCCCGCACGAAGGCCGACATCACGCAGGTCGTCTACCGCGCCCATCAACTCGACAAGATCGAGGTCCTCGCGCGCATTCTCCAAGCAGAGGGCCGCGGGCTCACCATCGTCTTCACGCGCACGAAGCGCGAGGCCGATCGCACGGCCCACGACCTCGAGTCGCGCGGATTCGCCGCCGCTCCCCTGCACGGCGACCTCGGCCAAGGCGCGCGCGAGCAAGCACTGCGCGCGTTCCGCACGGGCAAGATTGACGTGCTCATCGCGACCGACGTCGCGGCGCGAGGTATCGACGTCGACGACGTCACCCACGTCATCAACTACACGGCGCCGGAAGACGACAAGACGTTCCTTCACCGCACAGGCCGCACGGGCCGCGCTGGCAAACGCGGTACGGCGGTCACGTTCGTCGACTGGGAAGACCTCGCACGCTGGGCGCTCATCGCCCGCCAGCTCGGCCTCGAGTCAACCGAGGCGCGCGAGACCTACTCGACCTCGCCGCACCTTTTCAGCGACCTCAACATCCCCGAGGGCGCGAAGGGCACGCTCCCGAAGGACAAGCGCACGCGCGCGGGGCTCGAGGCAGAAAAGATCGAGGATCTCGGCGGGCCCGATTCACGTAATCGACGCAGCGAGCACCGTCACCGCGGTGGGAACCGTCGCGGTGGCCGCGGAAGCGGTCGCGCAGAGCGGAACTCCACCGAGCGCGCCGCGAAGACCGAGGGCGAAAAGGCGCCTCGCAAGCGTCGCCGCCGCTCTCGCACCCGCCGTGTCAACGGCAAAGTCGTTGAGCGCAAAAACGACTAGCGCACACTGCCCCTACGCGACTAACCGCAGTTCGCGATCTCGGTACGGTGACTCGCGAGCCATGCTGTGAACTCACTCGGGTTAAGCGCGGCCTTCTCACGAGCTTCGGGGAGGGCCGCACTTACCGCCTCGGTGTGGGGCACAACCGACGCCGGTGCCGAACCGTTCTTGTCAAGATCGATCTCGCCGCCGGTCGCAAGACTCAAGAACGCGAGGTAAGCCGCGAGGTTGGTTTCGCTCGCCGTGGCAAAACCGCCGCACGGGGAAATGAATTGGCTCATGCCGAGCGCCCCCGCGGTTTGCACGAGGTTCGGCCTGTTCGAGGGCAGAGCCTCGCGGTCGCTTGGATCAACGAGGAGCGTCGCCGTGGAGACGTCGGATTCGACGAACCGGTGCGTGCCCACAACACTCGGGATCATGTCACTCGGCAAGAGATCGACCCCGGGCGCAAGCTGAGCCTGAAGCCTCGAAAGCGAGGTCTCGAATGGGCGCGGCGTACACACTTTGGGGTTCTCCCCCGCGCAACTCGCCTCAAAAGCCGACTTGACGGGCTGCACGCGACCGTCGTTCGAGATCCCCCCAGCTAGCGCGAGTGCCGCCACGAGCACGCCCCCGCTCGCCCACGTGAGCGACCGCTCGCCGATCGCCGGCACGATGATGCCCACGCCGAGCCACAAAAGCGCTCGCAGCGCAGCGCTCGTGAGCGTCGGCTCATAGAAGAACCAGGGCGTATCCACGTAGCCGCCGAGCGCCGGAAGCGCGGCCGAGGCGCCAAACAGGAGCGTCCACCAGGCAAGGAGATACGCGAGCACGCCCGCGGCCAAGATCGCGAAAGCACTGTTGATGCGCAGTGTGAGCACGGCTCCGCCAAGCGTCAGGCTCGACACAAAAGCCCACGTGCCGATGCTCCACAGCACCCACAGGAGCACATTGATGGCACTCATATCACCAACGCCCCACCACGCGAGGCTCAAGGCAAACACCACGAGTGCCGGAACAAAGGTAAAAAGTGCACCCCACAGTATGGAGGCGATCACGAACGCGGGGGAGATTCGCCGGGATACGCGCCCAGCCCCGCGCTGAAGCCAATTTTGCTTTTCTCTCGCTTCTTCGTCGGCGCGTTCGGCAAGGCTTCGCCAGGCAAACACGAGTGCCCCCGCCACGCTCGCAATGAGACACGCAATGTTTTGGGTCGCCACAAAGACGCTTGGCCCCCACCCAATCCACACGCTCGACGTTGCCGTAAGAGCGAGGGCAATGAGCGCAAAGGTTCCAACGGTCATGGGAATAGATACCGACGGTTTGCCGATGATCACCCGGACCATTTCACGGAGGTCATCCGTGTGCCTTGCGCGACGAGAGCTCACCATTACCCATCACAACCTTGCAGAGGTCGACTCGAGAAGCCGCTCAAGGCTCTCTTCGCTCGTGGTGTTCTCGCCAAGGCGATTGGGTTTTCCGCTTCCGTGATAATCGCTCCCGCCCGTGACGATGAGGTCCTTCTCGCGCGCGATCGTCAAGAGCGCCTCGCGCGCAGCCTCACCGTGCTCGCGGTGGTAAACCTCGAGACCGTCAAGACCGGATTCAACGAGTTCTAGGCAAGCGTCGGAACTGAGTCCCTTGCCCCGCGTGCCGGTCATGAGGTGTGCCCCCACCGCAAGCGCACCGCAATCGTGGATCCCCGCAATCGCCTCAGCGGCATCGAGGGCCCGGTAGGGCACGTAGTAGGGCGAGTGGGGTGCGAGCATGCGTTGGAAGGCCTCTGAGCGGTCCGCGACGACGCCGGCGCGGGTGAGGGCGTCGGCAATGTGGGGGCGCCCGACGCTTGCGACGCTCACACCACGCCCACTCGCAATCTCGAGCACCGCCTCCCATGAAATGGGGAAATCCTCACTGAGCCGCTCGACAATGCGCTGGGCGCGCTTTTCACGCGAGTCGCGCACCTCCTCGAGTGCCAGCGCAAAATGAGAGCCGGGGGCAGGGGTATTGCCGAGCGCGAGGAGGTGAATGCTGCGCCCGCGATGCTTCGCGGAGACCTCCATTCCGGGAAGGAACCCGAGTCCCGCACTCGCCGCGGCTTCGCGTGCTTCATCGATACCGCGATCCGTGTCGTGGTCGGTGAGGGCAATGACCTCAAGGCCCGCGGCCCGTGCCTGCTCAACGAGGGCAGTCGGCGTTTCCGTCCCATCGGACACTGCTGAGTGGGTATGAAGGTCAATTGCGTGCATCGTTCTTCCTCTCACACCTCGTAGTTGGTGGCCAGGGTGGCTCTTGAGGCTCCCCCGTGAGAATATCGAAGGGTGAGTGAGATCAAGAATTCAAAGTCCAGCGTCACCGACACCACCGACGATCTGAAGTCGAGGGGCGATACCCGCAGCCAGCGCCCCACGAGCCAGGCCTTCCTCGACTTCCTCACCCAAGGATGGGATGAGACCCTGCCACCGTCGGGCCGTCGCGCCGTCGCCGATTACACACCCGCGAGGCGGGACTCCCTCGTGGAGACGATGCCCGCAACCCGCATGGTGCTGCCCGCTGGCGGTCTCAAGGTCCGCAGCAACGATTGCGACTACCAGTTCCGCCCCCACACGGCATTCGCCTACTACTCGGGCCTTCGCACCGATGAGGAGCCCGATTCGGTATTCGTGGTGGAGCCCGATACCGACAACCCCGGCAAGAGCCGCGCGACCTACTTTTTCAAGCCGCGCTCCGGCCCCGAAACGCACGAGTTCTTCGCCGATTCTCGCTACGGCGAGATGTGGGTCGGGCGCCGCCCCACGCTCGAAGAAGTCGAGGAGCAGATCGGAGTGCCGTGCCGCCACATCGATGACCTCCGCGACGCACTCGCGAAGGACCTCGGCGACAATCTCGATCTCGCTGTGATCGAGGGCGTCGATGAACGCATCGACTCGCTTGTGGCAGAGTTGCGCGAGCAAAACGGTCTCGAAGGCGGGGAAAAAGCCCACGCCGTCAATAACTTCCTTGAGCAGAGCGCTTCCGAATCTCGCGTCGTGAAGGATGCGTGGGAGGTTGAGCAGATGCGTACCGCGGTCGCGACGACGATCAAGGGCTTCCACGAGGTCGTGAGGAACTTCCCCGAAGCAATCGCCCACGAGCGCGGCGAACGCGTTGTGGAGACCGTCTTTAACCGCACGGCACGCGCCGACGGCAACGGGGTTGGCTACGACACGATTGCCGCCTCGGGCCCGAACGCGTGCACGCTGCACTGGGTGCGTAATAACGGCGCGGTGAGGGAGGGCGACCTGATCCTCATCGACGCTGGCTGCGAGGTGGATTCGCTCTACACTGCCGATGTCACGCGCACCCTTCCCGTGACGGGCACATTTACCGAGGCGCAGAAGAAGGTGTACCAGGCCGTTCTCGACGCCGCTGACGCCGTGTTTGCCGTCGCGAAGCCCGGCATGAAGTTCCGCGACCTGCACGCGACCGCGATGGAGGTCATTGCGGATCGTCTCGATAAGTGGGGCCTTCTGCCCGTGAGCGCCGAGGAGTCCCTCAAGCCTGAGGGCCAGTACCACCGCCGCTGGATGGTGCACGGCACGAGCCACCACCTCGGCATGGATGTCCACGACTGCGCGCAGGCACGCCGAGAAATGTATCTTGACGCCACTCTCGAAGAGGGCATGATTTTCACGATCGAGCCGGGCCTGTACTTCAAGGAAAACGACCTGCTCGTTCCCGAAGAGCTGCGCGGCATCGGCGTGCGGATCGAAGACGACGTTCTCGTCACAAAGGACGGCGTTGAGAACCTTTCGCGCGAACTCCCCCGCGAAATTGACGCGATCGAGGCCTGGATGGCGGAGCTGCTCAAGTGAGCACCCACGAGCGTTTTTTCGCCGCGCGCCTTGCGGGCACGGGTCTCTTCGACCCGCTCGGCGACCGCATCGGCAAAGTCCGAGACGTCGTCCTCATCCCGCAGGAGACCCATACCGCGCGCGCGGTTGGTCTCGTGGTCGAGGTTCCGGGCAAGAAACGCATCTTTTTGCCCATCACAAAGGTCACCTCGATCTCGACCGGCCAGGTGATTTCCGACGGCTCCCTCAACATGCGTCGATTCGAGATGCGCAAGAGTGAGATTCTCGCGATCGGTGATCTTCTCGACCGCGAAGTGAGTCTCGTCGATGGCACGGGCAACGCTTTCGTCGAGGACGTGGCACTCGAGCAGGATCAAATCTCCAAGGAATGGGAGATTTCGAAGCTTCACGTGCGCCGTGCAAAGGCGAAGAACGCGTTCTCGAAGCTCGTGGGCCGGAATGAAACCCTCACGGTGGGCGTCGACGATGTGAGCGGTTTGTTCGGTACACAAGCCGAGCAGTCCGCTCAAATCCTGCTCGCCTCCTATTCGGATCTCAAGCCCGCTGACCTCGCAGACCTCATCCAAGAGATGGAGCCGAAGCGTCGCGCCGACATTGTGCGCGACCTCTCGAACGAGCGTCTCGGCTGGGTTCTCGAGGAGCTGCCTGAAGATACGCGCGTCGAGCTCATGCAGGGCCTTGAGTCGGAGCGCGCCGCGGACATTCTTGATGCGATGGACCCGGATGACGCCGCGGACCTCCTCCAGGAACTCCCCGAGCCGCTCGGCCAGGACTTGCTCACGCGCATGGAACCCGAGGAAGCGGAAGACGTTCGCCGTCTCCTCGCGTACGACGAATACACCGCCGGTGGTCTTATGACGACCGAGCCGCTCATCGTAGCTCCCGAGACCCCGGTCGCGCACTGTCTCGCCCTCATTTCGCGCGAGGAGATCTCCCCCGCACTCGCGTCGATGGTGTACGTGTGCCGCCAGCCGCTCGAAACGCCCACGGGGAAGCTCCTTGGCGGCGTGCACTTCCAGCACCTCCTCCGCGAGCGACCTGAAAGGCCCGTGGGAGAGATTATCGACCAGGACCAGGTGACGATGGCCCCCACGAGCCATCTCCATGACGTCACGCGCGAGATGGCGACGTACAATCTTGTGTCACTTCCCGTGGTGGATAAGGACTCCCGGCTTTTAGGATCCGTCACCGTCGATGATGTTCTCGACCACGTTCTCCCCGAGGACTGGCGCGAGAGCGATGAACCTGTCGCGACGACAACGACGGGGCAGATTGATCTCACGGGAATCGCGAAGGCCATTTCGGATCAGGAGGGGTGAGCACTATGGCACGCAGCAAAAAGAAGCGCCCCCAGCTCGACGACCCGGCACGGAAGAAACGTGGCCTGTGGCGCATGTTCTCGAGGCGACGCCCGAAAGACGACAACAACGACGGTTTCGGTCGCATGGCCGAGGCGATCGCGCGCTTCATGGGTACGCCCGCGTTCCTCGTGGGGATGACGATCTTTTGTGGCGTGTGGCTCGGATGGAACACCTTCCTTCCCGAATCGATCCAGTTCGATCCTCGAGCGCTCAACTTCACGCTTCTCACGCTGATCCTCTCGCTCCAGGCTTCGTACGCCGCTCCCCTCCTGCTCCTTTCGGATAACCGCCAAGCCGATCGCGACCGCGTGCAGGCTGAGCAGGATCGCCAGTCAAATGAAAAGGCGCACGCCACCACGGAGTTCATCACGCGTGAAATTGCGAGCCTCCGCATTGCCATGGCGGATGTCGCGACTCGCGATTATGTGCGCGGCGAGCTTCGCGATCTGCTCGAGGAGATCCAGGCAGGCGACGACGATTTGGTGCCGGCCGCCGAGACCGATGACGGCGCCGATCCCCTCGAGCCCTCGCGCGACCATGCGCACTTGCGTTCGCTCCTTCGCGAAGACATCCGCACCGTGCTCCGCGAAGAGCTCGAGCAGATGCGCGCAGAAGAAGCGAAGTGAGCCACGGTGAGTCCTGACCTCTCCTCCCAGGTCCGCTCTGCGCTCACGCGCGTGATCGACCCTGATCTTGGCCGTCCCATCACCGATGTGGGCATGGTTGAGTCGGTTGAGGTCACGGCGGAAGGCGTTGCCTTGATCCACCTCGTCATGACCGTCGAGGGGTGCCCCATGCGCTCGCGCATTGAAAAAGATGCCGCCGAGGCCGCTTCTCGTGTCGCTGGGCTCACGGAGGTGCGCGTCACATCAGGCACGATGAGCGAGGAGCAGCGCCGCGCGCTCGTCGACGAGTTGCGAGCTCAGCGCCGCGAGGTGCCCTTCAATAAGCCGGGCTCTCTCACGCGGGTCATAGCGGTCAGCTCGGGCAAGGGAGGCGTCGGAAAGTCCACCGTGACCGCGAACCTCGCCCTCGCCCTCACTCGACTCGGGTACAGCGTGGGCGTGCTCGATGCCGATATTCACGGATTTTCGATGCCTGGAATGTTCGGCGTGAGCACCCAACCAACGCGCGTGAACGACCTGCTCATGCCGCCGCTCGCGCACGGGGTCAAGGTCATGTCTATCGGCGTTTTCGTGCCCGAGCACCAAGCAGTAGTGTGGCGCGGCCCGAAGATGCACCGCGCGATCGAACAGTTCGCAACGGACGTGTTCTGGGGCGATCTCGATTTTCTTCTCCTCGATCTCCCACCAGGCACGGGCGATGTCGCAATCTCCGTTGCGCAGGTGTTGCCCACGGCAGAACTTCTTGTCGTGACAACTCCGGATTCGGCGGCGAGCGGCGTTGCCTCACGAATCGGCTCGCTCGCACGCTCGACCGAGCAGAGAATCATCGGGGTCGTCGAGAACATGAGCTGGCTGAGCGTCGACGGCGGCGAGCGCCTTGAGATCTTCGGGACAGGCGGCGGCGAGCGCGTTGCGTCCCAACTGAGCGAAGATCAGGGCTCGGAAGTTCCGCTTCTCGGTCAGGTTCCACTTTCGCCCCGCGTACGCGAGGGGTCCGACGCCGGTGAGCCTCTTACCGCTTCCGATTCCTCGAGCGAGGCTTCTCAGGCCTTCATGCGCATCGCCGAGCACCTCGCGAAGCCGCGCGGTCTCGCGGGCCGCAAGCTCCCGCTTTCTCTCGCCTAGCGCGCACCTGCGAAGGCACAGCGCGCCACCGGCTTATGTGGCTTCGGGGTCGAACGGGGTGCCGTCGGGAATCTTCGTATCCGTGCTGCTCCCGCTCGCCTTGCTGCCCGAGCCGCCCTTGGCCGCTGCACCGACGCCCGCAACCGCAGCCGACGTGGCGCTCGTGGAGCTTTTTACAGCATCGCGAAAATCGTTGACGTCGTCTTCAAGGCCGGTCGAATCCCACGCCTCACGAATGATCTTGCGCGGATCGTATTGGCGAGGATCGTATTTCTTGAGGTCATCGACGGCGATGCCCATCTCGTCTTCGATCGACGCTCGCGATTCATCCGCCCATTTACGCAGGTCACGAACCCAGTGAATCACCTTCCGGGTGTACTCCGGGAGGCGCTGCGGGCCCACGAGGATCACGAAGAGCAGGGCGATGATGAGGAGTTCCCATCCTCCGAAGGTGAGGAAGAACTCTTGACCCATCGCTGTGCCTGCCTTGTCTCGTTCCGCTCGTAAAAATGGTGCTCCGCCATTATTGCACGCACGGGTGGGAAACTCGCGCGTCGTGGCCTAAGCTTGAGTGCCACGAAATTCACGAGGAAAGAGGGAGCGGGAATGGCAACGGGCAAGTTGGCGAGTTGGACGCTCAGCGAGGAATTCCTCGACGAGGAGCGGCTCTTCGCCGTGCCCGGTGTGTGCGAAAGAGCGCGCGAGCGAGGGAGCGCAATTGGGCTCCCACCAGTTCTTGCGGGGTCGGCTGCGCACGCCCGCAGCGTCGTGGCCCTGCTCGGGGCCCGCGCAATCGTGCAAGTGGGAGCGGGGGCGGGAGCGCTCAGCCTCTATCTCGCGAGCGCGATGGGTTCCGACGCTACCCTCACCGCGATCGACTCCGAGCCGGAAAACGTGAGGCTTGTGCGCGAGGCTTGCACGGAAGCGAAGATTCCTGAGGCGCGCGTGCGCACCATCAATGCACAGCCTCTAGAGGTTTTCACACGGCTTACACGCGGCGCTTACGACATGATCGTGGTGAATGCGAGCGAACCGAAGCTCGATGCGCTCGTCGAGGGGGCACTCAACATTTTGCGTTCCGGCGGAGCGCTCGTCGTGATGAATGTGATGCATCACGATCGGCTTGGTAACCCCACCGCGAACGACCCGCAGACCATCCGGATACGTGAGGTCGTAGCCGGTCTCAACGAGCGCGAAGATCTCGTGGTGTCGATGTCACCGGCAGGTGACGGGGTGCTGACGGCAGTCAAGGCGAGGCTGTGAGGGCATAACCCCCACAGCCTCTAGGCAATTCAGAAAAGGAAGTTAGGCGGGAACAACCTTATTGAGCGCGTCGCGCAGCTCGCGCGCTTCATCCGCCGAAATCTCTACGACGAGACGACCGCCGCCCTCAAGCGGAACTCGCATGATGAGGCTCCGGCTCTCTTCAGCCACTTCGAGGGGGCCGTCGCCCGTACGAGGCTTCATCGCTGCCATGATCGTTCGCCCTTTCTCTGGCAATGGATCTATCGCTTCTATTCTCCCACTATCATTCGCACAATCCTGGGAGAGGGCGAAACACGCGCGATGAGCAGCTACTCCATCTCGCGCTTGAGAACGTCAACGACCTCGTCTGCGGTATCGACGATATTGATGAGATCGGTATCGCCAGGAGAGATATATCCATAGCCCGCCTGGACAGTTTGCTCAAGCCAGGCCACGAGCCCGCTCCAGTACTCACGGCCTACGAGGATGAGGGGGAATTTCTTGATCTTGTGGGTCTGGATGAGGCAAAGCGCCTCGAAAAGTTCATCGAAGGTGCCAAAACCACCGGGGAACGCCACGAATGCTTGTGAATACTTGACGAAACACGTTTTGCGCGTGAAGAAATACCGGAAGTTCACGCCGAGCTCCACGTACTCGTTCATTCCCTGCTCGAAGGGAAGCTCGATGCCGAGCCCCACGCTCGTCGTGCCCGCATCGACCGCACCGTGGTTGCCAGCTTCCATGATGCCCGGGCCGCCGCCCGTAATGACCGCGAGGCCCATCTCACCGATGCGCCTTGCCACCTCGCGTGCAAGCTCGTAGTGCGGATGCTCAGGTTTGGTGCGCGCACTGCCGAAGAGGGCGACAGCCGGTCCAAGTTCCGCAAGGGCGCCGAAGCCCTCCACGAACTCCGACTGGATGCGCATCACTCGCCATGGATCCGTGTGAACCCAATCGCCTTTCTCCGCGTTTTGGAGGAGACGCTGATCGGTGGTTTCGGTGGGACGCTGCTTACCGCGGAGAAACACGGGGCCTTTTCGGTAGTCGCTCAAAGAGCCGTGATGAAGCTTTTTCATGATTTCCACGTTAGCGGAGGAACCGCTCAAGAGACTCATAACACTGGGTGAGAGCAGCCGTCGGAAGATATTCTCCATCCGTGTGCGCGAGAAGCGGATCTCCCGGACCGAAATTCACGGCCGGGGTGCCGAGCGCGCTGAAACGCGCCACATCGGTCCAGCCCTGCTTCGCTTCCACGCTCACGCCGTCACCGAGAGCGGCAAGAAAATCCCGTGCCGCAGGCCGCGTGAGGCCTGGGAGTGCGCCACCCGAGGAGTCCGTGACCTCAAACTCGAGGTCAAGGCCCGCGAAAACGTGTTTCACGTGCGCGAGCGCTTCGTCTTCGGTCACGTTCGGCGCGAAACGGTAGTTCACAAGGATCTCGGCGCGGTCGGGAATCACGTTCGTGGCGATTCCCCCGTCGATCGCCACCGCGTTGAGGCATTCGCGGTAGACGAGCCCGTCGATCTCCACGTCCTTCGGCTCATACTCCGCAAGGCGCGTGAGTGCCCCGGCGAGACCGTGAATCGCGTTCTTCCCGATCCAGGCGCGCCCGGAGTGTGCCGCAACGCCGCGAGCCGTGAGACGCACGCGTATCGTGCCCTTGCACCCGGCCTCCACTCCCCCGTTCGAAGGCTCACCCAGAATCGCAAAATCTGCCTCGAGAAGCTCCGGCCTCTCGCGCGCAAGGCGCGTGAGCGAGTTGAGGCTCGCCTCCACTTCCTCGTGGTCGTAGAAGATCCACGTGAGGTCGTGGCGCGGCGTCTCGAGGGCGCACGCAAGCGCGAGGAACACCGCAACACCGCCCTTCATATCGCACGCACCGCGGCCAATCAGCCGCTCCTGCCCGTCCACGACCTGCACGCACGACGGAAGATTGCCCGCGACTGGAACGGTATCGAGGTGTCCGGCGAGAATCACCCGTTCCGCGCGGTCGAGATGCGTGCGCGCGATCACCGTATCGCCATCACGAATGACCTCGAGATGACCGGCGGCGCGAAGGGTCGTCTCCACCTTGTCCGCGAGCGCAGTTTCATTTCCCGAGACTGACTCCGTATCGACGATCGCGCGCGCGAGTTCGGTGAGGCCCGCCTCGAGGGGTAGGGGTGTTGAGTTCGTCATGCGCACAAGCCTAGAGGTTTTCGGCGTGCTCTAACGAAATCCGAAGAGGCGCGCTATAGCCTGTGAGCCATGACTGAGAACAAGAGCGCATGGGGAATCGGCCTCGCGACCATCGCGAGCAACGGCACGACCCTCGACACGTGGTACCCGGCCCCCGAACTCGGCAATGCTCCCGAGAACCTCGCCCAGAGTCCCCTTTCCGAAGCACTTAAAAAAGCCGCGCGCGATGATGCCGCACGCGGTACACGCCAGGAGGTTGTCACGCGCGTGATCTCCCTTGAGGAACCGCCGCATGATGCCTCGGATGCGTACTTGCGCCTCCATCTCCTTTCCCACCGGCTCGTGAAGCCCAATGAGCAGAACCTCGAGGGGCTTTTCGGCACTCTCGCGAACGTCGTGTGGACCTCGGAGGGACCGTGCGCCGTGGAAGGCTTCGAGGACACCCGCCTTCGCCTCATAAGCGAAGGCCGGCGCCCCACGGTCTACTCGATCGATAAGTTCCCCCGCATGGTCGATTACGTTGTGCCCGAGGGCGTTCGCATTGGCGACGCTGATCGTTTGCGCCTCGGGGCCCATCTTGCAAGCGGCACAACCGTGATGCACGAAGGCTTCGTGAACTTCAATGCGGGCACCCTTGGCACCTCAATGATCGAGGGTCGCATCTCGCAGGGCGTCGTCGTGGGCGATGGTTCCGACATCGGTGGTGGGGCCTCGACCATGGGTACCCTTTCGGGCGGCGGGACGGAGCGCGTGAGCGTTGGAGAGCGCTCGCTCGTGGGAGCGGAGGCCGGCGTCGGCATCGCCCTTGGCGACGACTGCATCGTCGAGGCCGGGCTGTATGTCACCGCGGGCACGAAAGTAACCCTCATCGACGGCGAGAGTCGTTCCGTCGTCAAGGCTCGCGACCTCTCCGGGGTGCCGAGTCTTCTGTTCCGCCGTAACTCGCAATCGGGCGCCGTCGAGGCCGTCTCGCGCTCGAACAAGCGCGTTGAGCTGAACTCCGACCTTCACGCGAACTAATCATGGCCAAACGCCCCGCGCTGTCTCGCGTGGTCATCCCGCTCACGCTCCTTGCGGTTTTTCTCGCGGTCGTGGGCGGGAGCTTCGCTGCGCTCACTCTCTTTGACGGCGGTCAGCGCACGGGCCGCTGCACCGCGAGTGGGCTCTCGACATCGCATTCGTACTCGACCGAGCAAACCCTCAATGCCGCCACGATCAGTGCGGTCTCGATCGACATGGGGCTTCCACCGCGCGCCGCGTCGATCGCCCTCGCGACCGCCTACCAGGAGTCGAAGCTCAAGAACATCGACTACGGGGATCGCGATTCGGTTGGGCTCTTCCAGCAACGCCCCTCTCAGGGGTGGGGCACGAAAGAGCAGATCATGGATCCTGTGTTTGCCTCGACGGCCTTTTACGAGAAACTCGCCAAGGTCAAGGGGTACGAGAACATGGAGATCACCATCGCGGCGCAAAAGGTGCAGCGTTCAGCATTCCCCGATGCTTACGCCGATCACGAGGTCGAGGGGCGCCTCTTCTCCTCTGCGCTCACCGGCAACAGTGGCCCCGAGCTCGAGTGCGATCTCGCCGCCGCAGGCGGTCCAGCGCATCCAGAGAAACTTCGCGAGTCTCTCGCGCGCGAGTTCACCCGGATGAGCGAGTCAGGCGAGGTGGAAAGCTCGCTCGGCGCCGCAGGATCGAACGCACCGGAAGGCGCGGGAGCGACGACCGTCGTCATCAAGACGGCCGACGAAAAGCGCGGCTGGGCGCTCGCGAACTGGGCCGTTGCTCATGCCGCGAAGGACAATATCGTGGGGGTCGACTACCGCGGTCAGCGCTGGGACCGCTCACGGCACGTCTCCCAGACGTCGTCGCAGTGGGACAGCGACGCAACGGGCGGCGCAGGCGGCGAGGAGGACGCGATCGTGATCTACTTTGCGAAGGGGTCGTGAGCCGCGGCCACAGCCTCGCTTATTCGGCCTTGTTCTCTCGCGCTTTCAGTTCCTCGCGGAGATCGTGGAGCAGGAGCTCCGACGTGCCCGTACGCTCCTCGATCGGCACGTATGCGCGCTCGGCTTCGCCCGTGTAGATCTGCCGCGGCCGCATAATCTTCGTGTCGGGATCGTTGATCGCCTCTTGCCACTGGGCGATCCACCCGGGTAGACGCCCGATCGCGAACAGCACCGTGAACATGTGCGTGGGAAAACCCATCGCCTTGTAGATGATGCCCGTGTAAAAGTCGATGTTCGGGTAGAGATGGCGTTCGATGAAGTACTCGTCGCGAAGCGCGATCTCCTCGAGCTTCATCGCGAGCTCGAGGCGCTCATCATGGATGCCCAGGCGCTCGAGCACCGTGTCGGCAATGCCCTTCACGAACTTCGCACGCGGATCGTAGTTCTTATACACCCGGTGCCCGAAGCCCATGAGGCGAGTCGAATCGTCCTTGCTCTTGACCTTCTCCATGAACACTCGCGGATCCTGACCGGATTTTCGAAGGTCGTCGAGCATGTGCATGACGCGCGTGTTGGCGCCGCCGTGCGCCGGCCCAGACAGGGCCGCAACGCCCGCCGAGATCGAGGAGAAGAGGTCCGCTCCCGCCGAGCCGACGAGGCGCACCGCGGTCGCCGAGCAGTTCTGCTCGTGATCGGCATGGAGAATAAACAGCTGCTCGAGTGCACGCACCACAACCGGGTCCGCCACGAAATCCTCGACGGGAAAAGCGAACATGAGCCGCAGGAAGTTCTGCACAAGGCTCAGCGAGTTATCGGGGTACATGAGCGGCTGCCCGTTCGCGACACGATGAGCGTACGCCGCCATCGTGGGCATCTTCGCGAGCAAACGCAGAGTCGAGATGTGCACCTGTTCTGGATCGCTCGGGTCGAGGGAGTCCTGGTAGAAGGTCGACAGTGCGCTCACACCCGCCTGGAGCACCGCCATGGGCGCCGCATCGCGCGGCAGGGCGATAAACACGCGTTTGAGGTTCTCGTCGAGAAGTGTGCGCTGCTCAATCGAATGCACGAATTGGTCGAGCTGCCCTTTCGTGGGCAGCTCGCCATAGATCAAGAGGAAGGCCACCTCGAGGTAGCTCGAGTGCTCAGCAAGCTGTTCGATCGGGTAGCCGCGGTGACGGAGGATTCCCGCCTCGCCGTCGATGAACGTGATCGCGGAGGTCGTGGGAGCCGTGTTCATGAACCCCGGGTCGAACGTCACTGCCCCCGTTTCCTTGCGCATGCGCGCGATTGACACCCCGTGGTTCCCCTCGGTCGGCTCGACGAGCGGCAGATCCAGGCTTCGGTCATTGACGCTGAAGTGTGCGGTCATCGCGTTCCTTTCGTGTCTCTCGCGGCTTGCTAGCGGGCGGCTCGCAGTCGCGCGGCAGCGCTGTCGATACGCTCGTCGGATGCGGTGAGGGACACGCGTACGTGGCGTGTACCTGCCTCGCCGTAAAAGGTACCGGGGGCGGCGAGGATTCCCAATTCTGCAAGACGCTCGATACTCGCGTTACTCGACTCCCCGAACGTGGTCCACAAATACAACCCGGCTTCGGAGTGCTCAATGCTCCCGCCGAACGCTTCTAGAGCGGGGGCGAGAATCTCGCGGCGGGCACGGTAGGTTTCGCGCTGGCGGGAGGCCGACGCCTCATCGCCGAGTGCCGCAGTCATAGCCTTTTGAATGGGGCCAGGCATCATGAGTCCCGAATGCTTGCGAACCGCGAGTAGTTCCCCTACGAGGGCCGGATCACCTGCCACGAAGGCGGCGCGGTAGCCCGCGAGGTTTGACTGCTTCGAAAGCGAGTATGCGCACAGCACCCCCGTGAGGTCGCCGTCATTCACGCGCTCATCGAGAATCGAGGGCGCCTCCTCAACATCCCACGTCAGCGGCGCATAGCATTCGTCGGAAGCAACGATGATGTCGCGCTCACGCGCCCATGCCACGAGCGCACGCATCTCCTCAACGCTCAGGACCGCCCCCGTCGGGTTCGAAGGCGTATTGAGCCACAGCAGGCGCACCGAGTCGAGGCAGACGTCGGAACCGAGCGCCCCCTCCCCCTCACGCGCAAGCGCACGCACATCGAGCGGGACGGGCCGAGCCCCCGCGAGCCGTGCACCGAGGTCGTAGGTGGGATAGGCGATATGAGGAAAGGCGACCGCCTCCCCAGCGCCGATGCCAAGTTGGAAGGGGAGGTGGGCCACGAGTTCCTTCGAGCCGATCGTGGGCAGCACGCCATTCGCCTCGAGGGCTCGGGGAGCGCCGCGGTGCGCGCGACAAAAATCGACGATGGCCTCACGCAACTCCCCCGTTCCGGCAACCGTCGGATACCCGTGCGCATCCGAGGCGGCCGCGAGTGCCTCCTGTGCAGCGCGGGGCGTTTCATCGACGGGAGTGCCCACCGAGAGATCGACGATCCCGTCCGGGTGCTGCTCAGCTTTCGCACGCGCCGAGGCGAGTGAGTCCCACGGGAAGGAAGGCAAGGTCGAAACGAGAGAGGTTCGCGAAGTCATGGTGCTCATCCTACGACCAGTGCCTCCTCTTACCGAGCTCGATCGCCTTCGCTCTCGACGGCGCGGCGCCACATACCGTGCAGCTCAGTCGCGATCGCGGGGTGCGCGACCATGATGCCGGTGGACGGATCAGAAGGAAACAGGGTGTCGTGGCCGTCCCAATCGAGCACTCTCAAACCGGCCTCGTGTGCGATGAGCATAGACGCGAGGTGATCCACAGCTCCGAATCGCCCCACGAGCGCACCGTGCCCTCTACCGACCGCAGGCCCCACGAGCGACAGGGTCCCCGAACCCATGATCCGGCTCGTCACATCGATCTCGCCCAGAGAGCGGATAAATTCCGCCTGGCCTTCGAAGAATGTCGCCCCTAGAAGCTCAGTGAGAACGACGGAACCAGGCAGAGCAGACCGATGTTCGATCGTGATCGGGCCACCGCGGTGCATGGCGCCGCGCCCACGAATCGCCGAAAAGATCTCTTTCGTGCGTGGGTCTGCGACGACACCAACAACGGGGCCATCCTCATCACACATGGCGAGGGAAAATGAAAACCAGGAGATGCCGTGGGCGTAGTTCGTGGTGCCGTCGATGGGATCGCAGTACCACGTGTACTCAACCCCGGCGCTGTCCTCGAACTCTTCCCCGACGAAAGCGTGCGTCGGAAACTCTTCCGCAATGGTCCGGCGCACCCAAAGCTCGATCCCCAGGTCAATATCCGTCACGAAATCAGCGGCGTTCTTTTTTGTCGCAAACATCGAAACGTTCGAGGACGTCGAGCGGATCATCGCCCATGTGGCAAGTGACTGGGCAAGCTCGTGCGCGCGCGTCAACACATCGCGCTTTCGCCCCACGTGGTCGGCGCTCATGCTTCCCACACCTCCGCGTTCTGGTTCAGGACGCGCAGGAGATCGCCCGCACGATTGGACGTCACGGCCTCAACGCCCATGACCGCGAGCGCCCTCGCGGTCTCGGCATCGTCAACGGTCCAGCAGGTGGTACGCAGCCCGAGGGCACGCACAGCGCTCACGGTTTCGGGCGAGCACATCTCAAAGTGGGGGTTCCACGAGTAGGGCTCGAGCTCCTGGACGAGGGCGGGATCCGGAACGCCATCGAGCGGATAGGTCATGCGCAGACGTGCCGCGGGAAGAATCTCGCGCACGGCACGCATGGCGATGACTCCCCCCGTGAACTCCGCCCGTGCCGCTGCCGCGCGGCGTTCATCCGAGTGGTGTCCCTCTCCCGAGGCGATCGCCCGGATCCTCGAGGCGCTCACGCGCGCAATCTCCTGCTCCGCACCGTCAGCTTCACCCGGAAAATCGAGAAGAAGCACGGCATCGCCCACGGCGTCGAGAGCACGCTCGAGCGTGGGTACTCCCCGCTCAAAGCCGTGGTCCTTCGTGCACGTGCCATGCTGAGCCGGCTCAAGGGCGGCAAGCGCGCTCACCGAGAGCTCAGCGGGGCTGGCCGAGCACTCCCACAAGCGTTCGAGCGTGGAGTCGTGCAGAAGAATGGGCTCCCCTTCGGCGCTGAGCCTCAGATCGACCTCGACAACCTCGAGCCCCTCGGCTACCGCGTGTGCGATCGCCTGGAGAGTGTTTTCAGCGTGGGCGACAGGGTCGCCACGATGGGCAACGAGCTGCACAGGGCTCATCATTCCTCCGTTCATGCTGCTGACTGTTCCCCGGTAGGTCCGGCAGGCGAGGTAGTCGCGTCGACGAGAACACCATCGCGATACACCAGCGCTTCGGTGATGCGCACCCCCACCTCGTCGCCAACGCGCAAGTCGTCGGCCTTCGCGAGGGAGCGCACACGAATGGCGCCGACGCGCACGACGAGGTCGCTGAGATGGCCCTTGGGGGTGATGCGTTCAATGGTGCCCTTGAGCTGGGCGGCGCGAGGATCGCCGATCACGACGTTCTCGGGGCGAATACCGCATTCGGCATGTTCGGCCGCTCCGGTCACGAGGTCAATCGGCAGCGGCTCGAGGCCTTCGACGTAGATGCGACCGGAACCGTCGGCACGACGCTCCACTCGCCCTTCCACGAAGGACATCGTCCCGATGAAACCCGCGACAAACCGCGTCGCCGGTCGGCGATACAGGCTCGTTGGATCAGTTAGCTGTTCGATCCGGCCACCGTTCATGACGGCGATGCGATCAGCGACGGCGAGCGCCTCCTCCTGATCGTGCGTCACAAAGACGCTCGTCATGCCAAGTTCCTGCTGGATACGACGAATCTCCTCGCGAACCTGGACGCGAAGTTTCGCGTCGAGGTTCGAAAGTGGCTCATCGAGAAGCAAGAGAGAGGGATTTTGGACGAGAGCACGGGCGAGGGCAACGCGCTGCTGCTCGCCGCCCGACAGCCGCGCCGGGCGGCGCCCGGCCTTCTCCTCGAGTCCAACGAGCGCGAGGGCCTCACGCACGCGCACGGCGCGCTCGTCGCGCGGAACCTTCGCAACTTTGAGCGGGAATGCCACGTTCTTTTCGACGCTCATGTGGGGCCAGAGCGCGTAGTTCTGGAACACCATCGCCGAGGGCCGGCGCTCCGGGGGCAGCGACGTCACATCCCGCTCGCCCACGGTGATGCGGCCCGCATCCGGCGTGAGGAACCCACCGATCATCCGCAAAGTCGTCGTTTTCCCACACCCCGAAGGGCCGAGCAAGCAGACCATCTCTCCCTTCCCGATCGCGAGGTCAAGATCCTTGATGATGCTCTTCCCACCGAGGGTGATGCTAATTGAGCTGAGCGTGAGCGGCTCGGGCGAGAACCGGCGGGCGGTTCGGGCAGCTTTCGGTGCGGTCTGTGTCATCGGATTTGGAAACCTTCTGCGAGAGCCCCACCCATGATGTGCTTCCTCACGAGAAGAAGCAGCACAACGGAGGGAACGGTGAGCATGATGGAAAAAACGGCCGCGACCTGTTCCGGCGAGTTGAGAACGAGCGTGTAGAGCTCGGTCGGCATCGTGGAATAACTTGGGGCGCCAACAAGGTAGGTGGCCTGAGCTTCGTCCCACGACGCGAGAAAAGCCATGATGAGGGCAACGAAATACCCCGGGGCTGCAAGCGGAAGCGTGACGCTCACGAAAGTCCTGAGCCATCCGGCGCCGCTATCGCGCGCGGCATCTTCGAGTCGGCGCGGTACCGCCGCAAACGAGGCGGCAGGAATCCACGTAAGAAAAACGACCTGACCGAGCATGTGCGCGATCGTGACACCCGGAATGGTCTCCATGAGATTGAAGGCATAGTACAAAGCCGCAATGCTCACAAAAAGTCCCATCTTCGGGAAAGCATTCGTGGCGAACAGACCAAGGAGCATCACCGTGCGCCCCGGAAACTGCATGCGCCCAAAAGCGTAGGCAGCGGGCATGCAGATGAGAGCCGTGAGCGTCGTCGAAAGGACGGCGAACATGAGCGAATTGAGGATCGAAGTGACGAACTTCGGAGTACCGAAAACCTTCCCCCACCACTCAAAGGTGAGTCCGGCTGGAAGGAGGTTCGGCACGCGCCACTCGGTCGCGAAGGCGTGAAGGGCGAGCCACACGATCGGCCCGGCCACGACGAGCAGCAACGCAAGCGCGGCAAGCCCCGACGCAATTTTCCTGGGCATATCAGGTCATCTCTTCTTTTGCTTGTCGGTAGTTGGCCCAGACGTACAGAACCCCAATCAGCGCAGCGAGTGCAAACACGACAATGGCCATGACAACTGACTGCTGCGGCTCTCCGTACGTGTTGAAGTGCTTCGTCATACTGACGCCGAGCATGGTCGGCGCGGAGGGGCCCGTGAGCCAGGGAACAGTGAACGACCCGACGTTCCCAATCGCGGTGAACGTCATGGCGATGACCGTGGGCACGAACGCCATCGGTGCCACGACGTCCTTCACAATGCGGATCGTTCCCGCACCAGCATCCCGAGCGGCATCAATCAGGGCGTCAGGCACCGATTGAACCCCCGACGACACCATGAGCACCGCAAACGGAAGCGAGGACCACACCTGGGTCATGAGCACGAGGGTCGACGTGAACGCAATTTGAGGCGGGCTCGCCACGCCAAGGCTCCTCATCACTGAGCCAAAGAAGCCGTCGGCCGCCCAGAACCGAATCATGGCCCACGCCCCGATTACTCCCGGGATAAACATCGGGATGACGGCGAAAGCGGGAAGCATGCGGGTGATGCCCGACGGTCGCAGCCTCATCGCGAGAGCCACGAGCCACGCAAGGGCCGTGACGATCACGGTAGTGAGAATTGAAATGCTCACCGTCACCCGCAAATCCGAGAGAAATCGCGGGTTCGAAAAGACCTCGCGATACGCGTCGAGAGTTGGAGCCCATGACTGCGTCTCGTGCGTGTTCTTCCCGATCATCGCGATCGTCGTGTTCAACCCGCCCGTGTACCCGAGGCTCAAGCCGAAGGCATTGATCACGGGAAAACCGATAAAAACGATGATGAGGAGAATTGGCGGACTCGCGAGGAGCACACCGATCCATGATTGTCTCGATGCCACGCCTGCTCCCTAGGCGGTCGGAACCTTCTGGTCCCAGAGCTTGGCTTTGTTGTCTTCGTGATCGCCAAAGTAGCCCTGGCCGAGGTTCTGCGTGTCGATGCCGTCGAATTTCTTCTGAATCTCCTCGGGCATGTCCTCGAGCGGGATGATCGGGTAACCCGCCATTGTCGTGGAGATGATCTGCTGTCCCTCGGGGGAAAGAGCAAATTTTGCGAGCGCGAGCGCGGCAGGTTTGTTCTTCGAGTTCTTCGGGATCCCGAGGAACGATGCGCCGCCCACGAACGACGGATTCGAGATCTGCGTCGCCTTGATCCGTTCCGGGATCTTCCCGGACTCGCGGCCGGAAATGAACTGATCGGACCACACCGGGATCATCGCGACCTCGCCGTTAACCAAAAGCTCAATGCTCTGCTCGTTGCCGTTCGGGTAGGTGCCCTGGCCGTACGTGAACTTACCGATGCGCTTGAGCTCTTCCCAGCCCTTGTCCCAGTGCTTTTCGTCGGCCTCGTCGTAGCTCGTCGTCATACGCTCGCGGACGTCCTTCGGGATGTACAAGTCGAGCACGCTCGTCACGAAGGCCGAGCCTGAGCCTCCCGTCGAAGGAGAGTTGTAGGCGAACTTGCCGGGGTTCTGTTCGATCCAGGTCAGAAGCTCCTTGAGAGTCTTCGGAGGGGTGGCGACCTGCTCCGTGTCGTACGCGAGGAGCACGGAGGAGGCTCGGTAGGGGAAGGCTTGTCCAAGTCCTTGGGCAAGCGCTTCCTGGGGAACATCGCCGAGGGCGGGAATCTCTTTGGCGCTCACGTTGAGCAGAAGTTTCGCGTCTGCCGCGTCCGTCACCCAGCCGTCATCGATGAAGTCCATGCCCGAATCGCCGTCGCCGGCAGCGGACAAGCGCGCGAGCGATTGCTGGGAGCGTTCGGAGTGCAGATCGTGGTCAACCTTGATCGTGACCTTCGGGTATTTCTTCGTGAAGGCCGGCCCAAGCCCGTCCTGCCATAGGTCGCGCACGTTGGTGTCGCCGCCCGCGTGGATGCGAAGGGTCCCTTCGACTTCGCCCGTCACATCGGCAGCCGACTCACCTCCCTGGTCGGAGGCTCCTGAAGAGTTTTTCGAGGCTGGCGCGCATGCTGTCGCGAGGCCCGCGAAGCTAAGGGCAGCACCACCAAACAGAAGTGAACGTCGATTGAGAGACATGGCGTGGCCTTTCCACTGGCGCACTAGGGGCGCATCGATTTGGACGACGCCTCGAGGTTAAGCGTGCCGATGTCCCCGTTGCCCCGTCCTCCGCCCACGCTCGTGAAAGGTCGTCAAGAGTTCACGCAGTGGTCATAAAAAGCCCCGTTTGTGCCGGGCTTTGCTAGCCGAACTTAGGCCCTCTGTTACTTGATGCTCACCTATAGGTCACTTGGACTTCTGTTCCGAGGTTTTAGCCTTCGAGTGGGTTCTCCTGCGGCGGGAGCTTCTCGATGACCTCGTGGTCGAACGGCTGCGGGCCGAGCTTCGCGGCGCCGCCTGGGCTTCCGAGCTCGTCGAAGAACTCGACATTCGCGCGGTAGTACTCGCTCCACTGATCGGGGAGGTCGTCCTCGTAGTAGATGGCTTCAACGGGGCACACGGGTTCGCACGCACCGCAATCGACGCACTCATCGGGATGGATATAGAGCGAACGCTCGCCTTCGTAGATGCAGTCGACGGGGCATTCGTCTACACATGCGCGGTCTTTGACATCAACGCACGGGAGGGCGATGACGTAGGTCATGGCTTCACGGTCCTTTCTTCGCGCTTAGTCGCGCGCGCAATGTTTCTAATTTGGAGGGCCCACACGACCGCTGCACCCACGAGCGGCACGATCACGCCGAGGAATTGGGCTGCCCAGCCCTGCCACTGTGCCTCGCCGGCAATCTGCGCTGGGACGAGGAGCCCACCGCCGAGCGACGTACCAGAAAAGTACATGGCGACGAGTGTGAAGGCGAGGGCATCCATGAAGAGCGGGAGCTTACGCCCGCTGAGGGCGATCAACCCAAGGGTCGCAATCGCCTGGAATGCACAACCGAAGGCAATTCCCCACGGCACGCTCACGCCGCCCACGGTGGAGCGCATACGGTGCGTCCCAATCACGACGAGGCCGCCGAACACACCCGCGATTACGCCCACGATGATCTCCGTGCGGCGCGATGCGGGCGCGGTGCCATCAAAGAAGATGCCACCGCCGTTCGGATCCTTCGCATTCATCACGTGACTCCCGGGTCAGGAGTTGCGGGCGCGGGCGCGCGCACGAGCGCGCTCGGTCGGGTCGAGAACGACCTTGCGGATGCGCACGATCTCGGGGGTCACCTCGACGCATTCGTCCTCGGCGGCGAATTCGAGTGACTCTTCGAGTGTGAGCTTGCGCGGCGGAATGAGGTTCTCGAACGCGTCAGCGGTTGCCGAGCGCATGTTCGTGAGCTTCTTTTCCTTCGTGATGTTCACGTCCATGTCTTCGTTGCGGGAGTTTTCACCAACGACCTGGCCCTGGTACACCTCGGAAGTGGGTTCAACGAAGAACGAGCCGCGCTCTTGGAGGTTGATCATCGCGTAGGGGGTCACGGCGCCCGCACGGTCGGCAACCAGCGAGCCCGTGTTGCGGAATTCGATGGGGCCCATCCAGGGCTCGAAGCCCTCGGCGAGCGACGAGGCGATGCCCGTTCCGCGCGTCTCGGTCAAGAAGCGCGAGCGGAAACCAATGAGGCCGCGCGCGGGAACGAGGAATTCCATGCGCACCCAGCCTGAACCGTGGTTGTTCATCGTTTCCATACGGCCCTTGCGCGACGCCATGAGCTGCGTGATTGTCCCGAGGTATTCCTCGGGAACGTCGATCGTCATGCGCTCGATCGGCTCGCACTTCACGCCGTCGATCTCGCGGGTCAGCACCTGCGGCTTGCCCACGGTCAGTTCGAAGCCTTCGCGGCGCATCTGTTCAACGAGAATCGCGAGAGCGAGCTCGCCGCGGCCCTGAACCTCCCATGCGTCTGGGCGATCGGTGGGCAGAACCTTGAGGGACACATTGCCGACGAGTTCGGCATCGAGGCGGTCCTTGACCTGGCGGGCGGTGAGCTTGTGACCCTTGACCTTGCCGGCGATCGGCGAGGTGTTGATGCCGATCGTCATCGAGATCGCGGGGTCGTCCACGGTGATGAGTGGGAGCGGACGCGGATCGTTGAGGTCGGTGAGGGTTTCGCCGATCATGATGTCGGGGATACCCGCAACGGCCACGATGTCGCCGGGGCGCGCCGTGCGCGTCATCTGCTCGCGTGTGAGCCCCTTCGTTTCGAGGAGTTCGGTGACCTTCACGCTCTTGATATCGCCGTGGCGGGTCGCCCACGCGACCTGCTGGCCTTTCTTGAGCTCGCCGTTCTCGATGCGCAAGAGCGCGAGGCGGCCGAGGAACGGCGAAGCATCGAGGTTCGTGACGTGTGCCTGCAGCGGCATGTCGTCGTCATACTCGGGAGCGGGGATCGATTCGAGAATCGTCTTGAAGAGCGGTTCGACCGTCTCGGAATCGGGAAGCTCGCCGTCGGCGGGCTTGTTCGCGCTCGCACGCCCAGCTTTGCCGGAGGCGTAGATCACGGGGACGTCGAGCAGCGCGTCGAAGTCGATCTCGGTGTTCTCTTGCGAGAGGTCCTCAGCGAGGCCGAGAAGAAGATCCGTTGTTTCGTTGACGACCGCGTCGATGCGGGCGTCGGGACGGTCAACCTTGTTCACGACGATGATCACGGGAAGGCTCGCGGCAAGGGCCTTGCGCAGAACGAATCGGGTCTGCGGGAGCGGTCCCTCGGAGGCGTCGACGAGGAGAACGACGCCGTCGACCATAGAAAGACCGCGCTCGACCTCGCCGCCGAAATCGGCGTGGCCCGGGGTGTCGATCACGTTGATCGTAATGCCCTCGGGGTGCCCGATCTCGGCTGCCGTCGGCCCCGAGTAGTGGATCGCGGTGTTCTTCGCGAGGATCGTGATGCCCTTTTCGCGCTCGAGATCACCGGAGTCCATCGCACGCTCGTCGACTTTGTCGCGCTCACCGAACGCGCCGCCCTGGCGAAGCATGGCGTCCACGAGGGTCGTCTTGCCGTGATCGACGTGGGCGACGATCGCGACGTTTCGAAGATCGGAGCGGTGCTGAATGGTCATAGGAGCCTTATCTGTTCGGGATCGGCGGAAAGTCTCGTGAGGTGTGGGGGTCCGACGCTTGCCTGGCCCACGCGCGCCCGATTCATGGTAACGCGTCCAGGCTCCCAATCCGCCGCGTGTGGGGTCTCACGTGGCGAATAGAAATCTGCCTCACAGACTGAGGGATCACAATAGAAACATGAGTGAAAACAGCAACCTCTCCCCCATCCCAGTTGATCCGACAACCACGGAGGCCTGGCAGCGCCTCGAAGAACACGACGGCATGCTCGACAAGGGCCTGCGCGAGGTGTTCGCGGAAGACCCCGATCGCGCGAAGAAGCTGAGTTTTGAAGCGGCGGATCTGTTCGTCGATCTCTCGAAGAACCTTGTCTCCGAGGAAACCGTCGGCCTCCTTCTCGATCTCGCGAAAGAGACGGGGGTGTGCGAGCGCCGCGATGAGATGTTCGCGGGCGCGCATATCAACACGACCGAGGATCGCGCCGTTTTGCACACCGCCCTGCGCCGACCTAAGGGCGCGACGCCCGCGCTTGAGGTGGATGGTCAGAACGTCGATCACGACGTGCACGAGGTTCTCGAGCGCATCTATGAGTTTGCGAACAAGGTTCGCAGCGGCGAATGGACCGGCGTGACGGGGAAGAAGATCGAGACCGTCATCAACGTCGGCATCGGCGGCTCCGACCTCGGCCCCGTGATGGTGTACGAGGCACTGCGCCCGCTCGCGGATGCGGGGATTGAGGCACGCTTCATCTCAAACATCGACCCGACCGACGTGGGCGAGACGACGCGCGACCTCGATCCCGAAACAACCCTCGTGATTGTTGCGTCGAAGACGTTCACGACGCTCGAAACGATTACGAATGCGAAGCTCGTGCGCGCGTGGCTGCTCGATGGCCTGCACGCCGCGGGCGTCGCTGAATCGCAGGATGCCGAAGCCGTCGCGAAGCACTTCGTGGCCGTCTCGACCGCACTCGACAAGGTCGAGGAATTCGGTATTGACCCGGCGAACGCCTTCGGGTTCTGGAGCTGGGTGGGCGGTCGCTACTCGGTCGATTCGGCGATCGGCACGATCCTCGCCGTCGTGTTCGGCCCCGAGGCCTTCGAAGAGTTCCTCGGCGGCTTCCACGCGATGGACGAGCATTTCCGCACGGCAGCTCCCGAGGAAAACGTGCCTTTGCTCATGGGGCTCGTGAACGTGTGGAACGTGAACTTCCTTGGCGCCGAGACTCACGCGGTTCTTCCCTACAGCCAATTCCTTCATCGCTTCCCCGCCTACCTCCAACAGCTCACGATGGAGTCCAACGGCAAGTCCGTGCGTTACGACGGCTCTGCCGTGACTGCGGAGACCGGCGAGATTTTCTGGGGCGAGCCCGGCACGAATGGTCAGCACGCCTTCTACCAGCTCATCCACCAGGGCACGCGCCTCATTCCCGCGGATTTCATTGCGTTTGCTAATCCCACCTACGCACTCAAGGACGGCGATACCGACGTCCACGAACTCTTCCTCGCGAACTTCTTCGCGCAGACCAAAGCGCTCGCCTTCGGCAAGACCGCAGAGGAAGTTGAGGCCGAGGGGACGACCGGCGCGCTTGTTCCCGCACGCGTATTCTCAGGCGACCGTCCGACCACCTCGATCATGGCGAGCGCTCTCACTCCGAGCGTCCTCGGCCAGCTGATCGCCCTGTACGAGCACATCACCTTCGTGCAGGGCGCAGTGTGGGGCATCAACAGCTTCGATCAGTGGGGCGTTGAGCTCGGCAAGCAGCTCGCGAAGCAGTTGACGAGCGCCGTCGCGGGCGACGAGTCGGTTCTCGCCGAGCAGGATTCCTCGACCCGTCAGCTCATCGAGTACTACCGCGCGCACCGCGCCTAAATTGCGCGCTTAAGAAAACGGGACCCCGCCGAGGCGGGGTCCCGTTTTCTTTGACGAGTGGGTAACCCCCACAACTCCTATGCAATCCAACGCCGTTGCGGCTCGGCAGTCGGTCCGCCTAGCGGGATTCCCGCGAAGTCCCGCGACTTTGTCTCTAGGATGGACGTGGCGTAAGACATAACCGAAGGAGAGTGGCATGAAGGTCGGCATTCTGACTTCTGGCGGCGACTGCCCGGGACTCAACGCGGTCATCCGCGGAGCTGTCCTCAAGGGAGATTCCATCTACGAAGATGAATTCGTGGGCTACCTCGACGGCTGGAAGGGAGTGCGCGACAACGAATTCATCCCGATCCCTCGACGCCTTGTGCGCGGCATCGGCCGTCAGGGCGGAACGATCCTCGGCACCTCGCGCGTCAACCCCTTCCACGAGGACGGCGGCGGCGCCGAGGGTGTGCGCAAAGTTCTCGAGGACCACGATGTCGACGCCCTCATCGCTATCGGTGGCGACGGAACACTGTTCACGGCCAATCGACTCGCAGAGGCCGGCATCCCCGTGGTCGGCGTCCCGAAAACAGTGGATAACGACCTCGACGCCACGGACTACACGTTCGGTTTCAATACCGCCGTTGATATCGCAACCGAGAACCTCGACCGCTTACGCATGACGGGCAACAGCCACCACCGATGCATGGTCGCCGAAGTCATGGGGCGCAGCGTCGGCTGGATCGCCCTCCACTCGGGCATGGCCGCGGGCGCGCACGTGATTTGTATTCCCGAATTCCCGCTCACGATCGACGAAATCTGCGAGTACGTTGCGCAGCGCGCTGCACGCTCAAAGCGCCGCTCCCCACTCGTCGTCGTCGCCGAGGGGTTCGTTCCGAAAGACGCGCCGGCAGACTTCATGGACTACGAGATGGACGAATTCGGCCGACCGATCCTCGGCGGCGTCGCCCAGCGCCTCGCCCCCTATATCGAAGAAGCCACGGGTATCGAAACCCGCGCGACCGTACTCGGACACATCCAGCGCGGCGGCGAACCGAATGCGTACGACCGCGTGCTCGCGACTCGTTTCGGTATGGCCGCGATCGACCTCGTGCACGAAGGCGGTTTTGGTCGCATGGTCTCGCTACGCGGGACCGACATCGTGAACGAGCCGCTCACCGAGGCAATCGACTCGGTGAAGCGCGTGCCCAGGTCCAGATGGGACGAGGTTCGCGTCCTTTTTGGGTAGGACGCCGCGCATTTGCGCCCCAGTCCTGCTTTTTGATAATAATTCTTAACATGCTGACCGCGCTCGCCCTCACCACAATTGCCGGGCTCGCCACGATCCTCGGCTCTCTCATAGCCTTGAGTGAACGTGCCCGCGAACCGAAAGCCCTAGGCGCAGCTCTCGCGTTCGCCGCAGGTGCGATGCTCACCGTCAGCGCTCTCGAGCTCCTCCCCCACTCGATCGGTGTGCTCGGAGCGGGCACGACCACCCTTTACTGCGTCGCCGGCCTCGTCATTATTGGCGCCCTCGACCTTGCCTCGCGAGCGTGGGAGCGCCGTGCGGTCACGAGCGCTAGGGAGGCGACGCAACCGTCGGACTCCTCACGTGCACGAGCACTTTTGCGCACGGGCCTCATCACGGCTCTCGCACTCACCGCGCACAACATTCCCGAGGGGTTCGCGACGTTTTCGAGCGCACTCCAGGACACCGCGTTCGCACTCCCGCTCGCTGGCGCGATCGCGCTGCACAACATCCCCGAAGGGGTCGCCGTCGCCGCCCCCATCCTCCACGCGACGGGGTCACGAACGAAGGCCATCGCCGCGACAGCGCTCTCGGGGCTGTCCGAACCAGTCGGAGCCCTCGCGCTCTACGGGCTCCTCACCGCCACGGGGCACGCCGCGAACCTCGAATGGGCAAACCCCCTCATCGCAGGGGTGATGATCGCAATCAGCGCGGTCGAGCTCCTCCCCCTCGCCTACACGCACTCTCGGCTCACGCGAACCCTCACGTGGTGTGGCATCGGTGCGCTTGTCATGGCGGCGAGCCTATGGGCGCTCGGCGGCTGAGCACGAGGTTTGCACCCCGCCGCGGCCTGGTACGTTTGAGAAGTTCGTGACCGTCACCGCGAGGAGAAACTGATGTCCGCCATCATGTACACCATCACTGACGAAGCCCCCATGCTTGCGACCGCCTCGCTCCTGCCAATCGTGCGTGGCTTCGCCTCGAAGGCTGGCGTCGACATCGAAACCCGCGATATTTCACTCGCCGCTCGCATCCTCGCCGCATTCGCGGACCGCCTCCCCGAGGACCAACGCGAACGTGATGCACTCGCCGAGCTCGGCGCCCTCGCGCGCACCGCAGAGGCGAACATCATCAAGCTTCCCAACATTTCGGCCTCGGTTCCGCAGCTCAAAGCCGCGATCGCCGAACTTCAGGCACGCGGTTACGACCTCCCCGACTACCCGGATAGCCCCGAAACCGACACCGAACTCGACGTCCGCGCGCGATACGACGCCGTCAAAGGCTCCGCCGTCAATCCGGTGCTCCGCGAAGGCAATTCTGACCGCCGCGCGCCGCGTGCAGTCAAAAACTTCGCGAAGGCCCACCCGCATCGCATGGGCGAGTGGAGTACCCACTCGCGCACCGAGGTCGCCACCATGAGCGAAGGTGACTTCCGCTCGAGCGAACGAAGCTTCGTCGTTCACGGCGACAAAACCTTCCAGATCGTCCATGTCGCCACCGACGGCACCGAAACGATCCTCAAAAACGCCGTGACTGCCGAGGATGGCGACATTATTGACGCAAGTGTCATGAGCATCGGTGCCCTGGAGCAATTCCTCACCGCTCAGATTGAGAGGGCCCGCGAGCGCGACGTTCTGTTCTCGCTCCACCTCAAGGCCACGATGATGAAGGTCAGTGACCCCGTCATCTTCGGTCACGCGGTGCGCGCGTTCTTCCCCGAGGTCTTCACGCGGTTCGGGGCAAAACTCGAGGATGCGGGACTCTCGGCAAACAACGGTCTGGGCGCGATCCTCTCGGGCCTCGAGGCGCTCGATGCCGAGACCGCCGAGGCGATTCGCACGCTTGTGAGTGACCGCCTCGCCGAGGGGCCCGAGCTCGCGATGGTCGACTCGGATCGCGGCATCACGAATCTTCACGTGCCGAGCGACGTCATCGTGGATGCGAGCATGCCCGCGATGATCCGCACGGGCGGAAAAATGTGGGGGTCCGACGGCGCCCCGCACGACACGCTTGCCGTCATTCCCGATAGCTCCTATGCCCCCATCTACCAGGTTGTGATCGACGATTGCCGCCGCCACGGCGCGTTCGATCCGGCGGGCATGGGAACCGTGCCGAACGTCGGCCTCATGGCGCAGAAAGCCGAAGAATACGGCAGCCACGACAAAACTTTCATCGCCCCCGCAGACGGGCGAATCGAGATCCGCTCGACATGCGGGTGCCACGACGCGGCGCTGACATCGCACACCGTCCAGGCCGGCGATATTTTCCGCGCGTGCCACACAAAGGATGCACCCGTGCGAGACTGGGTGGCTCTTGCCGTGCGTCGTGCACGCTTGAGCAACACTCCCGCATTTTTCTGGCTCGATCCCGAGCGCGCGCATGATCGAGAGATCACAGCGAAGGTCGAGCATTACCTTGGCGAGGAAAACACGGACGGTCTCGATATTCGAGTGCTGAGTCCCGTCGAGGCGATGAAGGAAACCCTGGAGCGCACACGTGCCGGGCTCGACACGATCTCGGTCACGGGAAACGTGCTTCGCGATTACCTCACTGACCTCTTCCCGATCATGGAACTCGGCACGAGTGCGAAAATGCTCTCGGTCGTGCCGCTCATGGCGGGCGGTGGCCTGTTCGAGACCGGTGCCGGTGGCTCCGCACCGAAGCACGTGCAGCAGCTCATGAGCGAAAACTACTTGCGCTGGGACTCGCTCGGCGAGTTCCTTGCGCTTGCCGAATCACTCAGGCATCTCGCGCGCCACGACGGCAATCGAGAAGCCGAGGTTCTCGCGAACGCGCTCGACCGCGCAACGGAAACCCTTCTGAACGAGGGGAAGTCGCCCGAACGCCGCCTCGGTGGCATCGACAATCGCGGCTCGCATTTCTTCCTCGCGCTTTACTGGGCGCGCGAACTCGCGTCACAGACGGACTCCCCCGTGCTCGCTGAGACTTTTGCGCCCGTCGCGCATGACCTGAGCGAGGCCAAGGAACAGATCGAGCAAGAACTTCTCGAGGTTCAGGGCTCACCCGCAGAGATAGGCGGCTACTACCGGCCTGCCCCTGAATCAACAGCAGCGGTCATGCGCCCCTCGGCGACGCTCAACGCGATCATCGACCAACTCGCTGCGCGCTAACGCGCCCGCCTCGAGCTTCCCTAGAAGCGCAGGTCGGTCTCGACTCCCATCGAACGCGCGACCGGCAAATGGAAGTGGTCGCTCGCGCGCGCCTGGTTCTTGAACATGACGCGGAAGAGTTTCTTCGCGACGAGCGTTGCGAAGGACGCAGGCGCAAGCACGAGGTTGGCGCGCGCTGTCACGAACCACGTGGATTTCAATCGCTGATTGCTCCAACGCTCGCTCGCATCGGGGCACGAGGCGAGAAGACGCATCGCCTTCGGCACGTCCAGGTGTTCCTTGAAGCCGAAGTGGACGTTCACGCATTCGACGCCGTCGGGCACGCCCGGGACGTCCAGAATCTTGATGCGATCTTCCGCGTTCACGCGCGGAACGGGCTCGGTCGTCACCTCGGCAATCACGACGCGCGAGTGGATAGCGCGATTCACGCGCGTTTGCGTGAGAAGCGCGAGCGGCGGTGTATGGACATCCTGGTGGAGGTACACGACGGTTCCCGGGAGCTTTTGGAGCTGCTTCTTTTCCGTGCGCGCCACGAATTCCTCCCACGTACCGCACAGGTCCCGGCGGCGCTCACGAAGGCGATCGGCGCCGAAACGCCACACGTGCATTGTCGCAATGCACAGCGCCGATACGACGAGGGGAATCCATCCTCCCGTGAACACTTTCGCGGCGTTGGCCGCAAACAGGAAGAGCTCGGCGCTCGCAAAGAATGCGACCACGACGATCACCTTCCACAGCGCCCACTTTCGCACGTGGCGAAGGTAGAGGAACAGAAGGGCAGTCGAGAGGAGGAACGATCCCGAAACGGCGATGCCGTACGCGCTCGAGAGCCCCTGCGAGGAGCGGAAGGCAAGGATGAGCACGAGTGCCCCCACGCACAATAGCCAGTTCACACCGGGCACATACACCTGCCCCTTGTGCTCGCTCGTATACGTATGCGATAGGCGCGGAAGTAGACCGAGGCGCTGCGCCTGCATCGACACGCTGAATGCCCCCGCAATCACGGCCTGTGAGGCGATGATCGTCGCGAGAGTCGCGAGGATGACGACTGGAAACTGCAGCGAGTGAGGCACAAGATCGTAAAACGGGTGGCTCGCGTTGCGTTCGCGAAGTACGAGCGCACCCTGCCCCAGATAGTTCAGTGCGAGGCACGGAAAGACGAGCACGAACCACGCCCTCGCGATCGGCCCTCGGCCAAAGTGCCCCATATCCGCATACAGTGCCTCGGCGCCCGTCACCGTCAGCACAACAGCGCCAAGTGCAAAAAATGCCAAGAGCGGTTCCGTCACGATGAAGCCGAGAGCGTGATGCGGAGAAAGCGCCCCGATGATTTCCGGAGTCTTCACGATTGACAGCACGCCGAAGGTCGCGATCACAAGGAACCACACGATCATGACGGGCCCGAACGCGCGTCCCACGACGCCCGTTCCCCACCGCTGAATGCTAAAGAGGGCAAGCACAAGCACGAGGGCGATGGGCACGACGAGCGGTCCAAGGGCGGGAGAGGCCTCTTCCAAACCTTCCACTGCCGACAGGATCGAGATGGCCGGGGTGATGAGCGAATCGCCGTAAAACAAACCAGCCGCACACATACCGAGCACCATCACCGCACCGAGCAGACCTCGCGTGCGCGCGCTCGACAGGACGGATGTCAGAAGCGCCGTGAGCGAGAGCTCGCCGCCCTCACCGTCGTTATCGGCACGAAGGAGCACACCTATGTACTTGATGGAGACCGTGAAGGTGACTGCCCACAGCACGAGGGACAACGCGCCAAAAATATGTTGGGGATCAGGGGGAAGCGGGTGGCCGTCGGCCTCTGTGAAGAGCGCTTGGAATGCGTAAATCGGCGATGTGCCGATGTCTCCGAAAACAACGCCGAGGGCGGCGACGGACAGTGCAAAAATACCTTGTGAACGGGCGTGAGTTGTCATCACGACCGACGAGTCTAACCTGGCCCCATGGGTCAAGAAACCGTTAAGGCTGTCTCGTGGCTCACGAATCCGTAAGGCCGTACAGCGGCTATCAGGCCCACATACGAAAGCGCCCCGGCACACACCGGGGCGCTTTCGTACTGTCGCGAAATCAGAGAGCCGCGAGTGCAGCCTCGTAGTCGGGCTCGTCATCGACACTCGGCACGAGCTGCGAGTGCACAACCTTGCCGGTTTCGTCGGCAACGAGCACGGCACGAGCGAACAGGCCGGCGAAGTCACCGTCGGACAGCACCACGCCGTAGTCCTTGCCAAAGCTCGAACGGAACGCCGAGAACGTGTGGACGTCATCGAGGCCCTCGGCGCCACAGAAGCGCTCCTGCGCGAACGGAAGATCCACCGATACACCGATCACGACGGTGTTGTCGAGCGAGGATGCCTGCTTGTTGAACGTGCGCAGCTGCGCCTGGCACGTGGGGGTGTCCACAGAGGGGAAGATGTTTAGCACGATGCGCTTGCCGGCGAAGTCGTCAAGAGTGACATCTTTCAGCTCGGCGTCTGCAAGGGTGAACGCGGGAAGCTGATCGCCAACTTTGGGGAGCTCCCCGTTCGTCGACACGGTTGCGCCTTCAATGGTGACTTCTGCCATCGTCAATCCTTCTTTCATCGCTATGTCCGGCCGCGACCTGCGGCCCTGCCACGTCTCGTACAGTAGAGCCGCCATCTGACCGTTGCCAGAAAGCGGGATGCCTTCGCACGCCTACGCCTTCTCCGATTTCATACGCTCAATGGCCTTCTTCACATCAAAGTCGGCTTTCGGATAAGCGGGGGCGATGCGTTCGAGAGCATCGGTCAGAAGCTGCTGAACAGCCAGTCGCGCGTACCACTTTCGATCCGCGGGGACGACGTGCCACGGGGCCCACGGCGTGTGCGTCTCGCGGATCGCGGCGTCGTACGCATCCATGTAGGCATCCCAATGCTCTCGTTCGTCGAGGTCGCCCATTTTGAACTTCCAATGCTTGTCCTCACGCTCGAGGCGCTCGAACAGCCGCTCCCACTGCTCCTCCTTAGAGATGTGAAGCATGACCTTCACGACCTCGTAGCCTCGTTCCTCGACGAGTTGCTTTTCAAACCTGTTGATGTCGCTGTAGCGCTTCGCGAGAGTCTTGTCATCTGCCCACCCGTGGACGCGGTGAATGAGCACGTCCTCGTAGTGCGATCGATCGAACACTCCAATGAAGCCCGGCTCAGGAAGCGCTCGGCGAATACGCCACAGGAAGTGGCGATTCTTCTCTGTTGCCGTTGGCGCCTTGAAGCCCTTGATCCGTACGCCCTGCGGGTCAACAGCGCCCACCACGTGGCGCACGATTCCGCCCTTGCCGGCCGTGTCCATGCCCTGAATCACGAGAAGGACACGTCGGCCATTGTCCTGGCCACGATGCTCAGCCCACAGCCTCTCCTGGAGCTCACTGAGGTACGCGGTGCGGGCGGCGAGGATCGCTTTGCCGTCCTGCTTGTCGCCGTCAAAGTCGAGCCGCGCCTTCGTCGAGAGGTCGCGCACGGAGGTGAAGCCCTCAAGGTCGAGCGGGAGCTCGTGCCCGCGCGGGCGCGCGTCCACATAGGTGCCGTCCTCGACGATGTCGAGCGCAGCATCACTCACCTTTAGGTGTTTCTTTGCCTGATCGAGAACGATCTGTTCGCGCTGTTCACGCACGGGCGCCTGAGCGCTCTTAGTGCTCTTTTTGCTCTTCTTGTTCTTTTTGGCCATGCCTTCAGTCTAGGAAGCGGCGAGGGGCCCTCCCTAACCCACGCTTACTTCGAGGCTCGCCTGTGCCTGAGAGCGATGAAGCGCGTCACGATGAGGGCACCGAGGGCGATGGCAGCCGTCGACACCCAGACCACCGCGGCAGCCGAGCGGAAGAAAACCGGCGCCGAACGCGCCCCATAAAATCCGCGCCCTCGACGACACGGCAGGCACCCCACATGCGACCTCCCCTTCCGTCGCCCCCCAAAAAACCGCACGCAAGCTCCATAAACACGGCCAAGGCTCTCAGACAACCTCATCATCGACGCCTAGGAACACCCCTACCGCATCGCGCACGCGTAATTCACATGACTGTCAGGCATAAAATGGCGTCTCCTGATAGACAATGTTTGACCCGGCTGTATCACGTATCGAAGGGGATTCGGTGAAGAAGAAGTTATGGTCAACGATTCTGGCCTGCGTATCCATCGTCCCACTCCTCCTATCCCTCCAAGGCTGCGGCGACGCCCTGAGCACGGAGATACATGCCGATGACTCACCGCAAGTATTGTCGAAAGCTTGGGGGATTGACGTCCCCGCCTCTATGACTACTGAAGAGTTTTACAGCAGCGATGTAGGGTTCACAGGCGACGGAGACTATCTACGCGTAATGAAGCTGCCCAAGGCAGACCAAGTTGGGATGTGGGCTCCAGCTAACTTCCAAGAATCGCCAGATGAATGGGTTGGTACGACCGTCACCACCAACTCGAACGCCCCATTCAAACTGGACGATTTCAGTGATCTGCGGTGCCATCCGGTCACCAAGAGGGAAGATGGGTCTTATCTGATGCTCTGCTACAGCAGAGCATCAGATAATTACTATTCCTTCGAATCGATATTCTAAATCGATCCATCTTTAAACGCTAATCACTATCGGGTATGGCCTTCCCCCACGCCCGAGCACAACCCACCTCGTCATCCCCACCGAACGCAGCGTATTACGCACCTTCGGCTCACGCTGACAGGTCGAAACGTTTTGAAAGTACTCGGACCACTTGCCTTAGGACGACGCGGGTTGATGTAGTGCCACTAAGCGGACTGGCGTGTGAGGACGATGTAAGCGGTAACTGCCGCGGCGGTGAATATTGGCCAGATAATGAGGGGGACGGTGATCGCGCCAACATCGGCGAGAACGCCTCCAAGGAGTGCAGCAAAGGGGACAGTGCCCATCGTTACCATGCGCATTGCCGCGCTCGTGCGGCCGAGGTACTTCTTATCCACCGCTTTTGCTACGTATGAAAACCCAGCGATGTTGGCGATGGTGAGGGTAAAAGCCCAGCACACTGATTTAATGAGAAAGAGGGTGTGCGCCCACGATGGGATGAGGAGTGCCAGAATCGGCAGACACGCCACGATTGCTTGCGTGATGGAACTCCAAATGTAGAGCGTTCGCACAGGGATAGCATTCATGACTCGGGGCGCGATCACTGCGGCGAGGATCCCTACTGCCGCGGAAACCGTTCCAAGGATGCCGAAAAATGGCATTCCAAGATCCAACACGCGCAGGATCACCACGCTAACCATTGAGTCGCTCAAGGCGAGGCCAACGTTGCCTGCTGAAATCAGACATACAGCACCGAGAAGGAAACGGTTGGTTCCAAGAATTCGGAAACCGTCGGTCAGTTTCTGCGAGAGAGGTCGGTTGTCTTTTCCGGGATGCGTCGATTCACTGCTCTCGTCCGCTGAGTGGATAGTCGTGTTTTGGTTGCTAGAGAACTGCTGCTGCCTGAGACGTTGCAGTATTCGTAGCGCAAAGAATAGAGATAAGGCAAAGAAAAGGATGGCGACACCGGTAGTTGGGGTAGTGCCGAAGAAGGTCAACGCTAGGCCGGCTGCCGCAGGCGCGATGACCCCTGCAATGGAATCCGCCATCGCCATCCTAGACACAGCGTTTTCGATCCGGTCGTCAGCCCTGGCGATAAAGGGCACGAGACTCGTTTGGGCATTTTCCGAAGCAATTATCGACACCCCAAGGAAAAAGACGATTGCCATGAAAAACACAGGATTTTCCAGCCCAAAGTGGAGACCGAGGCACAGGGATGCGCCGAGAAGTACCTTGAGTGCAAGGGAGAGCGCTAGGACTGTCTGCGGTTTGTAGCGGTCAACCAGAAGCCCGATGGGGAGCGCCAAGAAGATTGCAGCTCCCGCCTCGAGGAAGTCCAGAACCCCTATCTGGGTGGTAGAGAAGCCAAGGAGTGAAATTGCGATGATTGACATGGAAGAGTCAACAAATTCACGCCCGGCAGCATCGCTTGCGTTAGAAGCTTGGAGAGAACGTAAGAGATATCGTTCTGAGTTTTCTTGTATCAAGATCACTTACTATCTTTACTCAGGGCATGCAAAGCCCTGGGGGCGTTCTTATACTCAATGATGACATCTAAGTTCGGTGCATATCTGACATCCTCAACCAAGCTGGCGGGAGTGCCAAGTTCTTTGCGACGCTCCATGAGTGCCTTTCTAAGATCGCTTTGCAGCTGCAGAGGCGAGCGATCCGAATCTTCAGCTTGCGCCGGAGCGAGCCCCAGTACACTCCCCCATCAGTGCTGCTCCAACTAGAGTGTTTCGAGAGTATTTACTCTCCGCACTAGCCTTTCGGTAACTAGAAGCCGACAGGGAAGAAGAGCCCAGCCACCGCAATTCCGACGACAATTGCACTCAGTGTGAACCCGGCTCGAAGCCCTCGCCTCACGCACATCCCGAGGCTCAATATTGCCAGAGCTCCGCAGATGACCAGCCCCGTGGGGATAATTCCCCCTCCAAGGCTGTTTAGCCATCCCACCAAACCTGCAGGGGGAAACCGCACACACATGATGACCAAGGCTAGGGACACTGGAATATAAGCAATCCAGTTTTTTCCTGCTTCCCGCTCACTGAGTCGGTGGGTCGCCTGTGCATCCATCCATCGCTCCATGTGGCGAGAATAACACTCACCCCTCGCTTACGTTACGTAAATCAAAAAGTCATCAGCCGACTTCGAGACCCAGCGACGCAAAACAATGCGCGGCAGCCGATAGGCCCAGTGAAACGATGCCCTTTGTTAGGCGAATTTTCCGCACCGCCCGCGGCAAGATCGTGTGGGGACAGTTAACTCTCCATCTTGCATCGCTGGCTAGCGCGTCGACCAGGCGTCGATTCACGCCACCACGCTGCGGGCTGTCACCTGGCGGACAATCGCCGCACACCACTCACGCGGCGCTCGACCTCGAAAAGAAGCCCCACAACACCACCTGTAATGCTTTACAGCTATACAGCCAACGAACTCCCAGGCAGGAACGTTGCGTCGAGCGCACGCGGACGAGTCCCCTCCGCCACTTAAGCTCGAGAGGCTCCTTCATTGTGCCCCAGTCTCCAACTCGCCAGCATCTTAAGCGCCACCCTTCTCCGCTGCACAAAGCGCGCAATCGTGCGGCAGAAGCTCGCCAACCTCCGCACCCCCAGTGCGCTTTAGGCCACCAGAAGACGGCGGTCCACCAGCTCGTGCCCCACCTTTTCCCTAGCACGGTGCGCGTAAGCAAGTTCGATGCAGTGCACCGCACGTCTAGACAGCACCCACCACTTTCGTATGACAATAGTGGCGTGGGTAAGAAAAGAATCATCCACGGCCGAGAAGTAAGCGAAGGCCAAGTGCAGGCCTGGGCCGACGAAGCCGAGGCTGGATACGACGTTGAAGAACTCGCCCGTCGTTGGGGCCGCCCACCACGCGCCGAGAAAGCCTCCAAAGTCATCCCCACACGCTTTTCTGACGATGAATTAGCCAGCCTCATGGAACGCGCTGAACGCGAAGGGATCGACCGTTCGACAGCAATCCGCGCCGCCGTCAGGCAGTGGGCCGCCGCATGATGCCTGCTCCCTCCGTTCCGCGCGTCGGCGGGGTTCTTACAGCCGGGCTAGCAGCCCTTACACTTGGGTTCTTGCTTATCGAGGGCGACGTAGAAATCGGCGCGGTGACCATCCCTCACAATCCGCTGTGTGGGTGGTGTGCTGTCGCCGCAGGGTTTTTGTTCATGCTCGCTGCCGCACTGATCTACGTGCGGGGCAGAAAGAAGTAGTGCCCTGAGCTGCGAAGCCGGGGCGCCAGGGTTACCGAGACGTTGAGTTTTGCGACAGGTCCGAATACGCGCCGCGCACTATCGGCAATCACCAGCCCGTGAGCACGATCAGTGCTCTTTTTGTTCTTCTTGCCCTTTTTAGTCTAGGAAGCGGTGGTGCCCTCCCCGACTCACACTTACCTCGTGGCTCGCCTGTGCGTGAGTGCGATGAACCGCGTCACGATAAGGGCACCGAGGGCGATGGCAGCCGTCGACACCCAGACCGCCGCGCGAAGCCCGGCGCTATCCACGATGAGGCCACCAATGATCGCGCCCCCACCGATCGAGATGTTGAATGCCGCGCTATTGAGGGCAGTGCCCGCCTCGACCCGATCCCCCGCCTCAGCGTTGACGAGCGACTGAATCGACACTGAGGCCATGCCGCCAAAAAAGCCCCACGCAGCGATGATGAGAAGAGCATTGACGGGGGCGGACATCACGGTCGCGACGAGCGTCAGCGAAAGCGCCGTACCCACCGCAAGGACAAGAACCGCCAGGGCAGCCGAGCGTTTGATGAGCGGGCCCGCGGCGAAGTTTCCGATGAGGCCGAGCGCCCCGTAAAGCAGCAGGTACATGCTGATCTTTTCGAGATCGACGTGGGCAAAGTCTTGAAGGATCGGGCTCACGTAGCTGTACGAGACGAACTGGCCGGTCACGATAATGAGCGTCAGCACAAATGCGTAGCGCACGCCGCGGATCTTTACAGCGCCGAGGGTCGAGCGCACGGTTTCCACCGCGGCCGACTGCACGGGCCTGACCATGGCGACCATCATGAGGCCCACGACGAGGGCGAGAATACCCGTGGCAGCGAACGCTCCGCGCCATCCGAGCACCGTTCCGAGCCACGTCGCAAGAGGCAGGCCAAGCACGAGCGCGCTCCCGTTCCCGGCAAACGCAATGGTCAATGCAGTCGTGCGGTCCTCTTTTTTCACCTGGCCAACCGCGACGAGCGGAAGCACGGGCCAGTTCATCCCGATGGCAATCCCGGTGAAAATGCGCGAGGCAAGAAAAAGCGGCCACGAGGTGGAAAAGAAGGAGATCGTGCAGCTCACGACCACTGAGAGAAGAGCGAGTAGCAGCACGGTCTTGCGGTTCAAGGAGCGAGTCACGCTCGGCACGAGCAGGGCCACAACGCCCGCGATCACCCCGGGGAGGGTCACGGCGAGTCCGACGGTTCCTCGGCTCACACCGAGGTCGTTGGAGATAAGCGTAAGCACGCCAATGGGAAGCTCTTCGATGGTGATAAGCGTGAAGATCCCGAGAGCCAGCGCGACCACCGCGATCCAATTCGAGCGCTCCGGCTCGCTGTTCGGTGCTGCCTCCGGGAGGGTCGACGGATCGACCTCCGGGTTGATCGCGGGAATCGAGCCTGTCACGGTAGGAGGAACAGCCGACACGGCACACTCCTTCATCGGTATGCGGCAGACACTTCCGGTGCCTGGGCTCACGGATGTTGACCCGCGCAGCGCCCAACACTCTAGAAAAAGTCGGGAGACTCCTCCAAGTTGTGGTGGCGGGATTCACCGCGCAGATACCCATAAAATGGGAGCGCTCTAGACGCGCACACCGGAAGGTTTTCCTTATGGCCATTGGCTTTGCCGCACTGCTCGACGATATCGCCGCCCTCGCGCGCATGGCCGCGGCCAATGCGGACGATGTTGCCGCCGCATCAATGAAGGTCAGCGCCAAGGCAGCGGGAGTCGTCGTTGACGACGCAGCCGTAGCTCCGCAATACGTGCGCGGCGTCAACCCCAAGCGCGAGCTGCCGATCATTTGGAAAATCACGAAGGGCTCCTTGCTCAACAAGGCCATCATCCTCGTGTTCGCACTCCTCCTTTCGCAGTTTGCGCCGTGGGTCCTCACGCCGCTTCTCATGCTCGGCGGAACGTACCTATGCTTCGAGGGCGCGCACAAGATTTGGGAGCTCGTGACGGGCGATAAGGCCGCCAAGGACTCAGAACCCTCCGTCGTGAAAGGCGAAGAGGCCGAAAAGAAGGTCGTATCGGGGGCCGTGCGCACCGACTTCATCCTCTCCGCCGAGATTATGGTGATCTCTCTCAACGAGGTCGCTGACCAGCCCCTCGTGGACCGTGCCCTCATCCTCGTGGTCGTCGCGATTGTCATCACTCTCGCCGTTTACGGCGTCGTGGGGCTCCTCGTGAAGATGGATGACGTTGGGCTCGCGCTCACGAAACGAGACTCAGGCGCCGCGAAGACGTTCGGCGCATGGCTTGTGCGGGCTATGCCTGTCGTCATGACCATCATCAGCTACGTCGGCATGTTCGCCATGCTGTGGGTGGGAGGTCACATCATGCTCACGGGCCTCGACGAACTCGGGCTGCACGCACCGTACGCCCTCGTTCACCACCTCGCTGAGGGTGTCGAGGGAATCGCGGGCGTAGGCGGCGTGCTCGCCTGGCTCGTCGATACGCTGTGCGCCCTGGTGTTCGGCCTCGCGTGGGGCGCCGTCGTGGCTGGCGTGTGGGCGCTGATCCCGTGGGGGAAGAAAGCCCACTAGCGCCAGCGAGGCCGGCCGCCTACTTTTCCGTGGGGGTGACTGGCGGTTCAGCCGACCAGGGGAACACGATCCAGTCGGCGGTGTGCTTCCACACGAAGTGCGGCTCGACAACCGACGTCGGCTTCGAGTACAGGACCGCGGAGCGCGCCTCGGCTCCTTGAGCCTCGAGAAGCTCGAGTACGAGCGCGAGGGTGCGGCCGGAATCGGCAACATCGTCGACGACGAGCAGGCGCTTGCCTTCAATAGCCTCGGTGTCAAGGAGCGGCGCGAGAAGGACCGGATCGGGAAGGGTCTCGTGCACGTCGGTGTAAAACTCGACGTTGATAGCGTCGGCAAGTTTGAGTCCCAGAGCGTAAGCGAGGGACCCCGCTGGCAGAAGACCGCCGCGCGCCACCGCAATGATGATTTCGGGCTCGAAATCCGAATCGGCGATGGCCTGGGCAAGCTCGCGACTCGCGGTGCCGAAGGTGTCCCACGTGAGGACCTCCTTGACCTGCAGATCGCTCGAGTCGGCGTGGTAGGCGCCAGTCACGGTGTCCTCATTTCCCCGGTATTCCCGGATTGCACCGACACTTGGCCGGCGGTGTGTGCGTTGTTTTCTCCCCCGTCGGCCCTTACGGGACCCACCGGTCGTAGCTCCATTCTAGGGGTGAGATTCGCAAAGCTACTACCGAGTGTATAAACTGGCCATCCCCTCGCTTGTAGTCGCCGATCCTCACGATAGGCACCTCACCAGTGACAACAGCAGGAGCCGGGATGCTTGATTATTGTGCGTCTCTCATCGTTCGCGCGCGGCACCTCATCGTCGCCCTTGCGGCATTGTGCGCGGTGTTCTTTGGCGCATTGATTCCCTTCGTCGACGTGAATGCCGACATGGCGAAGTACCTGCCATCCGCATCACCGATGCGCGCAGGTACCGAAGTCCTCACCGACCAGTTCGATGACCCCGATCTTTCGACATTTCGAGTCATGGTGGAGGGACTCGCTGACGACTCGGAGCGCACAGAGGCCCTCGCTGCCCTCGAGAAGCTTGAGGGGGCTCACCGCGTCACCTCCTCAACGAATGCCACTGCTGCCGACGGCGACCCAGCTCGATACATCAACGGTGACCACACACTCTTCGTCGTCTCCTCCGAATCCGACTACGCAGACCCGGCGGCGACATCCCTAGCCGAGGAACTCTCCGCACTGAGCGAGTCCGGACTGAACGGGCACCCCCTCACTTTCACGAGCGATAATCCGTCGACGAGCGGTGAGCTTCCCCTGTGGATCGCGGCCATAGCCGTCGCCCTGCTCGCCGCAATCCTCATCGCGATGAGTGCGTCGTGGATCGAGCCTCTGCTCTATCTCGCGACGATCGGCATCGCCGTGCTGCTCAACATGGGATCCAACGTCTTCCTTGGCGAAATCGCCGAAGTGACGTTTTCGATTGCCGCGATCCTCCAGCTCGTCTTGTCGATGGATTACTCGATCATCCTCGCCAATCGGTATCGGCAAGAACGCGCCGCGCAGAAAAGCCGCGGTGTGGACTCCGTACCGGAGGCGAGCGCAATCGCCATGCGCCGAGCCCTGCCCAAGGCCTTCAGCGCAATCGCCTCGGCATCGATCACGACCATCGTTGGCCTTCTCATGCTCATCTTCATGAGCTTCAAGGTTGGCGCTGACCTTGGCATCGTCCTTGCCAAGGGCGTGGCGATCTCGATGCTGACCGTTTTCACGGTCCTTCCCGCGCTCCTTGTCATGTGCGACGCCTTGATAGCGCGCACACCAAAACCGTTCCTCAGTCCCCGCCTGGGCGTGCTCGCTCGGCTCGAGCACGCTGCACGATGGGTCGTGCTCGCTGTGTTCATCGCCATTCTCGCGGGTTCCGCGTTTCTCCAGTCCCGCACGGAGACGGCGTACACCCTTTCGACCCCCGACCGGGTCGCCGAGCATTTCGCCCCCGATAACGACATCGCGCTCGTCTACCTCAATTCGAACGCTGAGCACATTCATGAGATTGCTGATGCCGCGAAGCGCGATCCGCACGCGATCAGCGTGATGGGCTACCCCACGACCGTCGGGGCGCCTCTCACGAAGGGCGAGATGAAAAGCACCCTGGAGGAATTTGGGGGCTCGCACGACTCCCGGAGCGCGAGTGGGAGCACGGACGGGTCCGACGGCTCCTTGGCCCTCAACGACACGGCCCTTTCGATGGTGTATTTCGCCTACCACGACGGTCAGGCGGGGACGATGACGCTACGAGAATTCGTGGCTGCCGCTCGCGAGGCTGAAAACCTCAGCCAGAGGGGCGGACTCGCCTCTTTCACCTCGGGCAGCATCGGCCGGTTTGAAGGAGTCGACGCTCTCGAGCACGCACTCGAGTCAGGTCAGGTCCCCGGTGACGTTCGGGGCCGTGAGTTCACCCCGGGGCAGCTAGCGTCGGCCCTGAACAGCATGAAGGAGCGCGAGAGCGAGGGCGGCCACGCAGGCGGCGCGAGCGACGCGGCTCCTCTCAATGAAGACGATCTCACTCAGCTCTTCATGCTGCACCGCGCGCTTCATGAATCGGATCCGTCCTGGACGATGTCGATCGATGGCCTCGTGCACTTCCTGCTCGAGGAGTCCGGGCAGGGCGGGCGATTTGAGGGGCAACTGAGCACTGAGCAGGTCTCCCAACTCGAGAACGCCGCAGCAGACATCGGCGATGTTCGCACGCGGTTCGTGGGAACCGAGTTCTCGCGCTTGATTATCCGTACTGACTACCCGAAGGAAAGCCCGGAAACTCTCGCGTTCGTCGAGAATCTCGTCGATCTCGCAGACGCCAAGGTTCCCGGTGAGCATTTCTTCGTGGGCGCCTCCGTGATGGTGTACGAAATGCGCGCGGGATTCGGCGCGGAAAATGTGAAGATCGCGCTTTTCACTGCGGCCGCGATATTCATCATTGTGGCGCTCACGTTCCGCTCGATCGCAGTGCCGGCGATTCTTGTGTTGCTTGTGCAGGTGGGCGTCTTTCTCACCGTGAGCACCGTCGGGCTCCAGGGATACAGCATGTACTACCTCGCGATGCTCATCGTGCAGTGCATTTTGATGGGAGCCACGATCGATTACGCGATCGTCCTCACGACGTACTACCGGGAGGCGCGGCAGAAGCACGGGGTGCGAGATTCGCTTGCGCGCGCCTATGACGGTTCGATTCACACAATCCTCACCTCGGGCCTCATCATGGTGCTGGTGACCGGCGCGATCGGTTTTCTGTTCTCAAATCCGACGGTTGCCCAAATCTGTCGAACCATCGCGATCGGGGCGTTGGCGGCGATCATCCTGATCGTGGGAGTTCTGCCTGCGCTGCTCGCCGTTCTCGACCGGGTGGTGGCTCCGAAAGACGCGGCACCACGCGCATAGGGACACGGCAGCGAAAGGGCACGACGCCGTTCGATGCGGCCTAGAATTGCCCTATGGTCATGCATGAGGTAAAGGTTCTCGTCCCCGAAGATCGGCTCGCCGATTTCTACACGCGTTTTGGCACGTGGCTCGCGGGGAGCGACGCCGCCTGGCCCAAGGCGAATGACAACGTGCGCAAAAAGCCCGCGACCGAAGGCGGCGCCCTTGCGGAAACTCGCCCCGCCGCAAGCGCGCCTCAAAGTCCAGGCGGCGAGCGCGCCGTGAACCGAAGCATGGACGAGGCAAAACAGGCGTCGGACCGCACTCCCCCTGTGCCGGAAAACCCGCGCCGCAGCGTCGCTGCCATCCGCCCCACCTCGAGTGATCAGGACTTGCTTGACGGTGCCATTGAGTGGTGGCGTTCCCTCAAACGCAACGAGCGAGATATTTTTACCCTCTTTATGGACGCTGCGCCGAACACGCTCGGAGCGTCAGAGATCGTCGCAGCGCTCGGACTCAAGAGTGAACGCGTGATCCCCGGCGTTCTTGCGTGGCCGCGCCGCAAGGCTGCCCGCGCAGGGTTCCCGCTCGCGTGGAAGTTTGAGCACGATGCCGATGGCAAGGCCCACTACGGGCTTCGCAATATGCCCGAAGTGTCGATGAGCGCGACCGAATACGCGACTCTCTTACGCGAGGCGAAGCGCAAGGTCGAGGGCTAGCGACCGCCCCTACCGCGCGACCGCGCGCCACCTCATGATAAAACCATGGGAAAGGATGAGCCCAAAGGTCATTGCCGCGAGGATCAGCAGGGCGGTGGAGAAATCCTGCGCGACGCCGACCACGACAACCGTGTTGGGCCGCGCCGTCAGCTGCACCATCCCCGCAACAGCCCTGAAGAGGTAGATGCCGGGCACAAGTGCAACGATCGCGGCAAATCCGACGCCTGCGAACGACAGCCGTTTGCGGTGCGCAACGGCGCTTAACACGAGCCCGGCGAGGATGCACGCCGCGAGGTCGCCGTTGATGACGTTGACGCCGCACACGACCATGAGAATCCAACGGCCTGCATGGATAATTCCCCCGACGAGGATGGGCCATGCCGCCTGCGTGAGCGGCATGGAGAAATAGACGCTGAACGCCATTGCGGCGAGCGCTGCCGCGAGCGCATCGACCCACAGCGAAGGCGTGCGAGCTCCTGCCGTAACGGGGAGGTCGCTCCCGACCAAGAGAAGGCCCACGACGAGTCCGCCGCTGATCGCCGCGAGGATGATGCCGCCATACACAAGGCGATGCCACCCCACCGTGACGTTCTTGCCTGTGACGTCGAGCGCGCCGTTGATGAGGTGGGGGCCCGGCACGAGAATCATGGCGGGGCACACCGCCACGAGCCGGGCTGTCGAGGCGATACCGAGGTGATCGGCGACTCCGCCCAGAATCCCCGCGAGCATGGCAGCCGCAAGCGCCTGGCCCGGCACGGCAATCCCGTGGGATCCGAGCCAGCGTCTCACAACCCCGCCCACTCCCGCGGCAATCGCCATCAGGACGTAGGACAGAGGGCTCCGCGCCCCGTAGATCAGGGCGAGCCCCCAGGCACCCGCAATGCAGGCGAGGACGAAAAGCCATAGCGGGGCGTGCGAAATCGAAGCCGCTTCGTCCAGCCGAGAATTGAGCCGCGCGAGTTCACGATCGCCGATGGCCCCGCCGGCCGGAAGCGAATCAATCGCTCGTAGCGTCGCGTTCACGCGCGCCATGTTGATTGCCTCGGGTCGCACGTGCACGGTTGTATGAGCAAGGCCGTCGAGATCGACGAGGACGACGCGGTTCCATTCAACGATGCACCGCACCGGCAAGCCGAGTCGAGCGCTCAGGGATTCGACCGCGGAGATTGCCTCCGACGTGAGGTGGCCGTACCCCACGAGGGTTCGTGCCGCGGTTGCGAGAGCCCGCATCCGCTCGTCTCGCATGGATCCTTCTCTCTTCGCTGCGTCTCGTATGTGAACGGCCCCGCACCAGAAACAGCCGGGCGTGCGCCCGTTTAACTCTAGCGCTCCCAGTACATGAAGGTTTCTTCATTTTCGCCTCATGGCAGTTTCATGCAGCACAGGCACCGTGATGGCTAACAGCACAACCGAGAAGGAGAAGAACCCTTGCCCCCCTCGCCGCCATCGTCCCTTCCTCGGCTTTCGCCCGCGCAGAATCCAGCCGTCTACCCCACGTACTTTGTGAAAGTCATGGCCAACAGACTGGGAATATCCACCCAAAGGCAAAGTGCGCGTAACCTTTCAGTTGCTCTGCCGATGCATCATGATGCGGTCCACTCCTCACCCTCGAAGGATTGTTCCTCATGTCTCACGACGTCCTCGAACCAAAGCGCCAGTTCCTTGGCCCCGATCGCAATTGGCACCTTGCCTTCGGTGTCCTCACACTCGGCACGCTCATTTTGTGCATCTACTGGGCGCTTGGCTACACCGGCACTGGATCGTGGGGCATCCTCATCACGACCATCGTCGTGGGCCTGTTCATGGCGTTCAACATCGGCGGCAACGATGTCGCCAACTCGTTCGGCACGTCCGTGGGCGCGGGAACGCTCAGCATGAAGCAGGCACTCATGGTTGCCGCGATCTTCGAAGTGAGCGGCGCCGTGATCGCGGGCGGCGATGTCACCGAGACTGTGCGAAGTGGCATCGTTGACCTCAACGCCTTCACCGTCCAGCCAATCGACTTTGCCTTCATCATGATGTCGGCTCTCCTTGGCGCGGCTCTCTGGCTCCTCGTGGCGACGAAGATGGGCTGGCCCGTCTCGACGACCCACTCGATCGTCGGCGGCATCGTTGGCGCGGCCGTGACACTCGGACTCGTCACGGGCACCGGTGGTTTCGACATGGTGCAGTGGGGCGAAATCGGCAAGATCGCGCTGTCCTGGGTCGCGTCACCTCTCCTCGGCGGGATCGTCGCCTACATTCTCTTCGGGGCGATCAAGCGCTACATCCTCGTGTACAACGAAGAAGCCGATGAAAAGCTCCGCCAGCTCAAGATCGACCGCGCTGCGCACCGTGAAAAACACAAGAAGGCATTCGAACGCCTCACGGAGATCCAGCAGATCGCTTACACGAACGCGATGGCGCGCGACGCGTCGACGATTCAGTCGGACCCCGATTACAACGTTGAAGATCTTGACTCGGACTACTACCGCGAACTCCACGACATTGAAGAGCGCGCCGAGCACATCAACGCCCACCGCGCCCTCGACACGTGGGTTCCTCTCCTTGCGGCTGCAGGCTCGATCGTGATCTCTTCTATGCTCCTCTTCAAAGGCCTGAAGAACCTGCACCTCGACATCGATAACGCGGGCAACATCCTCATCATGGCGATGGTGGGTGCTGCCGTGTGGATGGCCGTGTTCATTTTCGCGAAAACCCTCAAGAAAGAAGATCTCTCCCGCTCGACCTTCCTCCTGTTCTCGTGGATGCAGGTGTTCACCGCCTCGGCGTTCGCCTTCAGCCACGGATCGAACGACATCGCGAACGCCGTTGGCCCGTTTGCCGCGGTGCTCGACGTTCTCAAGACCGGCACAATCTCCGCCGACGCAACGGTGCCCGCAGCACTCATGCTGAGCGCCGGCATAGGCCTGATCTGTGGCCTGTGGTTCATCGGCCGCAACGTCATCAAGACCGTTGGTACGGGCCTCACGAAGATGCACCCCGCCTCCGGCTTTGCCGCCGAACTTTCCGCCGCGGGCGTCGTGATGGGGGCGTCGATGATTGGTATTCCGGTCTCCTCGACTCACATCCTGATCGGCGCAATCCTCGGCATCGGTCTCGTGAACAAGGCGGCGAACTGGAAACTCATGAAACCGATTGCCCTCGCCTGGGTCATTACGCTTCCGGCGGCGGCTGCCATCGGCGCGGTGGGCATCGTGACCCTGAGGGCCGTTTTCGGCTAAACCCGCTTTTCGAACACGGGGTCGTGGTGCACAATCCCTCCCACGACGAAATCGATATTGCCAACGCAACTGAATCCGTGCTTGCGGTAGAAACGCTGCGCCCGGATGTTCTGCGCATTGGTATTGAGCCATAGGCCTTCCGCGTGGCGTTCACGAGCGCGCTCTTCGGCCGCGACAAGGAGGCTGGCCCCTGCTTTGGTGCCGTGCACCTTTGGGTCCGTGTAGCACTTTGAAAGGAGGCCCGCGGGGTTGAGCGTGACGCCAAGGCCCGGAGCGGGGGAACCGTCAGGCCCGAAAAGTGCGAGTGCGTACCCAAGGATTTCAGGTCCGACGGCTGCCGCGAGTACATCGTGGTCCGGATGGGCGATGTGCACATCAAATTGTTTGGGAGAAAGATTCTCACGGATATGGGCGTCGATGTGGGCTCTTGCAAGCGTCGGCGGGCACGCCAAGGGGAAGGTTCGCGCCGCAAATTCGCTAACAGCGAACGCATCGGAGAGGCGGGCATGTCGCACATCCAAGTCCATTGCCCCATTGTTCCGCATGCGAAGTTGAAAGCCCTACGCGTAGAGCATTCAGGCTAGCCCCAATGCTCCCAGCTCATCACAAGCCTACTGTCACGCGGCAGTCAGGGTTCATGGAAGAAGTCCTAAGGCTCACATGGAAAGTTGGTTCTTGCTTGGGGCACAGAAGAGCTCCGAGCGTTCCACAAGAGACGCTCACGAGCTTCCCACAGTGTCTCGAAAGTCTTACGTTCGAGGAAAGGACACCAACCATGAACCTCCGCGACCAGATTGACACTCTCCAGAAGGCCACCGTTATCGACCGCGACGGCAACAAGATCGGCTCGGTCGGCCAGGTCTACCTCCACAACAGCACCGGTGAGCCCTCGTGGGTCACGGTGAACACCGGCCTTTTCGGCACGAACGAAACGTTCATCCCGCTCGATGACGCGAAGCTCGCGGGCGACGAGATCACCGTCCCCTACGAGAAGGACTTCGTGAAGGACGCTCCGAACATCAGCGAGGACGGCGAGATCACCCCCGAGCAGGAAAACGATCTGTACCGCTACTACGGCGTGAAGGACCCGGGCTACGGCACCGAAACCACCGCCAACACGGGCGAGGTCCGCGAGGATCGCGAACTCAACCAGCAGGGCCTCGCGAATAATGCCGAGGGCAACGAAAGCGCAGAAGGCGTCGGCACCGCCGGCGTTACCGGTACCGCGGGCGTTGCTGGCGCTGCTGGCGAGCGCGATGCCGCTAGCGACGTAAACCGTGAGGACTACGCCGCTGATGCGGATCGCCGCGAGGCTGCCGACGTCAACGGCGAGCAGAAGATCACCCTCCACGAGGAGCAGGTCAACGTTGGCACCGAGAAGGTCGAGACCGGCCGCGTGCGCCTTCGCAAGCACGTCGTGACCGACACCAAGACCGTTGAGGTTCCCGTTGAGCGCGAAGAGTTCGTGGTCGAGCGCACCCCCGCGACCGGCACCGCAACCGACGCTCCCCTCGGCGAGGACGAGGTCGAGGTGTCGATCTCCGAAGAGCGTCCCGTCGTGAACAAGGAGACCGTTGCGACCGAGGATGTCCGCGTGGGCACCCGCACCGTTCAGGACACCGAGAAGGTTGCGACCGACGTTTCGCGCGAAGAGGTTGCCGTCGACGGCGTTGACGCCGAGGGCAACCGCAAGGGCGACACCATCTGAGTAGCTTTCAGGAGCTAGGGCTCGAAGAAGCCCCCGCCTGCTCGCGTATCTGCGAGAAGGCGGGGGCTTCACTATTTCCGACGGTAGGCTTGCGTCCATGGATTTCGTGACCTACGCGATCGATGACGTGCCCACGCGTGAAGAGCTTGTTTCGCTTTACGATTCCGTCGGTTGGACGGTCTACACTCGCACCCCTGACCGGCTCGAAGCAGCGATTGATGCCTCTCTTCGGATCGTCACCGCGAGAGTTGGTGATGAGCTCGTGGGGCTCGCCCGCATCGTCGGCGACGGACTTACCATCGTCTATCTCCAAGACATTCTCGTGAGGCCAAGTCACCACCGCCGTGGAATCGGGCGCGAGCTCTTTTCGCGCGCGTTTGAGCCCTATGGCGACGTACGACAAAAAGTACTCATGACCGGCTGCGGGCAAGCCACACGCTCGTTTTACGAAGCCATGGGCTTCACTGAAACCCGCGACCTCGGCGACCTCAGCGAACAGGTGCGTGTTTTCGTGAGCTTCAGCTGATCGGGCGCTCGATATGGGCGGCCTTGCTCGCCAAGAAGTCGATGTACTTCGGGTCTTCGTCGGAAAAAATCTCCGGTCCCGCCCCCATGTACGCACGCATGAGTTCATCCGCCGCTCGCGGCTCGTTGCCAAGCTCGAATTGCGCCTGGCCAAGACGCAAGTGAATGAACGGGTTTCCAATCGCCTCAGGGCAGTGCATGCACGTCGTGAGCGCCGCGTGCGCAGTTTCGAAATCCCCGCGGAGCACGTGCGCATCGCCGATGCTCGCAAGCAGCCACGTCGCTTGCGGCCACTGTGTTTTTGGCTCCGGGAGCATTGTCCAGGCAAGATCGAAAAACTCCACCGCGCCAAGGTAATCCTCAGCATCCATGCGTTCGTTTCCCTTTTCGGCGAGAGCGTCGATGTCTTCTTCCCAACTCATGGTTTCCCCTTCCGTGTGGAGTTGCGGGGCCAGCGTTGCAGGAAAGGCTGGGCGTAGTTCGGGGTGACGAACGCGCAAGGCGTGCGTCCTTAGGCGAACATGAACTCCTCGGCACCTTGGCGGTAAGGGCATGGTGATGCCCTCGCTCCGAATCCTCGCCAGCGTCACCTCTGACTACTTGAGCGGGCCTGCCGCGCGCTACCGCGAAAGATTTCTGATAACGCTTCTCATGTAGTGTGGGCGTATGAGCTCTCCCACCGATATTTGGTCCGCAAGCGACTACGCCCCGACCGCCGCACGCCTGCAGCCCGTCTCTGCCCTCGTTGCCACCCGACTGGCTCAATTCGTGGAAAGCCCCGCGATCGTCGCTGACATCGGTTCCGGGCACGGCGAAGGTGTCGCGGAGCTCCTCAGCCGCGGCTACTCCGTGACCGCCGTTGAGCCGACCGCACGGATCCGCACGATCGGGCAGCGGCGCGCACCTGGGGCCACATGGCTTGGCACCCAAGGGGAGGCAACCGGGCTAGAGGATTCCGCCTACGAGGCGTTGACAAGCACGTTTGGCTCCATGTTTTGCGATCCCGTAGCTGGACCCGAAGAGTGGGCTCGGATCCTTCGTCCTGGCGGAACCCTTGTGATGGCCACGTGGAATCTCAAAGGTTTTCTCGCGACGATGACCGACGCGATGTCGGAAGCCGTGAGCCCCGGCTCCTCGACGCAAACCCCACCCCACATGGCCTGGGGCGTCGACGATGTAGCGCACGAGCGCTTGTCGCCGTGGTTCGACCACATCAGCATCGAACACCTCGACCTGGAGTGGTCGTTCGAAAGCGTCGATGAGGGTATGCAGCTTTACCGAGAAGGAAGCCCGACGCACGCGTGGATGGCCGACAATGCCGGCGCCCGCCGAGAGGCTCTTTGGACCGCGCTGCGCGCTCACCTCGAGGCCCACGCCGATGCTTCCGGGCGGATCGACTCCACTACCGGTTACGCACTTGTCACTGCCCAGCGTCGACGTGACACGAGTCGATAGCGACCGAGGCATTAAAGCAGAATCCCACGGCGCACCGTTGGGCATTTACCTACCTGCGATTAACAGGCAGAAGCAACGACACACAAGTACGATGCGGACTATGCGTGACGCAACCTTTGCTATCCGCCAGGTAACCTTCGACTGCGACGATCCCTCTAAGCTCGCTGAATTCTGGGCGTCCGCCACAGGATGCGCTGTCGCCGCCGACTACGGAGACTTCGTTTTGCTCGACTCCACTCCGGCACTCGGCTTTCAGCGCGTTGAAGATCCCACTCCCGGTAAAAACCGCGTGCATCTCGACGGCGGCGGGGTTGAACGCGAAGCTTTAGTAGAGCGCCTCAAGAAGCTAGGCGCCACCGAACTCGGCAGTCATGAAGCACCGGGACTCGTGTGGACCGTTATGCAGGATCCGGAAGGCAACGAGTTCTGTGTGGGCGACCCTACCCCTGGTTAGACCCAGATCGGAACTGTTCAACACTTCCTTGTTTCAGACCGCAGTCCACTGCGTGCATACCGAACCTGGGATCAGCATCTCACCGCCTAGAGCCGTCGGATTTGAACGACTCGCGGGGCGGCGCCGGCTAGTTCACAGTCGGTGTTTGCGAGCAAGCGGAAGAACCACCGGCCCACGCGGATCCTCGAGGTCCACGCGGCATTTGATTCGGTAGGTCTCCTCCACATTCTCCTCAGTGATCACCTCGGCAGGAGACCCCGCGGCAACCAATCGCCCTTGGTTCAGCATAAGCACGTGATCGGCATAGGCAGCTGCCTGGGGCAGATCGTGCAGAACGGCCATGACCGTACGACCTTCATCGACCAGGTCGGAGCATAGATCAAGAAGTAAGTACTGCGCCGAGAGATCCAGAAATGTGGTCGGCTCATCCAGCAGGATGACCGGGGTGTCCTGGGCAAGGACCATCGCCAACCAGACGCGCTGCCGCTGGCCACCAGACAGCTCGTGCACGTACCGTCCGACGAGGTCGGCAACTCCGGCGCGTTCAACAGCCCGGTTGATGGCCTCTTGGTCACCGGGGGCACTGCTACTGAGGAACGAGTGGTAGGGGTGGCGGCCACGCGCCACGAGTTCCCCCACGCGCAGACCTCGTGGGGCCACGGTGGTCTGCGGCAGAAGGCTGCAGGTGCGGGCCAGCTGTCGACGCCCCATGCGGGAAACATCGTGGCCGAGCACCGTAACACTGCCCTCGTCGGCCGGCCGCACCTGAGCCACAGCACGCAACAAGGTCGACTTGCCACACCCGTTAGGGCCGATGACGACGCTGAAGCTTCCCTTCGGCACCGCGGCACTGAGGCGGTCAACAGCGGTCAGGCCACCGAAGCGAATGGTGAGCTCGTTCATGTCGATTGCCGAACTGGTCATAGTGAGCCCTCCCGGATTTGTGAGATGAGAACCGCGCCGAGAAACAGCCCGCCGATCAGGGCCGTGAGTACACCCACGGGAAGCCCGGCCAGGAACGCCACGTGTCGAACAGCGAGATCGGCCAGGCACACCGTCGTCGCGCCGACTAACGCCGCGGATCCCATCGCCGGCCGCCCGGTCAATCCACGAGCCAAATGAGGGGCAGTGAGCGCCACGAAGGCGAGCGGGCCTGCTGCTGCCACCGCGCCCACAGTCAGCAGAATTCCCACTAATAGCGCGAAAGAACGCGTTTTGGCCGGGCGCGATCCGAGACCGTGAGCCGCATCGTCGCCAAGGCTGATGAGATCGAGGTCAACACGCAGCCCCAGCGCCACCGGCCCCAGCGGGAGGAGCACTGACCAGACGACCAGAGCATCACCCCAGGTTCGCGCGGTCAGCGACCCGGTGAGTGCGGCCGCGAGAGCCATGGCCTCGGACTGGCGTGAGAAGACCAAGACAAACTGCGTCAACGCGGTGGAGGCCGCTGCAATACCGATCCCTGCGACGATCACCGCGCCGGGATTACGGAAGCCTGTTGTCGTGGCCCACGGGATGATGAGGCCGGCCGCAAGGGCACCACCCAGCGCGCCAAAAGCGGTCGGAACATTGAGCGCACTCGCCACCGCCATCCCAGCTCCAGCTGCGGTGGTAATCCCAATGACATCGGGAGTGACGAGTGGATTCGCAGTCGCTCGCTGGAATAATGCTCCTGCCAGTCCCAGCGCCGCACCCGCCCCGACCGCCACGACAAGGCGCGGTCCGCGCAGTGTCGTCAGGGCGAGGCTGCCGCGACCAGTGACCAGATCCAGCAACGCTTGCGGTTGACGTGCAAGGGGGGTGCCGAGCTTGCCAATGGCCAGCGTCCACGCGCAGGATGCCACCAGAGCCACCACCAGGATCACCACCGCGAGGACATGCCGGGTACGACTGCGCCGGGCGAGGCGAGCTGCAAGGTCTTGAGTCGCGGCGAGGGAGGTGGGGGACGCGTTCACAGCACGCCTCGTGAGCGGCGGACTACTGCGAGCAGCAAAGGCGCACCCAAGAGTGCGGTCACGACTCCAACAGGTACCTCAGCAGGACGCAGGACCAGGCGTCCAATCACATCAGCCAGCAGCATGAGTACCGGCCCAATCAGACAACACAACCCGATGAGCGCACGCGCCGAGCCTTGAGCGAATCGTCGGGCCAAGTGCGGTGCAGCGAGACCGACGAAGACGATAGGGCCATTAATCGCTGTCGCGGCCGCGGTCATCAGAGCCACCGCGGTAAGAGTGAGAGCGCGCACACGTGCGGGATGGTGTCCCAGGCCCGCGGCAACTTCGTCGCCAAGAGCCACGGCATCCAGCCCACGTCCCACGGCGAAGAGCCCCGCGCCCGCGACTGCGATCACCACCACGGGCCACCAATCGAGGAAGTCGCCTACCGCCAGCGATCCCGCTGACCAATAGCGCAACGCGTCAAAGGCTGCCTTGTGGCGTAGGCTCACGGCCTGCGAGTAGGCAACGGCGACGGCTGTCGTCACGGCCCCGGCGAGTACCAACCTGGTGGCATCGGTGCCACGCCCGAAACTGCCAAGTACCATCACTGCAACCGTGGCCGCCGCTGCTCCGGCGAAGGCTCCCCCGACGAGCTGGAGGCCAGCGAGCCCGGGGATCGACGTGACGGTAACGATTCCAGCTGCTGCACCACTTGTCAGCCCCAGAACCCCCGGATCCCCGAGGGGATTACGAGTGACTGTCTGGATCGCGGCGCCAGAACTGGCGAGGGCAGCGCCCGCAACCAGCCCGCACAAGGTGCGTGGGACACGTGCTGCCAGCACCTCCCGCACGTGGGGATCGCCGCCACTGTGGATGGCTTCCGCCAGGTCACGGAGTCCGATGGCTTTACTGCCCAGAGCAAGACTGAGCACACAGGTGATACCGAGCACCACCGCCACGAGAGCGGTGGCGACCAGAGTACGTCGACGGGCCAGCAAGAGTTAGTCCGTCACCTTCGCGACGGCCTGGTCGATGAGATCAGTGAGACGTGGAAGGCTCCACGGCACGGTGAGCGGGTTGATCATGCTGATCGCTGTGACGAGCTGCGGGTCAGTCGGGGCCACCACGCTGTCACGCTTGATGGCAGGGATGGACGAGTAGAGCCGCTGCGAGGTGGCCTGTTTCTTGGTCGCGGCATCCAGATGAAAGGTGAAGATGAGGTCAGAATCCTTGAGCTTATCGGCATTCTCGAGGCTGATGAGCGCCCAATCGGACCCATCGTTGGCCGTGATGGTATCGACAATTGGGTCGACCGTCAGGCCGAGCATGCTGATCAAGGCCACGCGTTGTTCCGTGGGACGAAAAATGCCAAGCGTTCCCTGGCCTTCAGTGTAGATGTAACTGAAGGTCGTGCCTTCCCAATGTGGGTGCTGAGCAGCAGTGTCGGCGAGGGTTTTCTTGAGGTCGCTAATGACTTTGTCGCCGTCGCTGGGGCGCCCCAGCGCCTTGGCCACCATGCGGATCTCGCCGTCCCAAGTAGTGGTCCAGGCGGATTTCTCGTAGGCGACAGTCGGGCAGAACGCGGTCAGTTGGTCATACTGTTTCTGGGTGAGCCCTGACCATGGAGCGAGGATCAGGTCGGGCTCGAGCTCCGCAATGGCCTCGACGTCGAGTTGCTCACCGCCGGCGAATAGAGCTGGAAGGGGCCGTCCCGCCTTCTCGAAGGCTTCTCGGTTCCAGGGTAGATGTCCATCCTTGTCAGCTCCCCAGGCATAGGTTTCAACGCCAACCGGGTAGACCCCCATACTGATGAGGGCCTCAGTGGCGCCCTGCCCGATGGTGACAATTCGCTGAGGCGCCTGCTTGATGGTCGTGGATCCCAAGGCATGGCGAATCACAACGGGGAAACTGCCCGCCGACGCGGTTTCGGTGGACGTTGACCCAGCACTCGAACGGTTACTGCCGCAACCGGTGACGGCAGACAACGAGAAGGCTCCGGCCAGGGCGAGCAGCCCGCGACGAGGCATGCTCAGACGCTGATCTGAGGGGTACATTTCTGGTGTTCCTTTAGGGGTTATGTGGGACCGACGCGGTCGCGCCGGGATGGTTAGGATTCGGCGTGCCCTTGACGCCAGTAGCTCATGAAGGCCACCCGATCGCGGGGGCAGCCGCGTTCGCGTACGAGGAAGCGGCGCATACGTTGCACAGCTCCTTTTTCGCCTGCCAACCAGGCGAAATGCTCGCCGTCGGCATCTCCTGCGGGTTCGTCCCACAGGATTCCAGCGTCATCGTCGAGGTCATCGACCGCTTCGCTTTCGGCCGGTTCGGGCGGCCACGTCAGCGTGTGAAGTTCGCGTTCGAGCAGGCTTCCGGGAGCCTCACCGTCGCGGCACAACACTTTAACGTCAACCCCGGGCGGGGCCTTGAGAGGCCAGGTGTCCTCGGGGGTCGGCATCTCGACCAGAATGGTGCCGACGACATCTGGTGCCAGCGAGGCGGCGATGTTGGCTATAGCCGGCGCCGCGGTTTCGTCGCCAACCACCAGGATTTGCTTGGCACTGCCCGGATGCCAAGCCAGGCCAATGGTGTCAATATCCTTAACCTCAGCCCGGGGGACGGCAACGACGAGCCGATCGCCAATCGCCACGGTTTCGATCCACCGGCCCGCGGGGCCGCTGGTGCCGTGGCGAACCACATCGACGTCAAGCTCGGCCATGCCCGGACGCATTGCCCGTGCCGTGTATGTCCTCACGGGCGGCTGATCACTTGGCGGTAACGACACGAGGGCGTCATACCAGCCCGGGATACGCGGGATGTCCTCCAGTGCGTCACCGTGGTATCGGGGCAGCACGAGCTTGATCCGACGATCAAGGCAAAGCGGAGCAGCCTTCCTCAGTCCTTCTCCACTTAGGGTGACTCGACGCATCGAGGGGCACAGGTCGCGCACTGCGTCGACGCGGACCTCAACCGCGGTATACGAGAGCTTTGATCGCATGCCGCACAACGTACCATAATTAGGAAAGGCTCGCCTTACTTAATTCATTCGTGCCGTCCTCCGCCGCGGCATCAACCGGAGCAAGCCAGCCACGGGGCAGTAGCCCCTCCGCGAGCCGGAGCCAAGCTCGGTGAGGCGCACCGGGTTAGGAAGGCCCTGCCTGCCTACGCAGCGATGGCAACCTCCGTCAATAAGGGCACAACCTGCGGTGTTAAAGTAACCACGATGACCCACTCCACATCCGAGTCCCCAGCTCCGCATTCTTCGACGCGCGCGAGTCACGATCCGATGATCCGGGTGCGTGATGCACACCTCCACAACCTGAAACACGTCGACGTCGACCTGCCCCGGGATACCCTCGTGGCGGTTACCGGCGTGTCCGGGTCGGGCAAGTCCAGCCTGGCCTTCGGCACCATCCATGGGGAGGCGCAGCGTCGCTACCTGGAGTCGGTCTCCCCCTTCGCGCGCCGTCTCATCGGTGGCGCGGTCAACCCGCGCGTAGGGTCAGTGACAGGCCTGCCGCCGACGGTGGCCCTGCAGCAGTCCACCACCCTCGGTGGGGCGCGCTCCTCCGTGGGGACGATCTCAAATATCTCTAATAGTGTTCGGCTGCTCTTTTCCCGATCCGGCAGCTACCCGGACGGCATGCGCGAGCGGCTGGAATACGGCAGGCTCCACTCCGACGCTTTCTCCCCTAACACCACCACCGGCATGTGTCCCGAGTGCCAGGGCACCCGGACCATACACCGGCCGACGGAAGAGTCGATGGTGCCGGATCCCAGCCTGTCTATCCGGGACGGCGCGATCGCGGCATGGCCGGGAGCGTGGTTGGGCAAGAACTTCCGGGACATCCTTGGTGCTCTCGGCTATCCGCTCGACGTTCCGTGGCGGGACATTCCGCAAGAGGATCGCAACTGGATCCTGTTCACTGACGAACAGCCGGTGGTCACCGTCCACCCGGTTCGGGACGAAAACGCCGTACATCTGTCATATCAAGGCAAATGGCGCTCGGTCGCCACCTACCTCACTGACTCTCTGGCGGAGACGGGATCGGATAAGACCCGCCGCCGAGTGCTCTCTTTCATGAATTCATCGATATGCCCGGTGTGCGAGGGCCGCGGTTTCCAGCCGGATACCTTGAAGGTCACCTACGCCGGTTACGCCATCGACGAATTCAACGACTTGGCATTGAAGGATCTGCTGACTGTACTGGAAGACCGTCTCCAGCACTTGGCGGGGATCGCGAAACACCAGTGGAACGAGCACGACGAGGCCGAAGAGCTACTGCTAGATCAGGTGCTGCCCACGGTGCGCGCAGCGATCGAGCTGGGACTGGGGCATTTGAGCCTCGCCCGCCAGGCACGGAGCTTGTCTGCGGGTGAGCACCAGCGCTTGCGTCTAGCCTCCCAGCTCAACTCGAACCTGTTCGGCACAACCTATGTGCTGGATGAGCCCTCGGCCGGCCTGCACGTCGTGGAGCGGAAGGCGGTCTCTGAGCTGCTGCAACGCTTCATCGACGCGGGCAATTCGGTGCTTCTCGTGGAGCACGACATGTCGCTGGTGGCGAAATGCGATTGGATCGTCGATATCGGCCCTCGCGCCGGTGAACGCGGTGGGGAGCTGGTGTTCTCCGGCCCCACTGACCAGTTCCGCGCCAACGCCGAGCAGCTGGACTCGCCCACCGCTACCGCCTTGAACGCAGACTTCCCCGAGCTGACGGACACCCCGGCCGGAAGTAGTGAATCCATCGGCCTTCGCGGCGTGCACGCGCGTGCCTTCGACGGGGCCGATGTGGACTTCCCGCTAGGGGCACTCACCGCAGTCACGGGGGTATCCGGTTCCGGCAAATCCACCCTGGTCACCGGGGTACTCGCCGACGTGGCATCCCGCGCGGCTAAGCAGGTGGTCGGCGCCGACGAGGTCTCGGACGAGGATCCGGATGCTAACATCACGGCAGGCTCCGACCCGACCCGAGATTTCCGGGTGGAGAGCGCAACGGGGATCGATAGCATCCGTCGTTTGGTTCACATCACCCAGAAGCCGATCGGGCGTACGGTGCGCTCCACCGTCGCGACCTACACAGGTCTTTTCGATCATGTTCGCAGGCTGTTTGCTGACACGCCTGAGGCAAACAGGCGGGGCATGTCGGTGTCGGACTTTTCCTATAACACGAAAAAGGGCCGCTGCCCGGAGTGCGACGGCGCGGGCAGCATCGAGGTTGAGCTGGTGTTCCTGCCCGGCACGTACACCACCTGCCCGGCCTGCCACGGCAAGCGCTATAAGCCAGAGATCCTTGAGGTGCAGTGGGGCGGCCGCAGCATCGCCGATATCTTGGCACTGACCGTGGACGAGGCGCTCGAGGTCTTCGCCGAGGAGCCGAGGATTCTGCGTTCCGTCGAGTTCCTGCACGCACTCGGGCTTGGCTACCTGCGGCTAGGGCAGGGTTCCCCGGAGCTCTCGGGCGGGGAGGCGCAGCGCATCAAGCTGGCCTCCGAAATGCAACGCGGCTCCAGTCGTAAGCACAGCCTGTACCTCCTGGACGAGCCTACGACGGGGCTGCATCCGGCGGACGTGGATCTATTGCTGACCCAGCTACGTCGCCTGGTCGATGACGGCGCGACGGTGGTCGTCGTCGAGCACGACCTTCGAGTGGTCGCGCAGGCCGACCACGTCATCGATGTCGGCCCGGGAGCCGGAGATGAGGGTGGCCAGATCCTGGTCACCGGAACACCGGCGGCGGTCGCCCAGCATGCTCTGGATCCGGATTCACGCTCGGTGACGGCCAAGGTGTTGGCCGATCGAGCCGGCGTGAACTGAGCCTGAGCATCTCATCACCAAAGACCCAGCCGCCCAATTATGACGGTGCGTGCGCTTTAGGTCTTCTTCCGTAAGGCGCCAGCCTGTCGCGGTGTCGTCGCAATCGAGATCCAATAGTCGAGCTGTGCGGGCTGCCGTCTGAGGCGACCTCAATCCCAACACGAGGCATGCCCGCGTCGTGGCCAGGACAATCTCCATATTTCTCAGAGGCCAAGATCGACTAAGCCTCGTACATGCCACGACTCACCAGTCATGCTGCTGGCAATGGCTTCACGGTCCTCACGCGGGCGCGCGATGACAGGGGCACCCGTAGCAAAATCGAGTGAGACTCGGAGCTCAATTGCACGGCTTCAACAGCGCTACATGTTAAACTGGAATTCGGTCGAGTTTAAGTTCAATGTTAGCTAAGGGCCTTATTAAAAGCGTTTGGCAACACGCGCTCCTATTTACCTTCGTATCTCGCGAGACGCTGACGTGGATGGCCTCACCATCGACCGGCAGCGTCAGGACTGTGAAGCCATTGCAAAGCAGCGTGGCTTGGACGTTGGACATAGGACATAACTACGTCGATCAGTCCATTTCCGCGTCAAAGAAGAATGTGGCTCGCCCCGACTACGACGCCATGGTGGCATCCTTTGAACGCGGCGAAATCGACGCGATCATCTGCTGGGACCTCGAACTACCCGCCCCACGTCGGTGGGTAGTCCGATCAGTCGGACAAAACTACTCCCGCACCACAGCGTAATAAGGGGTGCACCTTAAAAACATCCGGAGGTGGGGGTAACTCCCCCTCGTTGCCCAGAGACAAAATACGCCAGTGGCGTCTGTACGACGAGCCGAAGGTAGGACAAATTCCAATCCAGAGAGGTCTTGCACTGTTGCGGTGCGGTTGTCTTCTTTCTCACCCTATTGGACCCTGCGAAATCAATTGGATACGATAGGCCCATGTTGATTTCAGGTTCCGTTTTCATGCGGCCGCTCACCAGCCGCTAAGGCGGTTTTCTCCCTCCCGCAGGTTAGAAACCGCTCCGGTCCTTTAGCCGGGCGGCCATTTGCCATGCCCGGCTCCGTTTCAACTCCACGGAGCACACCTGATGTCTACATACGGATACGGCCGTCACGAACATGGCCAAAATTTTCTCACAGACCACAAGATCATCAACTCCATCGTCGATCTTGTAAAACAAACCTCCGGCCCCATCATTGAGATCGGGCCAGGAAGCGGTGCCCTCACTCACCCGATATCCCACTTGGGGAGGGCAATAACGGCAGTTGAGGTAGACGCAAAACTAGCTGCCAAACTCACAAAAAAGACCGCCTCGGCGTCGGTCGAAGTGGTCCATGATGATTTCCTCAACTTCCCGTTACCCGCCACTCCCTGCGTCATTGTGGGAAACATTCCCTTTCACCTCACCACTGCCATTCTTCGAAAGTTGTTGCATGCGCCGGCATGGACTGACGCTGTACTCCTCATGCAGTGGGAAGTCGCTCGCCGCCGGGCCGGGGTAGGTGCAAGCACGATGATGACGGCTCAGTGGTCCCCATGGTTCACGTTTCACCTTGGTTCCCGAGTACCAAGGTCTGCTTTCCGGCCACAGCCAAACGTTGACGGGGGGATCTTAGTGATCCGCCGGGTGGGTGACCCGAAGATCCCGATAGAGCAACGCAAAGCCTTTCAGGCGATGGTGCACACCGTTTTCACCGCCCGGGGACGCGGGATAGGGGAAATTCTCCGAAGGGCAGGGTTGTTTTCATCACGTTCAGAGACACAATCATGGTTGCGCTCGCGAGGAATCGACCCCGCAACCCTACCTCCCAGATTGCACACCAGCGACTGGATCGATCTCTTCCAGGTGACTGGTTCCTCTCCACCGCGCCATCGGCCCATTTCACAATCGGGAAGTAGTCAACGCCCTCCTCAACGGAAAAATCGAGGCCGGCGGCGGTAATCCCCCCACCACCAAAACCGAAATCCACCAGTATTAGTGAACGACCCATGTTCGTCTACCGTGGGCCGCGTTATGGCAGTGACGTGTTCTCGTCGGGCACAGTCATAGTTCCCGGCGTTGCCAGCGACAGGGTTCTACACCCAGCAGCGGGACCGATCAAAATCGCCCGCACGGGGAACGACCCTGCTGGTGGTTTCGATTTTGATGAAAGCGAGGAGACATAGCCCCTCGCCAACTCCCCGTAGCTGGCGAACAGTAGCTCCTGGCGCTGGCGCTCGTTGGTGAGTTCGCGTGCCACATCGAAAGCCTTATCGACTTCCCGGTCCAAGTTGTTGTGAGCCTTGAGCAGAATTGGGTCCATCGATAACGGGTTGTAGTGCTCCGCGAGTGACCGCTGGGGGTGCCGCTCGCGTGCCCGCAGCACCAACTGTCCAGCGTCGATGATTCGCTGCTGCGCCTTCTCATCTAGTTCACACAGAGCTGGTCCGCAGTTGTAGCTCCCGATGTACTCCGAAAAACGGAAAAAAATAGTGGGGATACATCAACCTTCCACTTTCCATTCTTCCGGCTCAGAGTATTGAGGGGTCTGGGACCGGGTCCGTAAACCCTTTATGTTTTTCGCGCACAGCGGTTTTTAGCGACGCACCCTATAGGTTTTCCGCAGAACTTATATGTGTTTCTGTGAACCACCATATGTTGTCTGTTTTTAGCAGTATTTCGTTGTAAATTCCGCTACAGCACATCGGATACCGCATTTACGCATCGAGCGGTTATTTATCGACGACACTCCGTGGAGTTCCGGTTTAACGTCTAGCGTTAATGACGGCCTCCGTTATAGACTGGCTTCATGATCAGATCGTTCGGCGACAAGGCGACCGAACGGCTGTGGCGTCGTGAGCGCGTGCGGTCCATCGATCCGAGGATCCATCGCGTCGCACTGCGCAAGCTGCGTCAGGTGGGGTCCGCGGAGTCTCTCGAGGACCTCCGGGTCCCGCCCGGCAACCGGCTCGAGGCCCTCAAGGGTGATCGGGCCGGGCAGTACAGCATCAGGATCAACGACCAGTGGCGTATCTGCTTTGTGTGGAGCGACGCCGGACCGGAGGAGGTGCAGATCGTTGACTACCACTGACAGGATCGAGCCGATCCACCCGGGTGAGGTCCTCATGGAGGACTTCATCGGGGGCTTCGGCATCACGCAGAACAAGCTCGCCGTCTCGATCGGGGTTCCGCCGCGGCGGATCAATGAGATTGTGCACGGCAAGCGGGGCATCACTGCCGACACCGCGCTGCGGCTCGCGAAGTACTTCGGCACGTCGGCGGAGTTCTGGATCAACCTGCAGAGCCACTACGAGCTGGATCGTGCGGAGGACCTCGCGGAGGAGCAGATCGCGGCGATCACGCCCCTGCAAGCCGCGTGAAGTTCGGGGGGAATGGACGCCGACGAGGTCGTCCGTGTCATCGACTGGCTCGACGAGCGCTCTGCCGTCTATCAGGTGAACGGGGGGCTGGGCTGTTGATGCCCTTCTTGGAGCCCAGTCCAGAACGCACGGCGACCTGGATGTCTTCGTTGACGCGACGGAGGTGGATCCCCTCATCGAGTGGCTGTCCGATCGCGGGTATGAGGTCGTCGAGGACTGGCGGCCGATCCGTGTGGAACTGCGATCGGACGATCGGGCCGTGGACATCCACCCGATGGAGGTGGATGCAGCCGGTGACGGTGTCCAGAGAGGCTTCGGGGACGAGACATTCGCCCATTGTGCGCGCGATCGTGCCGAGGGGATGAGATTCGAGGTCGTCCCGTGGTCGTCGCGTCTGCGGCGAGGCTCATGGAGCTGAGGTTGGGATACGAGCTCCGACCTGAGGACCATCACGATCTCGAGCTGCTCCGGGACCTGGTTGGGGGCAGGGGATGAGCGACTGTCGACGCGACTCGACCGAAGATGGTTCTCCGTGCCGGAACGTGGTGGAGCGGAGATTTTTGCTCTAGCATCTGGTCAGCGAAGAGACAGCACGAGCGCGCAGTGTTTGACCTGCGCAGGTGGAACCCGTATCCTCGAGGTAACACGGCAGGCTCGCTTCTCTAGATGAGACGCGGGTCTGTTCTCTTTCTACCCCGGGTGCCGGGGAGATCAGGACGATGCGCACGTGACGACGCCGGACAGCACCTACGCCAAGCCGTTCCTCACGGTCCCCGAACAGATCCGGCGGTTACGCGGTCGGGGCATGGATTGCGGCGACGACGCCTACGCGGCCGAGATCCTGCAGCGCTACGGCTATTACCGGTTGTCGGGCTACTGGCACCTCTACCGCGACCGGCCCGCACCACCCGCGCCCCGGTTCGACGACGAAGGCCGGGAGATCCGCCTGGACACCTTTGTGGCCGGGACCTGCCTCGCGCACGTGGTCTCCCTCTACGAGTTCGATCATGAGCTCCGCATGCGCCTCGGCGACGTTCTCAGCACCGTCGAGACCGCCTTCCGGTTCTTCATCGGCCACCGGCTCGGCAGGCTCGACGCGTTTGCCCACCGGCATCCCTGGACGCTCGGCGCGACGAGGCAGGAAGATTCCAGCGCGCCGCCCGAGCCGACTGCCGCCTACCGCGAGTGGCTCAAGGAGTACGAGCGACACGAGCAGCGCGCCCGGGGCGACTTCGTCGCGCACTTCCGTCAACAGTACGGACCCCACCTGCCCATCTGGGTCGCGACAGAAGTGATGTCTTTCGGCGTGCTGAGTAGCCTTTACGACCTGATGTTGCAGGCCGACCAGGAGATCCTTGCCGCACGGTTCCAGGTCCACACCGCCGACGACCGCGGAGACCGCGGCGCCCTGAGCAACTGGCTGAACAACCTCAGGAACGTACGGAACATCTGCGCCCACCACGGCCGGCTGTGGAACCGCGCATTCGACGTGACCATCGACGCGCCGGGGCAGGCTCGGAAGGACGCCGACGACCTGCTCGCGCCGCTCGCGGACGACGGAACGAACAACAGGCTCTACGGCGTACTGCTAGTCTTGCGCCACCTCCTGCTGACCATCGCGCCGGAGCGGGGCGACGTCGTGGCCCTGGCCGACTTCATCGAAGACAAGTCCCGCACCGTCGGCTTTGGCATGGAGCAGCTCGGATTCCCGGACGGCTGGCGTAGCAGTCCGATCTGGGACCTTGCCTTCGCGCTGGACCGTTCGCCGATGGCTGCCGCGAGCCTGCTCGACCGAACCGAGTGCATGACCGCCGCCGAGACCCGTGCGTCGCTGACGGGGGCGGAAGTTATCGACGAGGAGCGGACTCGTACCCCGGTGCAGGCAGCGCGGGCGAAGAAGGCCGCCCAGCGCAGCCTGCTGCGTACCTACCTCAAGCACGACGTCGTGATCGAGGTCGAGCTTGGAGGGACGAAGTTCTACCCGGCCTTCCAGTTCCGCGACGGGAAGATCATCGAGGCGCTTGCCGAGATCAACCAGGCGCTCGCCCGGTCCTGCGGAGGCTCGGATCCGACCGACGTCGCCAGGGCGCTCCTGGACTGGTGGCAGACGCCGCGTCCGGACTTGCAGCAGGACGTGGAGGGCTCGGACCGATCACCCCTCGACTTACTGGACTCGGTCACCGAGGAGGAATTCGTCGCGGCGATCGACGAGTCGGATGCCAGGCGCAGCTTCGCTGCATCCGATCTCGGCTGACCGTGATTTCGCTATAGATAGTCCTACGTAGGGGCATGTGGTAGAAATAAGAATTTCCACCTGGAATCTGACCGTAAGACAGGAGGGAGCCCGGACCGGGAACACGATGCCTAATGATCCTCCGAACCTCGACAATGCCGGCGAGTGGGCTGGCGTGTGGTGGCTGCCTGACGCCCCTAGCGAGAAGATCCCGGGTGTTCTCCGGTACGACCCGGAAGATGGTCTCTCTCTGTCGCTGATCGGTACCTTAGAGGATCGGATCTTGACGACGGGCTCGTCTGGATGGGCCGCTGTTCACGAAGGAACCCGCACCTGGGAAGTCATACACGGTACGGCCGAGCGCAGGGAGATCACTCTGCTCGGCTGTGCTCCAAGGAGCACCAGAAGGACCATCGGTGCGCGAGTGGCGAGCCCTGACAAGCAGACCGTGACCGCGACGGTCGCCATCATCGGCGAGCATGCCAGCGGTGACGCGGATCCGGAGTTCGCTGGGGCGGAAGTCTCAGTCGAGGATCTGAGTCTCTGGGCAGCGTCTTCTGTGTTCGAAGAATTTCTCGGGGCTCCCGACGGCAAGATCGACGGGACCGGGGGTATCTCGGTGAAGCCGGTCGAGGCGCAATCGGTTGTGGTCGACGGCACCGAGTATCGCCTTCAGCACACCCATACGCTTCCGCACTTCGACCAGCGCAAGGGCGGCTCTGTCGGGCGTATGAGTGACACCGTGTCCATCCGTATCGCGCCCGCCGAACCATTCTCGCTGAATGGTGCTCAGTCGGCGGCGAGCCTGGTGCAGGACCTGATCTCCCTGGCGACGCATCGCGCAGCGGGAGTGATCTGGCTCCGATTGGAAGTGGCTGGTTCCGAGTCGCAGCTGCTTGACGGTCAGACCTTGCCGCGCCGACGTGCCGATGTACTCTATTCGCCCGCCGCACTGGGCAAGCATGATGCGAAGGTCGTCGATCACCACCGAATGTTCTTCACCTGCGGATCGATCCCGTTTGAGGAGGTCATGCCCCTATGGTGCGAGGCCCATGGCCGCTTGCAGGCAGCTACAAACGTAATCTTGGGCTTGCGTTACGCACCGGTGCGATTCGTCGAGAACAATCTTCTGACGGCAGTCTGTGCTGCCGAGGTGTTGCACCGTAACCTCCGCACCGACGAGAAGCCGTTCCCCAACGCGGAGTGCAGGGCGAGGCGAAAGGCGATGCTGGCGCAGGTTCCCCATGAGCACCGAGGCAGGTTCAAGGGGGCCATCCGCAACGACCCGAACCTCCGTGATCGGCTCCACGCCCTCGCCGCGCGACCCGATCAGGAAGCGATCGCAGAGCTCTTACCGGATGTCGATCATTGGGCGAAGAGGACGACGCACGCCCGCAATGACCTCGTGCACGAGGGCAGAACGCCCAACCATTCCATCGGGGAGCTGATCGCCGTCGTCGAGGTGACGACCGCGGTCGTGATCCTCAACGTCTTGCACGAGCTCGGATTGCCGGCGGGGCGGCAGCGAGAGATCGTGCGGGAGCACCCGTAACTGAGGGCCACGGTCCGTACCGCCGCCGAAAGGCTGGTTCCCTCCCCCAACCCTTAGACGCTCTGCGATAGCCACTACTTCGGAACCTCCGTGACTCTGCGGTCCGGCCTTTTGGTGCGAGGCGCGTGTGAGCATGCCTTATCGCTCGTTCGTTGAGTGCGTCATGGCGGGCGGGCGAGAGGACCGGCTGTAAGTGGCGGTAGTGCGTCAGTGCTGCCTACTGCGGCGGCGAGACGGGAGAATGTCGGCAACCCTTAGGGACGCGGTGGAGTTCTGCTTCAATGTCTAAGCTCCATGTCGACGTGCTGCCGGTCCCGTTACCCGGGACGCATGGCTGAGACCGTCATGACACCCGAGACGCTTGCCGTCGGGATGGACCCCGCGGAGGGGAATCTTCTGATGCGTGCGTTCGGTCTGCTCGAGGAGAGTCGCGCGCTGTTCGGGCGCGATGACATCGACGTGTTTCCTGCCCAGTTGCTCAGGCGTCCGGTCACCGCTTAGGCGCTCACCGAGGCGGTGCCGCTGTGAGTCGCAGTCAGGCGAAGCCGTGAACCATCTTCCCGATGAGATCACCGGCACGCACCCTGAGATCACGTGGCCGCAGACCTGGGGTTCTCGCAACATCCTGGTGCACCAGTACTTCGACGGCGACGTGGCTCGCGATCTCGTCGAGACTCATCTGCCGCCTCTCAGCAAGCTGCTGCGGTGTCACATCTCTGCTGACTGACGGTGCGGCTCGAAAGGTTATTCGGCTACGGAACGCGGTCAGTTTTCGTTTTGCCGTCTAATCTTTCCCCTCGCACTCGGATTGGAAAGCCATGGGACCAGACAACGTCGCTTGTCACGAGTCGCTTCCGCTGGCTTCTTTGGCGTCCGCCTCTCTCGGTGAGATTAGCGGCTTGGTGAACTGTCGACGGTATAGCCAGCCAGTGTCGGGACAGTCGCTCACATCCTTTCTCTCAACCGACCGTGCTTCTACCCCGGTGATCCTCGTGAAGAGGGCCCCGGAGAATGACGCATATGAGGGTCGCCCGGAGCCTCCGATTATGTAAGAGAAATTGACGAGCCTCGCCGCAATGTCTTCGAGAGAGAAATCGTCAGATTTTAGGCCATTCGCAATGTCGGCCCGAAAGCGTTCCAGGGTCGGCGACTCGGCGATGACGTCATAGAGGAAACTGTTGCCTGCTTGTGCCTTCGATTCGTCACCCTGGCGGAGATCATTCAGCAAAATCGATGACAATCTATCGGCCTCTCGATTCAGCGCTTCGCGCAGAGTCTGCGCAGTTTCATCATTGAGCGCTTCTATGTCGCGGTTCGCAGTCGTAATTACCTGGGTGCGACGGTGAATATCGGAGCATGCCATCAGCGCGCGATCAATATCACTCTTAGGATTTGCGTCGACAAGACGACGGATCAGCGTCGCAGCCCAGTGTGTTAAGTGGACTAAGTTGGAAGTCAAAGAACTCAGCCTGTCTTCGGCATCATTGACAAGGGTCATGCCGACGGTTAACAACTCCAGCGTGACTGGACCGGAGGGACCTTCGTGGTACGGCAGCTCTCTGATATCTGGGTATAGCGAGCGGATCTTGCTCAGCGTCAAGGTCACCCGTGATTCGTCGTCGGCCGAGAGCAGCGAACATAGATTGGCGCCGAGGCCGACGGCCGCCTCCTCAATAGCTCGGCTGACGATGGCGTCGGGTACGTCGTGTTCAGGGATAGCTTGCGCAAGGTACCGATCGAAGTAGTCGGGATGCGCGAACCGTCTGGGCGCAGCGCGGGAAGGGCTTGGGGCGCGAGTTGCAGGAAAGAGAACAGCTAGAACCTCGCGAGCATCTCGACGATCCGTGTCGCGATCGAGGACTTCAAAGAGTTGATCCCAATCCGGCTGTTCTACCTCACGTCTGCCGAAGCTCGCTATCGAAGGAGACGAACGGGTTAGTTCACTCTTCCACGACTGCAGTCGGGCGAAGACGTCGGGAAACTGAGTCTTGAGGAAGACGGTCAAGATGAGGTCCACATCATTGATCTCACTGAGATCGTGGCTCCTGAACTGCTCGCGAACTTGCGCCAGGAATCGCTCAATGGCGCGCGGCGTATTGAGTTGGGAGGGCATGGTTGACAGGATGATGTCACCGAACCGGTTCCTGTCGAAGCTTGTCTCGACACGTTCCTGGGTCAAAATCTCCGTCAGCCCGGCGTCCAGCATTTTCACGATCTGGCTCGTGAGAAGGGGCGGGATACTCAGTGGATACTGAACTATCTTCTCCATGAACGCCCGAGCCCTAGCCTTCGATGCGTTGGACTGGTCTGGATTCTGCAAGGTCTCGATGAGGGTTTGTTCATCGTAGGCCAAGAGGAAGTCGACACCGGGGAAGCGGCCAAGCAGGCGCACCACTTTGAGAAGGTCGAATAATTCACCGGGCTGGAGACGGTCAATATCATCGACGACGACCAGTACTGGTGTTCCGAGGGTCCGCAGTTCGCTCGCGATCTCGTCGAAGGCTACATTCCACGGTTTCGATAAGCGGGTCTCGAGACTTCGCGTCGCCTCGGCAACTGCCGATCCCGCGACCGGGATCAAGGCTGCAAAAGGCCGCGCAATGTCGGCGTAGGTACTGATCAGGTCACGCAGGTTCTTACTGTTACTCGATTTTGGCGCAACGGTTGCAAGAGAGGAAAAGAACTCGGAAAGCAATCCCTCTGTTCCGGATGTCGCCCAAGGCGTAAACGGGACGACATGCCATCGGTGTTCTTCGGATTTCGTGAGGGAGGTGGTGATCAAGGCGATTACTGAGGACTTACCGCAACCCCAAGGGCCCTCAAGTCCATAGACAACGCTGGATTCCGGGGAGTGGTTCTCGTCGATCAGTCGCGCTATGCGTTGGGCTACCGGTGCACGCTGGAGAGTGTCCTGGTCGGCTGTTGTGATCGGATCGTCTCGCCAACCGAGCGAGGGCTGAGGTTGGTCGGCGGTCGGATGGTACTCGTCCCCAGGTGAGTTCACGCTTAGAGCCTACATGCAACCCGTGATGAGCGGTGCAGCTAGGCATCGGTCGAGACGCTATTCGGCTACGGAACGCGGACGAATTCCGCTTCGCGTGACAAATCTGGCCACAGGCAGCAGGAGTCTGAATTTCTCGGTCGCTCATATTCACTGGCTGGGGTAACTAGCGATCGCTAGGGTGACCTCATGATCACTTATCGGACTGGTGTCGGCTCAGTTGCCCCGAACCAGGTGTCGGGGTTCTTCGTCGGCTGGCCGGTGCCGCCAAGCGCGGAGAAGCTTATCGAGGTCATGGACTCCTCGTATCGGCGGGTGTGGGCGCTCGAAGGGGAACGTGTCGTTGGCTACATCAACGCGATCAGCGATGGTGTGCTCACTGCGTTCATCCCTTGGCTGGAAGTTCATCCTGACTATCAGGGGCAGGGCGTCGGAACGGAACTGGTGAATCGACTCGTCGCCCAACTTGAGGGCATGTACTCGATTGATCTTGCGTGCGATGAGGATCTCATCGGCTACTACGAACGACTCGGTTTCTTCTCATTCACTGCGATGGGGAAGCGAAATCGGGACGTACTGCGCTGAGGGCGCTACGCAGACTGAAATCGGGTACGGAACGCCGCCTAGTTACGGCACCGAAGAGCATGACGGATCACCGCAGCCCAGGTCGTGAAGCTCAGCGATCCTTACAAGGGCATGACCATGAACAAGCAGGGATTGTCCTCACCCCACAGATCAGTCTCCTCCAGCGGCAGGAAACCGCACTTCTCGTAGAAGTGGCGGGTGCGGGCGTATCCAGCGTCGGAATGCGACGGCCCCAAGGTCTTCACTTGGAGCAGCCGGACACCATCGGCACGGGAGGCAGACGCCACGGCCCTGAGCATGGCTGATCCAACGCCCCGACCATGCCAGGCTCGATCCACGACCATGAAGTGAATGTCGGCGGATATTGGGAAGTCGCGGTCGACCAAGGTCACGCCGATGACCTTTCCGTGTTCGTCGCGCACAGACCACGTCTCCATGTGTCGGGCTGCGTCGATGTACTCCTGATTCGCCTCTTCCAGGCCGAACCACTCCGGGACTGTCGCCAGAAGCCGTGCGACGTCATCCGGGAGCTGAGCGTCTCTGCGGCACTCCCAGAGTGACGGACGAGGACGCAATGCGCACATCTTCACGCTGTCCCAGCGTCGGCCGTTCCACAATCGCGCCTCGGGAATCCGGCCACACTCCACGAAGCCGCACCGTCTTGCTGAGGCGATCATCCTCTCGTTGCCTGACCACGTCTGAAGGGTGACGACGTGAGCGGCAGTCTCGTCAAAGATCAGGTTGAGCCACTGGGTAAGCGCTGCTCGGCCGATCCCTCTCCCCCACCAACGTGGGTCGAAGACCACAATGCCAAGCTCCCACCAGCCGCCGCCTGCGGGCTCCTCCTCAAAACGCGAAACGAAACCAACCGGCTCCCCATCGACCTCGATGATCCGACGATCATGACTGCCTAATCCTGCACGCTGCCGCTGATCAAACTCCTCACGGCTGGGGTTCACAGGGGCCTCGAAGTAGGGTCCATCCCACAGCTTCCACTCGGCATCCGGCGTCGCGTGCTGCCAGGTCCACAAGAAGTCGAGAACATCGGCACTCACCGGCCGGAGAGTCACATCCACTCCGCCAGCCTACCTCGGCCGAGACTGGAGACATCAGGCATTTTCGTCTCTCACCCAGATGGTGAAAGCACCATCGCTCGACGGCTCAGCAAACCGAAACTACACATTGAACCTAAATTCGACGACGTATCGTTGCAAAAACACCTTCTCATTCGTGAATAGCAGCTAAAAACCACCACACCCCGCTATGTGCGGCAAAGATAGAGTGCACACCAGGTAGCCTCAGCCCCGCTCCTCGTGCAGCAGCATCCTTAAACAAGACATACATGGGATTCGCCCCACATACGATTAACTCAGGCTTCCGATGTCACCAAAGCGATCCGTTGAAACTTAACCGAACGGTCCGTGCGGAATACTCGGCCATAAATGGGATTTATACGGCGGAAAGGTGGGCGCGAATGCATCAAACGTCCTGTCTGCTACCTCCGCGTTCTACCGGTCCGACCACCTGCCGATGCACGATACCTGGACGCCAATGTTGGTGTAACCGCTTGACGCGTAGCATTGGCGACATGCGCATTTTCACCGTGGGCCACTCCAACCTCGAGTTCGAGGACTTCGCTGAAATGATCAAGGCTGCCGGTGTGGCATCCATCGTGGATGTGCGCAAGCTGCCCGGGTCCAGGAAGTACCCGTGGTTCAACGGCGACCCCCTTGCCGAACACCTTCCTACATGTGGCATCACTTACAGCAGAAGTGAGGGCCTCACCGGGCGGCGCAACGTGTCCCACTCGGTGCCGTTTGAGGTTAACGGCAACTGGCGTAACCGCAGTTTCCACAATTACGCCGACCATGCGCTGGGCGGGGAGTTCTCGGACGCGCTCTCGCAGCTACGGGTGAACGCCGCCGAAACCCCCACCGCGATCATGTGCTCCGAGGCGGTGTGGTGGCGCTGCCACCGGCGTATCATCGCCGACCACCTCATCGCCCGCGGTGACGAGGTTGGCCACATTATGGGCCTGGGGGCAGCCGGGGCGACGGTGAACGAGGCAACGCTCAACGACGGCGCAGTCATCGGCAACGATCTCCTCGTGCGCTACCCCGAGCGGGACTAGCGCGTACCCCAGAGGCCAGGGGTGCGGAAACTCGGACTATGCCTCAGGCGCGACCTACGCCTTGTATTCATGGAGCGCCCGCCCCTTATGAGCAGCAGCATCGGAGGCACACCAGTGGATAGCACGCTCAAACGAGCTTTAGGTTAGGAAATCTGAACCCCTCAATCTAAGAAGACCACCGGGAACCCCGATAGTGCCCCGAAGCATCGAATCGAAAAACGTGCTACCGACTTGCCACGGACCTAGACGTTGAACTTGAAGTCCACGATATCTCGTTACAAAGTCACTCTCTCGTTAACACCACCAAAAGGAGCGTTATCCAATGAAGCGTTCCGATTCTTAAGCTTCGGGCATTACGCCTTCGGTGGCCAGCGCGGGTCATCCGCGGAAAAGATCGCCAAGACTCATCTGGATCGCCCAGGCTGCGAACGAAATCGGCGTGAACGACGCGTCCTTCCGAGTCCACTACTTCGTGCCGCAGGCCTCCGCCCCGATGCCGCTGCTCGGTGCTGTCGCGGCCACCACCAAACACATCGAGGTGGCCAACGGTGTCATCGACATGCGCTAGCGCATCTCATGGTTGTGACGTTGGATAGCGGCTGCCGCCCGCGGCTGCGCCGCGGTTGCCCCCGACGTGACCGACTGGCCCACCCGAGCCCTGTCAGTGACCGTTGCCGAGTCCTCCCGTGAGTCGGGCGTGGAACCCAGTCGTGAACTCGTTCATCCCGACGAGCTCGACCGTCTTGCCGTGCTGTTCGTATTTGGTCTCGATTGCGTCGAGCGCCGCGACGGTGGAGGCATCCCAGATGTGGGATCTCGTGAGGTCGATGATGACTCGGTCAGGGTCGTCGGCGTACTCGAACATGGTGGTGAGGTCGTTGCTGGAGGCGAACAGGAGCTGACCCTCGACTGTGTAATGCGCGATCCGAGCGCCATCCTGTTCAGTGATCTCACGCCTGACGTCGATGAGGTGGGAGACGCGGCGCACGAACATCACAGAGGCGACGAACACGCCGACGACGACACCGACGGCGAGGTTGTGGGTGGCGACGACGACGGCGACGGTGATGACCATGACGGTCGTCTCGCTCTTAGGCATCCGGCGCAGGGTGGAGGGCTTGATGGAGTGCCAGTCGAAGGTACCTACGGAGACCATAATCATCACCGCGACCAGCGCCGCCATGGGGATGATCGCAACGATGTCGCCGAGGACGACGATGAGGGCCAAGAGGAACACACCTGCGAGGAACGTCGAGATGCGGGTCCGGGCCCCGGACGCCTTCACGTTGATCATGGTCTGCCCGATCATCGCGCAGCCACCCATGCCGCCAAACAGGCCGGAGAGCAGGTTCGCGACGCCCTGCCCCCAGCTCTCCCGGGTCTTGTTCGAGTGGGTGTCGGTCACATCGTCCACGAGCTTCGCCGTCATGAGCGATTCCATCAGGCCTACCAGCGCCATCGCGAGGGCAAACGGCGCGATGATCGTGAAAGTCTCCCATGTCAGCGGCACATTCGGTATGAACAGCTCGGGAAGGCTGCGCGGCAGCTCACCCTTGTCGCCGACTGCGGGTACGTTGATCGAGAAGACGACCGCGGCGGCGGTCACCAGAGCGATCGAGACCAGTGGGGCCGGTATGACCTTGGTGATCTTCGGTATGAGGACCATGATCAGCAGCCCGACCGCGACGAGAGGGTAGACCATCCAGGGCACGCCGATGAGTTCGGGCACCTGTGCCATGAAGATGAGGATCGCCAGCGCGTTGACAAAGCCGACCATGACGCTGCGCGGGATGAATCGCATGAGTCTGGCGACTCCGAAGACGGCGAGGAGGATCTGGAAGACCCCAGCCAGAAGCACCGTCGCGATGAAGTAGTCCAAGCCGTAGTCGCGGGCGACGGGGGCGATAACGAGAGCGATAGCGCCCGTCGCCGCGGTGATCATGGCGGGTCTGCCGCCGAGGAACGCGATGGACACTGCCATCACGAATGAGGAGAACAAGCCCGCACGTGGATCGACGCCCGCGATGATCGAGAACGAGATCGCCTCGGGAATGAGCGCCAGCGCCACGACCAGGCCTGCGAGAACCTCGCGAGTGAGGATGCGCGGGGTCTTCAGTGCGGTGAGCACCGACGGTTCGGGCCGGTACCGACCCTTGTCTTCTTTGGTCGCAGTGGGCAAGGCCATGCGGTACCTCCATCTGTTCAGGGCGGCGCTCTCAGGCCAGGAGCGGAGAATGTCTGGTGGTGCGCGACAACGCGCGGCTTCGCCTGGCGATAGATCGCCACGGCGGAGGCATGTCCAGTCTCATGTGGACACGAGAGTCAACACTAACGTAACGTGAGAGTTGTGTCGAACTGAGACGATGAGATGAGGAGGCTCCCGTGCCCGAAGCGGGAATGATGCACATCGGAGAGCTGGCTGAGCGGACAGCTCTGTCGCAGCGCACGATCCGCCACTACGACGAGATCGGACTCTTGACGCCCTCCGGACGCTCCGAGGGCGGGTTCCGGCTCTACACTGAGGGCGATCTCGGCAGACTCCTGCTGATCCGGCGCATGAAGCCACTGGGATACTCGCTCGATCAGATGGGCGACCTACTCCGGGCGCTCGACGGCGCAGATGGCGTCGGCGCTGCCGCCGAGAGCGCCCGGCGGGCGCTGAACGATTTCCGCACCGACGCGAAGGAACGCCGCGCGAAGCTTGCCAAGCAGCTTGACGCCGCTGACGAGTTCATCGGCCTGCTCGCCGCGCACTCCTCGGACTGAGTCGAAACAGACACACGATGCGCTATCTGTGCCAGCGAGGCCACTTCGAAGCGTTCATGGCTGCAGTGGACGGCAACGGATTCGCCACCGCCGCACCGCTGGACCGGCAGTAGCCCAACATATTCCAGCCCGGCTCCGCCCTGCCGGCCGTCCCCATGGTGCCCGAGCTGCGTTAGCACATTTCCTACAGCTCCGGCACCCACGCTTCTGTCGAGCAAACCGCCGAGGACGGGCTCAACCTGATGTCGTCCACCCTGGTCTCCGAGACCAACGCCGAGCCCCTGAGCGAAATCCAGGCAGACCAGATCAGTCGCTACCGCGCCGCATGGAAGACGGCGGGCCATGCTTGGACGCCGCGCGCGTCGGTTTCGCGCTCCGTCTTCCCCATCGCTGACGGCGCGGACATGCAGATGTTCGGCATGCAGGCCTCCGGCTCCGATCAGCTGGGCATGCTTCCCGACGTCGGCGCCTCCACCTTCGGTCGCACCTTCGCCCCTGAGCCCGACAAGCTCATTGAGCAGCTCAAAGCCGATCCCGCCGTCATGTCCGCCGACGCCCTGCTCACCATCATCCCCACCGGGATGGGCGTGGACGTCAACGTGAAGATCTTGGACAACTTCGCCACGCATGTCGCCCCCGCTTTCGGTTGGCAGCCGAACCGCGAAGGCCCAGTTACCGGCTATCCCATCGAGTAATTCCTGCAGGTCGCAAACTCTTCGCTTCAATGTCAGCTCAGTGGATACTGTATAGTTCAGTACATGCTGACTATTGCTTCACGCCTCGACGTCATGAATCGGCTCGGCCGGGCCATGGCGGATCCGACGCGCTCCCGAATCCTGATGACCCTACTCGACGGTCCGGGCTACCCGGCCGTGCTTTCGCGCGACCTGGACCTGACCCGCTCGAACGTCTCGAATCACCTGAGCTGCCTGCGCGATTGTGGCATCGTCGTCGCCGAGCCGGAGGGCCGCAAGACTCGCTACGAAATCGCCGATCCACACCTCGCGGCAGCGCTCGACGCGCTAGTGAACGCGACGTTGGCTATCGACGAAAACGCCCCGTGCATCACCCCTGAGTGCTCGGTGCCCGGCTGCGGCGAGAAAGGAGCGGACGCATGAGCTCGGCGTGTGGATGCGAACACAAACCCGCCACGGAGATCGAAGATCTCGATCGGCCTTGGTGGAAGGACCCCGAGTTGCTACTGCCGATCTTCTCCGGCGTAGCCCTCTGCATCGGCCTGGCGCTGGACTGGTCCGACTTGGAGACGCCCGCAACGGTACTGTATTGGCTTGGTCTGCTGTTGGGCGCGTACACGTTCGCACCTGGAGCGATCCGGAACCTTGTCACGAAGCGCAAGCTCGGCATTGGCTTGCTTATGACGATCAGCGCGGTCGGCGCGGTGATCCTTGGTTTCGTCGGAGAGGCCGCGGCGCTGGCGTTCCTGTACTCGATCGCCGAGGCGCTTGAAGACAAGGCGATGGACCGGGCCCAAGGCGGACTGCGGGCACTGTTGAAGCTGGTACCGCAAACCGCGACCGTGCTGCGCGACGGTACGACGGCCGAGGTCGCTGCGAAGGACCTTGAGGTTGGCGAGCTCATGGTCGTACGCCCCGGGGAGCGGATCGCCACGGACGGCATCATTCGGTCTGGGCGCTCCAGCCTTGACACCTCAGCGATCACCGGAGAATCCATTCCGGAGGAGGTTGCGCCCGGCGACGAGGTACCCGCGGGAGCAATCAACTCCGCCGGCGTTCTGGAGGTCGAGACGACCGCAGCTGGAACGGACAACTCACTGACCACTCTCGTCGGCCTGGTCGAGCAGGCGCAGGCGGAAAAGGGCGACCGCGCCCGGATCGCCGACCGGATTGCCCGACCCCTGGTGCCCGGGGTGATGATCCTGGCGGTGCTGGTCGGCGTGATCGGCTCGCTGCTCGGCGACCCCGAGACGTGGATCACCCGTGCACTGGTGGTCCTGGTCGCAGCATCGCCGTGCGCGCTGGCAATCTCCGTGCCGCTGACAGTCGTGGCCGCGATCGGCGCAGCCAGCCAGTTCGGAGTGGTCATCAAGTCTGGCGCGGCGTTCGAGAGACTCGGCGGCATCCGTCACCTGGCAGTGGACAAAACCGGAACCCTTACCCGCAACCAGCCTGAGGTTACCGGAGTGGTCCCGGCAGACGGATTCGATCGGACGCAGGTGCTTTCCTTCGCGGCGGCAGTTGAGCAGCAATCGACGCACCCCCTCGCCGCGGCGATCGCGGCAGCGGGGCCCCAAGCGCCCACCGCCTCGGACATCAGCGAGGAAGCTGGGCATGGCATCGGCGGCACCGTCGAAGGTCGACGGATACTTGTGGGCAGCCCCCGATGGATCGACGCCGGGCCACTGAAAGCGGACGTTGAGCGCATGGAGTCCGAGGGCCAGACCTGCGTCCTGGTCACCGTCGATGACGCTCTCGCCGGGGCGATCGGGGTCCGCGACGAGTTGCGGCCCGAGGTGCCCGAAGCCGTGCAGGCCCTGCACGCCAACGACGTGGAAGTAAGCATGCTCACCGGCGACAACACTCGCACCGCCCGGGCGCTGGCTCAAATCGCCGGAATCGACGACGTGCGCGCTGAGCTGCGCCCGGAGGACAAGGCAAGCATCGTCGCCGAGCTCTCCTCTAAGACGCCGACAGCGATGATCGGCGACGGCATCAACGACGCGCCGGCACTGGCGGGCGCTACGGTGGGCATCGCGATGGGAGCGACCGGCTCTGACGCCGCGATCGAGTCCGCTGACGTCGCCTTCACTGGCCACGACCTCCGGCTAATCCCGAAGGCGCTGCAGCACGCCCGCCGAGGCAGCAGGATCATCAACCAAAACATCGTGCTGTCTCTGGCCATCATCATCGTGTTGATGCCGCTGGCGATCAGCGGCGTGCTGGGCCTGGCCGCCGTCGTGTTGGTTCACGAAGTCGCCGAAGTCATCGTGATTTTGAACGGCCTGCGGGCTGCGCAAGCGAAGCGCTGAGGCTTTGATCGGCAAGTCTGATAGGGACTCAACCACACGTCGAGCGGACGCTCCTTGGACCAGGCACGTCATTCGAGTTCACGGTCTGCATCCGTGGAATCGGGATCGTACTCGGCCACCTGGCCCTTCTCGATGCGTGCGGGCACGGGAGCTGTGGGCGAGCCGCCGTCCGGCACGCTCCCCCAGCCGGCCAAAGGCCTCCGAGCGCTCCGGGTCTCCAATGCGGACCGTGGAAGCTCAGACGGCAGCCGCTAGCGTCGCACTGAGACGAGCACCAGCCGCCGCTTGATCGATCGCCGTGACAGCAGAGTTCTTCTCGGGCCAGGTATCCACGCCGTCTCCGTTACAACGCGGCACCACATGGACGTGCCAGTGAGCGACCGACTGGTCACTCCCCGGACCACAGGCGCTCAGCAGATTAACCCCCGTACCGAGCCTCGCCTTCACCATCGCTGAACCAATAACGCTGCACAGCTCAACCACCGCTGCGCGAGATTCGGACGTCGCCTCCAGTACCCCAAGGCAGTGTTGCTTCGGCACGACGAGCGTATGCCCGGCCGACAGCGCAGAATCAGTCAACGTCAAGAAGGCGAGTGCCTGCGAACTCTCCGCAATGATGGTCGCAGGGCTGGAACCAGCTATGATGTCGCAGAAGATGCACTCATCGCTGGATTTCACGACGCCCGCTCCAAGGGCGTGATCGCCGCGATCTGCTCCTCCGCGAGGTCCTCCGCACGATCCAGCTCGTAGTGGCTCTGCAGGTTGATCCAGAACTCCGCCGACGTGCCGAAGTACTTCGCGAGCCGCAGCGCGGTGTCGGCAGTGATGCCCCGCTTGCCGTGCACAATCTCATTGATCCGCCGCGGCGGAACCCCGATCGAGACGGCGAGCTTGTTCTGCGTGATGCCGAAGCCCCCGATGAAGTCCTCCATGAGGACCTCACCCGGGTGGATCGGCTCGATCCTGTCAGTGGTAGTCAACGATCTGCACCTCCTCCGGTCCGGCGTCGCTCCACACAAAGCAGATACGCCACTGGTCGTTGATCCTGATGCTGTACTGCCCGGCCCGATCACCCTTGAGGGCCTCGAGTCGGTTGCCGGGCGGGACCCGGAGGTCCTCGAGAGACTCCGCGGACCCCACCTGACGCAGCTTGCGCAGTGCGACGCGATGGATCCTCGGATCGATGGACCGCACGCGCTCACGACGCCACAGCCGTTCGGTCGCCTTGTCGCCGAACGATCTGATCATGAAGCCAGTCTATAACGGGGGCCGTCATTAACGCTAGACATTAAACCTGAACTCCACCACATTGCGCTTAACCGTAAGACTGTGGCTAAACGGATGTGCATGATGGGGATTGAGGGGATTTCACCGCGGGCCTTTGTCCCGGTGACAACGATTCAAGCTAAGCGTAAGTCCACGCTTCCTGACCTGGTCAAGCGCATGTTTGATACTGGTGAGCTCAACCGGGTGTGGATGTCAGATATTACCTACTTGCGCACCGGTGAAGGCTGGTTGTACTTGTGCGCGGTCCGCGATGGCCATTCCCGCCGGGTGCTGGGCTGGGCTATGGATAGCGTTCAAGATACTTCCCTGGTCGAGCGAGCCCTGCGGATGGCGCACACGTTGCGTGGTGACGTTCCTGATGGGCTGGTGTTTCACGCTGACCGCGGAGCTCAATTCACTAGCGAGCAGCTCTGGGAGGTTTGCCGCAGCCTGAGCATTGCTCAGTCCGTGGGGCGTACTGGTGTGTGCTTCGATAACGCGATGGCTGAGTCGTTCTGGTCGACGCTTAAAACCGAGTTCTACGACCGTAAGCGCTGGACGACCCGTGATGCTGCACGCAAGGCCGTTGCCTACTGGATTGAAGTCGTCTACAACCGTCGACGCCGACATTCCGCACTCGGTATGGTCAGCCCCGTCGACTTTGAGAACCAAATTGGTCTAATCACTAGCAGAAAAGGAATAGCTGCCTAACCACTAGGTAGCTCCACTACGTGTCCACGATTTGCGGGTAACCCCACGAGTGGATGCTGAGGCGATGGTGCCTTGGGGAAGGTATCGAAGGCCTGGCGTGGTGTGATGTGCATTTTGCCGACCAGCAGTGATTGGTGCCGTCGTCGTTCGTTGTAGACCTGGCGATATTCAGCCAGATATGTGTTGACCTCAGCAAGGCTGACTGGGTGGCGTGCATCGAGGAACTGGGTCAACGTGCGGTGAGAGCGTTCGTCTTTTCCCTGGGTTGTCGGGGCGAAACCAGCAATAGCAAGTACACCTTGGCTAGCGAGCCAAGTTTCAGTAGCAGAGAGAAAACCACGGTGATAGGTGGCGAACGCATCGCCATTGTCGGAAAGGATTTCTTGAGGTTTGCCGTAGTCGGCGAACGCTGCGGCCAGTACGGCGCGCGCATCAGTACCGTTTTCTGGCAGAGCGAACGCTGTGGTTCCGACATCGAATCTGCTGGCATCATCGATAATCTGGTAAATCGTGACATGTGTGTGGGCATGGTCAAAGAGGCGGTAGACCAGTCCATCGATTTGCCAGAGTTCACCGACGAGATCACGGGCGAAGCGCTTATAGGAGCTGCGTGGCCGTTTGCGGGCATTGGCATCAACAAATCCCAGCTCATGAAGCCACGAGGCGATTGTAGAACGCGACGGCGTGGAATCTGGGCCTGAAGTGTCAAACAAGAAGTAGTAGATCGACCAAGGCCCATAATCCAAGCCTTGCTCCATCAACTCCTGCCTGGCGTGGACGACTGCGATTTTATCGGCCTCGTCAAATTTCTTAATCGGATTCTTCGGGGCAGTCGAATCAGGCACAATACCTGCGCGACACTTCTGCGCTATCCGGCTTTTGATGTTGTGGTACGTCTGCCGCGAGATTCCTAATTCTTTGCAAAACTGTGTGACCGTCTTACCGTCACGAACGGGATCGAAATCTGCGACCTTTCTACGCTTATGCAATGGAATAGCCATCCGGCTATTCCACCGCCACAAACGTCCAAAAAGCCACTAGACATCCCGTCCAAAAACATCCTGGACTCCGTGTCCAAAAAGTCTCTAGACATCACATGACCAGCCTAGCAACCAGCTAAAACATGTCCAAATCCCTGCTCACAAGCTTGGAGCTGAGGTGTAGGGTCGGCGCCACTCAGAGCCGATCCCGCCAGCCATATCCATGACTCACACACTCACCTGCACAGCTCCACAATCCCTCCTTGTAGGACTTTGATTAGGCTTACCTTGTTCATATAAGCTTGCTCACGTTAAGATCATGGACTTTCACGCGTCAAGGAGGGATGCATGGCTATCTCTACCCCGCATGCGCAATCCCCTTCTCAATCACACCTGGGGTCTCGCGCGGACGCTACTGCGGACGCTTCTGCCAGCGCTCCATCAGGTAAAATCCCGCGTCGCCTCGTCGGCCTCGGCGTCCTTTTCCTCCTATTGCTCGCCAGCATCGTTGCCAGCATCGTGTTTGGATCACGGCAGATCCCTTTTGGAGAAGTGTCCGCCGTGTTCCGCGATCTCGGCACGGCGTTCGGCCACGCGGAGGGGCTGAATGTGGATCAGCGCGTGATCGTCGAGCTCCGCATTCCCCGCACCCTGTTGGGCCTAGTCGCCGGTGCTGCCCTTGGCGCCTCCGGTGCATTGATCCAAGGGCACACGCGCAACCCTCTCGCGGACACGGGCATTCTCGGCATCAACTACGGTGCGTCCCTGGCCGTGGTTGCCAGCTTCTCCTTGCTGGGTGTGACGCCCGTGTGGGCTACCAGCATGTGGGCGTTCGGTGGGGCCATCGCTGCTACTGCGTTGGTGTTTAGTTTGGCGTCCATAGGAGGAGGACAGGCCAATCCAATGACGCTGGTCCTCGGCGGCGCGGCTTTGTCCGCGGTCCTCAGCGCCATCATCAGCGGTTTTATCCTCACTGACGATGCCAATCTGGATCGCATGCGCTTCTGGACCGTCGGCTCCATCGCGGGCCGGGATCTCACCGTGTTCTACGGCGTGCTGCCGTTTATCCTGGTGGGCCTCCTGCTGGCGTTCATCACGGCACCGCAGCTAAACCTCCTGAATCTGGGCGATGACATCGCCTCCGGACTGGGCATCAACACCCAGCGCGCCCGCCTGATTGGCATGGCTCTGATCGCACTGCTGGCCGGTGCCGCGACAGCTGCCGCCGGCCCCATCACCTTCATCGGCCTGGTGGTCCCGCACCTCGTGCGCGCCATCACGGGCCCTGATTACCGCTGGATCCTCCCTTACTCTGCCCTGACGGGTGCGGTGATGATGCTGTTCGCAGACGTGGTGGGCCGTCTGATCGCTCGTCCGGGCGAGTTGCAAGTAGGCATCATCCTCGCGTTCGTGGGCGCGCCGTTCTTCATCGCCCTTATTTATCGACGCCGGGTGGTGGCCATTTAATGAGTTCCCTCCTTGCCCGCCCTACCTCTTCCACTATCCCTGGGCGCCCGCCATTCCGCGTGGGCTCATTTTCTGTGGTCTGGCGCCCTCGCGCGTTGACGGTGTCTCTATTGCTGCTCGTGGCGATCGTCTTGCTAGCGGCGGTCTCCATCGGCCTGGGTGACTATCCTGTGTCCCCGGCTCGTGTGCTGGAGGTGCTGTTCACCGGCCAGGGCACCCGCATTGAGCGTCTGGTGGTTTTGGATTGGCGCATGCCTCGTGCGCTGACGGCCATTCTGGTGGGCTGTGCGCTGGGATTATCCGGAGCCCTCACTCAGTCCGTGACTCGCAATGCGCTGGCCAGCCCGGATATCTTGGGCTTCACTACGGGCGCGTCCGCGGCCGCGGTCACCGTCATCACTCTGGGTGGTGGCGCTGGTGGTTTCCTCGGCTGGCTCAGCAGCATCGGCATTCCCTTGGCCGCGGTGCTTGGTGCGGCTGTCACCGCAACGGTGATGTGGGCTCTGGCGTGGAGGAGATCGACTGATTCCTTCCGGCTAGTGCTGTTCGGCATCATCATCTCTGCTCTGTTGACCTCGTATATCAACTTCCTGATGATCCGCACGGAGTTGCGCGATGCCGCGGCCGCGCAGTTCTGGCTTACTGGCTCCCTGAGCACTGCGGACTGGTCCAAGATGTGGCCCATCGCCATTGTTGTGTTGGTGTTTACACCGCTGCTGGCCTGGATTGGTCACCAACTTTTAGCCACCTTGCTGGGCTCGGATACTGCACGGGCTTTGGGACAAAACGTCCAGGGTGTGCAGGTGCTTCTGCTCGCCGCTGCCGTGGCTTTGGCAGCAGTGGCGGTCTCGGCCGCTGGCCCCATCGGGTTCGTCGCCTTCGTGGCCCCACAGGTGGCGCTGCGCTTGTGCAACTGCTCTGCACCACCGCTTCTGGCCTCTGCGCTGACCGGCGCTGCGCTACTCCTGCTGGCAGATATCAGCACCCAAACTCTTCTGCCCGTAGAGCTGCCGGTGGGCATTCTCACCTCGGCAATCGGCGGTGCGTTCCTTATTTATTTGCTGGTCCAACGGAATAGGTCAACCACGGCATGAGAAAAGATCCCACCCTGGAAGTTAGCAGTGCCGCGAACAAAGAAGGACACATGACTCAGAAGCACAGCATGAGCGCACGCGGCCTCGCCGTGGGCTACGGCGACCGGACGGTCATCGAAGGCTTGGACGTGGACTTTCCTCGCGGGCAGATCACCACAATCATCGGCCCCAATGGCTGCGGCAAATCCACGTTGTTGCGAGCCATGTCTCGTCTCCTTCCGGCGAATGAGGGCGAAGTGCTGTTAGACGGCGCCGATATCTCATCCATCAGGCGCAAGGACCTCGCACGGACCATCAGCGTGCTGCCACAAACCCCTACCGCCCCGGAGGGACTCAACGTGGCTGATCTCGTCTCGCGCGGTCGGCACCCACACCAATCGTGGATCCGTCAGTGGTCGTCCACGGACGAAGCCGAGGTGCACAAGGCGCTGGAAATGACTGGCTCGATGGGGCTGGCGGAGCGCACCCTGGATTCTCTGTCCGGAGGGCAGCGGCAGCGTGTGTGGATCTCCATGGTTCTTGCGCAGAACACGGACATCCTGTTCCTGGACGAGCCCACCACCTACCTGGATCTGGCCACGTCGGTAGAGATTTTGGAGCTGGTGCAGCGTCTACGCCGAGAGCTGGATCGGACTGTGGTGATGGTGCTGCACGATCTCAACTTGGCTGTACGCTACAGCGATAATCTCGTGGTGATGAAGGATGGACAGGTCCTCGCCACCGGGCGTCCCAGCGAGGTCATTACCCCAGAGCTACTGCTCGAGGCGTTTGCCCTCAACGCGCTAGTCATCGAGGATCCTGTCACCGGCGGTCCGCTGATCGTCCCCAAGTGACGATCAGGGCTTAGTCCTCCATCAGCTCCTGGGCGGGAGTCTTCTTGGACTTCCGCCAGTTGATCATCGCGGAAATCACCACCGGAGTCACAGACACCAGCACGATGACGATGGCGATCATGTCGATGCGATCCGCAATGCCCGGGATATCCCCCAGCAGCACGCCAATGCCGACCATGCTGACAATCCACAGCACTGCACCCGTGACGTTCCATCCCACGAACTTCTTGTACGGCATCTCCGCGGTACCAGCGGCCACGGGAATGTAGGTACGCACGATCGGGATGAAGCGCCCCAGTACCAGAGCCAACGGCCCGTACTTCAGGAAGAAAGCCTCGGCTTGTTCGAGGTGCTCGGTTATGAGGATCTTGGCGTCGGGCTTAAACAACTTGCGGCCAAAGCGGTGGCCGAGCCAGAAACCTACCTGGTCGCCCAAGAACGCCGCGACGATGGCCACGCCCACCAGAATCGGAACGTTCAAGCCCAGCTGATCGCGCAAGATTGCCGCGGTGACCAGCATGGAATCGCCGGGGAGGAACGGGAAGAGCACGCCGGATTCAATAAAGATAATCAGCGCAATGCCGCCGAGCGCCCAGCCGCCAAAGTTCTGGAGCAGGGTGGTGGCGTCCATGAGGTCGCTTAAGTGCACAGGGAATCCCTTCTAGAAAACAACTGGTCTATTCTTACCCCGGTTTCTGACCGGAATACAGGCAGGCGTGCCCGATTGCGCCTGGTTCATAGATAGTCAGCATGAAACGCAGGCATTGCACAGAAAAACCCGCACCAACTTCAACAAAGAAGTGTGCGGGTTTTCTAAGCCAAGTCGCCGAGAGGCCCGGCGTTCAAACAGAAGCGGGAATTACTCGCCGGAGTTCTGCTTGGACTTGAATGGGAAGCCCAGCTCGCGGAGCAGGGCGCGTCCCTCATCATCGTTGGTCGCAGTGGTGACCACGGTGATGTTCATACCGCGTGGACGGTCAATCTTGTCTACGTCGATTTCGTAGAACATGGACTGCTCGTTCAGGCCGAAGGTGTAGTTACCGTGGCCGTCGAACTGCTGGTCAGACAGGCCGCGGAAGTCACGAATACGTGGCAGCGCGACGGTCAGCAGACGGTCCAGGAACTCCCACTTGCGGTCGCCGCGCAGGGTAACGCGAGCGCCGATGGGCATGCCTTCGCGGAGCTTGAAGTTAGCGATAGCCTTCTTCGCAACGCGGATCTGTGGCTTCTGACCGGTGATCAGGGTGAGATCTTCGATCGCACCATTGATCAGCTTGGAATCGCGAGCAGCGTCGCCGACACCCATGTTGACGACCACCTTGGTGACGCCTGGGATCTGCATGACGTTGTCGTAGTTGAACTCAGAGTTCAGCTTCTCGCGGATTTCTGCACGGTACTCGGACTTGAGGCGTGGAGTGTAGTTTTCGCTCATCGTTAGATGTCCTTCCCGGGTCCGGATGAGTTTTCGGTCTACTGATGCCGCCACCGAATCAGCCCTTTAGTTCTCCGGAGGACTTCGCCGCCACACCCATCGAGGGCCTGAACATACGGGCTGCCGTGGCAGCAATGCCTCCCGAAGTGCGGCCCAACCTGCGGTGGTACACCGTGCGCCACCTCGACAAAGCCCGCGGCTTGCTGGCGTTTGACGTCGCTACGCACGGGGTGTCTGCGGAAGATGTCCACTCCACCTCCGGCCCAGGGCTCTCGTGGTGTTTGTCCGCACAGCCGGGCGACCCTGCTGGCTTGTGGACTTGCCAAGGCCTGTGGCATCGCGAGCACCGCACACAACTACTGGTGGCAGATCCCACCTCCCTGCCTTCCATGCGCGCGATCCTAGAGTACCTCGCCACGCTCTATCCCGAACAGCTCGCTTCCACGCACGTCATCGCGGTCACCAGTACCGATTCCGATTCAGAGCCCCACCTGGAAGATTGGCGCAACCGTCTAAGCAGCCTCACCCGGATCTCCGCACCTTCTGACGGTTATGCGCAGGCCATCGCCGAGCATCTCGCCAACATTGACGTTGAGTCCTCGCGCAATCGACAGCACAAGCCCCACCCAGACGTGGACTATGTGTGGGTCGCCGGGGAGGGGGATTTCTGCAAGGTGGTGCGCTCCCACGCCATCAAGACTTGGCAGCTCAACAAGGACAACATCCTGTGGTGCCCTTATTGGTTCGTCGGCAAGGCTCGCCCCTAGCGTGCATCCGTTATCCCCGTGAGTGCCCGTCCCCTAGCCAGCAACAGCAAAACCGCCCCAGCACGTTCATGCGGGGCGGTTCGGCGGTTGATTCAGACTACTTCGTGGCGTCTGCCAACGGCTGCTCGATCTTGTCCAGCAGGTAGTTCAGGCTCAGCACGGTCTGCCATCCGAAGGCCTTTTCCAGGTCGCCTTCCAGGTAGACACTGTGTCCGTCCTTCACGGCGGGCAGCTTGCCCACGATCGGATCCTCGGTCACAGAAGCCTTGCTCTGCTTCGGAGAGTAAGACAGTTGATCCCACACCAGCACGTCAGAGTTGATCTGGTCTGCGTTTTCCTTGGAGACCTCACCGTAGAACTTGTCCTTGGTGATGCCCGCGTAGGCCGGGTTGATCTTGAATCCCAGCTCGGTGAAGAAGCGGCTACGCGGATCGCCCTCGGCAAAGACAGCCAGGCTCTCGTCGGAGACAGTGGCCACGCCGAGTTCCTTTTCGGCCCATTCTGGGTGGCGGCCCTTGAGCTCTGCGAACTTCTCCTTGACCTGCTCCACCTGGCGCTTTGCCTCTTCAGGCTTGCCCACGGCCTGCCCGATCTCTTCCGTGGTCACGTCCCATGGTTGCTGTAGTTCTTCGTATTCGCCCTTTTGTACGACGACAGGGGCGATCTCAGACAGCTTCTTGTACGTGTCTTCATCGATGTCCGAGTACACAGCCACGATGAGGTCTGGATTGTCCTTGGCGATGGCTTCCGCGTTGACTTCTGTGTCCTTGTCGATCCGAGGAGTGTCGCCCTCGATCTTGTCATTGGACCAGTTGCCCGCAGCCTGACCATCCGGGGTCATTCCGTCCCAGTACTTCACGGAGACAGGAGTAACTCCCAGCGCCAGCAGTGCGTCCTGATCCGTGTAGCCCAAGGAGACCACGCGCTGCGGGGCTTCCTTGATTTCGGTGGAGCCGTAGCGGTGCTCGATGGTGGTGGGGAATGCGCCCTGCTCGGCGTTGACTGCCTGGGAGTCCCCGGAATTTCCGGACTGGTCATCAGTCGAGCAAGCGGTCAGTGCCGCGCCCAAGGTCAGCACAGCAGCGGTGCTAACGAGAATCTTCTTGAGTGTCATTTTTCTCCGTTGTTACTGGTGACGGATTTCCGCGCGAGGCGTGGCCCGTACACAAAAGGGAAAGGTCAAACCTTTGGTTGGATATATCCAGCCCTATGTCCAAAGAATTCGGTGGCGGTCAGTTCCGAGTTGTCGTCGAGACGAACACGATCCAGAACAATCGCCGGCGCCGGCACGTTGGCACGGGGCGATCCACAGACCACCGCGATTCCTCCCTCGTGAGGGATGGTGACTCGGCCGGGGGTTCCGCCGAAGCGGCCCTGCGAGACGTGCGCGGAAAGCACGCGGACGCGCTGGCCTCGGAATTCAAAGTAAGCATTGGGGTACGGGTCGGACTGCGCCCTGACCAGCAAGGCGATATCTTCCGCAGGTTGGGTGAAATCTATGCGAGATTCCTGCTCGCCGCGCTTGTGGAAGTACGTAGCGCGGGTGGGATCTTGAGGTTGCGCAGTGGCGGTGCCTTGGGCGACGTCACTCAATGCGCGTTCCACGAGGGGCTCGATGAGGTCGATGGTCTTGGCCACGAGATCCGTGGTGGTGTCCTGCGGACCCACGGGGATCGCGCGCTGGGCAACGATGGGTCCGCCGTCCAGCACTTCATCCATCTCGTGCACAGTGACGCCCACGTGAGTTTCCCGGTTCAACAGCGCCCACAGGATGGGCGAAAATCCGGCGTACTCGGGCAGGAGACCATCGTGGACATTCAATGCGCCGTGCTTGGCCAGGCTGAAAACCTCGGGAGGAAGCCAGGTTCGCCAATTGTTGGCCACGATGATGTCTGGTGCAGCATCGCGCAACGCCTCAATGACGTCTTGACCCACGCGCTCAGTGACACACACCTGGAGCTCATGTTCGCTGGCGAGCTCCTCAACGGAGTCTGCCCACATTTGCTCATAAGGGTGATCGCTGGCAGGGTGCGTAACTACCAAAACTACTTCATGACCAGCATTGATGACCGCAGACAACGTCCGGTGTCCCCACGACTGATAGCCGAAAACAGCAACTCGCATGCAGGGGATGTTAGCTTAGGTTTACCTATGTAGTCAATGATGAAAGTGGCGCAATTTTCATGCCAGACTCCCCGGACGTGACCACCCTTCACCGAATCTCGGTGCCCGCGGATGCGGAAGCCCTCGTTTTCCCGGACCCCTACCGCTCGAACGTCGAGCTCACCGAATCGATGTCCACCGTCGATGTGCGCATCCCGGCGCACTCAGCAGTGACCTATAGCTTTCAATCCGGCGAGCTGAAATATCCCGATCCACATAACGCACACGGCGCAGGCCCACAGGCGAGCCTATTGAGCGGCGATTCTGTGGACCAGACACTCTGGCCGCCTCGCTCCCCAGAAGTCATCGCGGACTTGCCCGGCGCACGCCTGTCCATCGACCGGAAGGTATTCGGCAGGCGCTGCACCGCGCGCCTCGATGACCGCGGTGCGGATACCACCGTGGTGTTTTTGGATGGCGATGACTGGATCCATCTGCATGACCTCACGGGCGCACTGGACCGGGCAGTCACGGCAGGGCTTATCCCCCAGATCAACCGCGTCTTCCTGCCGGCAGCCAAAGACCGCAGCGAGGAGTACACCTCCCAAACATTCGCCAGCGCACTGGCCACCGAGCTACCGCCGATCATCAACAGCAGCCACATAGTCCTGGTGGGGCAAAGCTTCGGCGGTCTCTCCGCCCTGCGCGCAGCTCTTACGGCTTCCACCGAAACCACGCCTGCAATCAAAGGAGCCATCGCCCAGTCCCCTGCCGTCTGGTGGTCCGCTGACCGTTCTGCAGAGCTCGCGGACACGCTCTCGGACGGGCCCGCAGGAGGCGACATTGCCGCACAGCTCACTGGCCCCTCACTCGAAAATCCTGCGGCTCACAGTGGCTCCGGTCTGGCACGCATCGTACTGACGTGCGGTGCAGAAGAGCCGCCCATGCAACGACACGTGGATGCAGTGGCCGATGCCCTGACACGCCGCGGCTTTCCCACCACCAATCACCGCACGCCCGGTGGCCACGACCCTGCGATGTGGCGCCACGGGATCATCCCGGCACTCGCCGAATTGCTGGGCTGAATCTACGAGCGCGCCTCCACAAACTCCGCCACGCGCTCGACTGTCCGCAGACCGTAGAATTCGCGCACGCCAACCTCCACTCCCAGCTCTCCACGCAGCAGTGCGCAGAGCTTGATGACCGCCATGGAGTGCCCACCCATGTTAAAGTAATCAGCATCCACCGGCACGTCCTCGGGCTCAATATCTAGCGATTCGGCAAACAGCTCCGCCGTGATCTCCTCGGTTTCGTTCGCCGGTTCGCGGCCCTTCTCCGTGATCCTTTCTCCCTCACCCAGTGCAGCAAGGTCGGTCTTTCCATTCGACGTCACCGGCAACTCATCCACGATCGACCATCGATCCGGGATCATGTAGCTGGGCAGTTCCTCGCGCAATGCATTACGCACGCCAGTCAGGAAACTCTGCCGCTCCCCCTGGTCCGCATCGCGCAGTTGTGGGGCCACGAGGTGACAGGCCAGGAGTGTGTCGTCGGATATACGAACAGGAACGGTCACGCAGTGGAGGATGCGGGGATCAACGCCGCGGGACACGGCGGCCGAGACGTCGCCGGGATCCACGCGGTGACCACGAATTTTCACCTGATCGTCGCTGCGTCCGAGGTACTCGAACATGCCATCCGCACGCACGCGGACGATGTCTCCCGTGCGATACATCCGCTCACCCGGGGCGCCCCACGGGCAGGCGACCATGGAGCTGGCGGTGCGCGCCGCGAGCCCATGATACTCCTGCGCTAAGCCGCTGCCCGCGAGGTAGAGCTCACCCGGCGCTCCTGTAGGAACGGGGCGCAACCACGGGTCCAAAACGAACGCCGCCGTGCGATCCACCGGCATTCCGATCACAGGCGTGGCGCTCTCATCCGTGCCAGCACCCAGGGCGTTGATGGTGTACTCGGTGGGTCCATAGAGGTTGTATCCGCGCACGTCATCGGCCTTTCGCAAGGTCTCCCACACGCCGTGCGAGACAGCCTCGCCGCCCAAGAGCACCAGCCGCGGGCGATGCGCGCCGGATTCCAGCATCCCCTCCGCGAGCAGCTGCTCGGCAACGGTCGGGGTGACGTTGATGACATCCACCTGATGCGCGCGAATGGCCTCAACCATGGCCGCAGCATCGCGTCGCAAATCCTCGGAGAAGATCCGCACCTCGTGGCCTTCCACCAGCCAAAACAGCTCTTCCCACGACATATCGAAGGCGAAGCTGATGGCATGCGCGATCCGCAACGTCCGCCCATCGGCAGCAGCTGGGGCGAAGATCTTGCGCCGGTGATTGTCCAGCATGTTGTGCAGCCCGCGATGCTTGATCACCACGCCCTTGGGCTTGCCGGTCGATCCGGAGGTGTACATCAGGTAGGCATCGTCCCCGGGCACCGCCGCAGGCGTGTGGGTGGTGGCGTGGGAATCGGCAGTGGTGACGTCGACGCAAGGAAGCGCACCGATCCGCTCCATGCGCTCCCGAGAACTCGAGTCCACCAGCGCGGCTGCGGGCTGGCTGTCCTCCACGAGGACCCGGAGCCGCCCATCGGGGTGCGTCAGATCAAGCGGCGCGTAGCGCACCCCTGCCCACAGGGCTCCCAGCAGAGCCACCACCGAATGCGCGGAGCGCTCCACCGCAATGGCGACAGTATCGCCGCTGGTCACGCCGCAATTCTTGATCTTTTCCGCAATGTCGGAACAGCGAGCAATCAGCTCACCGAACGTCCACTGCTGTGCGTCATCCGCTAGCGCGATGCGATCTGGGAAGCGCTGGGCGGTGTCCTTGAGCTCATCCGCAATGGTGCGGTCAATGCCTTCGGCCTTCTGCCAGGAAGCCATCTGCTCCGTCGTGCTTTGCGGGGAAGAATCCTCCGCTCGGGCTGGCGCCAACTGGGCCAGCTGAGCGAGCGGGACCTCTGGTGTGTCCACAAACGCGGTCAGGACTTCGGTCGCGGCCTTGAGCACGGAATGTGCGAGGGACTCGTCCACCACGTCGTGGCGGAATTCCAGCTTGATGCCCAGCTTCGGCCCCGGAGTGAATACCCAGGTCAGAGGGAAGTGCGTGGAATCTTCCGCGCGCTCCTCCACAACCCCGTGGCGTTCCCGAAGTTCCGCTGCTGCCTGCGGATCGAGGAAGTTCTGCACCACCACCATGGAATCGAACAGCGTGCCTACCCCCAGCTGCCGCTGGATGGCGCCGAGGTCCGCGGAATCGTGGTCCATATCCTCGATGCGCTGGCGATAAACATCCTGGACCAGTTCTTCTATGCTCTGGCCGGGCCGAGCTGTCACTCGCACTGGCACTGTGTTGAGCAGCACTCCCACCACATCAGACATGGCGGGGTCGCTCAAGGCATCGCGGCCACTGACAGACTGACCAAACACCACATCCGAATCCCCTGTGACAGCACCCAAGGCCACGGCCACGGCTGCGTTGACCACGGAGGTCAACGTCACGGCCTGCGCCCGGATCTTTTCCTGCAGTGCGCCGGTCAGCTGCTCGCTGACCTCGGCAAACACCTGGCGAGGCAACTCGCTACCAGCGTGCTCTGAAGAGATATCCGCGGCCTGCGGGGCAACGAGCGTGGGCTGAGACAACGTCTCTAGGCGATGTACCCAATAGTCGCTATCTGCCTGCTCTTTGCGATTGTCAACGGACTCGAGCAGGGCGTCAGCAATAGAACAACCGCGAGGAACCAACTCTCCCGCACCCTGCGTGCGGGCCTGGCCGGACCTCAACGTCAGCCTCTCGAGGAAGGTTTGCAGCATCACTGCACGCGACCAACCATCGACCAGAACCAGGTGGTAGGTAAGAAGCAGCGTGTCGCCAGGCTGTCCGTCACTTCGGCCGGTGACGATGGTTGCCTTCGCCAGCGGCACGGATGCGAGATCGATGCCCGCGCTGCGATCAGCGTGCATGATCGCCTCGAGATCCCCTTCGGTGGTCTCGACGGGGAGGTCAATGCCCTGTCCACTCCACGGCAAGTTCTGCACGGGTTGGCCGGAAGCATCGGTGTGGAACTCCGCGCCCATGGCTGGATGCACGGTCACTGTGTCCCGGAAGGCTTCCACCACGGCCTCGGCATCCAGTCTCCGGTCAAACGTCAACGCAGTCTGTGCAACGTAGGCACCCGGTGCTGCCACCTGTGACTGGAACCAGATTCCGCGCTGCAGCACGCTCAGCGGAGCGCGGCGTCCTGAGGATTGCTCGCGGCTGACGTGCTCCTGCAACTCGCGAGCAACCTCGCCGATGGCGCTGCGCAAACGCTCGGCGGAAATCACCGCATTCACCACGGACAGCTCCATGCTTACGGCCCGCTCGCTAGACCACACATCGGCCTCCACCAGGTAATCCGTCCACTGGCAGGCGGCATCGCCCGGCGCGTGGAGGACAGCGCCAGTCTCTCCCCGTCCGAGGTAGTTGACCAGGATCTGTGCCCCATGGGCCAGGGTTCGCTGCCCTTGCGGGTGTGTGTATCGCAGTGCCTGATAAGTGCGGCGGTCCGGGGCTGTGCCGTCCTCGTGGAGCGCGCGCATTTCCGCTGCGGCACGTGCTGCATCCGCTGGATCAGCCAACGGGATTTCCACCGGCGCGATGGTGGTAAACCATCCGAGGGTTCGACCATAGGAATGATCAGCCGGACGTCCGTGGCCTTCTACGTCCACGGCCCAGCTCCGCGCGTCCGTGCCCATTGTTCGAGCCACCGCGACGGTCACCAGTCCTGCCACGAGGTCCTGAACGTCCACACCCATCACGTCGGGTGCAACGCTCTGCAGGACCTGCGCGGTCTGTCCGTCAATGTTCACTTCGAGCGTGCTCACATGATCCGTACTCCACTGGTTCGAGTCCTCGACGGGCCGTGGCAGCGTAGCCAGTTCACTCCAGTGCAGGGCATCCTGAGCTGCTGCGGTGTGAGCATCGTGCAGTTCTTGCAGGCAAAGATCCTTGTAGCTCGCCTGCCCGGAGAGAATCCTGCGCCCTGCGAGCGCATCGCGCAGATCGTCTTCCAGAATCATCCAACTGGCGCTATCGATCACCGCGTGATGAGCAACGGCCTTGACGTACCCATCCACACACCCGAGCACCACGCTACGACCAGCAGCAATATCGATGTGATCGATCAATGCATCCACGTCCAAAGCCCGCACAACCATAGGGCCGTCTCCCTCGGCACCAACAAAGTGCGCGAACGCAGAACTGGTGTCCACGCGCGTACGAAGCATCGGATGTGCCTGCGCTACCTGCTGCAGGGCCTGTTCCAAGTCCTCCACAGCGACTGGCCCCAGATCCAAGCGGCGCGCCTGCACAAAGCGGTCGCTCATGCCTCTTTCCATCTGCCTGCGCAGCATCGCCGGGATGGGGAAAGCCCCCGAGATCTCCTGGTGCCCGTCCTTGGGCAGGGCTTCTTCCTGGCTCTGCCTTGTTTCCTGGATTTTCTGCTGGGTGGCCTGCGGCGTGACCCGCTCGGCAATCTTGCGTGGCGTGCGGCCCAAGAAGAAGTCCCGCGGAGTCACGTTGAGATCAGCGCGCGCCAGCGCGTGAGTAACGCGGATGGCAAGAATACTGTCTCCACCTAAGCGGAAGAAGTCCGAATCCGGCTCCACCTCGGCGCGGTCCAAGCGAAGTGCATCAGCAATTGCCTGCGAGATCGCCTCCACCAGATCCGAGGTGCCCGAAGCCTCCTGAGCAGCAGGAATCTCACCCAGAAAGTCCAGGATCGCGCGCTCATCCCGCTTGCCATTGATGGTCTGCGGCACCTGCGTACTCACCGCGAATAGCTGCGGAACCATGTAGGCAGGGAGCGCGTCTCGGGCCGCTGCGGCAGCTCGGGAGGTGATCGCCTTTGCGTCGGCACGAGAATCCGTAATCAACAACGCACCCGGCACCTGGCCTTCGGGCAGATCGACGACCACCACGGTGGCCTCCCGCACACCGCTGACCTTCTCCAGCGCGCTCTCGATCTCCCCCAGCTCCACGCGATAACCGCGCAGCTGCACCTGCCTATCGGCGCGGCCCACGTAATCCAGATGACCGTTGTTCAGCACCTTTGCCATGTCATTGCTGCAGTACATCCGCGCGCCGCCGCCAACGAAAGGATCGGCCACGAAGCGGGAGGCCGTGGTAGAAGCAAGCCCCCAATAACCCGCGGTGACCTGCGGCCCGGCAACGTACATCATGCCGGTCTCTCCAGGCTGCACCGGCTGTAATTGCGCGTCCAGAACATAGGTACGCAACCCGTCCATCGGGCGGCCGATCGGGCTGCGGGCCTCCCCTGCATTCTCGGAGCATTCGTGTGCTGTGACGTGCACTGTCGTCTCCGTGATGCCATACATGTTGATAAACCGAACATTCGGATGAGCACTGCAGTAGGCAGCCTCTGCGCGGGCCTCCAAGGCCTCGCCGCCGAAGATCACCGTGCGCACCGCAGAGTCCTGCCCGAGGTGCGGCTCCAACGCGGCAAAGGCGGTTGGGGTCTGGCTCAGCACCGTGATGGCTTCGGCACGCAACACCTCTGCGGCATCCTCGGGCGAGCGCATCAGCGCATACGGCATCACCACGGCACGCCCGCCGGAGCTCAGCGCTGCCCACATCTCCCACACCGAAAAGTCAAAGGCGAAGCTGTGGCTGATCGACCACACGTCCTCCTGCGAAAACTCCACGTGGCTGCGAGCATTGCCCAGCATCGCGGTCACGTTGGCGTGTGTGACGGCCACGCCCTTCGGCCGCCCTGTGGAGCCGGAGGTGTAGATCACGTAGGCGATGTCATTGGCACGGGCCACGCTTGCCGACCGGCCCGCAGGCGGCTTCGCTTCCCCGCTCATCGTCTGTTCACTGACCACGAGGACGGGACAATCTACCAGCTCAGAGACCATTTTTCCGCGCTGGGAGACACCAGCACGGCATCGGGCTGGCAATCCTCCAGGATCAATTCCACCCGCGCTTGCGGGGACAACGGATCCACGGGAACGTAGGTGCCGGCGGACATCGTGGTCGCCAGAATGGCCGCAACCTGCCACGCATCGCGCTCCATGAGCAGGGCTACTCTCGGGGTGTGGATGGCAACCTTCCGGTCCAGCACAGCGCGTATACGCTGAGCGGCGTCGTCTAGTTCTTCGTAGGTCCAATGCTCCGCAGCACCGTCTTCTCCGATGCTGGTCAGGGCGGGCCGGTCGCGGAAATGTTCGAAGCTGCGTCGCCACAAAGAAGGAAGCGTGTCCACACCAGATACCGCACCCAACGCCTCTGCAACCTCACCCACGGTCGCCACCGCACCGGATTCAGACAGCAAAGAATCCACACTCACCGCGAGCATCTGCGCGATCCTTTCGGCACGTACCTCGGTGATTCGCTGCGGATCGTAGATCAGGCGCAGTGGGTGCTCAGCGGAAGGGTTGACCACGACGGACAGGGGAAAGTGCGGCGCGCCATTGTTGCGCACGTCAGCAACCTGTAGTGGCGAGCCGGGGCAGCCCACGTCCTGTGGAGATAGCGGCACCTCCACCACCATCAACGTATCCAGCAGTTCGCTGGCGTTGGTTCCCAGGTCGCGGGCAATATCAGCCAGGCTGACGTGCTGCACATCGCGGACCTGATTGTTGTGATGGACCATGGCGTGCAGCATGCTGGTCACCGGCAGGGTGGGATCAGATTGCCCCGGCGCGACCACCGGGATGGTGTTGAGCTGCATGCCCACGGCATCGGCCACGCCAGGAACGGGAATGTCGCGGCCGGAAACGGAAGTGGCAAACACCACGTCAGCCCCAGGTTCGCAGCCCACCAAGGTGCGAAGGACCAGCCCCCACGCCGCGTGCACCACATCCGGCAGGCCCACACCCGCTGCCCGAGCACGCTCAGACAAGCCAACAGTCCGCGGATCGTCTACCAGCAACTCCCGGCGCTCGAGCGAACTCGAAGGATTAGGGCACAGCACCGTGGGGCGTACCTCGCGCATTTCCTCGCGCCAGACGGACATATCGGCTTCCGCGTCTCTGCGCGCCACCCATCGCACGCTGCCGGCCATTCCGGCGTCCGGGTCGTAGCGCGGGATCCGGGCATCGTCATCCCGGTAGATCTCCAGGAGATCCCGCAGCATGATGGGCACGGACCATCCGTCGGCGATCAGGTGATGCACCGTCTGGATCACGGCGATGTCCTGGCCACACACCGCACCATCGACACTGGTCGGGAGCACAACGGTCCATCGCATGAGCGGCTCGGGCGCGGCATCACCGGGCGGCTGCAAGGAGATTCCCCGCGAGATGTCGTCAGCGGCAATCTCCTCCGCACGCTGCGCGAGCCAACCCTCCAATCCAGCCTCAGCCAACTCAGCAGGCACCGTCACCTCCCGAAAGTCCACCCGCAGATGCTCGGCAATCCCCGGATCAATCACGGCAACCACATCGCCACCGTCAGTTTCCCAAGGGCGGGTGCTCAGTGCGGGGTGGCGTCGGATCAAATTACGCGCAGCGCGAGCGAATCGCTCCCGGTCAAACGGTTCGCTGCATTCCACCCGCAAGACCTGTTGCTCCACATACGAACTGGCCGATTCCTCGAATAGCGAGTGGAAGTACATGCCGTGCTGCAGCGGGGTCAGCGGCAGCACGTCCTGCAGCTCCGCGGAGCTCTGTGCAGTGATTCGTGCCAGGTCCGCAGAGTTCACGGTTGCGGGGGCAACGTCGCCCACGGACAACACGCCGTGATCGGCAAGCGCTGCCACCTCGCGCAATGCCACATCCCAGTGCGCGACCAATTCGTCGATCCGTTCGGGGGAGATCCTGCCGCGCGCCCAGGAGATCGTGGTGCGCAGGACGTATCCCTCGCCGGTGTCTTCGGCGATCGCGTTGAACTCCAGCTCGCGGACCAACGGCTGGTCCGGGTCGCGTTGCTCGCCGAGTTGGCCGGTGGAACCCGCGGGAGCGAAATCTTGTGCTCCTGCGGATACGCGCCCCAAGTAGTTGAACAGCACCTGTGCCTGCGGAGGGGTCTTCGCGGACTGATGCAACCAGGTGTGGGCCTGGTAAGGAACGCCGTTGCCGGGGATGGCCGCGAGCTGGTCTTTCACTGCATTGAGTGCCAGCGCTAGCGGCGCGATGTGGCCCTCGGTCGCCGCGGAAGCCTCCTGCACTGCCGCCCGGGTGGGGTCGATCAGCATGGGATATAGGCAGGTGAACCAGCCCACGGTGCGTGAGAGGTCCGCTTCCCTGCCCTGTGGCCCGGGTACGAATCGGGTTTCGCGGCCGTGCCCCTCCATCTCCACCAGGGTCCATGTTTGTTTGTTTCGACGCCAACGCGCCAACGCCACGCTCAATGCCGTAAGCAATACGGAATTCGCCCCCGTGCGGAAAGCGTGGGGCACCGCACCCAGTAATTCGTCCGTGATCTGCACTGATGCCTCATGTACCACGCTGCGCTCCTCACGGACTGTGGGCGCTTTCTCGGGACTATCAGCAAGCGCTGGCACCTGCGGGTCCCGCAGAGGTTCATCCGCACTCGGCAATGGGGGCAGGGAACTATTGGCATCCTCCGCGAATTCGCCAGTATCAACGGCCTGTTGCAGCAGCTGCGTCCATCGGCGCAGGGACGTCCGCTCCGGCGCGAGCTGTTCCCCGCGATACGCCGCGGCGAGGTCCTCGCCGATAATGTTCCATGACACGCCATCGACCACCAGGTGATGCACCACCAGGCGCAATCTTCCGGGCACCAGCCCAGCCGCTACCACCACTCCGACTGCCGGATCCAGCAGTTCAGAAAGCGCAGCGATGTCCGTGGTGGGGTGGATCGCCACCGCTTCTTCGCCAGGACCCTCCGGGAGTTCCAGCCGCAAGGGATTCCGCTGCACACGGGCCCGCAGTGCAGGGTGCGCCTGCAGCACGTCAGCCACCATTCGCCCGGCCAGCTGCGCATCCACATCTTCTGGAACTGAAAACTCCACGGACTGAATGAAGCCGTCCACGTGATCAGTAATGGAATCGAACCAGCGCAGAATCGGCAGCGACTGCACCTCACCGGTTGGTTCATCGTCTGGATCCTGCACGAAGGTTCCGCGCTCTTCGGCGCACCGAGCCAGTTGCTGTGGAGTGCGCGCAGAGAAAATATCTCCCACACTCACCTCCACCCCGCGCCGTCCCAGAGCCGAGACCAGGGTGATGGCCCGCAGGCTATCGCCACCGATATCGAAGAAGTCCGTCTCCGCACCCACCGCGCTAACCCCCAATGCTTCAGCCATTGCCTCCGCGAGCAGAGCAACGGTTTCCCCGTCACGTTCAGCATCGGCCGGGGCATCAGTGAGCGAGCTCCAATCAGGTTCCGGCAGTGCCTTCCGATCCACTTTTCCGTTGGCCGTCCGCGGCAACTCATCCATGACGGTGATAATCGCGGGCACCATGTATTCGGGCAGTACCTCGGCACACCAACTACGGATCGCAGCACCCACGAGGCCCGCAGTCACCGTCACGTAGCCCAGCAGTCGCCCCTCCCGAGCAATCACGCTCGCCGCCTCCACATCTGGGTGTCCCACCAGCGCAGATTCCACGTCCTCCAACTCCAGACGCATGCCACGGATTTTCACCTGATTATCGGCCCGCCCCACGAATTCCAGCGAGCCGTCGTTGTGCCGGCGCACCAGGTCTCCCGTGCGGTACATCCGGGTTCCGTCCGACGCAAACACATCCGCAACAAAGCGGCTGGCCGTGAGTCCTGGGGCATTGATATACCCCTTGGCCAGCAGGAATCCGGCCACATAGAGTTCACCAATTTCTTGGTCTGGAACCACCCGCAGGTGCTCATCGAGCACATAGAGCCGACAGTTGGGATTGGCCACACCGATGCTCGTGTTGAGGCGATCCTCGTCGTCACGGTAGATGACGTGGGAGACACCGATGGTAGCTTCCGCTGGCCCGTACCCGTGGTACAGCGGGATGGCCAGCTGCTGGCGAAAGCGACGGAACAGCGCCTGGGTGAGCATCTCTCCGCCACACCAGACATGCCGCAAGCTGTCTAATAGATTCGTGCCTTCGGCCTGTTTGAGCATGACGTCGAGAACACTCGAAACCAGATACGCAAACGTCACGCCCTCGCGATGGATGAGGCGGGCCAAGCGTTGGGGGTCTTGCTCCACGCCCGGCGCGGCCACCACCACGCGGCCCCCGCAAACCAGCGGCAGGAAGATCTCATTGATGGAGATATCAAAGGCCAGCGGTGCCTTGAACAGGGAGGCATCATCGCGGCCGAAGAACAGGATCTGATCGCGCTGCCAGAGCAAGCGCTCCACGATCGCACCGTGGCGGATCATTGCGCCCTTTGGGCGGCCGGTGCTGCCAGAGGTAAAGATGACGTACGCAACGCTGTCCGTGGACGGCGGGGTGAACAGCTCGCGGGTGGCATCGAGGTCGAATAGCGCGTCTTCGGTGAGCGCGCAGTTGTCCGGCGTGAGTACGAAGCTCAGGCTGGCATCGTGGGTGACGGATTCCCGGCGCGCCTGCGGCCACGAGGGGTCTAGCGGGACAAAACTGCCACCGGCGAGCAACGTGGCGACGATACCCACCACCATCTCCGCGCTGCGCGGCAGGGAGATTCCCACACTCTGACCAGCGTCAATACCGTGTTCCCGCAAATTTCGCGCTACAGCAGTTGCATGGGCGACGAGCTGCGCATAGGTCAGTCTGTGCCGGTCATCCACCACTGCGAGCGCATCCGGGGTCTCCTGCGCATGCTGCAGGAGCAGGCTAATCAGGTCCGGGCGATCGCGATCCTGATCCGTGTCATTCCATATGCGCTGCTGGGCGATCCGATCCTGTTCACTGCGGCCATGACCGATGACGGCGCCGCCATCTCGAGAAGCAAGCGTATCGCCAGAGGAAAACGGAGTGTGAGCAGACGATCGGGTGGGCACAAAGAGCCTTTCGGTTGATGGGGAAACAGGGAATCAGACGCGGATGGCGGACGTCGGGCTAGGTGTCAGCCAAAACCTGAGGTTACCCTCGTTTAGTGGACACCCTATTAGTGTGGATCTTGTGTCCGTAGGAGAGGATGTTCATTGTGAGTCAACAGCGCAAGAAGTACACGCCGGAGTATCGGCGTGAAGCCGCGAACCTGGTAATAGAGTCGCGGCGTCCGATTGCTCATGTGGCTAAGAAGATTGGTGTGTCCGCCGGGCTTTTAGGCCGGTGGGTCAAACTCGAGCGTGAGTGCCGAGGAGCATCAGATGGGATGAGCGAGGCTGATCTTCGTGCTGAGAATGCTCGTCTTCGTCGGGAGCTGGCTGAAGCCAAGATGGATAACGAGTTTTTGTCAAAAGCGACAGCCTTCTTCGCTGCGAAGCAACGCGAGCAGAAAAGTTCGAATTGATGCAGCAGGAGAAGGCGAACTACAGCATCAAGCGCATGGCACGGCTTTTAAAAGTGTCTCGGTCTGGATACTACAAATGGGCCCATACGCAGCAGAAGCGACTATCGGGCGAAGATGATCGTGCAGCATTTTACGATGATGTTGACCGCAAGATTCACCGGATTTGGAAAGACTCCGATGAGGTTTATGGTGCGCCGCGGATCACCGCAGAACTTGCCGAGCGCTACCACATTGCGCTTAACCGTAAGACTGTGGCTAAACGGATGTGCATGATGGGGATTGAGGGGATTTCACCGCGGGCCTTTGTCCCGGTGACAACGATTCAAGCTAAGCGTAAGTCCACGCTTCCTGACCTGGTCAAGCGCATGTTTGATACTGGTGAGCTCAACCGGGTGTGGATGTCAGATATTACCTACTTGCGCACCGGTGAAGGCTGGTTGTACTTGTGCGCGGTCCGCGATGGCCATTCCCGCCGGGTGCTGGGCTGGGCTATGGATAGCGTTCAAGATACTTCCCTGGTCGAGCGAGCCCTGCGGATGGCGCACACGTTGCGTGGTGACGTTCCTGATGGGCTGGTGTTTCACGCTGACCGCGGAGCTCAATTCACTAGCGAGCAGCTCTGGGAGGTTTGCCGCAGCCTGAGCATTGCTCAGTCCGTGGGGCGTACTGGTGTGTGCTTCGATAACGCGATGGCTGAGTCGTTCTGGTCGACGCTTAAAACCGAGTTCTACGACCGTAAGCGCTGGACGACCCGTGATGCTGCACGCAAGGCCGTTGCCTACTGGATTGAAGTCGTCTACAACCGTCGACGCCGACATTCCGCACTCGGTATGGTCAGCCCCGTCGACTTTGAGAACCAAATTGGTCTAATCACTAGCAGAAAAGGAATAGCTGCCTAACCACTAGGTAGCTCCACTACGTGTCCACGATTTGCGGGTAACCCCACCGCCCCTTCGGGAGACAAGACAGTTCTTGTATCGTTCGGAAAGCATTCGTCGCTGCCGGGGTGAAGTGGCGGTTCCATACGCGGCCGTGATGTGCACCTGTGTTTCGCAGAACGGTGAGTTGTTCGCACCATCGAGCGAGGGGATCTTGGTTGTAGTAGCTCTTCTTCTGCTTAGAGTTCAATCGATCGACGTCGCCAAAGAAACCGAAACTGTGTGCAATACTCCGCTGATCATCAAGAGTGAGGCCATCAAAGAGGATGGAAATATCGGAAAAATCAAGGACATCAGCAAGAACCCAGAATGGGTAATCCCCGTAGTTGACACTGTAGTGAGCCACAGCGCGGTTACGTTTTCGCTCGCGATCCACACGCTTCTCAGCAGTCTCTAGCCAGTCTTGATGCCGGAAATCCTCACGAAAGATACCTGGATCTTTGTAAGATAAGGCTCCTTTCGCGACGAGTAGTTCGCCGATCCGTGCACGTAGCGCAACCTCAATCCGCTCAATCCCATCGTAAATAAGTGTGCGCATTTTACGGTCGAATTCGTAGAGAGCGACTATTTCTTCGAACTTCGTGCCTCGCACAAAGCTGTCGGCGCGTTGCGGCTGTTTGGGGTCTTCAGGCTCTGGGAGAATCCGGTAGGCGTACCAATACCCGGACAGCCTGTAGTAAGAGACGCTAGACAGCCACTGCCTTGCTAGGGATTCGTTGAGCTCCATCCCTCGTGAGCGCATGAGGGCAATCTGCACTTCAACCGTGGTGGGATTTTTGATCTTCTTCATCGGGTTTTCATGCCTCGAAAGAAATCCAGCCCGTCTCCAACCTGATGGTCGAAGCGGGCTGAACGATTACCTAAATAATGCCACGGCCCCAGCGCGTTGGGTGGCCTCATTTGGCTACAGGAGCATGACGGCTAGATCGAGAAAAACAAAGACCGGCCCTGGGCTCCCACCAAAATGGGTAGCGGTACCGGTCATGTTGGTATTCAGGCTAGGCGATGACACCTAGCTGTGCAACGGTGAGGGCTCGACAAGCCACTCGATAATGTTTTTGTGTTGGATCCCGTCGCGGCTCATGTCGAACTGGTCCATGCTCAGCACGGTTTTCGGGAAGTTGTCGGTAACCCCGCGAAAGGCACCGAACTCGCGGTCGACGGTGTTTTGGCTGCCGAGCAGGTAACTCACCTGGAAGTACTCAGTGTCGGAACCTTTGCGGGCGATGAAGTCAATCTCGCGCGCGCCGGCTCTTCCGACACTTACCTCGTACCCGCGCGCAAGCAGCTCCACGCACACGATGTTTTCGAGGGTCAGCTCAATGTCGGCCTGGTTCGAAAGGCCGAGCGTTTCACGAAAACCGTGATCCACCGCATAGTACTTCTCAGTTGCCCGAAGCCTCGCCTTCCCCGCAATGTCAAAGCGCGGAACCCGATAAATCAAGAAAGCGTTCACGCAAAACTCAAGGTAGTTCAACACGGTATCAACCGAAACGGTGCGCCCCTCGCTTTTGAAAAAACGCACCAGTGACTGCGCCGAGAAGGTTTTTCCAATATTTGCGAAGCAGTAACCGACGATGCGGTGAAAAATGTCGACGTCGCGGATCTGGTGATACTCAATCACGTCTTTGAGCACAACCGAGTTGTACACCGAGTCAAGGTAGTCGAGCGAGGGTTCCCGGTCGAGGTTGAAGTATTTCAACGCCGGGAAACCGCCGAACTGCACAAAGTGCTGGAAGTGTTCGCTCAGTGTGCGGTCGCTTTGGCGGTGCAGCTCGACAAATTCCGCAAACGAAAACGGTTGGATCAAGAACTCAACGTAGCGACCGGCAAGATGTGTGGCGAGATCACCGGAAAGCATGCGCGAATTCGACCCGGTGACATAGATATCTGCGTCATAGTCGACGCGGATCGCGTTGATGGCTTTCTCCCAGTCGGCGACCTGCTGAATTTCGTCAAAGAAGAAATACGCGCGGGTGTTTTTGTTGAGGTTTTCGGCTTCGATGCGCCGTAGCAGCGCCGCTGCGTCTGTGATGTGAAGCCCGTCAGCGGACTCAAAATTCATCGCAAACACTTGTGGATCAGCGCTGCCCGCGCGAATCACTTCTTGCAGCTGCTGCAGAATCGTAGATTTGCCGCAGCGACGCACACCGGTGAGCACCTTCACGAGGGGTTTGTCGATAAAGGGCTGGATCCGCGAAAAGTATCTCGGGCGTTCAATGATTCTGTCCACCACAAACCTCCCTGTCTTGTCGAGTATAGTCGACAAGCTGCTACTTTGCGGAGGTTTTGTCGATCATAGTCGACAAGAATCGCGCTGGCTCGGGCACAAAACAGCGCACCGCGGGAAGGTTGCCGGCGTGTGCCAGCGTCCAACCCGCGGTGCGCTATTCGGACGGTGCGGCCCGAATCGAGCCGCTGAGCCCTCGAGCCGTTAAGCCCTTGAGCCTAGAAGTCCCAGTCGTCGTCGGTGGTGTCTTCGCCCTTACCGATGATGTAGCTCGATCCTGATCCACTGAAGAAGTCGTGGTTTTCGTTGCTGCCAGGTGACAGCGCCGCGAGAATCTCAGGGTTCACTTCGGTCTCTTCAGCGGTAAACCGCGACGGGTAACCGAGGTTCATCAGCGCCTTGTTCGCGTTGTAACGCACGAACACGGCAACGTCGTCCATCAGGCCGAGCGGCTCGTACAGCTCACCCGAGTACTGCAGCTCAAGCTCGTAGAGCTCTTCCAGCAGGTCGAAGGTGAACTTGCGCATCTCTTCCTGACGCTCTTTGCTCTGCGTCTCGAGTCCGCGCTGGTACTTGTAACCCGAGTAGTAACCATGCACTGCCTTGTCACGCAGAATCAGGCGGATCATGTCTGCGGTGTTCGTCAGCGTCGCGTGCACCGAGAAGTGCAGCGGCAGGTAGAACCCTGCGTACAGCAGCAGCGACGACAGCAGCGTCGAAGACACTTTACGCTTGAGCGGATCATCGCCGTAGTAGTGGTGCAGCACCTTCTTGCAGCGTTCCTGCAGCAGATCGTTGGCAACTGCCCAGCGGTAGGCGTCGTCGATTTCCGGGGTGCTCGTCAGCGTTGAGAACACCGAGGAGTACGAGCGGGCGTGCACCGACTGCATGAACGCAATGTTGGTGTAGACGGCCTCTTCGTGTTCGGTGCGGGAGTCTTGGATCTGCACGATCTCACCGACAGTTGCCTGCACGGTGTCGAGCATGGTCAGACCGGTGAAGACGCGCATCGTGAGGGTGCGCTCTTCCTGGGTCATTTTCTGCCACGCGGGGATGTCGTTTGACAGCGGCACCTTCTCTGGCAGCCAGAAGTTCGCGGTCAGACGGTTCCACACCTCGAGGTCTTTGTCGTCGGTGACGCGGTTCCAGTTAATGGGGCGCAGCCGCGCTGCCGGGTCGTGGCGGTACGACGGCGGGGTGACCGAGATCTCTTGCAGCGGGCGGTCGGTGTTCAACGGATCAGTCATAGTTCAATAAAGCTCTTTCACTAGTGGTGTCTGGTGGTCAGTGCGCGGAGTGCGCGGACGGCGCGCGGTGCGCCCGCGCGCGCAGCACGGGCGCGAACGCGACTACAGCGCGCAGGAAACGCAGCCTTCGATCTCGGTTCCCTCGAGCGCGGGCTGGCGCAGGCGGATGTAGTACAGCGTCTTGATGCCCTTGCGCCACGCGTAGATCTGCGCGCGGTTGATGTCGCGAGTGGTCGCCTCGTCTTTAAAGAATAGCGTGAGCGACAGACCCTGATCCACGTGCTTGGTCGCAGCAGCGTAGGTGTCGATGATCTTCTCGGCGCCGATTTCGTAGGCGTCTTCGAAGAACTCGAGGTTGTCGTTTGTCATGTGCGGAGCCGGGTAGTACACGCGGCCGAGCTTGCCCTCTTTACGAATCTCAATCTTCGAGGCGATCGGGTGGATCGAAGCCGTCGAGTTGTTCACGTAGCTAATCGACCCGGTCGGTGGCACCGCCTGCAGGTACGCGTTGTAGATACCGTGTTCGCGGATCGACTCGCGCAGCTGTTCCCAGTCCGCAACCGTCGGCAGCGCAACTCCAGCCTCGGCGAAGAGCTCACGCACCCGCGCGGTTTCTGGCACCCACTCCTCGGCCGTGTAACGGTCGAAGTAGCTGCCGTCAGCGTAGTCGCTCTTCTCGAAGCCCGCGAAGGTCGCACCGCGGTCAATCGCCAGCTGGTTCGAAGCGCGCAGCGCGTGGTAGGTCACCGTGCGGAAGTACGCGTCGGTGAAGTCAATTCCCTCTTCGCTGCCGTAGTGGATGCGCTGCGAAGCGAGGTAGCCGTGCAGGTTCATCTGGCCGAGGCCGATGGCGTGTGACGCACGGTTACCCTCGGCAATTGACGGCACCGCCTGAATGTCGGTCTGATCCGACACACTCGTCAGCGCCCGCACCGCAATCTCAACGGTTGCGCCGAAGTCCGGGCTGGCCATTGCCTGCGCAATGTTCAGCGAGCCGAGGTTGCACGAAATGTCGTGACCGATCGTCTCGTACCCGATTACGGCGTCGTACTCAGAGGCGGTGTTCACCTGCAGAATCTCCGAGCACAGGTTCGACATGTTGATGTGCCCCTCGAGCGGGTTCGCACGGTTCACAGTGTCTTCGAACAGCACGTACGGGTAGCCCGACTCGAACTGCAGCTCAGCGAGGGTCTTGAAGAACTCGCGCGCGCTGATCGTGGTCTTGCGGATCCGCGGGTTCGCGACGAACTCGTCGTAGCGCTCGGTGATTGACTGATCCGAAAGCGGAATACCGGTTTCGCGAAGCACATCGTAGGGGCTAAACAGGTGCATATCTTTGTTCTGCTTAGCCAGTTCGAAGGTCACATCCGGAATCACAACCCCAACCGACAGGGTCTTAATGCGGATCTTCTCGTCAGCGTTTTCACGCTTCGTGTCGAGGAACCGCATAATGTCGGGGTGGTGCGCGTGCAGGTACGCAGCGCCTGCGCCCTGGCGAGCGCCGAGCTGGTTCGCGTAGCTGAAGCTGTCTTCGAGGATCTTCATCACGGGAACAACACCGGAAGCCTGGTTCTCGACCTGCTTAATCGGGGCACCCGCCTCGCGGAGGTTTGACAGCAGCAGCGCCACACCGCCGCCGCGCTTGGACAGCTGCAGCGCAGAGTTAACGCTGCGGCCAATCGATTCGAGATTGTCTTCAACGCGCAGCAGGAAGCACGACACGAGCTCGCCGCGCTGTTTCTTACCCGCGTTCAAGAACGTCGGAGTTGCCGGCTGGAAACGGCCCGAGAGGATCTCGGTGACCGTCTTCGAAGCCAGTTCCTCGTCACCCTGACCGAGGAACAGCGCCGTGGCAACAACTCGCTGCTCGAAGTTTTCGAGGAAGAGGCTGCCGTCGAAGGTTTTCAGCGCGTAGGAGGTGAAGAACTTAAACGCACCGAGGAAGGTCTGGAACTTGTGCCCGAAAGCGTCGGCCTGTTCGTGGAGGCGCTCGACGAAGTCCTTGTCGTAGGCGCGCAGGTATTCGGCTTCGTAGTACTCGTTTTCGATCAGCCACTCCAGGCGTTCCCACACCGAAGCGAACTGCTTCGTGTTCGGGATGACCTGCTGGTTCAGGTAGGCCTCCGCCGCTTCGTGATCCTTGTCAAACTGGATCGACCCGTCCGCCGCAAACAGGTTCAGCTGGGCGTTGAGCGCGTGGTAGTCCTTCCGCTCGCCGACCCCGCCAACCCGTGCAGTGTTGGGGGTGGTTGTTTCTGATGGTGTGGCGATCGTCATGCGACGTCCTCCTCATTTGCTTCTGCTTCTAATGTGTTCTGTCGTGCCCAAAATTCGTCTAAACCAGCCTTGACTCGAGCAACGTCGCGGTTGGTGCCAAGAAGTTCAAAGCGGTACAGCTCAGGAACTTTGCACTTGGCTGAGATGATCGGTCCTGCGATGCAGTAGTGCTCACCGAAGTTGGTGTTCCCCGCGGTAATCACGCCGCGGATCAGCGCGCGGTTTGCAGGATCGTTCAGGAACGTAATCACCTGCCGCGGCACCGCCCCGGCCTGCGCTCCGCCGCCGTAGGTCGGAACCACGAGCACGTAGGGCCTGGTCACTCGGATCATTCCCTCTGTGCGCGGTCGGAGTGGGATCCGCACCGCCGGGCGCTCGAGCTTCTCGACGAAGCGGAGGGTGTTCTCCGAAACGCTCGAGAAAAACACCAGGTCAGGTGAATCTTGCCCCTCGAGCACTCGCACCTCCGCGACGCTTCGTGTTCGGCCTTCCCTGCGTTCACTCATCAGCATGTTCTCCTCTCAGCATTTGCACCTCAGCAATCCCACCCCTACATCTAGTCCTGACCCACATTGCGGGCACCACATATAGTGGTTAGCACGAATAATCTCACAAATCTACGACACGCCGAAGTACAGACTACGTCATACCGAACCTGGAGTGCTCTAGGTTTTTAGGTCCAGGTGACTTGAGTGCTGTCCATTGATGCCCTGCCTGTGGGTGGGGAGAATGGATGAATGGTGAAGAAATTCAGCAAGCATACTCCCGAGCAGATTGTTCGTAAGCTCGATAGGGCGCGGGAATTGAAGGAATCGGGATCAACTACAGCTCAGATCCTGACCACGTTGGGGATTAGCGAAGCCACGTTGAACAGGTGGCAGGCTACCTATGGGGCGATGACCAAGAGCGAGGCGAAAGAGCTCCAGCGCCTGCGCGAGGAAAACACGCGCCTCAAACGCCTCCTAGGTCAGGCAGAGCTGGAAAAGGCTGCGTGGAAAGAATTGTCGGAGGGAAACTTCTAAGCCCAGCTCGCCGCCATGATGCCGTCTGGCATCTGGTCGGGCTGGGCTACTCCCAAAGACTTGCCTGCCAGATTGTTGGGCTCTCTCGCAGTGCTTACCGGCGCGCTAGGACCCGCGAGAACAAGCCGGATAAGTACGCGGACCTACGCGCGTGGATGCACGACTTCGTTAAGGATCATCGCCGGTGGGGACACCGGCGCGCCTGGAGAAACGCCCTCGCCGAAGGGTACGGGATATGCCGCGAGACTTTCCGCAGGATCTGGCGTGAAGAGGGCTTGCGTGTCTTGCCTAGGAAGAAGCTCAAGCGTCTAGCTGCCGATACCCATCGTGATGTTCCTGCCGGCCAGTACCCGAACAACGTGTGGGCGTTGGACTTCCAGTTCGATTCAACCTGGCACGGCAAGACAATCAAAATCTGTAACATTATCGATGAATACACCCGCGAACACCTCGCCTTCACGGTCGACAAGAACATTAACGCGGTCTCGGTGACCGAACTCCTTGACGTGGCTTGTCTGGAGCACGGCGGGCGCCCGCGGGTGATCCGGATGGATAACGGGCCCGAGTTCATCGCTCATGCGCTCCAGGAGTGGGCAGCCGAGGGTGAGACAATCCAGGCATTCATCCCACCAGGCCAGCCCTGGCATAACGGGTTCGTTGAGTCTTTCCATAACCGGATGAGAGACGAACTCTTGGAGGACAACAGTATCGAGAATCTCGAGCATGCCCGCCTACTCGTGGCCCAATGGTCATCACGTTACAATAACTTCCATCCGCATTCCTCACTCGGCTACCTCAGCCCACGGAAATACGCGGAACAATGGAAACAAGAAAACACGGTCAACACTTAAACCGAGTGGGCCTAATTCTTAGGCCACTCCAGTAGCGAAAAAGCTCGAATCACTAATCACCCACAACGCACGCGTCGCGCAAGACCAACAGGTTTACGAGAAGGCGTTCAACGCTAGCCACGAACAGCACCAGGCGCTGTTAGCTGAGCACGCTGCCGTGGTCGACGAAATCCACAACAAGCACAACCGACTAGCCGCCTACCACTACTACAGGCAAGAGACCGCCAACCTTGAACTTGAACAGTTGGCCTTCAACCCATACCTCTGCGTAGCTTTGCTCGACAAAGGCACCGTTAACATCGACGGTACGGTGACTTTCCACTTCCGCGACGGCAGCACCCAAGTAGTCGCCATCAAGCAGTAACTTGGGAAGGTGTCAGGGTGTGACTAGAGTTGCCATTCCTTCTTCAAAATTTCAAGAAGTTCTTTCTGACGTCGCTCGATAACACTCGGAGTCCACACCGGTTCTCCAAGTACCTGCGTGGTGAGTGCGAACACCGCCACGCCTTTCCCCGACTTGAAGTACCTCTCCTTCTTAACGTCGAAGTCGTAATTACCGGCGCTGGAGTTTTTCCGGCGGTTGAGCAGCAATAGGTTCCCAAGACGATGCGTCCACGTCGCTGCCTCTTCCTCCGTGAAGTTCGAGGCCCACTGGCTATCGGGATCGATGGTTTGGGGCAGAACATGCTCGACCGAGATGATCTTGTGATCGTAGGAAGCTCCTGGGTCATCAGCCAACACGGAGTCCAGCCGTAGCAACACATACTTGTGAACACGCGTAGCCAAGTAGATGTCACCGTCGAGGCGTTCCAACGTCTCTGCCCGTTCAATTTCGGTGAGTTCGAAGCTATGCGAATCCAGGCCATGTCCATCAGCGAGTTGTTTGAGTAGCTCCATGTAACGCTGCTGTCGTGGCGTCGCGTAGACCCGGCGGACAAGCATGCTGGCAGCGAGGCGTTCGAGCTTGCTGAAGAACGCGACTAGGAATTCGGGGTCTTCGCCGTGTTCGGTGATCGCCCACAAAGCCGGGGGACGCCAGTCATCATTGTCGAGTTGAGCTAAACGCTTTAGCCAGTTGTTGATCTGCTCCCAAAGTGGGACATCTCCTTGGAAGTCTTGAGCATTCAGACGAATGTTTGCTTTGGCATACGGCTCGAGAACTTCCTTCATGAAACCGATTCCGTTGTCAGGCAGATAGACGTTGAGAACCTGCTGAGGGAATTCCTGCAACAAACTCTTGACACTTCGGGTGCGTGCTTTAATCGCACGAATATAAAGGAACAGATCTCCGAACTCATCACGGCCCAAATCTTCCTCAAGACGTTCCCACCGGTCAGCGTAATGCTGCTTCTGTTCTTCAGGGATCGCACCGATGATCTGGGACTTGAAAATATCCTGGGGAGACAAAGGCAGTCCCCGAGCGTTCATCACCGAGAAGATACGATACGCACTGTTCAAGTCAGGGGTTGCGACGATGACCAAGAATGCTCGTCGTGCGATGAGGCGAAACAGATCTTTGCGCAGGTCGGAAGTAAGGCTCTGCAACTCCTCGTAGAGTGCCTTGGCGTTGTCGCGCAGACCGCGCTGGGCGTCCGTCTCCGGGATGTTGTCGCTCAGCCCGACCAACCCGAGAGTGCCGCCCTGCTGTTGGACGTTCTCTAAGAAGAACTGGTTGTCGCGTGGACGTAGCGCCAAACGGGGGCGAGCGGCCTTGTCCTCCCAGCCAACCGCCGGTTCCTCAATGAGCTTGTGGATGTCTCTACGCAATTCGTCATCGGTAGCCAGGTCGCGTAAAAGCGAAAGCAAAAGGGTGAGGGTAGTCAGTCGTTGCTGCCCATCGATGACCTCAGCGCGGGGGTTGCTTGGGTCTTTGACCAAGACGACGGAACCGAGGAAATAAGGCTCGTCAGTGTCACGTTCCAGCGCGCCAAGCAAGTCGGAAAGGAGCTGCAGGGTTTCCTCGACGCCCCAGGCATAAGGGCGTTGGTATTCAGGGATGACAAACTCGTAGTCTCCATCATTAAGTAGCCTGCCGACGCTTATTTCCTTTGCATCGAGCTGCCTATTTTCGCCAGTCATTACTTGCCCCTAAGTCGTCGGTTGGATGGCATTCTCTCAAATTGCTCATGGATTGCGGAGTGAACCAGTCAGGCGGCCAAATCGTAGCTCGCGCGCGTTTGTATCCGTCGTGGAATGAAAGTTTCGCACAACTGGTCACGTTGGATACAAGACCCCAGTGCGGAGCAGGGCCATCGAACAGCTTCGATACCGGCTATGAACTGGGATTTCCGGCTGCCGCGGACGTTTGGAGATTAGCCTGCTGTACCGCTGAGTATCTGGCACGTCACTACCCGGCTGGCGTCCGTAGAGGGGGTGAACCAGTCGGGATCTCGCGCGCAAGAATAGACGCGGGGTCTCGACAAATGATGCGGGTAGCACCTCTACCTGTAGACGATACCGCTTGCTATTCGTTCTTGCAGGTGGGCCGACGACCATCTGCACTCCTAGTCAACTACAAAGCTTTTAGCAAGTTGGGGGTCAAGTCCCTTGTAGTGGTGTAACGGTGTTTTCCTCTCGTTTGGGGTTTTAGCCTGCGAGTGCGGGCATGTCGGCATCGGTCGTGGTTGTGGGTGTGGTGATCAGGTTGAGGCGGCTCTTGGCGAGGACTTCCAGGCCGAGGTAGCGGCGGCCTTCTGCCCATTCATCGGTTTGCTCGGCCAGGACGGCGCCGACGAGCCGGACAATCGCTTCCCGGTTTGGGAAGATCCCAACCGCATCGGTGCGGCGCCGGATCTCGCGGTTCAGCCGTTCGGTGGGGTTGTTCGACCAGATCTGCTGCCAGACCTCGGTCGGGAAGCTGGTGAACGCGAGAATGTCAGCGCGGGCGGCATCGAGGTGGTCTGCGACGTCGGGGAGTTTCTCGGCGGTGTAGTCCAGCAGCCGGTCGAACTGGGCGTGAACAGCATCGGCGTCAGGCTGGTCATAGACGGAGTGGAGCATGGCCTTGACCGCCGGCCACAAGCTCTTGGGAGTGATGCTCATCAGGTTCGCGGCGTAGTGAGTGCGGCAACGCTGCCAGACGGCACCGGGCAGGTTCGCCGCGATCGCTTCCACGAGGCCTTGGTGGGCGTCGGAGGTGACCAGCCGGACCCCGGACAGTCCTCGGGCGACCAGATCGGCGAAAAACTCGTTCCAGGCCGGGCCGGTCTCGCTCGTGGCGATCCGCATCCCTAAGACTTCGCGATGCCCGTCGGCGTTGACCCCGGTCGCGAGCATGACGACCGCGTTGACCACACGACCTCCCTCGCGAACTTTCATCGTCAACGCGTCGGCGGTCACGAACGTGAACGGCCCAGCATCGCCTAGTGGACGGTGTCGAAACTCGGCGACGTGCTCGTCCAACTCGGCGGCCATGCGAGAGACCTGGGACTTCGACAGCCGGTTGATTCCCAACGTCTTGACCAACTTGTCCATCCGGCGAGTACTGACTCCAGCGAGATAGCAGTCGGCAACAACAGTGATCAATGCGGACTCGGCGCGCTTGCGACGCTCCAGCAGCCACTCAGGGAAATAGGTGCCCTGGCGTAGTTTCGGGACCGCGATGTCCAAGGTCCCAACACGGGTATCGAGAGGCCGGTGGCGGTAGCCGTTGCGCTGGGCACGTCGGTCAGGATCTGGGCGGCCGTACTCGGCACCTGCAACCGCATCAGCATCCGCAGACAGCAACTCGTTGATCACAGTCTGCAACAGGTGACGCCTCGGCAAGCAGTTCGCCAAGCAGCCCGGCAGGGTCGACAATATGGGTAGCGGTCATCGTGTGGCCTTTCGCGAGTGAGTTGTAGGGGACGAAACTCGAGGATCACACGGTGACCGCCCTGCTGTCCAGCACGACCACCCCGCTACACCACTATGAGGGACTCAACTCCCTTGGTGATTAGTAGCGCCCTCGCTCATCAGCGAGATGCTGTTCGCACATGATCCCACTAGCGCCATGTTCGCGACAGCACCACGTGTGCCAAACGTGTCGAGGTACTCCGATTCGAGCTGTGGGTTTAGGGCTTGGCGCCTGACACCGGGACCGCGTCCGCTAATCTGAGGTGTGTCTCAGCTGCCAACGATACGACGCATCGGCGGCAGCCACGAAATCGTGGAACCGTCCGGGCCGACTAGACAATTCCTTAGGCGTGCCGGTTTCGGCGACGATAGCACCGTCCGCTAAGGGTTCGAGGAAGACCACCTGATCGGCGCTATCTATGGTGGATAGTCTGTGCGCTACCACGATCACAGTGCGGCCCTCAGATAGTTGACTGATGACGTCGCTAATCGCCGATTCATTCTCGCCGTCCAGCGCCGAGGTAATCTCGTCGAGCAGCAGTATCGGAGCATCCTTGATGAATGCCCGAGCGATTGCCACTCGTTGGCGCTCACCTCCAGACAGGCTCTGCCCGGCAGGCCCCACTTCGGTATCCCAACCGTGAGGCAGCGCCTCAATCACCCGATCAAGTCTCGCCTTGCGAGCTGCTTCTTCCAACTCGGCGTCCGTCGCATTGGGACGGGCAATCCGCAGATTCTCCCGGATCGTGGTGTCAAACAGGTAGGTGTCCTGGAACACCATCGAGGTCAGCTCCATGATCCGCGTGGTTGGAATCTCGCGCACGTCCACCCCGCCGATGGTCACGCTACCGGCGTCGACATCCCAAAACCTTGCGGTGAGACGCAAGATCGTCGACTTCCCGGCCCCTGACGGCCCCACTAGTGCGGTGACTGCTCCCTGCGGGGCGGTGAGCGAGACATCGTCTAGGACAGGCCGGCCTGACTCGTAGGAAAACGACACTCCTCGGAAATCAATCGACGTCCCACGCGGTTCCCGTGCCTGCTCGGAATCAGGTTCGGCAAGTGGCGCGGCATCAAGGATTATTCCCATCTGGCGCAACGCCACTGCGGCGTTATCGACCTCAGATGCGTAGAGCGCGGCTTTTGTGAGCGGCAGCAGCATGCGCGCACTGACCGCCGCGATCACCAGATACGCAATCGGGTCCAGACGCGCTCCGGTCACGAACGACAGCCCCAAGGCGAGCACCACCGCGAAAGTCACGTTAGCGATGAGGTTGAATCCTTGGGCAGGTCGGCCCTTGATCCGAAGCCCGGCCAACGTCGCCTCAGAGTCGGCTTGCAGAGTCTCTTGTACGGGGTCCCACGACGTCGCGGCACCCGTGGCTCGAAGCACCGGTTGTAGCCTGGCGAACTCAATCAACCGGCCGGCTGCGGCGGCCGAGGTACGGTCTTCCATGTCATTGGCTCTGGTTGTTGCCGCCGACATTTTCCGCCACGTGAGAATAAACGGCAAGATCGACACTGCCATGACCACAGCTAACGGCCACTCAATGAATGCGGTGGCAACGAGCATCACCAACGGCACGATGAAGGCGTTGCACAGGTTCGGGATCACCATTGATGCCAGATGCGACAGGGTGTTGATCTCCTTGGATGTCGCATTAGCCACGTCCGCTTCGCGTTTGGCATTAAACCACCCAAGCGGCAGCTGCAAGACATGATCTGCTACGCGATCAATTAAGGTATCGCATACTTCATAGACGCTGATCCGATAGGAGCGGTACATCGCGAAGGTGTCGACCGTCACCGTGATCGCGCCGAGGATGGCAACGACGACGAGCCAGGTGCCAAGGGTTTCAGAGCGGGAGAATAATGCCCGAAGGAAGGGGATCATCAACGCCAGTGTGATGCCTTGTAGGACAGCGGAGAAGGCGAACCAGCCCACCAACGTACGCAACTCGGCCCTGTTGACGACCCTGATCATTAGGTTCCACATGAGCGTGTTTCTCCTTAGGCCATGTAATGGAGTTCTTGGGCCCGCCACATCTCGCTATAGGTCCCCGCTTGGTCGACCAAGTCCTCGTGCCTACCACGCTGAGTGATGTGGCCGTCCTCAATCACGAGGATCTGGTCGGCGTCTCGGATGGTGGCGAGTCGATGCGCGATGATGATCACCGTGCGCCCGGATGCCAAGGTGCTGAGCGCTTCGTGGATCGCACGCTCCGACTGGGGGTCTGCTTGCGCGGTGGCCTCGTCGAGAATCAAGATCGGCGCATCCTGCAAGTATGCTCGCGCCAGGGTGATGCGTTGCCGCTCACCGCCCGAGAGGAAGCCACCAACCTCGCCAAGCACGGTGTCATACCCCTCGGGCAGACGCATAATGCGATCGTGGATGCATGCCGCACGGGCTGCTGCCTCGACCTCGGCGCGCGTTGCCGACGGTTTCGACAGCGCGATATTGGTATGGACCGAATCGTTCGACAACGTTACGTCCTGTAGGACGATCGCGACGCGGGAAAGTAGCCACGAAAAACTCGCCTCGCGCACATCCACACCGCTGATGCGTACCACGCCATCATTGACGTCGTAAAAGCGCGCAATCAGCCGGGCCAGTGTGGACTTCCCTCCGCCCGACGGGCCCACCAGAGCCGTGACCGTTCCGGGCTCAGCCGTAAAGGAGACACCGTGCACAACGGGCACGTCAGGCTCGTAGGAGAAGGAAACCTCACAGACCTCAACTTGGCCGGGGTTTGGGCCCTCTTCTTGGGTGCGGCTGCCTTCGGGCATGGGTTTCTCGGAAAGCAGCTCTGCCGTGGTGCGAGCCGCCAGCTGCGACTCATAGATATGCTGCATCAGACCGACTAGCACCGTGAACCCCTCCGGGATACCGGGAGCGATCAGGAAGAATGGCAGCGTCGCCGACAGCGTGCTCCAATCCTGCGCGACGAATAGCGCCGCCAGTAACGCGACCGTGACGAAGACCGTGGCTGGACGCAGTAGCGAACCGAGCAGACTAATCGCTCTGCCGGAGCGACGAACCCAGTCGAAGGAGATGGCAGAAAATTGCTGGCGGGCGGCGTTAAAGCGCGTTCGGGTCGCATCGGTGGCCTGGAAATTCTTGATCTCCTTAATGCCCTCAAGCATTTCGACGGTGGCTGCGGCCAGTGCGGTCTGGGCATGTCCGAATCGCTCGGTGATATCGCTATAGCCGCGCATGGTCGTGCTGACGATGATCATGATCGCTACGGCCCACGTTCCAAAGAGCGCGAGCGCCAGTCGCCAATCGACCCACACGAGATACCCGAGGCCTACGACCATCGAGACCACGGCGTTGGTGACATCACCGGGAACATGCGCAACGAGAGTATGGATAGCTGCGGTATCGTCACACACCATCTTGCGGATGGCCCCATGCGGCACCTGCGAGACCCTACCCAAGGGCAAACTGCCCAGCGCTTGGACCACATTGCCGCGCAACCGATGTCGGAGCTTGGCTTCTGCCTCGTGGGTGACACCCAATCCAAACAGGTAGAGCAATTGGCCCACGAACAGCGAAAGCACCGCTATCACGGCCCAAACCCACGGCTTTCCGGTCCAGCCGGTGCGCACCTGCCCGTCAAGCCAGATCGCGGCCATGTTGTGTAAGGCGACGAACGGCACCAGCGTGACGATAGCGCCTAAGGCTGTGAGGACTGCGGAAAGGACCATCGCGCCCTTGGCCGGGCGGATTAGTGCGGCGACGGAAATACTCACATCAGGCTCCTGTCGAGTCGAGTCTTTCGAAACGTTCATTGGCGCCACCACCACAGCAACGCAGTAACGGCCCAAAGGAGGCCCACCAGGCACCAATCTCGCACCTGCCACGGTGTGTGTTGGAGTTCCGTGCGCCGCGGATAGGCGCCAAAGCCACGTGAATCCATCGACAGGGCAACCCGTTCGCCGTGCTGGACGGCGAGGATCGCCAGCGGCACGAGGGAACCCACCCATCGAATTGCGGGCGCTAACGGCCCCCATGATGCCCCAATACCCCGCAATGCCCGCGCTGTGCGCAACAGCTGGAAATCTTGCCGGAAACGAGTGACGAAGGCGACAGCCGCAGCTCCCGCCGCAGTGACCCGATAGGGAAGCTTGAACGTCGTCGTCAACGTGCGAAGCAGCGCTTCCGGATGAGTGCTGATGCCTGAAAGCAGCATGAGGGACAACAGTGCCCCGATACCGCTCGCTGCCGCAAGCTCGCCACCGTGATTGTAGAGTGGGCTGACCTCTTCAATGGTGTAGTTGTAGCGGAACACCGGCAGTAGCACAGCTGCGATGACCCAGGGTGCTAGCAGTGACATGACCGTTCGAGCGCGACTCGCTCTCGCGGCTACCATGGCCAGGCTCGCTGCGATGAGCACTCCAACATTGACGGCCGGGTCCTTGCATACGAACACCATGACCATCGCCGGGATTAGCGCCAATAGCAACGTCACAGGATTGAACGATGAGAAGAGTCCACGGGGCACGGACGGCGAAGGCGGGTTCGCTGGTGCTGCGGATGCGGCGTTTTCACGAGTTTCGCTAACGGCAGCAGGTAGCGCGATGATGTGGCTGCAGCGTGATAGGGCAAGTTCTAGGTCGTGGGTGGCCATGATGACGGTTCTGCCCTCAGCGCGCAGTTCGTCGATGAAGGCCATGAGTTCGCAGGTATTCGCCCAGTCCTGGCCGTACGTGGGCTCGTCAAGGACAATCACATCGCGGCTCTCGGCGACCATCGTAGCCACCGATAGTCTACGAATCTGGCCGCCTGAGAGAGTCAACGGGTGTTGGTCTCGATACTGGGAGAGATGGAATTGCTCCACAATAGCCTCGGCTTTAGACGCGGAAACATCCCCCGTGGAGATTTCGCCAGCCACGGTGGAACAAACCATCTGATGTTCCGGGTTTTGAAACACGTAGCCGACCTGGTGCCGCCCTCGCCGCACAACCTCTCCGCAGACCGTAGCGCGTTGTGCCTTTGATGGTATGAGACCCGCCAGCGCCGCGAGCAGGGATGTTTTGCCTGCGCCATTCGGCCCTATAAGCGCGATAAACTCGCCACCCCGTAGCCGCATAGAGATAGCTGGGGAACGTCCGGGAACACAGAAATCTGCCAGCTCTACCGTGGCGCTGCCTCCACCGTCGAGCGTGTCAATCGCATCGATGGTTTCCCATCCTGCTTCGGTGCGCCGCTGATATTGCACCGAATCACCACAGATATCCGTGATGCGGGGAACTCGAATGCCCGCCTGCTCGCAGGTCAAGGCGTGGTGCGGGGATTCGTCGCGTAACGCACGGGGCAGCCACACTCCGCACGCCTCAAGTTCCGCGGTATGGCTGAGAAAAACCTCATGTGGAGTTCCCTGCGCGATCACCGCGCCCTGCGCGTTGAGCGCTATGACGTGATCGCACAGGGGTAGGACCGGGTCGAGGTCATGGTCGATCACCACGATGCCCACGCCATCGCTAACCAGCTGTTGGATGACGCTGTAAAACTCGTCCGTGCCTTGCGTGTCAATAGTCGATGTTGGCTCATCGAGGACAAGTAAGCGGGGCTGCATAGCCAGTGCTACCGCGATCGCTAGGCGCTGGCGTTGGCCGCCCGATAATCTCCATGGGCTCTCCCACAGCTTGGTCTCCAGACCAACCGCAGCCAATGCCTCGCGTACCCGTCGATCAATCTCAGGAACAGGCAGGCAGAGGTTCTGCAGCGCAAACGCGACATCGTCATACACCGTACGGGTAATGACTGCGGCATCCGGATTTTGTCCCACGTAGGCGACATTGGTAGCGATCAACTGGACCGTGGCGTCGGCGATTTCGGCGCCGGCAATTTGAACGCTGCCGGAGTATTCGGACGGCAGACAGTGGGGCACAAGGCCGCACACGGCTCGGACGAAGGTAGTTTTACCGCATCCAGAGGGCCCAATGACGGCCGTTACCTGACCGCTCAGGTGGACCAGGCTTGGACGTTGCAGCACCCACCGGTCCTGACCCAAGTAGTGAACGGAAAGATCCTCAACCGCCAGGAGCGCCCGCGCGGACTCGCTCACAGACCGTTGCTCGCTGCTCAAAGTGGAGGCCAGCCTTTCACTCACGATGGTCTACGCCTACGCCTACGCCTGCATTGTTGAGCAAACGGGTTAGTCCGACGACGGCCAAACCGCCAATGACGGACGACGTGACTCCCACCAGCACGATCAGTCCCGATACCGAGATTCCCACCGCGTGCTTGAGCAGCGTGAGGTACAACAGGCTGTTAAATGCCCCGAAGAATGCGGCGGAGATCAGATACGCCCACCACGTCCACTTCCGGTACAGCATCAACGCCATGGGAAACTCAACCAGGAGCCCGCCAATGACGTTACCGACAATCGCGGCAGGCCCAGTGGGAGTAGTAAATACGCTCACAACTCCGATGATCAGCGCGGCCAGCAGCGAAGCGCCCGGCCTTCGCACAACGGCCAGAGGAAGGAGGTAGGGAATGACCCAAAGTCCGAGAAGGGACACCCCGAGCCAGACTGCGCTCTGCGAAGCCGCACCCGCCGGCGCGATGTAGCTCAGTGGGATGAGGATGATGAGGCCGACCACCGACAGGGAGGCCACCATCATGAGATTTCGGGTACCTAGAATTGAGTCGGTTAATCCCCCGCGAGCTGAGCGTCGAACTGTACCGGATCGGTCTGTCACAGCAAACCTCCTTTCACTTAGGTTAGCCTAACCTAACTCCCGACTGGGGTCAAGTCCCTTGAGCTAGACGTTGAGCCTGCGCAGAGACGCAGCCCACGCATCGACCCCAGTTCCAAGAAATGCTGGCCCTTGCCCGGAAAGGAGCGATCGACCTGATCCTCACCAAGTCGATCTCGCGATTCGCTCGCAACACCGTCGACCTGCTCGAAACCGTTCGCGAGCTGAAAGACCTCGAGGTGGAGGTGCGATTCGATAAAGAGAACATCTCCTCAACCAGCGCTGGCGGTGAACTCATGCTCACCCTGCTGGCGTCTTTCGCGCAGGCAGAATCGGAGCAAATCAGCCAAAACGTGAAGTGGTGCGTTGGATCTTCGCCCAGTACATGAAGAAGACCTCGTGCGAAAAGATGGCCGCACAGCTCATCGCTGACGGTAGGGTTCCGCACCAGGCTGATAACAAGTTGCCCGGGGAATGGGTCCGTCACATCCTGAAGAACCCGCACTACACCGGCGACCTCTTGTTAGGGCGATGGTCCACTCCGGAGGGCAGGCCTGGACGAGCAGTGCGCAACACCGGCCAGTTGCCGCAATACCTGGTGGAAAACGCGATCCCCGCGATCATCGACCGCGACACCTTCACCGCTGTACAAACCGAGATCACACGCCGCCGTGAACTCGGGGCCCGGGCGAACTGGTCCATCGAAACTGTGGCGTTGACGGCGAAGATCAAATGCGTGTCCTGCAACTGCTCGTTCGTGCGCAACATACGCAATCCGAAAACCCAAAACTCGATCTCCACCGAGCACTGGATCTGCACCGAACGCAAGAAAGGCCGCAAAACCGGATGCGACACCTGCGAGATCTCTGACACGGCACTCAAAGGCTTCATCGCCCAAGTCCTTGACATCGAGACCTTCGACCAAGAGGTGTTCAACGAGCGTATCGACCACATCGACGTGCAGGGAAAAGACCACTACACGTTTCATTACACCGATGGCACCAGCAGCTCGCACACGTGGCGACCAAACCTGAAGAAGAGCTCGTGAACCCCAGCAAGAAAAGCCGCCTGGGGTGAACTCTTGCGTGCCCGCTGGGCCGAAGCCAAAAGGCTCGGGTTGAACAACCCACGGCAAGCACCAACACCACCAGAAGCATTGGCGAAGTACCGGGCCGTGGCCAAGGCAGAGGCTGAGCGCCTGCGCGCCGAGCGAGGCGAACGCTAAATGGCCCGCACCGTCACAGCAATCCCCGCCACCCGAGCGCTCCACACTGGTGCTCCACTTGGACAAACGACTCTGCGCAGGGTCGCCGGGTATGCCCGCGTGTCCACCAACCACGACGATCAGGTGACGTCCTACGAAGCCCAGGTCGACTACTACACCCGCTACATTAGCGATCACGCGGGCTGGCAGTTCGTGAAGGTCTACACCGACGAAGGCATCACAGGCACCTCAACCAAACACCGCGCTGGATTTCAGCAGATGGTCACCGACGCGCTCGACGGCAAGATCGACCTGATCATCACCAAGAGTGTGTCCCGGTTCGCCCGCAACACCGTCGACTCGCTCACCACCGTTCGAACCCTCAAAGACAAAGGCGTGGAGGTCTTCTTCGAAAAAGAAGGCATCTGGACCTTCGACGCCAAAGGCGAGCTCCTCATCACCATCATGAGTTCCCTCGCCCAAGAAGAAGCCCGCTCCATCTCAGAAAACGTCACCTGGGGACACCGCAAACGCTTCGCCGACGGCAAAGTCACCGTCCCATACTCCCGCTTCCTCGGATACGACAAGGGTGAAGACGGCAACCTCGTCGTCAACCCTGAGCAGGCAAAACTGGTGCGCCGTATCTACGGCATGTACCTGGAGGGCCACTCCATCAGGCATATCGCGCACACCCTGACAGACGAGCCAGCAACCTACACGGCAGCAGGGAATAAAACCTGGCATTACCAGTCCGTGCGCTCCATTCTCACCAACGAGAAATACAAAGGAGACGCACTCCTGCAAAAGAGCTACACCGCAGACTTCCTCACTAAGAAGCAAGTCATCAACGAGGGCGAAGTACCCCAGTACTACGTCACCGGAAACCACGAGGCCATCATCAGCCCCGCCGTGTGGGACTTTGTCCAAGCCGAAATCGCTAAAGGCGCTAGAGATCAGCGAACACAGCACCGCACCCGCCCCTTCTCATCCACCCTCATCTGCGGCCAATGCGGACACTTCTTCGGATCGAAAACCTGGCACGCGGGCAGTAAGTACGAAAAGGTCATCTGGCGGTGCGGCCACAAATACTCAGGCCAGGAAAAATGCGCCACCGGGCACATCGACGATCAGCGCCTCAAAGACCTGTTCCTCGACGCCATCCAACTGCGCTTCGATAAGCCAGCCGATGACAGCACAAGCCAGGCGTTATTAGAGGTACTCGATACTAGCGACCTGGAAGTTCAAGCCGCAGGTCTAGTCGCCCAAATCGATGAGGTGGCCAAGAAAATCCAAGCGTTGATCGCCCACAACGCACGCGTCGCACAAGACCAACACGCCTATGAGCAGAAGTTCAACGCAGTCCACCAGCAGCACCAAGCACTCCTCGCGCGACATGCCGAGGTATACGCCCAGATCCAGAGCAAACAGAATCGCCTCGCCGCTTACCGCTACTACCGGCAAGAAACTACCGACCTCGAGATCAACAATCTAACCTTCAGTCCCTACCTGTGCGTGACTCTCCTCGACCACGCCACCGTCAGCCAGCATGGCACAGTGACGTTCATCTTCCGTGACGGAAGCCAACAAGACATCGCCAAGGACTGACCAGCTCATCAGCTATTCCAGTTGGGCTGCGGCTGCCCTCTCCAGAGATCCATTGCCTGCTGCAGCCCGCTGTTGACGGAAGCGTTTGGAAGTTGAAGCTGTGGGAGTTTATTAGCAGCTATCCAGGCATACAAATCAGCCATACTCTCCTCCCACGCCAGCAAATTGTTGCTACTATTGAGCTCTCTGTAGCGTTGAACAATATCCGCGGCTGGTGCTGGATGGTAGAGGGCGTAGCAAATATGATCCCCTGAGGGTGCAAGTAGGAACTCTGCGGTATTCAGGGGCTCACCAACTGCCGAGGCTGGCGAAGTCAGCGACTTCCACAGTCCGCACTGGTTCCCAACGAGTGGCATCAAGCCAGACGGGTCGCGACGCTCGACAACATCGTCGAACTGCAGAACCGAGGCGTCAATAAAGTCGTCCTCCTCGGTGATAACTACAACGTGTCCATTAGTGTTTCCCGCGCTGTCAAGCGTTGGGCATCTGTTTCCTCTCTCGAAGCGGGACCAAGAGACGCGTACGACAGCTGGAACCGCGATTGCCGGTATCTCGAACCTAGTCAACGCCGTGAGCATGGCAGACGCGGCAGGTACGCAGACCGCGCCAGACGTACTGGGAGCTGCGGTCAAGAAGAAGCAAGCCAGTCCGGCAGTGTGAAGGAGGCGTGGGGGAGTCTCGGTAATGAAGCTTTCAAGCCTCTGACGGGTAGTTTGATTCAATTCCATTAGTCAATTCCTTCGGCGTGAACCAATCAAGCGGCTAAATCGTAGTTGGCGCGCGTTTGTATCCGTTGTGGCATGAAAGTTTCAAGTATGAGGTCTTTGTCACTGGGGTCCAGCATCTCGACCATCATGTTGCAGACGTTGCGGGGGGTGAAGAACTCTCCTCGGTCCCCGCGAAGGTTCGAACCTACGACCTCTTCATACGCCTTACCCTTGACGTCCACATCGGAGTCAAGCAACGAGAACATCCGAAGCTGCGTGACAATGTATGCCAGAACCTTAGGGTCGAGTTCGATTTGCTCGACTGGTTTGAAAATCTGAGGGTACTGAGTCTTGACGTTCTCGAATAGCTTCCCGATCCGCGAGGAGCACCGCATCAGGCCAGTCATGTTCTGACGTTCCTTAGGTGTTGCGTAAAACTGCGGCGAGCTGGAATCACGTTCATCCTGGATCTTGCAAAATATGAGCTTCAGCAGCTCCCAGAACGCCTCCGGCTTTTGCATCCCCTGATTACCAGCGATATAGCTGTGAGCCCTCCGGAAAGCAAACAGCAAAGAGTCCGATGCAGCCGGGCGCAGTTGGTCGAAACGCGGCGTGCCCGCCTCAGCACTGTCACCACAGTGGGGAATGTCAGGGATCTCAACGGAGACCCGCTGGCCAGACGTCCCCGTTTCAAAGGCGTAGCTCGCCATATCCTCACCGTTGGTCCACATGCCGACTTCGACGTTCGGACATGCGGCCATGTAGCTGAGCATCTGTTCGACACCGTCCTTCTTCATTGAGGGACGGACCTTGGCGCTCTTGCACTCAATGATGAGCCAGGCAGTTGATTGGGTCTGCTCTGACGCCCGAAGGTCGGGCGGGAACACCACGATGTCGACGCGGACCCGTCGACTACCGAACTTGATCGGGAATTCGACCCGAATGTCGCGTTTGTCGTACCCGTACTCGCGCACGAGCGACTTGAGGATCTCCTGACGGACATACTCCTCGGGCGTGTCCTGCCTCAACGTGGCGCCGTCGATGAAGTCGAGCACTTTGCCGGGCGGGACAATCGCAAACCCGCCATGCGGCGCATCGCTCTGGACAACTGGGCGGCTCACCTTCTACCGCCAGACGTTAGTCCTGATCGAAATTCGACCACGTCTCCGTCTTGCATAACGTAGTCCTTGCCCTCCATGCGCACCTTACCGCGGGCCTTCGCCTCTTGCATGGAACCGGCATCGTCGAGCTCGTCGAAGGAAACGATTTCGGCTTTGATGAAGCCGCGCTCGAAGTCGGTGTGAATCACGCCTGCTGCCTGGGGCGCCGTCCACCCCTTGCGGATCGTCCATGCGCGTGATTCTTTGGGGCCGGCCGTGAGGTACGACTGGAGGTTGAGGGTCTCGTAGCCGGCGCGTGCGAGCTGATCGAGGCCCGATTCTTCCTGCCCGGTCGACGCGAGCATCTCCGCGGCCTCTTCCGGCTCGAGCTCGATGAGCTCGCTCTCGAACTTCGCGTCGAGGAAGATCGCTTCGGCAGGCGCGACGGCCCTGCGCAGTTCCTCCTGCATCGCGGTGTCCGCGAGCCCCTCTTCATCGGTGTTGAACACGTAAATGAACGGCTTGGCGGTCATGAGTTGCAGGTCTTTGAGGAGCGACACGTCGATTCCGGCGCCGTCGGCACCCTGGAAGAGAGTGCTCCCGGATTCGAGGAGCTCTTTGGCCTTGAGCGCCTCGGGAAGGATCGCGGCATCGATGACCTTGCGCTTCGTGTCTTTCTCGAGGCGCGGAAGGGCGTTATCGATCGTCTGGAGGTCAGCAAGGATGAGCTCGGTCGAAATCGTCTCCATGTCACCCGCGGGAGTCTCAGAGCCGGGAACGCGCGTGACGTCGGGATCGCTGAAGGCGCGCGTGACCTGGCAGATCGCATCAGCCTCACGAATGTTCGCGAGGAACTTGTTGCCGAGGCCTTCACCTTCGCTCGCACCCTTCACGATGCCGGCGATGTCCACGAAGCTCACGGTCGCGGGGAGGATCTTTTCGCTGCCAAAGATTTCGGCGAGGCGCCCGAGTCGCGAATCGGGAAGCGGCACCACGCCGACGTTCGGGTCGATCGTCGCGAACGGGTAGTTTGCCGCGAGCACCTCCGCACGGGTGAGCGCGTTGAACAGGGTCGATTTACCAACGTTGGGCAGGCCAACGATTCCAATTGTCAAAGCCACGCCCTTCATTCTAGGGGCAGGGCCCGACGCTTGCCTTCCTCAGGGCGTGCCGCACTTTAAATGTCTCACCCCCGTGGTGAGGTAGGAGTATGAACTTTTCGACTCTTGTGACTGTCCTCTTGCCACTCCTCATCGGGGGCGTCATCGGCGCGTTTCTCGGGTGGGCGCTCATGCGCGAGCAGGTGCGCTCAGCGGAAGCGCGGGCGGAGGCGAACGGCGCCGATGTCGAAGCACTCGCGGCACGCGCGGTGAATGCTTCGAGCACGCAGCTCTTGCAGCTCGCTTCGGAGCGCTTCGATCGCGATTCGGCTCGGCGCGAAGCAGTCGATGCGGCACGCTCGGAGCAGCTTGCCCGCACGCTCTCCCCCATTTCGGAAACCCTCACGAGTTTGGAGCGCTCGGTTGCGCGCACGGAGGCGGCCCGGCAAAAGGCCGACGGTGACCTCACCTCACAGTTGAAAAACCTCTCGGAGCGCACGCGCGATCTTGGAGCAGGCACGAGCGCCCTGGTGGCGGCACTCAAGGCTCCCACGAGCCGGGGCCAGTGGGGAGAGGTGCAGCTGCGGCGCATCGTCGAGGCCGCGGGCATGCTCGAGCACACGGACTTCACCGAACAGCTCAGCGGGAAAAACGTGAGCGGAGAGAAGAACCAACGCCCCGATCTCGTCGTTCATTTGAGCCACGGGCGCACAATCGTGGTGGACGCGAAGGCTCCCATGGATGCGTACCTGCGTGCTGCCCAGGCCACGGAGAAGAACGAACGCGCGAAATACCTCGCGGAACACGCGCGAGCATTGCGCTCGCACGTCACGCACCTCAGCTCGAAGTCGTACTGGGCCTCGCTCGGCGACTCCCCCGAATTCGTGGTCCTGTTTGTGCCGAGCGACGGTCTTCTCGCTGGAGCGCTCGAGGCAGATCCAGGGCTGCTCGATGGCGCCTTCACGCTCGATGTTGTGATCGCCTCCCCCGCCACCCTCATGGCACTTCTTCGCACCGTCGCCCACACATGGCGCACGGACGCACTGAACCAGGACGCCCTCCGCGTGCTCGAAGCAGGTCGAGAGGTGCACAAGAGGCTCGGCACTCTCGGCGGCCACCTTGCAAAACTCGGCCGTTCGCTCGATTCGTCGGTGCGCGCGTTCAACAACGCGGTGGGCTCATACGAGGCGCGAGTAGTACCAGCGGCGCGCTCGATGGAGGAGCTTCACCTCGTCGGTGGCGCCCTCGAAGGAATCGAACCAGTGACCCAGCTCGCACGCGAGGTCAATCCACAAAACCTGAATGCCTGATTTCCACTCGTACATGGCGAGTACAGCAAATAACAACCGTTGCTTTACTGATTTGTTAATGTTCCGGAGCAATTTGGAGGGCGTTTCCCCGCAAATTCCCAACAGGCACTTAGCGAAAGTGAAGGGTATGACTCCTCAGTCGCGCGGCACGCGCCGCACCCCCGCCATTTACTCCAAATCCCTCGCCGCAGCGGCGCTCGGCTTGACTCTTGTCGCGAGCCCCGCGATCGTTCCCGCCGGTATTGCTCCTTCAACCCTCACCGCTGCCGAAGCAGCCCCCGCGAGCACCTGGCCGCTCGTCGTCACTGAAATTGCCCCGAACAATGCGGGCTCGGACCACTACGAGTATTTCGAGGTCACCAACACGACCGACAAACCCCTCACGATCGGTGAGGGCGGCTACTCGCTCGCCTATATCTATGAAGACAGCGATAGCACCGCAAAGGACGTCGCCCTCGCACCTGAGAAGCCGATCGAACTGGCCGCCGGAGAAAGCGTGACCCTGTGGCTGAGCTACACGAGCGATGACGGCAAGGTCGATTCGAGCGCTCACACCGTCGAAGAATTCCGCACTCAGTGGGGAATGGACGCTTCCGCCCGCGTCGAGCGCATCACCGGCCAGGGGGGTATGGCGAACGGCGGCAACCGCGGCATTCGCGTTCTCGACTCGAACAGCAAAGAAGTCTCGCGCTCGTTCTACCCGAAAGGCTCGGTCGCTGAGGACAAGTCCGCACAGTTCCGTACCCCTGCCGATTCGAGCGTGAAGAGCCTCGAAGTTCTCGAAGGCCCGGCCGCTCCCACCGCAGGCAAAGTTGACCCGGCGCAACTTGAGGATCGCAAGGCCGATTCTCAGCCCGAAGAACCGGCGCAGCCCGAACCGGAAGAAAACATCCCCGGCCCGGCGGCCGACACGACTGTTGGCCAGCTCCTCATTACCGAGCTCGTTCCCGATTCCACCAACACCGGTGAGGGCGACGGCTACGAATTCATTGAAATCTACAACCCGACCACCAAGCCGATCAGCCTTGCTGACTACCAGGTCGCCTATCAATACCCCGGTGCGGGCCGCAAGATGGGCAACCAGGCCGTGTGGCCCATGGAACCCGCCGATAAGGTCGTCGAGCCCGGCGGTACGGTCATCGTGTGGATCAAGAACGGCCACAACGACGATAAGACCGTCGACGACTTCGCCAAGAACTACGGTGTTGATCCGAACAGCCTCACCATTGTCGAGTCCCACGTGGGGGGCATGGCCAACGGCTCGCTTCGCGGCATGGAGATTCAGACCCGCACGGGCCAGACCGTAAGCCGTGTCTTCTACAACGAGGACGGTCGCGATGACACCCAGGCGGATCAGGGCATTCACTACGCGGTCAATCCCGAGAACTTCCAGGTGAGCGAGATCGGAGAGGTCTCGAAAGCGACGCCTGGACAGGCGGCTCCCGCGAAGGTTCCCTCGAAACTCGTCAAGCTCAACGAGGACACCGAAAAGCCAGCCCTGGTGGATCAGACCGCAAAGTCCCTCGACCCGACGAAGGACGCCCAGATCACGATCAAGGCGACCGACAACGTCCAGGTTCGCCGCCTCACCGTCTCGCTCCAGTCGAACACCGACGACAAACCGATGGTGAAGGACCTCCTCGCGAACGAGGATGGCACGTTCACCCTCACGATTCCCCAGGCAGACCTCACGGGGAAGAAGTACTTCGAGTACTCGGTGGAGGCCTCCGACGGCACCAACATCGCCACTATTCCGCTGACTCGCGTTGCGGTCGAAGGAACGGAGCAAGGCCCGGTCCGCCTCAACGTCTCCGAGAAGCAGTACGTGAGCGGCACGACCCGCCTCTCGGTTTCGAGCGACAACGAAAACGACACTCGCACGCTTGCCGTTGACGGGATCGAGGTCAACGCGGATATCCCCTCGCTCGAGAAAGAGCCAGTCTTCGCCATCGACGCGACGCAGACCGATGCGTTCTTCCGCAACGGCGTGCTCGTCAAGGACGAGATCCTCACGATCTTCGACAAGGGTTTCTACGAGAACTGGGAAACCGTGACCGCCGATGTCCCGCTTAAGTACGTCACGAAAGGCGAAGAGCTTCAGGTGGACGTCGCGGCGGGCACCAAGGCAAAGCCCGGTATCGACCCGAACGAAAACAACGACGACTTCAACGCCCGCAACGCACGCCTCATCCTTCCGGACGGGCGCACCCTGCGCGCGGCCGACTACCCGGGCGCGGAAGGCACAACGGTCCCGGTCAGCGATCCCACCCAGATCATTAACATGGGCGATTCGAAGGGGAAGGTCGAGATTCTCAACGCGCGGTTCTCGATCCCGAGCGATGCGTTCACCGCGAACGCCTACCAGTGGGACACCACCAAGGTCGCTGACGGCGAACACAAGGTTCTCGGTAAGAATGCTGCCGGCGACACTGTTGAGACGACCGTTATCGTCGACAACACCGCCCCGACGATCACGTCCTCGATTGAGGATGGCTCCGAGCAGCGCGGCGAGTTCACCGTGGACTTCGAGGCGACCGATGCCGGTTCCGGCGTCGCGAGCACGTCTGCGACCTTTGACGGCGAGAAGGTCGCATCAGGCACGAAGTTCTCCTCGCTTACCCTCGCGGCGGGCACGCACACGCTGACGATCGTCTCGACGGACAAGCTCGGTAACGAGTCGAAAAAGACGATCACGTTCACGACGCCCGTCGAGCAACCGTCGGCCACCCTTGATACGGCGGATGGCGCGGGCCTGAACGTGTGCGTGGACGATTCGCTCTCGGCGACCGCGACTGACCCGAGCAAGGACAACCTCACGGTGTCGTTCCGCGAGGGCTACACGACCTCGCTGAGCGAAGGCACGCTCGCGGGCAGCGCGGGAAGCGTCCACGACGCCGATCAAGCAGACCGCAAGGGCGATGCAATCAAGGCCGGCGAGACGACGACTGCGGGTGAGGCACTTCCCTTCCACGAGTTCTCGACCGCCGTGCCCGAGGGCGCAGGCGAAGACTCGGAGATTCGCGTGAGCTGGACCGGTGCCTCCAACAAGGGACAGCGCGTGCGCCTGCTCGTGTGGAACACCGAGAAGAACGGCTGGGAAGAAGTCCAGTCGGTCCTCACGGATAGCAAGTCTGGCGAGGCAAAGCTCGAAGCGATCGTCCCGCTCAAGAACCACAATGTGGATGGCGAGATCAAGGCTCTCGTCCAGCAGGGTGTTGGATACGCCGGTGCGGACCTCTCGGATCGCTCGGGTGAAGAGGTTGGCGAACACGCCGACGACACCCCGCGTTCGGACTACGACTACACGTTCGCGTGGGAGACCGACACCCAGTACTACAACGATGATCCGAAGATCTACAAGCATCAGCTCGCAATTCACGACTATCTGCTGCGCGTGCGCGAGAAAATGAACCTCCAGTACCTCTTCCACACGGGTGACATCGTCGATAAGTTCCCGAATGACGAGGGCTGGGTCCGCGCCGACGAGACCTACAAGAAGCTCGACGACGCGAAACTCCCCTACGGCGTGCTCGCGGGCAATCACGACGTCTATCACCAGGCGGGCGACTACTCGAAGTACAGCAAGTACTTCGGCGAGAAGCGCTATGAGAACAACCCTTGGTACGGCGGTAGCTACAAGGACAACCGCGGCCACTACGACCTCATCAGCGCCGGAGGCCAGGACTACATCATCCTGTACATGGGTTGGGGCCCGGGCGATGAGGAGATCGAGTGGATGAACGAGGTGCTCGCCCAGTACCCCGAGCGCATCGCTTTCATTGAGCTGCACGAGTACATGCTCACCACCGGTGGCCTTGGCCCGATCCCGCAGCGAATCTACGACGAAGTCATCGCGACCAACCCGAACGTGCGCGCGGTCATGAGCGGCCACTACCACGACGCTCACACACGCTACGACAAGTTCGATGACAACGGCGACGGCACCCCGGATCGCATCGTGACCCAGATGCTGTTCGACTACCAGGGCCTTCCCGAGGGCGGCCTCGGCTACCTCCGCCTCATGCACTTCGATAACAAGAACGGTCGCATGATCATCCGCACCTACTCACCGTCGCTCAAGGACTACGACTCCGACGACCCGATGTTTGAAGAGGAAGAGGGCAACGTCCAACACTTCGAGGTGCCCTACAGCACGCTCGGAATCAAGCCCGAGGATAAGAACCTCACGACGAACGATGCACGCATCGATGTGCTCACGACCAAGGAATTCGGTCACAAGGACGGCGTCGCCTCCGGCGACACCGTGAGTGTCCCCGCGAGCAATCTGCCCGACGGCGAGTTCTCGTGGTACACGCTCACGACCGACCCGTACGGCGCGAAGCACTACAGCGAGGTGCGCAACGCCTCTGTGACGAAGACCGAGTGCGGCCAGGATGGCGGCACGACAGTCGACCCGGACGGCACGGTCAAGCCCGGTGAGGGCGGCAAGCCCGGCAAGGGCGGCGAGCCTGAAAACGGCAACACCGGCAGCACAGGCGGCGCTGGTTCTGGCACGGGGCATCCGGGCAAGGGCTCGCACGGGTCCGACGCTTCCTCCGCCGCCAGGCCAGCGAAGCCCTCGCATGGGCTCCCGCGCACGGGCGCTGAGGTAGCGGGAATTCTCACGGCAGGCTTCGCGCTCGTTGCGGGCGGTATCGCGATTCTCCGCTCGCGCCGCTTCTCGCGCTGAGTAGCATGAGCCCCGCTTAAGCGAGCGGTCTATCCAAAGGGCCGGCGCTACCCGAAACAGGGTGGCGTCGGCCTTTCTTTGCCGGTGGATTGTCCACACTAACGGGCGGAGCCCACGGGAACTGCCGCAGTTCTGGCACAGTAGAGATATGGACAAGCGAGGCGTGAACCACAGCCGCATGTACGCACCGGAGGGAGAGAACGTCCCGGCGCTACCCGCAACGGCAGCGGAAACGACTGCGGAACGCCCGTGGCCTGTAGCGCTCTTGAGCCGCAAGGTACGCGATTACGTGAACCGCATGAGCGTCGTATGGGTGCGCGGCGAGCTCGTGCAGGTGAGCCGAGGCAAAGGCGCTCTCGTGTTCATGACGTTGCGCGATACGAAGGACGATGCGAGTTTTTCAGTGTCGATGCGCGCGAGCGCATTCGCCAAGCTTGACCTCGAGCCGCAGCAAGGCAGCGAGGTCGTGGTGCAGTGTAAGCCCACTTTTTGGAGCCGGCGCGGGAGCCTCCAACTCGATGCCTACGACATCCGAGCCGTAGGAATTGGCGATCTTCTTCAGCGCCTCGAACGACTCAAGCGCACGCTCTTCAACGAAGGCCTGTTCAACGCTGATCGCAAACGCCCACTGCCGTTCCTTCCACGAACAATCGGGCTCATTTGCGGCCGTAAATCCGCGGCGGAGCGCGACGTGATCGTGAACGCCGAAAAGCGGTGGCCAGCAGTGCGCTTTGCCACGCGTGAAGTGGCAGTTCAGGGCGTGAAGGCGGTAGCGGAAGTGAGTGAAGCACTGCGTGAGCTTGATGCGCGCGGGGACGTCGACGTCATCATCATTTCCCGCGGCGGCGGCTCCCTCGAGGACCTGCTGCCGTTCTCGGATGAATCCCTCGTAAGGCTCGCCGCAGCGGCTCGCACACCGATCGTGTCGGCCATTGGACACGAGGTCGATACGCCCCTGCTTGACCTCGTCGCGGACTATCGCGCATCGACCCCGACTGACGCGGCAAAGACCGTCGTCCCCGACATTGTCGTTGAACGGACGCAATTGGATGAGGCCCGCAGGCGCGCTTACTCCGCGCTTACTTCACGAATCGATAGGGAGAAAGAAGCTCTCGCTGCGGTTCGAGCGCGGCCGGCCTTCGCCGAGCCTCACACGATGATCGAAAGCCACGCCGAAGTGATCGATGGGGCTATTGCCTCGGCTCGCGCATCGGTCACGATTGCTCTCGAGCGCGCCCGCGAGCGCGTGAAAGCACTCGCCGATCAGGCCCGGGCACTCTCACCACTTCACACCCTTGAACGCGGCTACGCGGTCGTGCAAGGCACAGATGGCTCAGCGCTCACCCATCCGAGCGAAGCGCCGGAGGGCGCTCGCCTCTCCATCAGGCTCGCGGGTGGCCGCGTAAGCGCAACGTCGCTCGGCGAGGAATAACAGAAGCTGAAGGGAAAAGCTATGGACAACGAGAACGCGAAAGACGAGACACAACAACTTCCCGAGGATATTCGGGAGCTCGGCTACGAGGAGGCCCGCGACCAGCTGTTCTCAATCGTGCAGACCCTCGAGCGCAACCAGAGCGGGCTCGAGGAATCGATCGCGCTGTGGGAGCGCAGCGAGCTTCTCGCTCAGCGATGCGAGCAGTGGCTCGATGGAGCACGCGAACGGCTCGACCGCGCACTCGAGCGCCAGCAGGATGTGCCCGACGAAGACGCTTCGCAGGAATAGCGCACGCGAAGAGGCGTCTCACGCCTGTGCACGACTCGACGTCACCGTTTTGTAACGACTAGAGTGACTGCGCACACTTACTTACCGTTATGAGAAAGGCTACTCATGGAGTACCTGAAGCTCATCGGCATCGTGATTATCGTGGTGGGCTTCGTGCTCAAACGAGACACGCTTGCCGTCGTGGTCGTAGCCGGTCTGGTTACTGGCCTCGTGGCTGGGCTGAGCCCACTGGAACTGCTGACCCTTCTCGGCCAGTCGTTCACCGATCAACGCGTTGCCACGTTGTTTATCCTGACCCTGCCCGTCGTCGGCATCTGTGAGCGCTACGGCCTCAAGCAAAAAGCCGTGGACCTCATCGGATCCGTCAAGAATGCGACGACCGGCACTGTCCTTTCGCTCTACCAGCTGATTCGCGCAGTTGCGATCGCATTCTCGGTTCAACTTGGCGGCCACCCGCAGTTCGTGCGCCCGCTCATTTCACCGATGGCTGAGGGCGCTGCTGAGGCGAAGTTCGGCTCGATCACCGAGAAGCAGCGCGACTCGATTAAGGGCGCCTCCGCCGCTGCCGATAACTTCGGCAACTTCTTCGCGCAGAACCTGTTCCTCGGTGCACCGGGCGTTCTGCTCATCGTGTCGACAATGGCGGAGCAGGGCTACACCCAGGTCACCCCGCTCTCGGTGGCACTGTGGTCGATTCCCGTCGCGATTGCGACCATGATCTTCGGCGTCGTGCGCAACTTCCTTCTCGACCGCCGCCTTCGCACCGAATCGACCTCCGGCACTGCATCGGCTGGCACTGAAGGGAGCGTGAAGGCATGACCCCCGATATCGTGATCGGCGAATTCTTTTTCATTCTCGTCGGCGTGATCTTCGCGATCACGGGTGGCCTGTGCGGGAAAGATGCCGCACTCAAGAACCGCATCCCCGCAGCAACCTTCTGGTTCATTCTCGCGTTCGCGTTTATCGCCGGTCCGTGGGTTCCGGCGTGGCTCATCGGCATCTGCGTCATTGCGCTTGCCACGATCACCGCCGTGTGGGGCGTAAAGCCCGCCGCGGTGGATCGCCCCGACCCCGCGCACGTCGAGGAACGCGCCTCGAAACTCGGCTACAAAGTGTTTATTCCCGCGCTGTCGCTCGCCGTTTTCGCGCTCGTCGCGGCAACCGTGTACCAGAAACTCGAGATGCCCACCTACCTCGCGGTGGGAACCGGCGCCGTGCTCGCCACCGTCGTGGGGCTCATCGTCACGAAGGCGCCCGCAAAGTTCGTGGCGATCGACGGTGCGCGCCTCACGATGGACGTCGGGCCGGTGGGGATCCTGCCCCAGCTTCTCGCGGCCCTCGGTGCGGTGTTTACCGCCGCGGGTGTGGGCGAGGTCATCGCGAACACCGTCGCCAAGGTCATTCCTGCGCACAATCCCCTCATCGGTGTCATCGCCTACTGCGTAGGAATGGCACTGTTCACCGTGATTATGGGGAACGGCTTTGCGGCGTTCTCCGTGATCACCGTAGGCATCGGTATCCCCTTCGTGGTCGCGCAAGGCGGCAACCCGATCGTGGTGGCGGCGCTAGGACTGACAGCCGGCTACTGCGGCACACTTCTCACTCCCATGGCGGCGAACTTCAACGTGGTTCCCGCGGTCTTGCTCGAGATGAAAGACAAGTACGGAGTCATCAAATCGCAGGCCGTGACCGCCACGCTGCTTTTGCTTGTCCATATCGTGCTGATGTACACACTCGCGTTCTAACTGGAGGAACACCATGTCAATCCTTGTGACTGCATTTGACCCGTTTGGCGGGGAAAAAATCAATCCCGCACTCGAAGCCGTGAAGGCGCTTCCCGCCGAAATCGCGGGAGAAAAGATCGTCACTGTCGAAGTACCGACCGTGTTCGGCAAAGCGATTGAGGCCGCAACCGCCGCAATCGACGAGCACCAACCAAGCGCCGTGCTCTGTGTTGGCCAGGCTGGCGGCCGCTTCGACATCACGCCCGAGCGCGTCGCGATCAACATCGACGATGCGCGCATTGCCGACAACGAGGGTCAACAGCCGATCGATGAGCCTGTGGTCGAAGGCGCTCCCCCCGCGTACTTTGCCACGCTTCCGATTAAGGCGATGGCGCAAGCGATCCGCGAAGCAGGCGTCCCCTCGTCCGTCTCAAACTCCGCGGGCACGTTCGTGTGCAACCACATCATGTTTGGCGTGCTCCATCACCTGGCAACCGTCGGACCCCGCGAAACACGCGGTGGGTTCGTGCACGTTCCCTTCATCCCTGAGCAGACCGTTGGCAAGCCCGGCCAGCCCTCGCTCTCCACGGAGACGATCACGAAGGGACTCGCTGCCGCTATCGCCGCGATCGTAGAAAACGAAAGCGACGTGGCAACGGCCGAGGGCGCCACGCACTGACGTGTCGTTCTGTCGCGCACGTACGCGATGTACCCCACGCGGTGTACGGCGGCGCGAGTAGCGGCAGCGTGGCCGTATTACCGCGCTGCCGCGCGTGCGTGAAGAAAAGTGCCAACTACGGCGACAACGAGAGCGACGGCTGCGACACCCGAGACCCACATGCCGATCGCCCCGAAAATAAGGGTGCTTGTGAGGGCTGGCCCGCCCTGCGCAAAGATCGCGACGAGGAGCGGGGCGAAGAGAAGCACAAAGGCGAGGATCCACGCAATGATGAGCCCGGCGGTACTCTTGCACGTCCGCACCGCGAGAATTCCCGTCAGTGCGAACAGTGCGGCTCCCGCGATGACGCACGCAAGCTGTGCGGTGGTGAAAATGCCTCCCCAGGCGTAAATCGCCAGAAGCACGGTGGCAATGAGACCGAGCACCACGATGACGGGGGCAAGTGTCGAGCGTCGGCGGCGAGCCGGTTGCTTCGGCGCCTTGGAAGGGGTCGCGGCTGCGGATCGGGGAATCGAAGGCTCAGCGTTCGGCTCAGAGGCGGGTGCAGCCACGCGCGGCGATGTTGCCGTGGTTGTTGGCGCAGTGGAGGTGGGGTTGTTCAGGGGCGTAAGAACCTCGGTTGGCTCGGCCCCGAGAGTGGCACCCAGTTTCTCGGTGGCGTCCAATTTTTCTGTAGCATCGGCGGCGCCGTGCGGGGCGCGGTGGGAGTTCTCTTTCATGGTTCCTCACTTGTTGACACGGTCGAGGGCGGCCTTCATGAGCGCGAGATGCTCATCTTTCTCCCCCGGCCCGTACACGATGAGCGTCGTTTCTCGAGCGGAGCACACGAGGCCCGTCGCGGCCTTGGTACCCCCACTGTCCTTATCGGTTGAGCGAACCTCGACATTGAGTTGGGCGCATTCGGTGCCCGTGATCTCAAAGTAGTCCGCCTGCGTGACTTTTCCGCGGATTCGAGGGGAGAGCGTGGAAAAATCCGTTTGCGCCTGCAGCAGTGTTTCCAGCGCACCGGAGGGCGAGGTGTAGCGCACCTCCCAGAAGGCCGGTTCTGCCATCGACATTTGCGCGTCGCGCACCGTGAAACCTTCGGGTTCAGCATCAGCCGCACGAAATCCGAGTGCCTCGCTCGCACGAGCAGCGCTCTCTTCCACATTGACGTTGGAGTGCGCGGATGTGGTCGTATCCCTGTCGTTTCGACCGAGACCAACGATCACGACCGCCGCAATCGCCACAACGATGAGATTGAGTCCGATTGCCCACACCAGGTTTCTCACCGAGGTGTTTTTCTTCGTGGGCAGTTCGCGCTTTTTCCGCTGAGGTCTCTCGTGTGATTCGGACATACCCGCATTGTCCCAAATTCCACCGCGGTGCGCGCCGTGACTTTGAGTGATGCGGCTCGTGCTGTGATCTGAAACAATATGGAAGGTGAGCACCTATCTAACAATCGGCGAAGCCCTGACAGACATCGTGATCCGCACCGACGCCCCAACGGCTGAGTTCCCGGGCGGCTCGCCCATGAACGTGGCCGTTGCCCTTGGCCGTCTCGGTCACACGTCGCACCTTCTCACGCACATCGGTGACGATGAGCGTGGACGCGCAATCGAGCGTCACGTGGAAGCATCAAACGTTTCGCTCACGCAGGGTTCGATCAAGCCGGGAACGACTACATCGACCGCCGCGGCGACGATCGGCGAGGGTGGCGCGGCAACCTACGAGTTCGATATCACGTGGGATCCGGATCCGCGCGATCTTCCCGCAAAAGTCGAGGCGGTGCACACGAGCTCGATTGCCGCGACGCTCGATCCCGGTGCCGATACCCTCCGCACGGTCGTGGCTTCGCTCCGCGAGAGCGCCCTCATCTCTTACGACCCGAATGCTCGCCCGAGCCTCATGGGTGATCCTTCGCTCGCGCGCAAACCGATCGAGGAGAACATCGCGCTCGCCGACATCGTGAAGGCTTCCGACGAAGACCTCGAGTGGCTCTACGAGACGAGCGATATCGATCAAGCGGCCCAGTCGTGGCTTCGCCGCGGGGTGAAGCTCGCGGTCATCACGCGCGGCGGGCAGGGCGCAACAGCATTCACGGCGAGAGGCCGCGTGGACATTCCAGGCGTGCGCGTCGACGTTGCAGACACAGTCGGCGCGGGCGACACCTTTTCGGCTGGCCTTCTCGATGCGCTTTCGCGCAAGGGCCTCCTCGGAGCTGAAGGCCGCGAGAAAATTGCCACGCTCGAGGCCACCGAAATCGAAGAAATCCTCTCGCACGCCGCCCTCCTTGCCTCGGTAACCGTTTCGCGCGCCGGAGCGAACCCGCCGTGGGCGCGCGACATTGCTGACCGCTGCACGCTTTCCCCCGCGGAGGACTGACATGACCGGTACCGAGAACTTCCGTATCGAGCACGACACCATGGGCGAGGTACGCGTTCCGGTTTCGGCGCTCTACGGCGCCCAGACCCAACGTGCAGTCGAGAATTTCCCCATCTCCCATCGTCCTCTCGCACCCTCGAACATCCACGCACTCGCGGAAGTGAAGCGCGCCGCTGCACTCGCCAACGCCGAGCTCGGTGTTCTCGACAACGCCCGCGCGACGGCGATCGCACGAGCAGCCGAGCACGTGAGCGCAGGCGAGTTTGACGCGCAGTTCCCGATCGACGTGTACCAGACGGGCTCGGGCACGAGTTCGAACATGAACATGAATGAAGTGCTCGCCCGTCTCGCAAGCACGGACGCGCTTCTCGTGCACCCGAACGACCACGTCAATGCCTCGCAATCGAGTAACGACACGTTCCCCACCTCGGTGCACCTCGCGGTCACCCGCGACGTTACGGAAAGCCTTGTGCCGGCTCTCGAGGCTCTCAAGGAGGCCCTCGAGCGCAAAGAAGAGGAGTTCGCGAGCGTCGTCAAGAGCGGCCGCACGCACCTCATGGACGCGACCCCGGTCACGCTCGGCCAGGAGTTCGGCGGCTACGCCGCGCAAGTGCGCTACGGGATCGAGCGAGTGACGGCCGCGATCACCCGCACCGCCGAGCTCCCGCTTGGTGGAACCGCCGTGGGGACAGGGATCAATACCCCCGCCGGATTCGCTCCCCGTGTGATTGAGATTCTCCGCGAGCGCACGGGCCTTCCACTCACGGAGGCCCGCAACCACTTTGAGGCGCAATCGGCGCGCGATGCGCTCGTGGAGATGAGCGGCGCGCTGCGCACGCTCGCGGTGTCGCTCACGAAGATCTGCAACGATTTGCGCTGGATGGGCTCGGGCCCCAACACGGGTCTCGGGGAAATTGCGCTCCCCGATCTCCAGCCGGGCAGTTCAATCATGCCCGGGAAGGTCAATCCGGTTGTTCCCGAGGCGGTTCTCATGGTGTGCGCGCGCGTCGTGGGCAATGACGCGGCGATCGCGTGGGGTGGTGCGCAAGGGGCGTTCGAACTCAACGTCCAGATCCCCCTTATGGGCACGGCGCTTCTGGAATCAATCACGCTTTTGTCGAACTCCGTGCGCGTCCTCGCAACGAAAACGATCGAGGGAATCCGCGCGAACGAGGATCGCGCACGCTTCTTTGCCGAGGCCTCTCCCTCGGTCGTCACGCCTCTCAATAGACTCATTGGGTACGAGAACGCGGCGGCGATCGCGAAGCACGCGGTCGCGCATCGCGTTTCCGTTCGAGAAGCGACGATCGCCCTCGGTTACGTCGAGCGCGGCGAGCTCACCGAAGAGCAGCTCGATTCCGCGCTCGACGTGTCGGCGATGACCACTCCCCCGGCCTCAACCCCGGGCGAGTAGCGCGGCTTACGAAATCGGCGCGTCGAGCACGCGGGTCACGAGTTCGGCGACCCTCGAGCGCTCGGAACGCTGCAGCGTCACGTGGGCGAAGAGCTCGTTACCTTTGAGCGCCTCGACCACGGAGGCAACGCCGTCGTATCGACCGACGCGCAGGTTGTCGCGCTGAGCCACGTCGTGAGTGAGCACTACGCGTGAGTTTTGGCCGATTCGCGAAAGCATCGTGAGCAGCACGTTCCGTTCGAGCGACTGCGCCTCGTCAACGATCACGAAGGCGTCGTGGAGAGAGCGGCCTCGAATGTGGGTCAGCGGGAGAACCTCGAGGAGGCCTCGCCCGAGTACCTCATCCACGACCGCGCTGGAGACCATCGAGCCGAGCGTGTCGAACACGGCTTGTGCCCACGGCCCCATCTTGTCGTCGTGGTCGCCGGGGAGATAGCCGAGCTCTTGCCCACCAACCGCGTACAGCGGCCGGAACACCATGATCTTGCGTTGGTGTCGTTTTTCGAGAACGGCCTCGAGCCCCGCGCACAGGGCGAGCGCTGACTTGCCCGTGCCTGCGCGGCCGCCGAGGCTCACGATCGAGAGGTCATCGTCGAGGAGGAGATCAATCGCAATGCGTTGTTCGGCGCTGCGGCCCGTCACCCCAAACACATTGCTATCCCCCGGCACGAGGCGCGCGTTGCCGCTTGGAAGCACGCGCGCGAGAGCGGAACCACGAGGAGAGGAAAGTTTGAGGCCCGTGTGGGTGCCAAGTTCGGCAAGCTCCGGGATCTCGATGCCCACGTGGCGCGCGCCGTTTTCTTCACTCCACAGCGCTGCCATCTGCTCTTCGGTGATCTCGGCGGACGTGATGCCCGTGTACGCACGATCGCGCGCGAGTTCCGCGCGGTACTCCTCGGCTTTCAGTCCCGAGGCGCTCGCCTTAATGCGCATCGGCAGGTCTTTTGAAACGAGCACGACCTCGGCCCCTTCGACCTGGAGGTTTTTCGCCACGGAGAGGATGCGCGTGTCGTTGTCTCCAAGGCGGAAGCCGTCGGGAAGGTTCTCGGGGCTCTGGTGGTTGAGTTCAACTCTCAGTGTGCCGCCCTGGGTTCCGAGCGGGAGTGGCTCGGCGAGTGTGCCGTGAGTCTCGCGCAGCTCATCGAGGATGCGCAGGGATTGGCGCGCAAAGTACCCGAGTTCGGAGTGGTGCCGCTTTCCTTCCAGTTCCGTGATCACCACGATCGGGAGCACAACGTGGTGCTCCGCGAATCGAAAGATCGAGTGGGGGTCCGCCAGCACAACGGACGTATCGAGAACATAGGTCAGCGGCGCATTCATGGTCTCTCGCTTTCGAAGTCCTTCCGGTCGCCCGCGACCGGCTATCGCTTCGATCCTTGCACCGCTTTTCGCCGCTCGAGCCGCCTGGCGCGCCGCGCAAGCAAGACGGTCACCGAGCCTTCACCCTCGCGTTACCCGGGGGCGGAGGATCATCCCCTGCAGTAACCGCACACACCTTCGCCCTTAAGCGCCGAAGCGACGCTCCCGGCTCGCGTATTCGTCGAGAGCGGCATCGAAATCGCCGCGCGTGAAGTCTGGCCACAACGCCTCGCAAAACACGAGTTCGGAGTGCACGGATTGCCACAGGAGAAAGCCTGAAAGCCGCTGTTCTCCGGAGGTGCGAATAAGCAGGTCCGGTGCACTTTGACCGGCGGTGGAGAGGTGGGTTCCGACGCTACCTTCGCTCACGGCGGTGCGCAGGCTCGTGAGGTCTCCCCCGCGCGCGATTTCCTCGTCGATGAGGGCGTGGACGGCCTCGATAATCTCGCGCCTGCCGCCGTAGCCAATCGCCAGGTTGACCTCGAAGGGCGAATTCCGCTCCGCTTTCTCGGTCGCACTTTCCGCGGAAGTCAGCGCATGGAGTCGCTCGGCGAGGGGGGCGGGCAGCACGTTCTCAGCGCACAGAATACGTAGTGGGTAGCCCTTGTGGGCGACTGCGCGCGCAAGGTCGGTGATGATGTCAAAGAGCTGCGCGAGCTCCGCCTCGGGCCTTCGGAAGTTATCGGTGGAGAGCAACCAAAGCGAGAGGATTTCGACCCCGCTCTCGCGTGCCCAGTCGATGGCGTCGAGAACTACCGTGGCACCGGCGCGGTGACCTTCGGAGACCTCGAGCCCCTTCGCACGCGCCCATCGCCGATTACCGTCGAGAATGATGCCGACATGGCGCGGCCCACGCTCCGCTGAAGACGCGGCGGGCGGCGAAGTGTCGGGGTTTCTCGAAGAATTCACGTCCCCCATTGTGGCAGGCGTGCACGCTCTCCCGTGCACGCCGCAAAGGATTGCCACGACTCCTTCACAAAAGTGGGGTGAACACGTCAAGATTCACCCGCCGCCGTGACACCTACGTCACCGTAAGTTACGCTACCGTTATGAGCACTGACCAGCGAGATGCGCAGCGAAGCGAGGCAAGCGTCGGAACTTCCAAGACCCCGACCGCCGGTGAAGCTGTTCCCAGCGCCGGCACCGGAACAAGCGTTCCCGAGCTCCTCGGCGCGTACGGCATTCACCTGCCCACTTTGCCGAATAAGCCGAAGCTGCGCGGCATGATCCACCTGGTGGCCTTTCCCGCCGCGCTCATCGCGGGCATGCTCCTCATCGCGACTGGCTCCACCCTCGCCGTGCGGCTCGCAACCGTCGTGTTTATCGTGACCGCTGGCATGCTCTTCGGCGTCTCCGCGACCTACCACCGCGGGACCTGGTCGGTTCAGGGGACGCTGGCGCTCCGGCGCTTCGACCACGCAAACATCTTCCTCATCATCGCCGGTACCTACACCCCGCTCGCCGTCGCGCTCCTCAATCAGCAGGATGCGACCGTGCTCCTCGCGGTGTGCTGGGTCGGCGCCCTCATCGGCGTGGCCTTCAGAATCTTCTGGACGAGCGCCCCGCGCTGGCTCTACGTCCCCGCCTACGTCGCCCTCGGCTGGGTCGCAATCTTTTACATGCCTCAGCTCTATGCCGGCGGCGGTGCAGCCGTCATCGCGCTCATCATCGCGGGTGGCGTCGCCTACACGCTCGGCGCGGTTGTCTACGGCACGAAAAAGCCCAACCCCTCACCGGCGTGGTTCGGCTTCCACGAAATCTTCCACTCGTTCACGGTTGTGGGTTTCGTATGCCACCTCGTCGCCGTGTGGCTATCGGTCGTCTAAGAACGCTCAGCCTCGTTACGGCTCTCGCCACGCTCGGCTTCCGCCGCTTCCTCCATGCGGCGCCGAACGTTTTCACGCGCGCTCGAACGGCGCACGCGCCGCGATAAATCGAGCGCGAGGAGCAGCATCGCGACGGCCATCGCAAGAAACACGAAAAAGCCGGGCAGCCCCGGTGTCACCGTCGCGGTCGTCATCTCCTCCAGTCCGGGAGGCGTCGTCGCGCCATCGGCAAGGAGAATGACGGGCGAGAAATGCGCGAGAATCATTGGCGAATCCCTTCGAAGAGGTCGGATTCCGGAAGCGTCACGCCGATGCGCGAGTGTCGCAGCTGGAAGTCCTCGGTGGGCCACGCCTCGCGTTTGATCTCATTCGAGACGGCGAAGAAGAACCCATCCGGATCGACCTGCGTCGCGTGCGCGAGAAGCGCAGCATCACGAACTTCAAGATACCGCGAAACGTTGATCCGCGTAGTGATGGGGCGCTGATCGAGGCCTTCAAAGTACTCCATTTGCGCCTCAAAGGGGTTCTCGAGAGCATGCTCGCGCATGTATTTGGCGTACGCGATCATCTGGGCCGGCGGGAACAGCAGCTGATAGTAAATCTTCGCCACGGCCCACGGCTCGCCGAGCTCGGGCATGTAGTTCGGGTCCGCCGCTAGTTCGTAGGCGAGCATGCTGATCTTGTGCGTGTGGATGTGGTCGGGGTGGGGGTAGCCCCCGTTTTCGTCGTAGGTCAGCATGACGTGAGGCCGCAGCTCCCGCACGAGCTTCACGAGAGGACGCGCTGCCTCCTCGGGATCAATGAGAGCAAAGCACCCCTGCGGAAGCGCGGGCAGCGGGTCGCCTTCGGGGAGGCCCGAATCGATGTAGCCGAGCCACACCTGGTTAATTCCCAAGATTTCTCGCGCGCGGTCCATTTCGCGGTGGCGCACGGCGCTCAAATCGGCATTGGCTTCAGGATCGTCCTTGAGGCGCGGGTTGAGAATGTCACCACGCTCGCCGCCCGTACACGTCACAACGGTGACCTCGGCGCCCTCGTCGACATAGCGGGCCATGGTTCCAGCGCCCTTAGAGGACTCATCGTCAGGGTGCGCATGAACGGCCATGAGTCGCAAGCGACACGGGTTTTTCTCGACTTCGGCTTCGGGGTGCCCGCCATGCTTCAAGAGTGCCTTGAAGGTCTCATCGCTCGGTGCGAGGGCAGCTTTCGGCACACCCGTCTCCTCTGGCGCCACGCCTGCGCGGTAGCGCCCCGTCGTCATTACACAAAGTTCACACACGTGAAACAATGTAGGCATGACTTCCCGCGAGCGCACACTTCAAGAACGCTACGGCGTGAGAAATTCCCCGGAAAAACGCCGCTGGGCGCTCGTGGGGACCGTGGTCATCGCCGTGGGCTTCGTCGCAACCGTGATCTGGGTAGCCTTCGCTTTCATTTCCTCGCAAGCGATCAAAACGAACACGCTCTCCTACCGCCACATCAACGACTCTCGCGTCTCGGTGACGTTCTCCGTTAACGCCACTCCCGGCACGGCGCTCGACTGCTCACTCGAAGCCCTCAATTCTGTACGCGCGCAAGTGGGCTACACGGTCGTGCACATCCCACCCCAAACGAACCGCCTGTCAACGCACACCGCCGAGATCACGACGCAGGGAAGCGCCGTGAGCGGGGTCGTGAGGAAATGTGAGGCAGCGCAGCAATAGCGGTCTCAGCAATGATCCCCGAGCAATCGGAGAAGTCCCGAGAGCTGATGGCCGCATCAAAGCGGAACGGCCGCGGCACGATTGCCCCTCAATGTGACGCTGTGGCGAGTGCCTCATCTCTTTTCACGTTCGTTCACTGTATACTTGTGTGACCACTGAGACGTGGATTCGGAGCCCATGGCCACCATGGGGTCCGCATTTTTTTTGATCCCAAGGAGAACCATGAGCGAACCCAACCAGGGCACCTGGCTCACTCAGGACGCCTACGACCGCCTCGTCAAGGAACTCGAGCATCTCGAGGGTCCCGGACGCACCGAGGTTGTAGAGCGCATCGCGGCCGCCCGCGACGAGGGCGACCTCAAAGAAAACGGCGGCTACCACGCCGCACGCGAAGAACAGGGCAAACTCGAAGCTCGCATCGCCGAGCTCAAGGCCCTCCTCAAGACCGCTATTGTTGGCGAGACCCCCGCGGACGACGGGATTGTCGAGCCCGGCATGCTGGTCACCATTACGATGGCCGGCAAGGAGCGCACATTCGTGCTTGGCAACCGCGAAATTGCCGAAGGCAAAGACGTCGAGGTGTACTCGCCCGAGTCTCCGCTCGGCGCTGCCATCGTTGGTGCTAAGGCCGGGGACACGGTTGACTACACGGCCCCCAACGGCAAGTCGATTCCGATTGAAATTAAGGCCGCAAAGCCGTACACGGTGTGAGCGGCGAAGTCGCCACACGAACGAAGGGCGTGGAGCCTCCCCCTTGGGAGCGAACTCCACGCCCTTTCGCTTTGCGCTCACTCACGAGAGCGACCGCGCGCCAGACCGCGATAAGCTCTCGTGACTATTGCGGCCTGCGTTTTACTTCTGAGGGATGAGTCGCGCGCGTTCCGCGAGAGTCTTCTTTTGCTCCCGTTCACGGGTCTCGAAGTAGGCGATGTTTTTCTCATCGATACCGAGCGAGGGATCGGGGTCGCGGCCGTCAAGGTAGCAATACAGAGCATTGAGGAACGCGAGAAGCGGAATCGAGAAAAGCGCGCCCGGGATTCCCGCAACAACGGCGCCTGCAGAAACACCGAGGAAGATCGCGAGCGGGTGGAGCTCCACGGCCTTCCCCATGAGGATCGGCTGCAGAATGTTCGATTCAAGCTGCTGCACGAGAATCACGATGCCAAGCATGATGAGCGCGGGGATCCACCCCTGGAGCACGAACACGAGGAGCATGGCGATTGCACCCGACACGATCGCGCCAACGAGCGGAATAAAGCTAAAGAGGAACACGATGAGCCAGATCGGAACGGCGTAGGGAGAAAGCGCGACCGCTGAGCGCCCCATGATGCCGCTCACGATATCGATGCCGACCATACCGAGGGCAATACCCGTCGCGTCGACTGCCGCAACGAGAATTTGCGTGCGGCAGTATGAGGAAAGAGCCTTCCATCCACGGCGAAAAGCCTCGTGCGTCACGTGGCGTGAGTGAGAGGGCACAAAGCCCAGGAACCAGCGCCAGATATTTCCACCGTCGGCGAGGAAGAAGAACAACGCGAAAAGGCACACGAGCACGCCCGTGCCAAGATTGCCCACCGTACTTACGGCGCTCGAGGCACCGGAGATGATGCTCGAGGAGTTCTTCTGGAGCTGATCGAGAGCCTCCTTTTGGAGCTGACCGAGGTTCCCAAGTGAATCAAGGTCGATCTTGAAGTACCCCGTAATGTCATTCCACAGCTGCGTGAAACCCGATACTGCTGCCGTGGCAATTCCGTCCCACGAATCTACGAGCTGGCGGCCGGCGAGCACGAACATTCCCACGACCACCACGATGAGGCCCACGAGAGCGATCGCGGCCGACGCCATGCGCGGAAGGAAAGTGTGGGTCGTGAGAAGCTTGACGAATGGCTGGAGCATCGAGGCGAGCAGGATCGCCACGAGCACACTGATGAAAAGGGTCGAGACCATACCGAAGCCATTAAAGATGAGCCACAAAGCGCCAATGACGACAATGAAGCGCCAGCTCCACGCGGCCGCGCGGCGCAGCCCCATGGGCAGCTCCTCCACTTCGAGGGGAAGGGCGAGATTCTGCCCCTTGCGGCCTGTGGGTTTTTCGGTGGGAAGATTAACGCGCCTAGGCGGTTGCATATGCACTCCAAACAGGTGGGGCCCGGCGCCCACGGCAGCCGAGACGGAAGAACCACAGCGTATCCTACCGAACGGCCTTCAGCCCCTCAATCCGTGAGGCACCCCTCTTATGCCACACTGGTGGCATGCGCCAGGAATCGATCTCCGCGACAAACGACCCCCTCCTCTATCCTTGGGAGCCACCAAGCGGCAGCCTCCTTGTGCACAAGATCGAAAGCTCCACGTCGTTCAAGACCAGCCCTCTCAACCCCGTCAAGGAGCGCCGGTTCGGCTTTGCAAACGTGCGCTACAACGACGACGTGTGGTCTTTCGACTCGCTCGCAAAGCTCAAGCACCAGCCGTGGGCGGAGTTTCGCCACCTCGTTATCGCGGTTGGCTCAAACGCGGCGCCGTCAGTCATGTGCAATAAGTTCTACCAGCGCAACTGGAACGGTTCGGATTTCTTCCCGATCGTGAAGGCCCGTGTCACGAACATGGCGATTGGCTATTTCGCTTCCGTCGCGCCGCGGGGGTATATCGCCGCGACCCCGCTTCAAAAAAGGGGTGCGGAGACGATCGTGTGGGCATCGTGGCTCACGACCGACCAGCTCCTTGCACTCAACTCAACCGAACCTGGCTATTCGTGTCGCGAGGTCAGTGCCGAGGACTTTCCACTCGAGATCCTCTCCATCGCCGAAGACGGTAGCGAGGTCGTTGCCGAGCGCCCCGAATCGTTCTACGTGTATGACGCGGATCAGGGGTACATTCTTGACGCCGATACGCGCGAGGCGAAAATCCTCACGACGCAATCGGAAATTTTCGCTTACTTCCGTGAGCTCTCGAAGCGGAGTGAGTACGCGAGCTTCGCCGAGTTCTTCGCCAAAGACGATCGTGAGATCCAAGAGGGCTTCACCTCCCCCGAAGCTATCGCTCGCTTCGAGAAGCTCCTCGTCGAACACGAGCTGCGCGCCCTCCCGAACCTCGCACCCGATGGCGCTATTGCGCATGCACGTGACGGGTACACCGCGTACGCAACAATCCCCTCGCTCGAGCCTCCCGCGTGGGAGGGAAGCGGCCGCACTCCCTGGCTTCGCGTCACCTCGACGCGCGATGACCTCAATCGCTCGCGCGAAACGAAGGTCGTGGCCCACCCGTCGCTTCGCCAAGACATCGGCACCCACGCCTCGGTCACAACTACCTACCGAAGCTTCCGCAACAACGGTGAACTAGAGACCCGGCCCGGCGTCATCGCGTCCGTTGACTATAGGGACGACGTTCCCGAGGGCACGCTCGAGGCTGACCAGACCATACGTGAATCGCTCGGCATGGGTCTCGGTGAATACGTGCAGCTTGCCCCGGCACGCGTTGCCTCAAATCCCGTTGCGGACGCGGTGTGCCCCACACGCTATGTCACGGCACGGGTCTACACCGCGGATCATTCGAACATGGAAACGGAGATTGCGCTCGTCGATGCCCTCACGCTTCGACTCCTCGGTATGAAGGATGGCGGTCGACTCGTGATCGAAGGGTGCCCTCACCCGGATGGCCATAGTCCTGAGGTGCGCGTGCGCGCGGTAGCGATGAGCGAAGAGGTGCAACGCCGCCACGGCGCTCTCACAAAGTCGAAAACGGGCCTCTACGCGAACCCGACTTCCCACCTCGGTGCGACCTCTGATCTCGCACCGATTCTGCTTGAGAAAAGCCTGCGCAACAGGCTCAACCTCGATTCCTCGCAACTCGGAGTTGTGCGCTTGCGGGCGAGCCGAAAATCGGCCCTCGCCGACGAGCTTCGCGAGCTTATCCTCGTGCTCCTCATCGCGTTCATCGGTGTGCTGTCGGTGTTTTCAAACCCGTACCTCGCGGGCATCGTCACGGTGCTCGTACTCCTCGGGGCTTTCGCCCTCACACTTGTGCGGGTGCGCGGCAATATCGGTGCGGAATCCAGGCGCTCCCGGCGAACCTGAATTCTCCACATCCCCCCCTGCTACGTTTATGGCATGACTACCATTGACACATCGGTCGATAACTCGGCCGTAACACCAGCACTGTCCATGCGTGGCCTGCGCAAATCCTTCGACGGCACCGAGGTTCTCCACGGTGTCTCACTCGAAGTTCCGCGCGGATCGTTCTACGCGATCGTCGGCCCCAACGGCGCTGGCAAAACAACGGCCCTGTCGATCGCGACAGGCTTGCTCCGCCCCGACGACGGCAGCGCCGAGGTACTCGGGACCGACGTCTGGTCGCACCCGAACGACGCCAAGGCGCAGATGGGCGTTCTCGCGGATGGGCTTCCGACGTTTGACCGGCTCACGGGCCGCGAACTCCTCACATACGTGGGTCTCATCCGCGGCATGGACATCGACACGGTGAACACTCGCGCGCAGTCACTCCTCGAGGCGCTCGGTCTCGCCGATAGCGAAGGCAAACTCGTCACCGACTACTCCGCGGGCATGACGAAGAAGATCCTGCTCGCGTGCGCCCTCATCCATGCGCCGCGCCTGCTCGTGCTCGACGAGCCACTCGAAGCCGTCGACCCGGTCTCAGCCCACGGCATCCGCACCTTCCTCACCTCGTACGTCGAAGGTGGAGGCACCGTCGTCATCTCGAGCCACGTCATGGAACTCGTCGAGGGCCTGTGCACGCACGTTGCCATCATCGCCGATGGCGAAGTGCGCGCCGAGGGCACGATCGACGAGGTTCGACGTGGCGGCAGCCTCACGGATCGCTTCATTGAAATCGCCGGTGTCGACGAAGCACAGGGGGATCTTTCGTGGCTGAACCAGTAAACGATCAGGCCCCGGCAAGCGTCGGAACCAAAGAGTTTTTCGACAACCTCGACCGAGAAAGCTCGACGACCGCCGACGATGGATCGAAGGCAGCGCCTCAGAAGACCCCGAGCCTCATGCGATTGCTCCCACGGCTTCAATGGACACTGCTCAAGCGCAGTTTCCACAAGAATTGGCCTAAGATCATCGGGCTCGGATTCGCGCTTCTGTACGGCGTCGGCGCACTCGTGTTCTTTACGATCGCCATGTCGGGCTTCTTGTTTGCTCCCGCCGACTCGGGGCTTTTTACCCTCGTGATTCGCGCGGTGGGCCTCGGCGCCGTGGTTGTGTGGACCGTCCAGTCACTCTTCCTGTTCGGCGTGGATGACACGCTCTCCCCCGCTCGCTTCGCGCAGTTCGGTCGAGGCCCCAAGGAGCTTTTGAAGCCGATCCTCGTGGCCTCATTTATCTCGGTCGGTTTTCTCTTCACAGCGCTTGCGGCGCTCGTGGCTGTTGTGCTCGAGGCGATTTGGCTCATTGGTGCACTGGTCTCGAACAACGGCGCCGCAATCTCGACGCCGGGTGCCATCATTGCCCTCATCTCTCTCGTCCCCATGACCGTGCTCGGGCTTCTCCTTTGCGTGCTCATTCCACGCGCGATTTTCGCGTGGACCTCGACGATCCGCATCGCGAAGCGAAAGAAGGAACGACTGCAGGCATTCCTGCTCATCGCCGTCCTCGTCATCGCCTACGGCGCAAACCTCCTTCTCAACTCGGGCGGGGGGATCATGGATGGCATTGCCCGCCTCGCGGGGCCCGTGTACGAAATCCTCCTATGGACGCCTTTCGGTGCCCCGTTTGCTGTGCCCATGGACCTCGCCGAAGGACTGTGGCTCGCCGCGCTCATCCGTTTTGTTCTCACAATCGCCACCATTTGGCTGTTGTGGCAGTGGTGGGGCCTGAGCTTTGCCGAAGGCCAGCTCCAGGCGCTGAAGGGCGCGAGCCAGGAGCAAGATGCCAAGATCAAACCTCTCGTACCGCGGTTCCTCAAGCCGGGCCCGCTCGGAGCTTCGGCGGGGCGCTCGCTCAAGTATTGGCGCCGCGATACTCGTTATTCGACGGCGCTCATCATCGCGCCGATCCTCGCGATTTTCATGCTCGCGATGAGCGTCGTCGTCGACGGCAACGCTTTTATGGCGTACTTCGCCGTGGCACTCGTGGCGTGGCTTGCCGGCATCACGATCAGCAACGAGATCGGCTTCGACGGCCCATCCTCGTGGGTCCACATCGTCGCGGGTATGGACAATCGCGCGAATCTGCTCGGCAGGTATGTCGCTCTCGGTGTTCTCATGCTTCCGCTCGTGGTGATCGTCGCGATCGCGGCTCCGCTCCTCCAATCTCAGCCCCAGTTCATCGTGCTCACGATTCCGGCCTCGCTCGGGTTCGTGGCGAGCTCGTGGGGTGTTTCCCTTCTCACGACGGCGTTCTTTCCTTCTCCCGCGCCTCGACCGGGAACGATGAAAAACTCGAACAGCGGTGGTGGCAGCGGCAACATGTGGATCACGTTCCTCTCGACGTTCGTAGGCACGTGGCTTCCGCTTGCCCCGAGCATCATCCTCATGGTCGTGGGCCTCAAGCTCGTTCACGGCCTTGAATACGCGGGGGCAGTGCTTGCACTCGTCATCGGCGCCATCACGCTGTACCTCGGCCAAAAGTTCGCGGTAAAGCACCTCGACGCTCACTACGCGGATGAGTTCCAGAAGATCAGGCGTTTCACCAACTAGCTCCCACCTGAATTGCATAGGGGTTGTGGGGGTTTGGTGCACCACAGCGGCGCACCTTTCCCTCACTCCCTTATGCTCACTGCCACCCGTCTCCTCCCCCTCGCGGGTTGGCACGGTTCAATGCAGGAAATTTCCGTCAGTGGGCCGGGGCGGGCTGGTCGGGAATTCCCCGGGGCCGGTTCACGCACTCATTCCGACGTTTGCTCGCCTTGGAGTGCGGCCCGCGGGGAGCGTCGAGCATTGGCCTCAGCATTCTTAATCGGCGTTTCACAATCGAGGGCCTCGGGGTGATCGTGTTGGCTCCGCTCCCTACCTCTACAGTTTGTCTGTCGCCAGGGAGAGTTCGGAGGGCGCTGGAATCCTGTAAGCTCTAGCGTTGCTTTTTCGGCTCGGTCAGTGTTTCCACACGGGCATTCGGGTTCAGCGGCCCCATGGTGTCGGGGCCACGCTCCGGCTCTCGCATGTACTGCTCTGGGATGTCATCGCCCACAAGGCGTGACTCGCGAAGATCCGAATAGATCCATCGCTTCTCACTCGCCACCTCGATGTTTCCCGCGATCGGCTGCCACGCGCCGCCGTTGACCGAGTATTCACCGCTGAACTGCGTCACGAGTGAAACTTCATACCACCCCTGGTGCGCGTATCGCATCGAAACGTCTCGCTCAGGGTATGGGCGACCGGGAAACGACGTCGTGAGCACCGTGCCATCACCGAAGTCCCACACATACTTCACCGGGGTCGCCCGCACCCGAACCGCCTGACCAAGCATCTGCATCTCAAAATTCTGCACATCCGATTCCGCCCACGCGATCATGTCGATCCCTATCGGAATCCATCCATCAGGCGGTCCTATGTGTGCGACAAGTGGTTGAACACCGAGCGAACGGAAATCCGACTCCGTTACCACGGGCATCGCCGGCGCCACACCGCCACCGCCCGACGACGGCCGCGAACAACCCGACCACCGTTCAGAGCCAAACACCGGAGCCCCCGTGGCAGCATCAACATCCCTACCAACACTCATCGACGCGCCAGGGAACGCAGTCGAACACACAACGCTTATTCCACTGCACCCAATACCTACAGCCTGCACAGCAAAACTACTTTTATCAGCCCGACAACCCAGATCCGGATCATCAGCCGCAGCCCACACCCTCCGAGGCCCATCCGTCACCGCATCACCTCGCGCACGGCCCCTGTCATCAGGCAGATCAGTGGTGCCACCTTTCTTCTCACCCGGGCCTCGCTCACCACTGATGACGAGGCTCCCTCCGTCGGCACCTCCGTAAAAATTTGGAGTGTCCTCTTCAGCGAAAGCTGTCGAGACGACCGGTATCTGGAGCGAGAAAACAATGATCGCGGCAAACACGGCCCGCTTGCTAGTCATCGCTCTGACGGTCCTTCCAAGCGGCGTCGATAACCTGCCAGTGATCATCAGCAAAGCGCAGCTTCACAGCAGCAGAAAAGCTTTTTCCAGGTAGCGAAGACTCGCGTTCACCATTCACAAACACCGGGACCTCGCCGATGGAGTATTGATACTGGACGACAAAGTACTGATCGTTCTTCTCGTCCACCCAAATATCATTCGGCGACACCGAGACGCGGCCTATAAATTTCTTTTGACTCCGCCACTGAACGATCTGGTCAAGAGTGTCGCTGCAGGTACTACAGGAGTCCTGGTCAATTATCTCCGCGAAGGGAGTAGTATCGCCGGTCGCGTGACCATAGAACATCGCGTCGAAAAAGTATTTCGCGGCCGCTTGCGCGCCTTGGTCCGTTGGATATTTGATACCGAGGTAATCCGCCTTGTCTGGGGCCTTCAGTGCCTCGTTTTCCGGCGGCAAGCCCTCCGTGCGGCCATCGGATTCCGCACCACCGGAATCCGACGCATCCTGAGAGGAACCACCGCCGGAATCACTAGCGGGTGAAACGACAGTGGTGGGCGAAGCAGACGTCGGACTGCCACCAGCTTTTTCGCCCCCGCAACCCGCCAATGCCGCCACCAGTGTCACGACAGCGATCGCGCCGAAAACTTGCGTGTGCCCGCTCCGCATGTGCGCCCCTTCCGAAAGCCGGCCACACTCCCCCGAGCGAGGCCCATGTCACATAGCCAACCATGCGCGTTCGCCGCGCGCAACGGCTGTGACACAAATGTGGACACCGGCTTCCCTAGGGGCCATCAATCCCCCACAACCTCTATGCAATTCGGGTAAGAGGCGGGCGGGGGACGGCTTCAAACCCCCACAACCCCTATGGAATTCGAGTGGGGAGGGGTTTGTGCATGGCGATTGCATCGATCGGCCCATCGGGGGTGCGGTAATAGCCTCGCCTCACACCTATCTCGGCGAAGCCCGCTCGCACGTACAGGTCTCTCGCCCGGGCGTTATCGCACCGCACTTCGAGGAACAAACTCGCGGCGCCTTCCTCGCGCGCACGTTCCTCGCACCACGCGAGGAGGGCACGCCCAATCCCCGCCCCCTCGCGAATCGTGCCGATCGTTTGCACATCGGCGGCATCGCCCCCAACAAAGATTCCCGCGTAGCCGAGAACACCGCCGGCCTCGTCAACTGCGGCAACGTAGGCGCGGCTCGGGTGGGTGATCTCGTCGAGAACCATATCGAGACTCCACGCCTCATCCGGGAAGAGCTCACGTTCCAGACGCGCGAGCACAGGAGCATCCGCACGTGTCACACGACGAAGGCTCCACGGCCCCGCACCAGGTCGCATACGCGAGGGCTCAAGAGGCCGCCCAATCGCCGGCATGGCTAGGCGGGTCGGTCGCCGAGACCGAGCGCCGACTTACGGCGCTTTGGCTTCGCGGCATCGGCCTCGCGCAAATAAAGAGGCTCCGTGGAACTGAGATCCTCACCTCGCGCCTCAGCATTCAGCGCGGCCTGGATGAGAAAGCCCGCATCCGCATGGCGCAGCTCGCCCGTGGGTGGCAAGATCTCCGGGTACAAATGCGCGCCGCTTCCCACGAGAACATCGGCGGCGGCAAGACTCGACGCCACCTCTGCCGGCGCAGCGACTCCCGGCTCAAACGTGCGCACAATCTCGCGCGAAGAAGCGTCGGAAAAGCCACCACTGACTTCGTAGAGCGCCCAGTACACCTCGCGGCGTCGCGCGTCGAGCGCAACCGCGATCGTTTTTGCGTCCGGACTCTCCTTCGCCGCCTCGAGCGCAATCGCGTCGAGACTCGGCAGGCCAATGAGCCGCGCACCTAAGATCGTGGCGATCGACCGCGCCGTCACAAGACCCACACGCAGCCCGGTAAAAGGCCCCGGCCCGCGGCCAGCAACGACGCACGAAATGTCCGCGCGCGACGCACCCGCCTCGGCGAGCGCCGCGTCGATCATCTCAAGGAGTACCTCGTCGTGGTGCCGCGCACGCTCATCCATGCGGCGCGATAAAACCTGGCGGCCGTCGGCAACCGCCACGCTCACCGCACCCGACGTATCAATTCCCAGCGTCAGATTAGCCATGTCACTCCCCGCCCTGTTCCGGGCTAAAACCAGCCTCGCGCAAATCAATGCCAATACGCACGAGCTCTTCGCGCGTATAACGCTCGCCCACAAACGTCACGCTGAGGCTGCGCTCCTCATCCGTGTCATCCGGGTCATCATCAAGCGGCCCACCCTGCAGGCTCTCTTCGCGATGGAGCTCAACGATCGCATATGAGCTTGCAAGATGCTCTACGCGGTCGCGGCCCCACTCAACGAGCGTGATCGACGTGTCAAGATCCGAATCCAGATCCAGATCTTCGATATCCCAGTCCTCGTCGAGCCGATACGCATCGACGTGCACAAGATCAGGGCCTTCTGCATTCGCGGGATGCACGCGCGCAATCACGAACGTCGGCGATGCCACATTGCCGCGAACATCGAGGGCCCGCGCGAACCCTTGCGTGAATGTCGTCTTTCCAGCGCCGAGCGGCCCGTCCAGCACGAAGAGATCGCCGGCCTTCGCATGATGCGCGATCGCGCGTGCCGCACGCCTCGTATCTTCCGCGCCACTCGTGTGCACCGTGAACGATCGCGGCGCCGGGCGGTCGCCCTGCACACTCCACGTTCGCTCGGACGGATCAGTCACGAGAGGCAACGCCACTCGAGGAACGCGCGAGGAGATAGATGTCAGGATCTCGTACGGAATCGTCCCTGCCTCACGCGCGAGGTCCTCCGCAGTCCACACCCCCGGGTAACGCTGAGGGTCGCCGAAAATCACGACGCGGTCGCCCGGCGAGGCGTCAGTTTCGGGCCCGAGATCAAGAACGATCTGATCCATCGAAATCGTGCCCACTTGAGGAACAAGCCGCGACGTCGACGCCGTCTGCACGAGCACCTGGAGCCGGTTCGTGAGCCGTCGATCCAGGCCGTCGGCGTAGCCGATCGGCACGAGTGCGAGAGTCGTGGGCCGCTCGGTCACATAGCGAGCGCCATACCCCACGACCTGCCCCGCTTCGACGCGCTTCACAAGCGAGATACGCGACGTCAGCGACATCGCGGGGCGAAGATCCAGATCGGTCTCGACCGGCGAGTAGCCGTACAGCGTAATGCCCGGGCGCACCATGTCGTAACGGAACTCCTCGCCCACGAGCGCCCCGGCACTTGCCGACAGGTGACGCAGCGGAATCGGGCCCGCGGCAGCTTCAAGACGCTCGCACATCGCGTCAAACCGCTCAGCCTGCTCTCGCACGCTCGCCTCACCTGGCACATCCGCGTTATACAGGTGGCTCATGGCGCCCGCGAGCGACACGTGTGAGCTCTCGAGAATCGCCGCGCCAATCGCTTCGATCTGCTCGCCACGCGCGCCTTCGCGCCCCATTCCCGTATCGAGCGCGACATGCACGCGGACGCGGCGCTCAATCGAACGCGCTGCATCGATCACTGCCTCAAGCTGCTCGAGGGAGCTCACCGCGAGGTCTACGCCGGCGCCGATCGCGTGTGGGAGAACCTCCTTGGCCGAAACCGGCTCATGCAGCCACGCGAGGATCGGCACCTCGAGCTCGGCACGCGCGAGGTCAAGGGCTGTCGCGGGGTGGGCAACGCCCAGCCAGGTCGCACCGCCGGCAATCGCCGCGCGAGCCGCATCGACCATGCCGTGCCCGTAGCCGTCAGCCTTGACGACCGCCATGAGGGCGATGTAATCCGGGATCGCGGCGCGCAGCTGCGCGGCATTGTGCGCGATCGCCTTGAGCGAGACTTCCGCCCGGTTAGGGCTCATAAGAGGGTCGATGTCCGGTGTCAGGTTCATGATTGGGGCTCCTCATCCCCGTGCGCCCGCCCACGGTTTCCGACGGTTTCCAGCACAACCATCGCGGTCGCGAGGTTGCCGTCGTGCGAAAGGGACAGGTGCGCGAATCGTACGTCCTGCGCAATCGCGGTCTCGAGCGCGGCGCCGCGAAGCACGAGATAGGGGCGACCGGTCTCCGTGCGGCGCACGATCGCGTCGTGCCACGACAGGTCGCCCGGATTCCCGAGCGCCTTACCAAGCGCCTCCTTCGCGGCGACGCGCGCAGCAAGAGAAGCAAGCTTCAGCTCTCGCTCCTCGGGCGCGAAAAGCCTCTCGCAAAGCCGCGGTTGCCGCTCGAGCCGGTCACCGAGACGCTCGATATCCACAATATCCACGCCGATTCCCGAAACTGCTTCACCCCCGAGGGGCACGAAGCTGTGCTCACGCGCATTCGAGGGGTTCGACATAGTCCCCATTGTAGGTCTGGGCGGTTCACCCTGCCCGAGGCCGTTACTCGACCGTGACCGACTTCGCGAGGTTTCGAGGCTGATCAACGTCGAGCCCCTTCGCCGTGGCAAGCTCACACGCGAAAATTTGCAGCGGGATGATCGTCAGCAGCGGCGCGAACAGGGTGCGCGTTTGCGGGTAACGGATCACCACATCGGCATAGGGCTCGACATCAGAATCTCCCTCTTCGGCAATCACAAGTGTGTGGGCGCCGCGGGCACGCACCTCCTGAATGTTCGAGACGACTTTTGCGTGAAGCGAATCGCGACCTCGGGGACTCGGCACAACGATGAACACCGGCTGCCCCTCTTCCACGAGGGCGATCGGTCCGTGCTTGAGTTCGCCCGCGGCGAAGCCTTCCGCGTGAATGTAGGCGATCTCTTTGAGTTTCAGGGCACCTTCGAGTGCGGTCGGGAAGCCCACGTGGCGACCGAGGAACAGCACGCTCGTGGCATCGACCATGTCACGCGCGAGCTTTTCCACCTGACCGGAGTTGTCGAGGACGCTCTGGATCTTGGCGGGAATCTCCTCGAGGTCGCGCATGATCGCCTCGATTTCGTCCCCGTAAAGATTGCCCCGCACCTGTGCGAGGAAAAGACCGAGCAGGTAGCACGCGGCGATTTGGCCAAGGTACGCCTTTGTGGAGGCCACGGCGATTTCCGGGCCCACGTGCAAGTAGATGGCGGCGTCAGATTCGCGAGGGATGGTGGCACCACGCGTGTTGCAGATCGCGACGACCTTCGCACCCTGCTCTTTCGCGTAGCGCACCGCCATGAGGGTATCCATCGTTTCACCCGATTGCGAGATGGCAACGACGAGCGTGCGCTCGTGCACGATCGGGTCGCGGTAGCGGAACTCGTGGGCCAGTTCCACTTCGACGGGGATGCGGCACCAGTGTTCGATCGCGTACTTGACGACCTCGCCGGCGTTGGCGGCAGTGCCGCACGCGACCACGATGATCTTGTCGATCGAACGCAAGTGCGAGGGGTCGATGTGCATTTCGTCGAGAACGATCTCATTGTTCTCGAGGCGCCCGAGGAGGGTATCGGAGATGGCCTTCGCCTGCTCGTGAATCTCCTTCGCCATGAAGGAGGGGTAGCCGGATTTTTGCGCGGAGGCCGCGTCCCACTCGATCGTGTACTGCTTCGGTTCGGGAACGGGCGTGCCGTCAAAGCCGATCACGTCGATGCTCTCGGCACTCACGGTCACAATCTGATCTTGGCCGATTTCAACCGCGCGCTTCGTGTGGTCCACGAATGCCGCAACATCGGAGCCGAGGAAGTTTTCCCCCTCACCAAGCCCCACAACGAGAGGGCTATTGCGCCTCGCCGCCACAATTGTTCCCGGGGTGTCCTTGTGGATCGCGAGCAGCGTGAACGCCCCCTCGAGACGAGCGACACACGCGCGCATCGCTTCCGTGAGGTTCTCGGCGTTCTCGAATTCGCGTGCGAGCAGGTGCGCCACCACCTCCGAGTCGGTATCCGACACGCACTCGTAGCCTGCCTCAGCGAGGTCCTTTTTGAGGGACGCGAAGTTTTCAATGATGCCGTTGTGCACGAGCGCGATCTCGCCGTTCTTCCCGCCGAGATGCGGGTGGGCGTTAACGTCGCTCGGGCCTCCATGAGTCGCCCAGCGCGTATGCCCAATGGCCACACTCGAAATCGACGATTCCTGCCCCTCAAGCTTGTCGCGAAGGTTCTGAATCTTCCCCGAGGCCTTGAAGAGCTCGATTTCGCCATCGCCACACCTCGCGAGGCCTGCCGAGTCGTAGCCCCGGTATTCGAGGCGGCTAAGTCCCCCGAGAACGACCTCACTCGGTCGCGACGACGTGCCCGCGGCGGCGGGTCCTGCATATCCCACAATTCCACACATGCCACTGAGAGTAACGCCCCACCCGAGAAAAAACGGTACTCCGCACTCGCGCGTCACCCTAAACTTAAAGAATGCTCGACCACTTGGACTCTGACGCCTCCTTTGCCCGCGACCCGCATCAGGGCCGCGCGGCGCTCGATGACTCCCATCTCACTCCCTTCACGGAGATCAGTCGCGCAGATTGGGCAAGGCTCAGCGACCAAACGCCGCTTCCCATGACACCCGAGGAAGTCAAGGAAATCCGCGGTCAGGGCGACCCTCTCGACTACGCCGAGGTCAACGACATTTACCGGCCCATTTCACGACTGCTCAACCTTCAGGTCATGACCGCGCAACACCTGCGCAACCTTCGCCAGAGCTTCCTCCAAGAGCACTTCCGCCGCACCCCCTTCGTGATCGGCGTCGCCGGCTCGGTCGCGGTTGGCAAATCCACGACGGCGCGCCTCTTGCGCCTCCTCACAGCGCGTTGGCCTGAAACTCCGCGCGCCCAGCTCATCACGACCGACGGCTTCCTCTACCCCACCGCAGAGCTCAAGCGCCGCGGCATCCTCGAACGAAAAGGTTTTCCCGAAAGCTACGATCGCCGGGCACTCTTACGATTCATCGCCGACGTCAAGAGCGGCAAGGACCGCGTCGAAGCGCCCGTCTACTCACATATTTCCTACGACCGCGTTCCAGGCGAACGCATCATCGTGGAACGCCCCGATGTGCTCATCGTCGAGGGCCTCAACGTGCTCCAGCCGGCTCGCCCTCGCGCCGACGGCCGCCTCGGTGTTGCCGTCTCCGATTTCTTCGATTTCTCGGTCTACGTCGATGCCAAGGAAGACGACATCCGCCGCTGGTACATCGACCGCTTCCTGACACTGCGCGAAACCGCTTTCTCGAACCCCGAGTCGTATTTCCGCAACTACGCCGATCTCAGCGACACCGAAGCAATCGAGCGTGCCGGCCACGTGTGGGACACAATCAACGGCCCGAACCTCAAGGAAAACGTGCAGCCCACGCGTGGGCGTGCCGACCTCATCCTCCGCAAAGGGCCAAACCACCAGATCCACTCGGTTTTGCTACGCCGCATCTAGAAGCCACCACCTGCCACCTCGCAAAGCCCCGAGCCTCGTGAGCAGTCCCCAACCGCTCTCCCTTTCGAGTGCGCCAACCGGAACGATCCGCCTCCCCCGGTCCGCGCTTCTCCACCAAAAAAATAAGGTCCGACGGCTGCTCAGCAACCGTCGGACCCCAAATTTTTGAGGACGTGAACTGCCTTCACACTCGAAGGGTCAGCCCTCAAGCGTGAGACGCTCGCGCACGACCCCGGCAAGGCGCTCAGCGACGCTACGGGCATGCTCGTCCTCGGCTGCTTCGACCATGACACGCACAACCGGTTCAGTGCCCGAGGGGCGAAGAAGCACGCGGCCGGTGTCGCCAAGTTCGGCCTCCGCTTCCTCAACGGCTTTCGTCACGACCGCGTCGATTTGCGCACGGTTCTTGTCGACACCGCTCACGTTGATGAGGGCCTGCGGCATGCGAGTCATGACGCTGGCGAGTTCGCGAGCGCTCTTTCCGGTCTCCTTCATGCGCTGAAGGAGGTGGAGAGCCGTGAGTTCACCGTCGCCCGTCGAGGCGTGCTCGAGAAGGATGACGTGGCCTGACTGTTCGCCACCGATTGAGTAGCCGCCGAGCGTCATCTCTTCAAGGACGTAACGGTCGCCAACGGAGGTCTGGCCGAGCTGAATGCCATGCTCGCGCATCGCGAGCTTCAGGCCAAGGTTACTCATGACGGTCACGACGAGCGTGTCGTCGGCGAGCTTGCCCTTTTCCTTGAGTGCGAGAGCAAGGATGGCCATGATCTGATCGCCGTCGATCACCGCGCCTTCCGCGTCAACGGCGAGGCAGCGGTCAGCATCGCCATCGAACGCCACGCCAATATCGGCGCCGTGTTCCACCACGGCGGCCTGGAGCTGTTCAAGGTGGGTCGAGCCGCAGCCTTCGTTGATGTGCCGGCCATCGGTACAGTCGCCAAGAACGTGGATGCTCGCACCCGCACGCTCGAGAACCTTGGGTCCCGTTTCGAAGGAGGCACCGTTGGCGCAGTCCACAACGACGCTCAGGCCTTCGAGGGAAACCTCGAGGGTCGACAGGAGGTGAGCGACGTAGGCATCGACCGCGTTCTCGTACGGGGCGATCGACCCCACCTCTGCGCCAAGCGGGCGGGCCCATTCTTCGTGCAGGCGCGCCTCGATCGCATCCTCGACCTCGTCGGGGAGCTTCGTGCCTCCGCGTGCAAAGAACTTGATGCCGTTGTCTGGGTGGGGATTATGGCTCGCGGAAATCATGACGCCGAGATCGGCGCCCGAATCTTTCACAAGGTAGGCGAGGCCCGGGGTGGGAAGCACACCGGCGTCAAGAACATCAACGCCCGCGGATGCAAGGCCCGCGCAAATTGCGGCGGAAATGAAGTCGCCCGAGGGGCGCGGGTCATGCGCGACGACTGCACGAGGCTTAGCCTGGCGCTCCCCGCTATTGCGCGCTTCGAATGCGCCGAATTGCCCAAGAACATGGGCCGCTGCGACAGCCAATTCGACCGCGAGCTCCGCGGTGATGTCCTTGTTCGCGACTCCGCGAACGCCATCGGTTCCAAACAAACGCGCCATGTGGTTTCTTCCTTCATCGGGGTGCACGAGGCGTGCAGGAAAACTCTTCGAGTGTAGCGGGGAGGCTTTAGGTGACCATGAACTGCACGAGTAGCAACTGCACAACGATACCGAGGGCGTACACGGCGGCATACCCCGATGCCGTGCGCTCATCGTCACGGCCGAGGTTGAGGGCATGCTCGAGAACGACCGACTGCCCCACAAAGGCCGCAACGGCACCGGCCGCGCGCTCGAGACTTACTCCGAGCAGAGCACCGGCGATGGGAACGAGGGGAAGCATGAGCGCGAGCGAGGCCGCAGCGACAAGCGCGACCTTGAGACCCGTCATGGTAAAAACGTTCTCGGCAAACGCGGGGCCCGACATTACGCCGACCGCTGCGAGAAATACGGAGAGGCCAAGCTGGCGGATCGTGAGGTTCACGGGCCGCGGAAGGGTCCACAAAATGGGGCCCGTGTGCTCCCACCGGCCAAGGATGAGCCCCACGACGAGGGGACCCGCCGCGTTTCCGAGCGCGAACGACGCGCCTCCGCCAAGGGGAATCCCCACGAGACCGAGGAGAAGGCCGAGCGAAATACCGAGGCCGAGCGCGAGAAAATCCACGCTATTGATGCGCTTCTCGCTGTCGCCAAGGTATTCGGTGATGCGGCCAATCTCCTCGCGCGGAGCGACGACGCGCACGCGGTCGCCGAGCTCGAGGCGAGTCCAGGGCGAGGCAACCATATCTTCATCTCCCCGGCGCAGGCGTGTGACCATCGCGCCATAGCGCGAGGCGATCCGGGTTTCACGAAGGAGCCGTCCCTCAAGCCGCGGGTTCGAGACGAGGATGCGGCGGTAGTCCACGGCGCTGCGATCATCAAGGAGGCGGTGCTCGGCGCGCTCACCGATCACCTCGAGCGCCCTTTCGAGAGATTCGGGAAATCCCACGAGCACGACTTCGTCGTTTTCGTGGAGCACCGTATCCGTGCGCACGATGGTCATCATGCCGCGGCGCAGGAGGTAGGAGGCGGAAACGGTCCCCTCGCGCACCCCGGGCACATCCATCAGCGCGATTGTGGAGGTCACGCGCACGCTCATGTCGCGGATCTGTGCGCCGCGCGGGCGGCCTGGATCCCTGCGCGCGGAGAATTTCGAGCGTATCCGGGGGCTTGCCATCATGAGCGACACGAGCACCATGGGGATAATGACGCCGAACGGGTACGCGATCGCGTAGCCGACGGCTGGAATCGTGGAGTTTCCGGAGGCCCTACTCGCGGCGGCGAGTGCGGGGGTCGAGGTGAGTGTGCCCGTGAATGTGCCAGCGGTGAGTTCCTTGCCAAGACCCGCGAAGGAACCAAGGGCACTCACGCCCAAGGCATAAATCGCATAAATTCCCACCACGGCCAGCATGAGCCGGTACTGCTTGCGCATGTCGCGGAAGAACCCGTTGCCAGCGCTGAGCCCGATCATGTACACAAACAGGGCAAGCCCGAATGTTTGATACGTGCCAAAACCTTCGCCAAGGCGGGGGTCGAGCGCGCCTATAGCAAGTCCCACGAAGAGAGCACCAGCCGCGCCGAATTGGACCGGGCCAAAACGCACTCGCCCGAGGAGGGTGCCGAGCGCCATCACAAGAAAGAGGGCGAGGAGCGGCTGCTCGGTGAGAATATCGAGAACGACCACGGTTACAACCTTAGGCCCTGACACCGTTAACGCTCGAAGGCGCCACCGATAAGGTGACGCCTTCGATACAGTGCAAAGGGCTGAAAATCAGCGCTTCGAGAACTGCGGTGCCTTACGGGCCTTCTTGAGGCCGGCCTTCTTACGCTCGATGACGCGAGCATCGCGCGTGAGGAAGCCTGCCTTCTTGAGGGCCGGGCGGTTCGACTCGGAGTCGATCTCGTTGAGCGCACGCGACACGCCAAGGCGCAGCGCACCGGCCTGGCCCGAGGGGCCACCGCCGGAGATGCGGGCGATGACGTCGAAGCGGCCCTGGAGGTCCAGGAGCTTGAACGGATCGTTCACTTCCTGCTGGTGAAGCTTGTTCGGGAAGTACTCCTCGAGGGTGCGGCCGTTGACCGTCCACTCGCCGGTGCCGGGCACGAGGCGCACGCGGGCAACAGCCTGCTTGCGACGGCCGGTGCCGTAGCCGGGGGCGGAGATCGACGAGCCCTTACCTACGGGAGCTTCGTTGGTGGATTCGGTGGTGTAGTTCGAGGCTTCGCCTTCGAACTCCTCAACTTCGGGGGTGGTTTCTGCCACTTGATTTCCTCAGATCTCGTATCGGCGTAGCCGGGCGGGGCCCGTTACTGCGCCACCTGGTCGATGGTGAACGGGACCGGCTTCTGAGCCTGGTGCGGGTGCTCGGGACCCGCGTACACCTTGAGCTTCTTGAGCTGCTGGGTGGCAAGCTTGTTCTTCGGGAGCATGCCCTTGACAGCCTTCTCAATCGCGCGCTCGGGGTTCTTCTCGAGCAGCTCGGCGTACCGAGTCGCGCGCAGACCGCCCGGGTAACCCGAGTGGCGGTAAGCGAGCTTCTGCTCGAGCTTCTTGCCCGTGAGGGCAACCTTTTCAGCGTTGATGATGATGACGAAGTCGCCCGCATCCACGTGGGGTGCGAAGACCGGCTTGTGCTTGCCGCGCAGGAGCTGAGCGGCGTGGGAAGCGAGCCGGCCGAGGACGACATCAGTTGCGTCAATGACGTACCAGGAACGCTCGACGTCGTCGTGCTTCGGGGTGAACGTACGCACTCGTGCCTTCTTCTCTCGTTTAAGTGCCCCGCAACGCCCCTTTCGGGCGTGCGAAAGCACGGTTCGAATGGACCGTGGACACGCTTCCTTTGGTTTAAAGCATGACCAAGAAATGCCGTGCTGAACCGTGAGCCCGGGTTTAGGAGCGGGCGTAAAGCTCAGATGCGTGTGAGGAGCTCTTTCGCGCCGAGCGTGAGAAAGCGGCAGCGGCAGAGCGCGCATCTATGGCACAACAGCCCACAACTCTAGTCCGGATCCTCGGCGAGGGCAACGGGCCGACGGCTGCCGCGCCCTTGTTTTCCCTCACATTTGAGGAGTGCAGACTCGCGCGGCCTCAGCAACCGCCGAACCATTCACCCGCGCGTGAATGGCACCCCGCGCTTGCCGCGCGTTTGGGTGGCGCGAGCAGCCCAAGCCGACTCCTCCGGATACTCGATGCCCTCGAGCGTGAGGCCCGTGGGAGAGAACATGGGCGCGCTTCCCGCTTCATCACGGCGCGGAATCGTCACGAGGGCTGCCATCCACTCGGCGTCGAGGCGATGCTCCCCCACGGCAACGCTCGCACCAACGATGGAGCGGACCATGTGGTGGCAGAAGGCGTCGGCCGTGACGGTGGCGACGACGAGCCCCTCATCCTTGCCTGTGTTCGGGCGCTCCCACGTGACCGCGTGAAGGGTGCGGATTGTCGTGGCATCCTCGCGGGGTTTGCAGAAGGAGAGAAAATCATGTTCGCCAACGAGCGCGCGGGCCGCATTGTGCATCGCCTCTGCATCGAGAGGGCGCTTGTGAAAGGCAACGTCGCGGCGCAAAGGGTCGCGGCGCGCGTAATCGTCGCAAATGCGGTAGCGGTAGGTGCGCGAAAGCGCACTGAAGCGCGCATCGAAATCCTCGCTCACAACGCATGCTCGGTGAACCGCGATGTCGCTCGGCAGGACAGCGGCGAGGCGCTGGATGATTGACTCCTCGCACGTGCGATCGCTGCGGCCCGGCATGCGTCGCCACTGCTTTTCGAGGATGTCCACGTGCACAACCTGGCCGCTCGCATGCACGCCCGCATCGGTGCGGCCCGCGACCGTGACGCGCACCTTCTCGCGCACGATCTTCGCGAGTCCCGCCTCAAGCTCACCCTGCACGGTCCGAAGTGCCGGCTGGATTCCCCACCCCTTAAACGCGGTGCCATCGTAGGCGAGGTCGAGACGAACGCGAAGGCGTTTCTCGGGGGCAGGCGAGGAGTCTGGGGCTTTGGGCTCGGTGTTCACGCGAGAAGCCTAGCCCGAACCGCTAGGCTTGAGGGCGTGAAAATTCTCGTAGTGGGCACGGGCGCGCGCGAGCACGCCCTCGTGCGACGCCTCAGCAAAGATTCCTCTTCTCATGACCTCCATGCCGCTCCCGGCAACCCGGGTATGACCGAGCACGCGACGCTTCACGACGTCGCTCTCGGCGATGGCCCGGCCCTCACGCGTCTCGCGTGCGACCTCGGAATCGAGCTCGTCGTCATCGGTCCGGAGGCGCCGCTCGTCGCGGGACTTGCCGACGAGATGCGCGCAGCCGGTCTCACGGTTTTCGGCCCCTCGAAGGCCGCCGCGAAGCTCGAGGGCTCGAAGGATTTCGCGAAGCGCGTGATGAACGACGCGGGCATCCCCACGGCGCGCTCGATCACGGTGACGGATCCCGCCGCACTCGAGACAGCGATGGATCAGCTCAATACCGGCGGAAAAGTCCCCTACGTCGTCAAGGCCGACGGGCTCGCGGCAGGCAAGGGCGTTGTCGTGACGGCCTCGCGCGACGAAGCGCTTGAGCACGCTCGCGCATGCCTCACAAGCACCGCCGATGATGCCCGGGTGGTCCTCGAGGAGTTTCTTGACGGCCCCGAGCTCTCGGTATTCTGCGTGAGCGATGGCGAGCGGGTCTTGCCACTCGTTCCGGCCCAGGACTTCAAGCGCGCGTTCAAGGGCGACGAAGGCCCGAACACGGGTGGGATGGGCGCGTATTCCCCGCTTCCCTGGCTCGACGAAGCAGCCGCCATGCGAGCGAGCGTCGAAAAAATTGCCGAGCCGCTCGTGCGGGCGATGCGAGAGAGAGACACCCCTTTTATAGGGCTTCTCTTTTGCGGCCTTGCCGCAACGCGGGACGGCCTCAAGGTCATCGAGTTCAACGTGCGCTTCGGCGATCCCGAGACCCTCGTGGTTCTCGAGCGACTCGAAAGCGACCTCGGCGCACTATTGCACGCCGCCGCAACGGGGAACCTCACGAAAGTGGCGACCCCCACGTGGCACGAGGAGAGCGCCGTCGCGGTGGTGCTCGCGAGCGAGGGCTATCCGCTCGCGGCGCACACGGGCCGCGAGATCACGGGTCTCGACTCGGTTGAACAGGAAGACTGCGCGGTCATCCACGCGGGCACAAAACGGGATGCCGACGGCACCCTCCTCTCGAGTGGAGGCCGCGTGCTGAGCGTCGTCGCCCGAGAAGACACCCTCGAAAATGCGCGCGTTCGCGCGCAATCGGCTATCGCGCACGTGCTACTGGACGGCTCCCATTACCGCACGGATATCGCCGAACGAGCTGCTCACGGCGAGATCGAAAGGACGGTACGACTATGAACACGGACGAAAACGGGGCTCTAGTGGAGGCTCCCACCCTTGAGGGCTGGGATCACGCGCTAAGCGGCAAGGTGCGGGAACTCTATGTTCCCCATGGAAGCACTCTCGAGGACGCGAGCGAAGTCCTCGTCGTCGCAACCGACCGCATTAGCGCGTTCGATTACTCGCTCACCCCTGGGATCCCCGATAAGGGACGCATCCTCACGGCGATGTCTCTTTTGTGGTTCGAGCATCTCGCAGATGTCACAGAGAACCACGTCTTCAGCGCGAGCGACGTTCCCGCCGCGGTGCGCGGGCGCGCCCTTCGGTGCGAAGCGCTCGACATGGTGCCGCTTGAATGCGTTGTGCGCGGGTATCTCACGGGTTCGGGGCTCGCAGACTATCGCCGCGAGGGTGCGGTCGGCGGCCATGCACTCCCCGCGGGGCTCGTTGACGGCTCCCGCTTGCCTTCCGCGATCTTCACCCCCTCAACGAAGGCTGAACAGGGCGAGCATGACGAGAACATCTCGGTTGGCGAAGCGCGAGAGAGGCTCGGTGCGAGCCTCGTGGAGGAACTCGAAGATCGCACGCTCGCCGTGTACCGCGCGGCGGAGAGCTTTGCCCGGGAGCGAGGCATCATCCTCGCCGATACAAAGCTTGAGTTCGGCCGTTCGCGACACACCAAAAACATCGTCTTGGGTGACGAAGTTCTCACTCCCGATTCGTCGCGATTTTGGGCCGCTGACCAGTACCAACCGGGCTCCGCGCAGCCAAGCTTCGATAAGCAATTCGTGCGCGATTGGCTCGCAAACGAGAGCGGCTGGAGCAAGAATTCCCTGGTTGCGCCCCCCGCACTCCCCGCGAGCATCGTGGAGGCTACGCGCGCGAAATACATCGAAGCTTACGAGCGACTGTCAGGCACCACCTTCTAACCTCCCCAACCCCCTTCCAGACCCCGGCGCTACCATGTGGCCGACGCCACGGAACGGGCTCTAAGTCCCATACATAAATAGGCACCGCTCCTACCGTTTAACTACCAGCACACCTCACGAGCATGCGGCTTAGCCCCCGCCATGGAAGGAAGGCTCACATGACTGCTGTGGAAGAAAAGAACACCGGAGCCCAGGGCGAACAACTCGACCCGTGGCGCGGTTTTAAGTCCGGCGACTGGAACGAGAACATCAACGTTCGCGAGTTCATCCAGCTCAACTACACCCCCTATGAGGGCGACGCCGAGTTCCTCGCGGGTGCGACCGACAAGACTCTTCGCGTGTGGGACACCCTCGAGAAGAAGTACCTCTCGGAGGAGCGCCGCCGCCGCGTGTACGACGTGGATACGAAGACCCCCGCCGATATCGATGCCTTCCCCGCTGGCTACATCAGCGAAGACGATGACGTCATCGTCGGCCTTCAGACCGACGTTCCCCTCAAGCGCGCGATGATGCCCTTCGGTGGCTGGCGCATGGTGGAGACCGCGATCAAGGAAGCCGGCAAGGAGCCGGATCCCGAGATCAAGAAGATTTTCACCAAGTACCGCAAGACCCACAACGATGGCGTATTCGACATCTACACCCCGCGCATCCGCGCAGCACGTAGCTCGCACATCATCACCGGTCTTCCCGATGCGTACGGCCGCGGCCGCATTATTGGCGACTACCGCCGCCTCGCGCTCTACGGCGCGGACTTCCTGATCGCCGAGAAGAAGGCCGCGAAGGACGCAGTTTCGGATCAGCCGTTCAGCGAGCACTGGGCCCGCTTCCGCGAGGAGCACGCCGAGCAGATCAAGGCTCTCAACAAGCTTGTGAACCTCGGTGACGCCTATGGCCTCGACCTCCGCCGCCCCGCCGCTACCGCTCAGGAAGCCGTACAGTGGGTCTACATGGCCTACCTCGCCTCGGTCAAGAGCCAGGACGGTGCCGCCATGTCGATCGGCCGCCTCTCGCCGTTCCTCGACTCGTACATCCAGCGCGACCTCGACGAAGGCCGCATCACGGAGACCGACGCGCAGGAGCTCATCGACGCTCTCGTGATCAAGCTCCGCATCGTGCGCTTCCTCCGCACGATCGACTACGACCAGATCTTCTCGGGCGACCCCTACTGGGCAACCTGGTCCGACGCCGGCATCGGCGAGGACGGCCGCACGCTCGTCACGAAGACCTCGTTCCGTCTCCTCCAGACGCTTCGTAACCTCGGCCCGGCTCCCGAGCCGAACATCACGATCTTCTGGGATCCGAGCCTCCCGCAGGGCTACAAGGACTTCTGCTCGGCAATCTCGATCGAGACGAGCTCGGTCCAGTACGAGTCCGATGAGCAGATCCGCAACCGCTGGGGCGATGACGCAGCCATCGCGTGCTGCGTGTCCCCGATGAAGGTCGGCAAGCAGATGCAGTTCTTCGGCGCTCGCGTGAACTCCGCTAAGGCGCTTCTGTACGCGATCAACGGCGGCCGCGACGAGATGAGCGGCAAGCAGGTCACCGAAGCAGGTCTGTTCGAGCCCATCCAGGGCGAGGGCCCGCTCGACTTCGACGAGGTCTGGCAGAAATACGAAGAGATGCTGGACTGGGTTGTGGGCACCTACGTTGAGGCGCTCAACATCATCCACTACTGCCACGACAAGTACGCCTACGAGGCAGTCGAGATGGCGCTTCACGATTCGGATATCACGCGCACGATGGGCTGTGGCATCGCTGGCCTCTCGATCGTTGCCGACTCGCTCTCCGCCATCAAGTACGCGAAGGTCTACCCGGTTCGCGATGAGTCGGGCCTCGTGGTCGACTACCGCACCGAGGGCGACTTCCCGATCTACGGCAACGACGATGACCGCGCCGACGACATCGCCGCGACCGTCGTCCACACGATCATGTCGAAGATCAAGGCGATCCCGATGTACCGTGACGCGATCCCGACCCAGTCGGTGCTCACGATTACGTCGAACGTCGTGTACGGCAAGGCGACCGGCTCGTTCCCCTCGGGCCACGAGAAGGGCACACCCTTCGCACCGGGCGCCAACCCGGAGAACGGCATGGACAGCCACGGCATGGTGGCCTCGATGCTTTCCGTTGGCAAGCTCGACTACAACGACGCGCTGGACGGCATCTCGCTGACCAACACGATTACCCCGCAGGGCCTTGGCCGTACGAAGGACGAACAGGTGAAGAACCTGGTCGGCATTCTCGACTCGGGCTTCATCATGGATGACGAAGACTGATCGTCTGAATCCCCACAACGTGAATCGGTCGGGCGCGAGCCCCCTTGGGCCCGACCGGTTTTCACCCCCACATTTCCATCACTCTGATTGAGGAGAGAACAATGGCAGTCAAGACTTTCGATGAGCGCCTTCAGTCCATGAAGACCAACCGCGCCGAGAACAACATGGAGTCCGGCCTCTACCACGCGAACATCAACGTGCTCAACAAGGACACCCTTGTGGACGCGATGGAGAACCCGGAGAACTACCCGAACCTCACCGTTCGCGTGTCGGGCTACGCCGTGAACTTCGTGAAGCTCACGCGCGAGCAGCAGCTCGACGTGCTCAACCGCACCTTCCACCAGGGCGCCTGAGACACATCACTTCACACGCGTGATGCGCAATAATTAAGCGCATCGAAGCGTTCACCTGTTGGGCCTGGAAGCTCCGGTTTCCGGGCCCAACTCTTTAGGGCGTGTCCCCGACCCATGCGGGCCTCCGATTCCACGCCTACCACGACTTTGACGAGAGGCGATCCATGACCGAGTCCGCGGGCGCGAGCATCACCCAGGTTGATCTTCCGCTTCATAAGAGGCGCCAGGGCGCCGGAATCGAGGGCCTCGAAGAGTCGCATCTTGAACGCCCCGATCGCCTCCAGGCGGTGCGCGAGGGCGACCTCGCCTCCATCCATTCATGGGAGCTCGTCACGGCCGTTGACGGCCCCGGCACGCGCCTCACAATCTTCTTTAGCGGTTGCCCGCTTCGCTGCCTGTACTGCCACAACCCCGACACGTTCGAAGCCAAGAACGGTCAGGACGTCACCGCGGATGAGCTCATCGCAAAGATCAAGCGCTACCGCCGCATCTTCAAGGCATCGGGCGGCGGCATTACTCTTTCGGGCGGCGAAGTTCTCCAGCAGCCTGCTTTTGCGAAGCGCCTCCTCGAGGCAGCGAAAGACATGGGCGTTCACACCGCGATCGATACCTCGGGCTTCCTCGGCCGCAACGCTTCCGACGAACTGCTCGAATCGGTCGATCTCGTTCTCCTCGACGTCAAGAGTGGCGATCCCGAGGTCTACAAGCGCACGACCGGCCGCGCGCTTCAGCCAACGATTGACTTTGGCGATCGCTTGAACGAGAAGGGCATCGAGGTATGGGCCAGGTTCGTCCTCGTTCCCGGCCTCACCGACGACTACGACAACGTCGAGAAGGTCGCCGACATCGTTGAGCGCTGGCGCTCGAACGTGAGCCGTATCGAGGTGCTGCCCTTCCACCAAATGGGCACCGATAAGTGGGACTCACTCGGCCTCGACTACAAGCTTCGCGACACGCGCCCGCCCGAGAAAGAACTCGTGGAGCGCGTGCGTGAACAGTTCCGCGCACGCGGCGGCTTCGAGGTTCACTAACGAGCTTCGCGGGTTGACCGCGGGAAGCTCAGGACTCGTCCTTCTCCAGGCTCCGTTCCGCGGGGCCAATCCCGCACCTCGCATGAGTCAGGGCTGTACGCGCTCGACTGTTTGAGGTAGATCGCGCGCCCAGCGGCCGAGGCGACCCCATCGTGCACGGGGATCGCCACGTCCGGTTTCACGATTCGCAAAAAGTCGATCGTCTCCTGCATTTTCGACCACGGTGCCACGACGGGGAACGAGAGCACGTGAGCGCCGATCAGCTCGGGATGCGGCACGAGCGAGTCTCCCGTGTGGGCAAAGGTCTGCTCCCCCGGGGCCTCGACAATGAACGCCACGTTTCCCACGGGCGGGATCGCGGGATGGATCGTCGCGTGCGCACCACCGGCTGCCCGTATGGTCACGTGAGAATTTCCGACGGTTGCTCGCCCACCGGGTGCAAGAGCGGTAAACCGTTCCCGGAAGCGGGAGGTTTCATCGACCTCACCCAGGAGCGTTGCCGTCTGAGGCTCAAGCAGGATGGCCGCCTCGGGATTATTCTCGAAGAGTTTTTCGAGGTAGGGCGGGTGCGCGTGATCGGGGTGCTGATGGCTTACCGCAATCGCGTCGAGACCTTCGAGCCCCGCCACGAGGGGGTCACTCAAGTTTCCGGGGTCGAAGAGAACCCTGTAGGCGTCGGCCCTGCCCTCCCCCGCGTAGGTGAGGAGCAGAGCTGAGTGGCCGAAGTGTGTGATCTCCATACCGCCACCGTAGGGGCGAAAGATGAGCGGAGCCCGCACGGACCGGTAGAATCAAGGAGTGCGCAACCCGCGCAGTTTTCGACGACTTTTTCGTGCCTACTGTTTTCTGGAGATGACATGCCCCGCCTCATCGTCGACGTGATGCCGAAACCCGAAATTCTCGACCCGCAGGGAAAGGCCGTTCTCGGCGCCCTCGGAAGGCTCGACTTTGAGCAGATCACTTCGGTTCGTCAAGGCAAGCGTTTCGAACTCGAAGTCGAGGGCGAGGTGACGAGCGAGGTTCTCAAGCGCGTGCGCGAAGCCGCGACCGAGCTCCTTTCCAACCCCGTCATCGAGGACGTCGTTTCGGTGCGCGTCGAGGAGGAGCAGGCCTGATGCCCGCAATCGGTGTGGTGACCTTCCCGGGTACTCTCGATGATCGCGACGCCCTGCGTGCCGTGAGGATCGCGGGTGCAGAGCCGGTGGCGCTGTGGCATGCGGACGACGATCTTCGCGATGTGGACGCGGTGATTCTTCCTGGCGGCTTCAGCTACGGCGATTACCTGCGGGCGGGCGCGATCTCGCGCTTTGCCCCGATCATGGAGCGCGTTGTGGATGCTGCAAAGGGCGGAATGCCCGTGCTCGGCATCTGCAATGGTTTCCAGATCCTCACCGAGACCCACCTCCTTCCGGGGTCGATGATCAAGAACGCGCACCGTACGTTCGTGTGCCGAGACCAACCGCTGCGCGTGGAGAACAACCGCACGGCGTGGACGACCGCCTACGAGCAGGGCCAGGTCATCACGGTTCCGCTCAAGAACCAGGATGGCCTCTACGTCGCCGACGAAAAAACCCTCGACGAGCTAGAAGCGGAAAACCGCGTGGTGTTCCGCTACGCCGAGGGCGCCGAGGGCGGCCCCGCCGGTTTCGAGGACAATCCGAACGGCTCCTACCGAGGGATCGCCGGCATCACGAACAAATACGGCAACGTTGTGGGCCTCATGCCTCACCCCGAGCACGCGGTTGAGGCAGGTTTCGGCCCGGATGTTCCCGGCGAGGGCACACGCACGGGTGTGGACGGCCTCGGGTTCTTCGCGTCCGTCATGAACTCGATCCTCGACTAACGCTCGCGCTTCGAGATCGCTTTCGTCGCGCTCAGCACGGTAAACGTGCGGTCGCGGCTCACCTCTCTCGTCGCGGAAAAACGCCGTTCGAGCAGCGCCCGGTAGCGAAGGTGCGAGTTGTGCACGAGGAGCAGTTCCCCGCCGGGCTCAAGGACGCGGTGCGCCGCCTCGAGCAGGGGTTCGACGAGGGTCGCATCCACGCGCGTACCGTCGTGGAATGGCGGATTAAGCATCACGAGATCAGCAGATTCCGACGGTTCCCCGCCGGCGGCATCGTCCCACGTGACACGCGTGTCGATCCCGGGCTGCCACGAATAGGGCGCGAGAGTAGCGTGCGTTGAACGCACCGCGTCGAGATCGACATCGGTTGCCGTAAGGGAGAGGGCCGCTCCGGTGCGCGCAGCCGCCTCACTCACGGCGAGGGAAAGCATGCCGTTCCCACAGCCGAGGTCGAGAACGCGAGGCGAGGCGATCCCACGCTCGGTCGCGGTCGCGATCCACGTCGTGGCAACGCGTGCGAGGGCCTCTCCCCCGCGATCGGCTTTGGCCCCGGAAAATACTCCCCCGTAGGCGACGAGCTCGCCACTACTCCAGGCCGAGCGACGCGCCAGGGGCGGGGCGACTCCTTCGCCTGGAACGGAAGCATAGAGCGAGCGGAACTTGCCCTTGCCGCGCAGTCCACGGACCTCACCAAAACCGGCCCGGAGTGCATCATTCATCGACCGCGTCATGTGTTTGGTCGCGCCTCCAAGCACGAGCGTCATCTCCCGATCCATTGTGTGCGCGTGCCGCGCGAGGAACCGGGCATTTTCCTCGAGCGCCGCAAGCGATTTCGGCAGGCGCCCGAGAGCGAGGCTGCCGGAAAAGCTGTGCTCGGCGAGGAAGGTGCCGAGGTCGGGCGCAGCGAGATTATCTCCGGCGATGAGCACGCGATCATCGGATTTTCCCGATCTCGCCGCGATTGCACGCGCCGACGCAGCGTGCGAGCGCAAGACACTGCGAACGAATACCCGCGAGCGCCCCTCGATCCGGGCACAAGCCCAGGCCGTGAGTGCGCCCGAGCGGTCATCGAGCACGAGGATGTCTCCCGGTACGTTTGGCGCATTCTCGGCGGCGTCATGAACGATGAGGCGGTCGAGAGCGTCGGCATTCTCCTCAGGGGCGAAGATCATAACGTCGAGCCTACGGCATAGGCCGAGGGCGAGAGCTGGCCCTTTCGAGCTGTCTCCCGCCCTCGGCGATGTCACGCGCGTGCGTTACGCATTTGCCGCGCGCGGTGCACCAATGCCCGGGTCGATCTTCGGCACGTCGCCGGCGCCGGGGCGAACATCAATGTCGAAAATCGCGGTCGGGATGTACACGGTCGCGCACGAGTTCGGGATGTCCACAACGCCCGAGAAACGCCCCTCAATCGGAGCGGCGCCGAGCATGAGGAATACCTGCTCCGGCGTCCAGCCGAAGGTCGTGAGGTAGTCGATCGCGTGGAGGCAGGCACGCTGGTAGGCAAGCTGCGAATCGAGGTAGCGCTGCTCGCCGTCAAGCGTGACGGACGTGCCGGAGAAGGAGATCCACTCGCTGTAGCGCGGCTCGACGTTGCCGGGCATGAAGATCGCATTTTCCTTGACGTTGTACTTGTCCATGCCGCCGGGGATCACGTCGACGTGCACGTCGATAAAGCCCGACATCTCGATGCCGCCACAGAAGGTGATCTCGCCATCACCCTGCGAGAAGTGAAGGTCGCCCACCGAGAAGTGCGCGCCGTCCACGTACACGGGGTAGAACACGCGCGTGCCCTTCGAGAGGTTCTTGATGTCCTGGTTGCCGCCATTTTCACGCGGCGGTGCGGTGCGTGCACCCTCGGCTGCAACGCGGTCGAAATCCTCGCCCGTAAGAGTGCCGAGCACGGCATCCTTCGGTTCGGGCGGAAGCGCGAGCGGAGGCAAGCGATTCGGGTCGGTCGCGATGAGCGCGGCTTCGCGATCATTCCACTTCTTGAGCAGTTCGTGCGAAGGCGCGGTGCCCATGAGACCCGGGTGGATGAGACCCGTGAACGACACGCCGGGGACGTGGCGCGAGGTCGCGGTCTGGCCGTTGAAGTCCCACACGGCTTTGTACGCATCCGGGAACTGATCCACGAGGAAGCTACCGCCGTTGTTCTTCGCGAAGATGCCGGTGTAGCCCCAGCCCTGACCGGCGAGCGGTCCCTCGTCTTCCTGCGGGATCGGGCCCACGTCGAGGATGTCGACGATGAGCAGGTCGCCAGGCTTCGCACCCTTGATGTGGAACGGGCCGGAGAGCGCGTGCACCTTGCTCACGGGAGCTTCGAGGATGTCCTGGGCACTGTCGTCATTCTTGATGTCGCCATCGAACCACTCGCGGCAGTCGATGCGGAACGTGTCGCCCGGGTTGACCGTGACAGCTGCGGGAATGTCAGGGTGCCAACGGTTGTGACCAACGATGTCCTGGTCTTTGAACGATTTCGAAGAATCAAGCGGGAAAAGATTCTTAGGCATTGCGTGTGCTCCTTTGCTCGCCTACCCGAGTGCGTCAGGGACGCGGAAGTGCACGATGGCGCGGATCGTGCGACACGGGGGTGGGCTTCGCGCCAGGCGAAGACGGAAGCGACGAATGAACCTGAGGCTCATACGCGCTGCGGTTCGCCGAATCAATCGCATTCGTCAGGGCCGGGTTGAGCGAGCGCACCGCGGGGGCGCTCACGAGGCGCTTTGCGGGGTTCTCGCACTCGGGGCACTGGCGTTCTCGAGTCGTGCTGCTCATGGGCAACAAGGCTTCGCTGAGGTGACCTTCACCGCACCGGAACTCGTACAGGGGCATGGCACTCCTTCGTCCGCACCTTCGGGCGGTGCACCTGCGGCACCGCCCCTTGCCTTTGCGCGTTTCACACTAACGCGCACCTCAGCAGCGTTCCTGAACCCTCCTGAACCTCTCCCCTACTCCCGGCAGCGGCCGGCACTCATAAAGCCGTTACATCGACGCCAGGGTGCGCACACGCCCGAAAAAATTGAGGCGCACCGTGCGCTCGGCAGGCGTCGGACCTCGGAGACTAAAGCCCGAAAACGCGACCGACTGGCCTGCGGCGGGTGCCATCTGCTGCTGCTCGCGCTCGTAACGCACCCACACGGTCGAGGGAAGAGGCGGAAGCGAGGGCACCTCGAATTCCCACAAAAGAGGTGTGCCCACGCTCGGGCTAACCTCACTCAGCGCCCGGGAACCAAGCAGCATGCCGTGCGCGAGCGGAGCTGGGGCTCCAAGCGCCCTTGCACCGAGTGCGCTCACGTGGATCGGATGCGCATCCCCGCTCACGCGCGCAAATTCTCGCCCAATCCCCACTGGAAGCTTCCAGCGCGAGCGCGGTGTATGCGAGGCAAGCGGATGTCGCTCACTCCTCATCGCCTCACCGTCTCGCGGCTCTCGACTAGCCGAGCCCCGCAAGATGTACGTTGACACATTCGTCGCGAGGATGTCGTCGCCCCGTGAAAACACCGAGACGATCTCGCACATGTGCCCGCGCGGCGTGTGCGACACCGATCCCAAACGCGCTTCAATATCGAGCTTTTCCTCAACGTGCACGGGCCTGTGCAGGAGAAGAGAATTCTTGACGTGCACGAGCCCGAGTGCGGGAAGCGGGAAACGCGGGCGCGCCATGAGGGCGAGGCCCAGAGGCTGCGCGAGAGCGTGCAGGAATCCGGGGTGAGCGACGTGTGCGTCAGGCCACGGATCCCGGCGATGCGGGGCCACGAGGCGCGCATAGCGCACCGCGCGTGCGCGGTCCACGCGCACCCCGCGCACAATGTAGCGAAGACCGGGGAGTTTTTCGGACCGCGCAATGGGCGCGCGCGTAAGAATCGCCGCCCACACAGCTGCAGCGCTCGGAACTCGCGCGAGGGTCTTCGTGGTGGGCGACATACCTCTACTCTTTCATCCCGCACGGCCGCGCGCGAGGACGTAAAATGCAAGGTGCTGAGAACAACCGACACGGAGGACAGCCGCCAGCATGAACACCCACGAGCCAGACACGATCGAACGGGCCCTCGAAACCCCGAACGAAACGCAGCCGTGGGCCGACCTCGGCCTCAAGGAAGAGGAGTATGCGAAAATTCGCGAGATCCTCGGCCGCCGCCCCACGAACGCCGAGCTCGCCATGTACTCCGTCATGTGGTCGGAGCACTGCTCCTACAAATCCTCGAAAGTGCATCTCAAGCAGTTCGGTCAAAAGCAGACCCCCGCGATGAAGGAAAACCTCCTCGTGGGCATCGGCGAGAACGCGGGCGTGGTAAATATCGGCGATGGTTGGGCCGTGACGTTCAAGGTCGAGTCACACAATCACCCGAGCTACGTCGAGCCTTATCAGGGAGCCGCGACCGGCGTGGGCGGCATCGTCCGCGACATTATTTCGATGGGCGCCCGCCCCGTCGCCGTCATGGACCAGCTTCGTTTCGGCGCGATCGATCACCCGGATACCGCGCGAGTCGCCACCGGCGTCGTCGCCGGTATCGGCGGATACGGTAACTGCCTCGGCCTGCCCAATATCGGCGGTGAAACCGTGTTCGACCCCGCCTACCAAACCAATCCCCTCGTCAACGCCCTCGCCGTAGGCGTACTCCGCCACGAGGACATTCACCTCGCCTCCGCGACCGGTGCCGGCAACAAGGTCGTGCTGTTCGGCGCTCGCACGGGCGGCGACGGCATCGGCGGTGCCTCAATCCTCGCCTCAGAAACTTTCGAGGACGAGGGGCCGGCGAAGCGCCCGAGCGTTCAAGTGGGCGACCCGTTCATGGAGAAGCTGCTCATCGAGTGCTGCCTCGAACTGTTCGCGAAAAACATCGTGGAGGGAATCCAGGATCTTGGCGCTGCCGGGATTTCGTGTGCGACGAGCGAACTTGCCTCCAACGGCGGCTCAGGCATGCACATCGACCTCGAAAACGTGCTCCTTCGCGACCCCACGCTCACGGCCGGCGAGATCCTCATGAGTGAATCTCAAGAGCGCATGATGGCCGTCGTCACGCCGGAGAACCTCGATGACTTCCTCGCGATCACCGATAAGTGGGGCGTCGAAGCTGCCGTCATCGGCGAAGTCACGGGCGAAGGCCGGCTCACGATCGACCACTACGGCAAACGCATCGTCGATGTCGACCCCACGACAGTCGCACACGAAGGCCCCACCTACAACCGCCCCTACGCGCGACCCGCGTGGCAGGACGGCCTCGAGGCCGACCGCGCCGAAGATCTCCCCCGCCCCGCAAGCAGCGACGAACTCGTCGAGCAACTGTGGGCCCTCACCACGTCCCCGAACCTCGCGAGCACCGCGTGGGTCACCGACCAGTACGACCGCTATGTTGGAGGCAACACCGCGCTGGCCATGCCCGACGACGCGGGGGTACTCCGCATCGATGAAGAAACCGGCCGCGGTATCGCGATTGCGACCGACGGCAACGGCCGCTACACGATGCTGAACCCGAGTGAAGGTGCTCGTGCCGCACTCGCCGAGGCCTACCGCAACGTCGCAACGGTGGGCGCACGCCCCCTCGCCGTGACCGATTGCCTCAATTTCGGTTCGCCCGAAGACCCCGACCGGATGTGGCAGTTCGTCGAAGCCATTACGGGGCTCGCCGACGCTTGCCAAGAGCTCGAGGTCCCCGTGACCGGTGGCAATGTTTCCCTCTACAACTCCACGGGCGAACCCGGGCGCCTCAACTCTGCGATTCACCCGACACCCGTCGTTGGCGTTCTCGGTGTATTCGACGACGTTGCGACCTGCGTGCCCTCCGGCTGGCACGAAGAAGGGCTCGAGATCTACCTCCTTGGCGACACCCGCGAGGAGCTCTCCGGTTCGGCATGGGCCGACGCCATCCACTCCCACCTCGGCGGCACGCCCCCACGCGTATCTCTTGAGAAAGAACAAGCACTCGCCTCGGTGCTCATCGGCGCCGCGGAAAAAACCCTCGCGCAGGCAAGCCATGACCTGAGCGAAGGCGGCCTCTTCCAGGCACTCGTGGATTCGGCAACTCGATTCGGCGTGGGGGCGAAGATCGACCTGTCCTCACTCACAGAAAGCGACACCATCGATACGTTCACCGCCCTCGTGTCCGAATCGCACGCCCGCGCTATCGTCGCCGTGCGCCCCGAAGATGCCCCGGCCCTCGAGGAGCTCGCACGTAGTGCTTCGGTCCCCGCGGCCCGCATCGGCACGAGCGGTGGAACTGATCTTGAGCTGGCAGGCGTCGGAACCTTCCCCGTGACGGAGCTGCGCGAGCGACGCGCACGAACGCTTCCACAGCACCTCGCTTGAACTTCACGCAAGAGCCCACGAGGCCCTTCCCAATAAGAGTCCTCGTGGGCTATGGTGAAGTCGACTTCCCCCTCACACGAAAGCACTTCCCCCATGAGCTTCGAAAAATCCCCTTTTAATCGTCGCGCCCTTTTCAAGATCGGCGCCGTTACTCCCCTCGCTGTCGCAGGCGTGGGGGCAGTTGGCATGGGCCTCGCCCTCGCCGACGGTTCCCCCGCTCCCAGCGGAGGCGACACCGCCGTTGTGGATCGCGACCTCGCGCGCACCGACACGGTGGAGACCCAGGGCCGCTCGGAAAAGAACCCCGAACTTGACGGCACCGAAGCAAAACAGGTCGCCGGCTACATCACGATGGCTGCGGCAACATGGCCAAAGGACACCGACGCCCCCGACGTCGTTGAATTCCAGGGCCAAGACGTGAACACTGGTGACTGGGGCGACTGGATCAGCGCAGAGCTCATGACCGACATCGACGAAAACGCGACCGACGCAGTGTGGCTCGGCCCCTCGAGCGCGGTCAACGTACGCGCATTCCGCGACGGGCACGACGTCTCTGACCAGCTCACCGCGCACCTCATCACGACCTCCGAAGCTGGAAGCGACGTACGCCTCGCCTCGAGCGGCGGCGACACCGGCATCACCCGCATCCTCCCCGCGACTGTCACGCCCGGCACCGGTGCACCGACGTTCATCACCCGCAAGGAGTGGAATGCGGGATCGGTGAAAGCCTCGCGCCTCAGCTACGCGAAGGAAATCAAGGCGATTTGCATCCACCACACCGGTGGCTCCAACAACTACACGCAGGCGCAGAGCCCGCAGATCGTGCGCGGCATGTTCGCCTACCATCACGACACGCTCGGCTGGTCCGACCTCGGCTACAACATCGTCGTCGACAAATACGGTCAAATCTTCGAAGGCCGCAGCGGCGGCCTCCACCGCAACGTCGCCGGCGCCCACGCCCGCGGCTTCAACACGGGCTCGTGTGGCATCTCCGTTATGGGCGACTACATGGACATTCCCGTTCCCACCGCCGCGCTCAACGCTATCGCGACGGCCGCCGCGTGGAAGCTCGGCAGCGCTTTCATCCAGGACGTTTACGGAAGCGAAGAGTGGACCGTCACCATCTCTCGCGTGAAGCGCACCGGAACGTTCTCCATGCCGCACGTGTTCGCCCACCGCGACGTTAACTACACCGACTGCCCCGGTGACACGTACTACGGCCAGCTCCCCGCCCTGCGCAGGCTCGTGCAGCAAAAACTCACGGATTTCAAGAGCCGCTACCCCGAGCACCTCGTGGCTTTCGTGAACGGCGGCGGTAAAGCCGCGTTCGGCACCGTCACCCACGTGCGGCGCCCCGAAGGCGGCTTCGACGTCACGCGCCTCACGAAAGGCCTGATCCTCACGGCAGGTGGACGCACCACGGCGCACAAGAGCGCGTTCGCTGCCGACTGGAAGGGTTCGTGGGGCCGCCCTGTGGAAAGCACCGCAGGCGAGACGCAGCGGTTCGAAAACGGCACCGCAAAACGCGCCAATGGCAAGGTCACTTTCACGCCACAGAAGAACGCGGCCCCGCCTTCGGCCGAAGACGTCACCGGCGCGATCGGGGCTTTCTACGTGAGCAACGGTGGTGCAGCGGAATTTGGCGCCCCGCAAGGCTCGGAATTCCGCATCGACGGCGGATACCAGCAGAAATTCGCTCGTTCCACCATCTCGTGGCACCCTGCGACCGGCGCTTACGATACGCGTAACGCCATCGGCGCCAAGTGGAATTCCCTTGGCGCAACCGGATCCAGGCTTGGGTTCCCCACGAGCCGCGAGCGAGTTCTGAGCGGCGGAGGGTTCGCACAATCCTTCCGCAATGGCCTCATTGTCTGGTCCCGCGCTACTGGGGCCGTAACGGTAAGCGAGGCTATCCTCCACTACTGGAACAAGCTTGGCGCCGAAAAGAGCTGGCTGAAGTACCCTGCCCGAGATCCTTTCACCAGGCTTAAGAATGGCGGCAGCTCGCAGTTTTTCCAAGGTGGAATTGTGCTCCACGATGCAAGGAACGGTAAAACCTTTGGCGTCAAGGGTGCGATCCGCGGTGTTTATCTGCGCGAGAACTTCGAGCGTGGAAGCCTCGGTTACCCCGCGAGCGAGGAAACCGCGGTCAAGGGCGGTGTATACCAAGTCTTCGAGAACGGTCAACGAGTGTACTGGTCGCGAGCGACTGGCGCACACATTATCAAGAATGGTTTCCTCACCTATTGGCTTCAGCAAGGGGGAGAAAAAAGCACGCTCGGCTTCCCGACCACGGACGAGTTCAAAGACTCCCGCGGGCGTACCGTTCAAGATTTCCAAGGCGGGCGTCTCACGTGGGATTCCAAGAGGCGATCGGTCACCTTTACCCGACGGCGTTAAGAATCAACTGCGTGCCGTCCTGCGCGGTTACTGCTGCGCAGAACTGCACAGCTGTAGTCGCCAACAATAGAGGAAACGGCCCGACTCCCCTTAGCGGGGTGTCGGGCCGTTTCTTCTACGTAAAGAGGAGCCGAGGCTCAGTCCTCGGTCTTTTCCGAGGTCTCTTCGGCGGTCTCCTCAGCGGACTCCTCCGAAGCGGTCTCCTCAACCTTGGTCTCCTCAGCGGGAGCCTCGTCAGCCTTCGCGGAAGCCTTGGCAGCGCCTTCCGCTTCCTTCACGACGGCCTGCTTCGGCGAGTACTCTTCCTCAACCAGCTCGAGGAGGGCCATGGGGGCGTTGTCACCCTTGCGGTTCTCGAGCTTCGTGATGCGGGTGTAGCCGCCGGGGCGCTCCGAGAACTTCGGAGCGATCTCGGTCATAAGAAGGTGCGCAGCTTCCTTGGTCTTGACCGTCTGCATCACGCGGCGGCGGTTCGCAAGGTCGCCCTTCTTCGCCTGGGTGATGAGGCGCTCGGCAAGGGGCTGAACGCGCTTCGCGCGGGTCTGCGTCGTAGTGATGGCACCGTGCTCAAACAGGGCGGTCGCGAGGTTCGCGAGAATAGCCTTCTCGTGAGCCGGGGACGAGCCGAGTCGAGCGCCCTTAGTGGGTGCAGGCATGTTGTTTCTCCTCGAAGAAAAAGATGGAAATCAGAACTGCTCGCCGAACTCGTCGTCGCCGTACGAGTCAAGAACAGTGGAAGGATCAAAGCCGGCCGGGGAATCCTTGAGCGAGAGGCCCAGCTCAGCGAGCTTCGCCTTCACCTCGTCAATGGACTTCTGGCCGAAGTTACGGATGTCGAGCAGGTCTGCCTCGGAGCGGTTGGTGAGTTCACCGACGGTGTACACACCCTCGCGCATGAGGCAGTTGTACGAACGAACCGTGAGGTTGAGGTCGTTGATCGGAAGCGCCAGATCAGCGGCGAGAGCCTGGTCGGTCGGCGAAGGGCCAATCTCGATGCCTTCGGCTTCCTGGTTGAGCTCCTGAGCGAGACCAAAGAGCTCCACGAGGGTCTTACCCGCCGACGCGATGGCGTCGCGAGGAGCGATCGCCTGCTTCGTTTCGACATCAATGATGAGTCGATCGAAGTCGGTGCGCTGCTCAACGCGGGTTGCCTCAACCTTGTACGTCACCTTGAGAACGGGCGAGTAGATCGAGTCAACCGGAATGCGGCCAATCTCGCCCTCGGCGCCCTTGTTCTGCTGGGCCGAAACGTAGCCGCGGCCACGTTCAACGATCAGCTCAACCTCGAGGCGGCCCTTGGAGTTAAGGGTCGCGATGTGCAGGTCCGGGTTGTGGATCTCAACACCGGCAGGCGGGGTGATGTCGGCGGCGGTCACGACGCCCTCACCCTCCTTGCGCAGGTACATGACGACCGGCTCGTCGTTCTCCGACGACACCACGAGGTTCTTGATGTTCAGGATGAGCTCGGTGACATCTTCCTTCACACCGGGAACGGTCGAGAATTCGTGGAGAACGCCGTCGATGCGGATCGACGTCACTGCCGCGCCCGGGATGGACGAGAGCAGTGTGCGGCGCAGCGAGTTGCCGAGGGTGTAGCCGAAGCCCGGCTCAAGAGGCTCGATGACGAACCGTGAACGGTAGTCAGAAACGACCTCTTCGGTCAGCGTGGGGCGCTGTGCAATGAGCACGTTGTGTCCTTTCTTGGAACGTCCGCTATATGACGTTCGCGGTGGCGGTACGACACTGATGGATGACGGTTATCGTTTCGCGCACCCGAGCAATGCTCAGTTGCGGCGACGCTTCGGCGGGCGAACGCCGTTGTGGGGCTGCGGGGTGACGTCCTGAATCGAACCGACCTCAAGGCCCGCCGCAGTGAGCGAACGGATGGCGGTCTCGCGACCCGAACCCGGGCCCTTGACGAAGACGTCGACCTTCTTGAGGCCGTGTTCCTGGGCGCGGCGAGCAGCGGCTTCAGCAGCCATCTGCGCAGCGTACGGGGTGGACTTACGCGAGCCCTTGAACCCGACCTGGCCGGAGGAGGCCCACGAGATCACAGCGCCACTCGGGTCAGTGATCGACACGATGGTGTTGTTGAAGGTGCTCTTGATGTGTGCTTGGCCGTTAACGACGTTCTTTTTGTCCTTGCGGCGGGGCTTACGCGCCGCAGCGGCCTGTCGTGACTTTGGAGGCATATGCCAAAACTCCTTGAGTTTGTAAAAGGTGATCGATACGAGTCAGTGCTGGGCACCGCTCGTGGAGTAACTGCGGCTCAGCGAGTGGCCTTCTTCTTGGCGGCCACGGTGCGCTTCGGGCCCTTGCGGGTGCGGGCGTTGGTCTTGGTGCGCTGACCGCGAACCGGAAGACCACGGCGGTGACGCATGCCGGCGTACGAGCCGATCTCGATCTTGCGGCGAATGTCCGCGGCGATCTCGCGTCGCAGGTCACCTTCGACCTGGTAGTTCTCTTCGATGTAATCGCGCAGCTTGACGAGGTCCTCATCGGAAACCTGGTGGACGCGCTGGTTGCCGTCAACGCCGGTGGCGTTGAGAGCTTCAAGTGCGCGGGTGCGACCCACGCCGAAAATGTACGTCAAGGCGACTTCCAGGCGCTTTTCGCGCGGAAGATCGACGCCAACGAGACGTGCCATGAGCAGTTCTCCTACTGTTTCTCAGGGGCCTGATCCAGCATGTCGCTCCCGCATGAGCGGTGCGCCGCGGCCCCTGGCCCGCGGGTGATCCTCGAAATGAGGTTCATGCTGTCTCTTTACTTATAAGGTGCGGCTGTCACCGCGGTGTGCCTCTCCTCGAGAGGCGGTGCACTTAGCCCTGGCGCTGCTTGTGCCGCGGGTTGGTGCAGATAACCATGACGCGCGAGTGGCGACGAATCACCCTGCAGTTGTCACAGATACGCTTCACGCTGGGGTAAACCTTCATGATGCCCTTCTACAGTTGATCTGCCCTTGAACCTTCGAGGCTCAGGAGCGTACCTGACCGCGTGTGCGGCCCGGCTTACTTGTATCGGTAAACGATGCGACCCTTTTCAAGGTCGTACGGGCTGAGCTCCACCACCACGCGGTCCTCAGGAAGGATCCTGATGTAGTGCTGGCGCATCTTGCCCGAGATATGCGCGAGTACTTTGTGGCCGTTGTCCAGCTCAACGCGGAAGCGCGCGTTCGCGAGCGCTTCGGTCACGGTGCCCTCGACTTCGATCACGCCGTCTTTTTTCGCCATAGTCTCTACTGTCCCTCTGCCCCTTTCGGGGACTGGTTTCGCATGTGCTACCTTCGAGCGCGCTTTAACGGGCGGCGAACCGCCAGAATTAACGGGGGTAGCCCCAAAGAGCGCACTCGGTTCTCTATCGTACACGCGCGATAGCCCCGCGATAAGTGGCTATAGGCGTGGGTTCGCTCACCTTCCGGTGGTGGCGGAGGAGTCCGACGGTTCCTCGGCGATCATAATGCCGCGTTTTTCGAGTTCCGCCTTGCCGCCATCAACGGCGCTGAGCACGAAGATCCCCGTTTCGGTGACCGCGACGGAGTGTTCAAAGTGAGCGGCGCGGCCACCCTTGGTCGCGACGACGGTCCAGTCGTCCTCGAGAATCTCGAAGTCACCGTCGCCTTGGATGAGCATGGGTTCGATGCACAGGGCCATACCGGGCACGATCTTCGGGCCGCGATCGCGCGTGCGGAAATTCATGACGTCGGGCGGCTCGTGCATCGCCCGGCCGATGCCGTGCCCGCCAAATTCTTCGAGGTGCTGGATCCGCTCCCCCGCACAGTCGGCGACGTAGTCTTCGATCGCGGCGCCGATCTCCCCCACGCGCTTCGCGTTTGCAAGAGCCGCGATGCCTTCCCACATCGCTCCCCGAGTCACCTCGACGAGTTCGCGATCGGCCTCGCTTTTCGCTGTGCCCACGATGTGCGTCCGGGCAGCGTCGGAGTGCCACCCCTCGACGATGCAGCCGGCGTCCACGCTCACCACGTCACCTTCACGGATGACTCGGGAGCCAGGAATGCCGTGGACGATCTCTTCATTCACGCTCACGCAGACCGTGGCAGGGAACCCGTGGTAGCCGAGGAAGTTGGACTTCGCGCCCGCACTCGCGATGATGTCGCGCGAGATTTGGTCGATGTCCGCAGTCGTCATACCGGCGCAAAGGCTCTTTTCGATCTCCTCATGGATCCGGGCAAGCAAAAGCCCCGCGCGGCGCATCGTCCCGAACTGCTCGGGAGTTTTGAGGCTTACGCGGGGCTTTCGGCGAAAAGACATTCGGGTTCAGGCTCCGAGTGCGGCGAGAATTTCGGCAGTCACGGTGTCGATGTCCTTCATGCCGTCGATGCGCTTGACGAGACCGCGGCGCTCGTAAATGTCGATCAGCGGGGTTGTTTGCTCGCCGTAGACATCGATCCGGCGGCGGATCGTTTCTTCGTTGTCGTCGCTACGGCCCTGCTCCTTGCCGCGCTGAAGAAGACGCTGAACAATTGCTTCGCTGTCAACGTCGAGAAGCACCACGGCGTCGAGCTCGACACCAAGCTTCGCGAGAATACCATCGAGGGCTTCAACCTGCGCGACGGTACGGGGGTAGCCATCGAGAAGGAAGCCGTCCTTGGCGTCAGCTTCGCCGAGGCGTCCCTCGACCATGTCGTTCGTGACCGAATCGGGAACATACTCGCCCTTGTCCATGTAGGACTTCGCGAGAACGCCAAGCTCGGTTTTCTTCGACACGTTTGCACGGAAGATGTCTCCGGTCGAAATGGCGGGGACACCGAGCTTCTCCACGATCCGCTCGGCCTGCGTGCCCTTGCCGGCACCCGGAGGACCAACGATAAGGAGGCGGCGTGCGGGGGTAGAGGCGTTCATCGGAGAATCCCTTCGTAGTGGTGCTGTTGGAGCTTGGAGCTGATCTGCTTCAAGGTATCGAGGCCAACACCGATAATGATGAGGAGCGAAGTTCCGCCGAACGGGAATTTCTGGTCCGCGCCAAGAAGCGCGAAGGCGATCAGCGGAACGAGGGCGAGGACGCCAAGGTAAAGCGACCCCGCGGAGAGCACGCGATTGATCACGTACTCGAGGTAACGCGCGGTCGGGCGTCCGGCACGGATACCGGGCACGAAACCGCCGTACTTCTTCATGTTGTCGGAAATTTCTTCAGCGTTGAAGGTGATCGACACGTAGAAGAACGCAAAGAACACAATGAGGGCGAAATACACGAGCGAGTAAATCCACGAGAATCCCTGACCGAGCACGAAGTGGGCATGGATCCACTGCACCCAAGCGGAGGTCGGATCACCGAAGGACGCGATGAGCTGGGGAAGGGCGAGAAGCGAGGACGCGAAGATGATGGGGATCACGCCCGCCTGGTTGACCTTGATCGGGATATAGGTCGAGGAGCCACCCACGAGGCGACGGCCGACCTGGCGCTTCGCGTACTGCACCGGAATACGGCGCTGAGACTGTTCGACGTAGATCACAGCCACGACGATCACCATGCCTACGAGCATGACAAGAGCGAACGTCATCCAGCCCTGGAGCTTGAGGATCTGACCGAACGAGCCGGGGAAGCCAGCGGCGATCGACGTAAAGATGAGCAGCGACATGCCGTTGCCCACGCCCTTTTCGGTGATGAGCTCACCGAGCCACATGATCACGAGGGTGCCCGTGGTCATCGTGAGGATCATAAGAACAAGAATCCACCAGGACTGGTTGGGCACGAGGGGCAGGTTGCAGCCCGGGAAGAACGCACCGCTGCGCACGAGCGTAATCACGGTGGTGGATTGGAGAACGGCGAGGCCAATCGTCATGTAACGCGTGTACTGCGTGAGGGTCGCCTGCCCCGCCTGACCGTCCTTATGAAGCTCTTCGAACTTGGGGATCACCACGCGCAGAAGCTGCACGATAATCGACGCCGTAATGTACGGCATCACGCCAAGTGCGAAGACGGACATCTGCAGCAGCGCCCCGCCGGAGAACAAGTTCACCATGCCGAGCACGCCGCCGCCTTCACCACTGAGCGCCTGATCAGCACAGGCGTTGATGTTCGTGAAGTCGAAGCCGGGGGTCGGTACGAACACACCGAAGCGATAAATGGCGAGCATTCCCAGAACAAACAGAAGCTTGTTCCTCAGCTCAGGGGTGCGGAAAGCGCGCACAAAGGCGTTGTCCACCAGGTTCCTCCTGTCGGGGCGGCCCGAGGGGTGGGCCAATAATGCACACGGGGCGCATTAGAGCAAGGGATTAATGGCCTATAGAAACAGGCACCGCGACTCAAAATATCCCGAGTCGCGGCGCCTGGTCAAAGAAGCACTATGAAATTTGCTTCAACTCACGCCACGGTGACCGAGCCGCCGGCGGCGGTGATCTTCTCCTCGGCCGAAGCCGAGAACTTCTGGGCGGTGATGTCAATCTTCACGGAAATGTCGCCGGAACCGAGCACCTTGACGGGCTGGTTCTTGCGCACGGCATTCTTCGCGACGAGATCCTCGACGGTGATCGTGCCACCCTCGGGGAACAGCGCCTCGATGGTATCCAGGTTCACGACCTGGAACTCCACGCGGAACGGGTTCTTGAAGCCACGCAGCTTGGGAAGGCGGCGGTGCATCGGGGTCTGACCACCCTCGAAGCCGGCCTTCACCTGGTAGCGAGCTTTCGTGCCCTTGGTACCGCGACCCGAGGTCTTACCCTTCGAGCCCTCACCGCGGCCCACGCGGATCTTGGCAGTCTTCGCGCCGGGAGCCGGGCGAAGATCGTGAAGCTTAAGCGGGTTTTCGTTAACCATGGATCAGTCCACCTCTTCAACCGTCACGAGGTGACGGACGGCATTGATCATGCCGCGAATCTCGGGGCGGTCTTCTTTCACAACGACGTCGCCGATGCGCTTGAGGCCGAGGCCTCGCACCGTCGAACGCTGTGCGTCGTTACCGCCAATTACAGACTTGACCTGAGTAACCTTGAGCTGCATCAGGCACCTACCTTCTCTTCACGTGCCTCACGGGCCGCAGCGCGGCCCTCGGCCTGCGCACGGAGGAGGTAGCCGGGGGCGACGTCCTCGAGGGGAAGACCGCGGCGTGCTGCCACTGCCTCCGGCTCCTCGAGCTGCTTGAGGGCCTTGACGGTCGCGTGCACGATGTTGATCGTGTTCGAGGAACCGAGCGACTTCGACAGAACGTCGGCGACGCCCGCGCACTCGAGAACCGCACGCACCGGACCACCGGCGATTACACCGGTACCGGGTGCAGCCGGGCGAAGGAAAACGACGCCTGCGGCGTCCTCTCCCTGAACCGGGTGCACGATCGTGCCCTGGATGCGGGGAACACGGAAGAAGTTCTTCTTCGCTTCCTCAACACCCTTCGAAATGGCGGCAGGAACTTCCTTCGCCTTTCCGTAGCCGATGCCGACGGTGCCGTCGCCATCGCCCACCACCACAAGCGCGGTGAAGGCGAAGCGGCGACCGCCCTTGACGACCTTCGAGACGCGGTTGATGGTGACAACGCGCTCGAGGAATGCCGACTTCTCTTCCTGACGACCGCCACGGCCCTCGCCGCGGCGACCGCCCTGATTGCGGCCGTTGCCACGACCGTGGTTGTTACGATCCTCGTTTTCGCCCCTCCGACCGGAGGCCGCGGGACCATTGTTACGCTGCTCAGCAGCCATGTGAATCCTCTTCTCGTCCTATTTCCGGGGGGTGGTCACAGAGTCAGTCCGGCCTCGCGGGCACCGTCAGCAACGGCGGCCACGCGACCGTGGTACTTGTTGCCGCCACGGTCGAAGACCACGGCGTCAATACCGGCTTCCTTCGCGCGCTGCGCCACGAGCGAGCCGACCTGCTTGGCCTTCTCGGTCTTCGTGGCCTCCGAGGCGCGGAGGTCTGCTTCCATGGTCGACGCCGACGCGAGGGTGATGCCCTTCGTGTCGTCGATGACCTGAACGTACATGTGGCGCGCCGAACGGGTCACGGCGAGGCGGGGGCGCTCAGCGGTGCCCGCCACACGGCGACGGAGGCGCAGGTGACGGCGGCCGCGTGCGCGGACGCGGCTCTTGCGGTCACCGCGAGTGTGCTTTTCAGCGAAACCCATAATCACTTACCAGCCTTTCCGGCCTTGCGCTTCACGGTCTCGTCGGCGTAACGCACACCCTTGCCCTTGTACGGCTCGGGCTTACGAATCTTGCGAATCTTCGCGGCGGTCTCGCCGACCAGCTGCTTGTCAATACCCGACACCGAGAACTTGGTGGGGCTCTCCACGTTGAACGTGATGCCCATGGGGGCCTTCACGAGAACGGGGTGCGAGAACCCGAGTGCGAACTCGAGGTCGGTTCCCTTCGCGACAACACGGTAACCAGTGCCCACGATCTCGAGCTTCTTCTCGAAGCCCTCCGTGACGCCCTGGACCATGTTCGCGATGAGGGTGCGTGCGAGGCCGTGGAGGGCCTTGTTTTCACGCTCTTCGTTGGGGCGGCGCACGACGATCGAGCCGTCTTCAGCGCGCTCAACGCTGAGGGGCTTCGGAACGTCATACTGAAGCTCGCCCTTCGGGCCAGCGATCTGAACGTGCTGGCCGTCGATCGTCACACCAGTGATGGAAGCCGGTACGGAAACCGGACGAAGTCCAATGCGGGACATTACGGTTCTCCTTTCCGGTTACCAGACGTAGGCGAGGACTTCCCCACCCACACCCTTCTTCGTGGCCTGCTTGTCGGTGAGGAGGCCGGAGGACGTGGACAGAATGGCCACGCCGAGGCCGCCGAGCACCTTGGGCAGGTTGGTGGACTTTGCGTATACGCGAAGGCCGGGCTTCGAGACACGGCGCACGCCCGAGATCGCACGCTCGCGATCGTCGGTGTACTTGAGTTCGATGACGAGGTTTTTTCCAACCTCGGCTTCTTCCTCGTGCCAGTCCTTGATGTACCCCTCGGCCTTCAGAATCTCCGCGATGCGGGACTTGAGGTTCGAGTACGGCATGGTCACGGAATCGTGGAACGCGGTGTTGGCGTTCCGGATTCGCGTGAGCATGTCCGCGATCGGATCAGTCATTGTCATGTCGAATGCTTCTTTCTCACCGTGGTTTCCCTCGCGTGAAGCGGGGACCTGTGGCGATAGTCCTTACCAGCTGCTCTTGGTGACACCGGGCAGTTCACCGCGGTGGGCCATCTCGCGAAGGCACACGCGGCAAAGGCCGAACTTGCGGTACACCGAGTGCGGGCGACCGCACTTCTGGCACCGGGTGTAGGCGCGCACAGCGAACTTGGGCTTGCGCTGCTGCTTGTTCTTAAGCGCTGTCTTGGCCATATCAGTTCTCCTTGAACGGGAAGCCGAGCGCACGAAGCAGCGCACGTCCCTCGTCGTCGGTCTTGGCGGTGGTCACCACGGTGATGTCCATGCCGCGAACACGGTCGATCTTGTCAGGATCGATCTCATGGAACATGACCTGTTCGGTGAGACCGAAGGTGTAGTTGCCGTTGCCGTCGAACTGCTTCGGCGAAAGCCCGCGGAAGTCGCGGATACGCGGAAGAGCGGTCGAGAGCAGGCGATCGAGGAACTCCCACATGCGAGCGCCGCGAAGGGTCGTGTAGCAGCCGATGGCCTGACCTTCACGAAGCTTGAACTGCGCGATCGACTTGCGGGCACGCGTCACCTGCGGCTTCTGGCCGGTGATCGCGGTCAGATCCGCGATGGCACCGTCGATCACCTTCGAATCGCGTGCGGCGTCGCCGACACCCATGTTCACGACGATCTTCGTGAGACCGGGGATGAGCATCGGGTTGGCATAGTTGAACTCGCTCTGGAGCGAATCCTTGATTTCTTCGTGGTACTTGGTCTTAAGGCGCGGGGTGGTCGTCTCAGTCATCAGATGTCCTTCCCGGTGCGCTTCGAGTAACGCACACGAATGGTCTTCGTGCGACCGTCCTCGAGCTCGACCTTCTCTTCACGGAAGCCCACGCGGGTGGGCTTGCCGTCATCAGCCACGAGGGCGACGTTCGAGATGTGGATCGGGGCTTCAACCTGCTCAATGCCACCGGCCTGGCCGTTGTAGCCGGGCTTGTTGTGGCGGGTGATGCGGTTGACGCCCTCGACGAGCACGCGCTGGGTGTCGGGGAACACCTGGAGCACGCGGCCCTGCTTGCCCTTGTCACCAGCGGTCAGTTCGCCCTTGCCCTTTTCGGCGCGGGTTTCGTTGCGCTTGGCGATCTTGTCTGCGTCGCTCGTGCGACCGGTGATGACCTGAACGAGGTCACCCTTCTTAATCTTCATGCTCATGTCACAGCACCTCCGGTGCCAGCGAGATGATCTTCATGAACCGGCGGTCACGCAGCTCGCGGCCCACGGGGCCGAAGATACGCGTGCCACGCGGCTCGCCATCATTCTTGAGGATGACAGCTGCGTTCTCATCGAATCGGATGTATGAACCATCGGCACGGCGGCGTTCCTTCGTGGTGCGAACCACGACGGCCTTCACAACATCGCCCTTTTTGACGTTTCCGCCAGGGATTGCGTCCTTGACGGTCGCAACGATGGTGTCACCAATGCCGGCGTAACGGCGACCGGAGCCACCGAGAACACGGATGCAGAGGATTTCCTTTGCACCGGTGTTGTCGGCGACCTTGAGTCGCGACTCCTGCTGAATCACTAACGTTCTCCTTGCGTCTCGCCGGTTCTCTCGGCGTGAGCCTCGAGCCTTGCGGAACGGATATCGGACTTGTTTTCCGCCACGCTCACGAGTGGGCGCGGCGGCTTCCAGTTCCCGGGCATCAAAAAACCCCGAGCCGGACTCAGGCACTGCCGAAAGGCGATGCAGGGTCTCCGGCTGGGATGGGTCCCACTTGGGGCCCGAGGACCGGGTCCTGTGCTCAGTGGCGCATCCCGCCAACCTCTCGGTTTTCGGGTGCGTTCACACAGCAACCCGTCTAGTTTACGGCACACACGCACTCTTCGTAAGGGGGCGGGGATGCCTTTGCATGTGTGCTTGGTCTCGCTGCGTGTGGCAACGCCTGGTGGGTCGGTGGGGTACGGCGTGCAGCCGTGGGTCCGACGGTGGCCGGCAAGCGTCGGACCTTCTTTTGACACGCGCCCTTCGCCCAGCCTCGCCTGGACGAGCGCTCGCGCGCTTTCCCGACCCGCACCTTCCAGGTGTTTTACCGCGCCGGCCCCGCAAACGGGAGCGTAAGGCTCACGGATGTTCCTTCGCCATGCCACGACGTGAGGGTCGCAGCGCCTCCGTGTCGCTCGACGATCGCTCTCACCATGGGCAGGCCGAGGCCCGAGCCCTCGATACCGCGAACCTCGCTCGCGCGACCAAGCTCTTCCCATACGAGCGGAAGGTCGTCCGGGGAAATCCCGAGCCCGGTATCGGCAACCTCGAGCACAATGCCGTTTTCGAGCTGACGCCCCCGCACTTCGATCGCATCGCCCGGCCGCGAGTACTTCACGGCGTTGCTCAAAACGTTCACGAGGCACAGGAAGAGGAGGTCTTCGTCGCCATTGATCGGCGGCAGAGGACGCGGAGCCGTGGGAAGCGAGACGCGGATCGAGCGTTCGCTCGCACCGGGCACCTCGCGCGCGGTCTCGATGGCGTCGTGGACGAGGCGCGAAGGATCGATCTGCGTAATCTCGAGCTGCGTGTGCTCGACCTCCCCAATTTTGCGCAGGTCGCTCAGAAGGGAGGTGAGGCGGCGTGATTGGGCGTCGATGCTCGAGCGCTGGCGCTCGGACGGCTCATCGGCAAGCGCCGCTCGAATGCCCTGGATCGGGTTCTTTATTTCGTGGTCGAGTCGGGCGATGAGCCGACGCCGGCTTGCCGTCTGCTCGGCCACGGTTTCGCGCCGCGCCTTGCTGACGGCGTGGCGCGTGTACCACCACGCGCCGAGGGCTGGAAGAACGGCGAGAGTGAGAACCGCGCCAATCGTGAGCGGGAGCCAGGCGAGCGACATCGAAAAGTAGATGTGCCTCGATTCGCCGAGGACGCTCCATACGAGGGAGACCACCACGCCGATCGCGAGGGGAAGCGCGGCGAAAGCCGAGGCGTAGGCAAGTGGGTGTTTCTTCATGAACGTTCGACCTTCTGGGCGAAGCGATAGCCGAGGCTCGGGACTGTCTCGATATACGTGGGGGAACCGTCGGCCGCACCAATCACGCGGCGAATCTCGGCGATGCGATGGTCAACGGCTCGCGTGGTCACGATCGCATCGAAACCCCACACGGTCTGCAGGAGCCGCTCACGCGTGAACACTTCGCCGGGGTGCGCCATGAGGTACTCGAGGAGCGCGAATGCCCGTGGCGTGAGTTGGTCTTCCTTGCCACCCACGAAGATCCGTCGGGCCGTGCGATCGATGCGCAGCTCACCAGAGGTGAGTGTCGAGGACGTGCTGAGCGGGGCCGAGCCGCGCGAGCTTCGACGCAGGACTGCCCTGATCCGCGCGAGGAGCTCGTGCGGGTCGAACGGCTTATTGAGGTAATCGTCGGCCCCTTCGTCGAGCGCGGATGCGCGCTCGAAGCTCTCCCCCACCTGGGTAAGAAGGATGACGGGTAGCCATTCATGGCGTTCGCGGATGCGGCGAAGCGCTTCTCGACCGTCCATGACCGGCATCATGACGTCGAGGATCACGAGATCGGGTTCCTCCTCATCGAGCCTCTCGAGTGCCTCGGCGCCGTTCGCTGCCATGCGCACGTCGAGCCCGCTGCGTGAGAGCACTCCCCCGAGATGCTCGCGAATCGTCTCATCGTCGTCGACGAGCAGGATGCGCTGACGCGCCGGATCGGCCGGCTCCGATGAACCGGCCGATCCCGACGCGAATGAAGGAGTGTGGCTACCCGTCATAGCGGATCTCCACGCGCCTGTTCTTGGCGCGTCCTTCCGGGTTGTCCTCATCGCCGTTCTTGTTCGGCTCCACGGGCTTCGTGTCGCCGTGGCCTGCGACCTCGAGCTTGAGGTCAGGGCGGGCCGCGGAGATCGCGTCGGCCACCGCCTGGGCGCGCTCCTTGGAGAGCACGTCGTTTCCTCGGCGGTACGGGATGTTGTCAGTGTGCCCATCGACCTTCACGGTCGCACCCTGCGGAACGTCTTTGACGAGCTCCCCGATGCGTTTCTTCGCCGGGTCAGATAGTTTGTTCGAGCCGTAATCGAAGAGGATGTCCGAGTTCAAGGTGACAACCTTCGTGTTGCCCTCTTGTGTATCGGTATTGAGGTCTTCGATGTTTTGCTCGAGCTGGTAGATATTCTGCTCGAGGGGAAAAATATTGGGCTCGTACGTACCGATCGTGCTCGGCGGCTCGGGGGCAGGCGTTTCGTCCCCATTGTCCGCGAGGGCCGCGGGGCCCGCAGCGAAGACGAAAGCCGCGGCCGTGAGGCTTACAAGGTGACGCTTTTTCACTTGATTTCGACCCCCTTTGCGACCTCACCCGTCGACCACAGCATCACGTCCATGGTCTTGACGTCCGCCGGCGGAGCGGCAAAGGTCGCAAAAGCATACGCGGTCTGACCGGGCATGATGTCCACATCGTGGAGCTCAGTCATTGCACGCTCTTGGGTATTCTCCGTCGCAAGTGGCGTGTGCTTTCGAAGGTTCTTCGTGTCGATAACGAATGGCGTCCACCTTTCATTACCGTTGAGGTAAAAGAAACCCTGCGCCTCCTTCACAGTCGTATTGAGCTTGAACGAGTAGAGGGCGGTGACGGTCTCCCCCTCTCGCTTCAGCCCGTGAAGCGAAGCCGTGACAGTCGCGTTCGGATCGCCCTTCACGACGACAGGAGCCTCCGTCGTGAAGATCGGCGCGGGGTAGTTCGCCCCGTTGGGGTCCCCCGCCACCTGCTGGCTGTTTGCGCCGCCCTGATCGGAACCTGCCGGCGAAGCGCCGCCGGCATCGCTCGCGCCCTGCGCGGGATTCGCGCCGTCGGACCCGCTTCCCTGATCGCCGCTGTTGCTGCTGTCTGCAGGGGCTGCCGCGCTCGTCTGCTCCGTGGGCTTCTCATCGCTGCTACCGAGCACGCCGAAAGAGCATCCGCTCGCACCGGCAACAAGAAGAGACGCGGCTGCAAGGCCTGCCGCGAGGCGGCGCTTCGTCATCGTGGTCGTCGTCATGGGATTCACTCCTCAAAGTCACGGGAGCCGCTTCTCGCCTCCTCGTTACCTCCACGCTATTGCCCGGATATCGCGGCGGCGTTGCGACGCGGTACCTACTCTGCCATGCCGTGTCGCAGATTTGCGACAACTGTCGTCACGCGCATGGCTATCGGTCATCGTAACGTCACGCGGGCGCAAACGCCCGCTCAATAGCGGAAGGGGCCGCCCGCTGATAAGCGGACGACCCCTTCTCGGAGATCTTTCGGGACTCAGCCCGACAGATTTACTTAGCCTTCTCGATGATTTCGAGGAGACGCCAGCGCTTCGAAGCACTCAGCGGCCTGGTCTCCATGATGCGAACGCGGCCGATCTTGTCCTGATCGATCTCATGGAACACATGACCTGTTCCGTGAGGCCGAAGGTGTAGTTGCCGTTGCCGTCGAACTCCCTCGGCGACAAGGCCACGGTTCCCACGAAGCTCACCGCCAAGAACAAGAAGACCGGAGAGACGGACACAAAGACCTCAACGTTCACCCTCGTCAAGGAAGATGGAAAGTGGGTCATCTCCGACGTCGGAAACATGTTTGAGAAATTAACCCTTTTCCACCGAATGTGGGGCCGGCCCCCTTTGGCCGGCCCCACATTGCTTTGCCAATCCTCGTTGTTGTTCGCGCGTCACACGGGCGAGCTTCTCGCCCGTGACCCCAACCGAAGCCCAAGCCCAAGCTGCGCCCTACCTCCCAATCCCCAAGCCTCCGCAACACATGTTTGCACGTGCAATCTCAAGCGGGTATGTTGGCAACTGTAGCGCAGGTCATGCGAAAGGTGCACAATGACCTACCCCCACTACTCCCCTGCACCCCCTCCCCCATACGTCCGCCCCCAAGGTTCCAGTAGGGGCGTTTTTTGTGGCATTTGCGGTTGCCTAAGCTTGCTCAGCCTCGCCGGTATCGCCGCCCTCGTTCTCGTCATCGGCGGTGGAGCGGCCCTCATCCATGGGCCCAAGGACACTGTGGACGACATGTTCGCTGCCATTGAGTCCCAGGATTGTTCGGCATTCACGGGCGCTCTCGAGGATCAAGCGGCTGACAGCGTCGATTGCGAGCGTTTCAAGGAAGCCGCAGCGGAAATCGACCGTCGCGGCGGATTCGACTACGACATCACACACATCAGCACCGAAAACACCAAGGCCCAGGTGGAGGTCACCACCACACTGCACGACCCAGCCGTGAGCGTCCCCGAGACAGACCACGTCTTCGACCTCGAGCTCCAGGATGGCGAATGGAAGATCACTGGAAGCAAGAGCAGCAACAACAGCTGGAAGATGCCGTGACAGCGAAGCCCAAGGCCGCCATTATCCTCACCGCGTGCACCGGCCTCGTTATCGCTGGGCTTTGTGCCGGAACCCTCGCATTGTGGCTGCTGCTCACCTCGGACAGCGAAGAAGACACAATCAAGGAATCCGCTCATGCATGAGCCATGAGCGGCCGGCAAGATTCGTGCCCCGGGTTGAAGGCAACCGTCGGCCCCACTTCCCGCACAGCTGCAGCGAACTCCAGAAGCCGCTCGTTGCACCACCCCGCCCCCGAATGCCCGAAGACGGACGCGTTGCGGGTATCGATGTTCGCGGCAGGATTGCCCGGGTCCAGTACGAGTACGGCGACGCGGCACATATGGGCTTCACGCCCGAACTCACCGGGTCCCTCACGTTGGCAAAGCAGGCCGACGGCAGCTGGCGCGTCACGAACCTCGCACGTGGGAAGCACTCGCAACCCGCACCACGAAGGCACAAAAGAGAGGCCGGGGTGGATCCGCATTGCGATTCCACCCCGGCCTCTCTATGTTCAGGCGAACCTGAGAACGGCTTACTTAGCCTTCTCGAGAATCTCCACCAGACGCCAGCGCTTGGAAGCGCTCAGCGGGCGGGTTTCCATGATGCGAACAAGATCGCCGACACCGGCGGTGTTCTCCTCATCGTGGGCCTTGAACTTCTTGTGCTTCTTCATAACCTTGCCGTACAGCGAGTGCTTCACGCGCTCCTCGACCTCGACGACGATGGTCTTATCCATCTTGTCGGAGACGACGTAGCCGCGCTGAGTCTTGCGGTACGGACGCTCTTCAGCGACCTGATTTTCGTTCATTACCTAACCTCGCTCGTTCACTCGGCCGAACCGGGGGCCTGGCGGATCCCCAGCTCGCGCTCGCGCAGGATCGTGTAGATCCGTGCGATGTCCTTCTTGACCGAACGCAAGCGAGCGCTCGACTCGAGCTGACCGGTCGCGCCCTGGAAACGGAGCTTGAACAGCTCGTCCTTGGCCTTCGCGAGTTCTTCGGTGAGCTTCGCGTCATCGAGCTTGTTGAGCTCGTCAGCGGTAAGCTTCGTGGCTGCCATCAGATGTCACCACCCTCTCGGCTGAGGATTCGGCACTTCATGGGGAGCTTGTGCATCGCAAGGCGCAGTGCCTCGCGTGCAGTCGGCTCATCGACGCCGGCAACCTCGAACATGACGCGGCCGGGCTTGACGTTCGCTACCCAGAACTCCACCGAACCCTTACCGGAACCCATGCGGACCTCGGCAGGCTTCTTCGTGAGGGGGCGATCGGGGTAGATGTTGATGTACACCTTGCCGCCACGCTTCATGTAGCGCGTCATGGCGATACGTGCGGCCTCAATCTGGCGGTTGGTGACGTAGGCGGGCTCGAGAGCCTGGATGCCGTAGTCGCCGAACGCGAGATCGAAGCCACCCTTGGCCATACCGGTACGGGTGGGGCGATGCTGCTTGCGGTGCTTGGTCCTACGCGGAATCAGCATTGGACTCAGGCCTCCGTTCCCTTATCGGCCGGAGCGGCAGCGGGAGCCTCGGTAGCGGCCTGAGCCTGAGCCGAAGCTTCCGCCTTCTCACGGCGGGCGGCGTTGCGCTCGTTGCGGCGGCCACGGGGGCGCTCAGCGCGCGGACCACGGCCCTGGCGCGGAGCCTGGGCGGCCTGCTGTGCAGCGAGTTCCTTGGACGTGATGTCGCCCTTGTAGATCCACACCTTCACGCCGATGCGGCCGAATGCGGTGCGGGCCTCGTAGAAGCCGTAGTCGATGTTCGCGCGAAGCGTGTGCAGAGGCACGCGGCCTTCACGGTAGAACTCGCTGCGGCTCATTTCGGCGCCACCGAGGCGGCCCGAAACGGCGACACGGATACCCTTCGCGCCAGCACGCTGCGCGGACTGAATGCCCTTGCGCATCGCACGGCGGAAGGACACGCGGCTCGCGAGCTGCTCGGCGATGCCCTGAGCAACGAGCTGCGCGTCTGCCTCGGGGTTCTTGACCTCGAGGATGTTGAGCTGAATCTGCTTGCCCGTCAGCTTCTCGAGCTGACCACGGAGACGCTCGGCCTCCGCGCCACGGCGACCGATCACGATGCCGGGGCGAGCGGTGTGCAGATCAACGCGAACGCGATCACGGGTGCGCTCGATCTCGACCTTCGACACGCCAGCACGCTCAAGCCCCTCGGAGAGGAGGTTGCGGATGGCGACGTCTTCCTTCACGTAGTCGCGGTAGCGCTGACCTTCCTTCGTGGAGTCGGCGAACCAGCGGCTCGTGTGGTCGGTCGTAATACCGAGGCGGAACCCGTTGGGATTGACCTTCTGGCCCACTAGCGGGTCTCCTTCTTCTTCGACGGGGCAACAGCCACGGTGATGTGGCTGGTGCGCTTCTTGATCTGGAATGCGCGACCCTGAGCACGCGGCTGGAACCGCTTCATGGTCGGGCCTTCGTCGACGAACGCAGCGGACACGACGAGATCCTGCTCATCGAAACGCTCCCCTGCCTGATCTGCCTTCACGCGGGCGTTGGCGATCGCGGACTTTACGAGCTTCGAGACGGGCTCGCTGGCGGCCTGCGGTGCGAACCGCAGGATCTCCAGGGCTTCACCCGTGCTCTTACCACGAATAAGGTCAACGACGCGCCGGGCCTTCATGGGCGAAATACGGATGAACCGCACCTGCGCCTTGGCTTCCATTGCTGTCCTGCTTTCTTTAGTGAATAGCGAGGGCCATCATCACTACGCCGGAGCGGCGATTAGCGACGACGTCCCTTCATGTCGTCCTTGTCATGGCTGCGGAAAGTGCGCGTGGGAGCGAACTCGCCGAGCTTGTGGCCCACCATCGACTCGGTGACGAACACCGAGACGTGCTTGCGGCCATCGTGCACTGCGAAAGTGTGGCCGAGGAAGTCCGGCGTGATGACCGAACGGCGCGACCAGGTCTTGATGACGTTCTTGGTACCGGCTTCGTTCTGAGCGTCGACCTTCTTCTGAAGGTGATCGTCAACGAAGGGGCCCTTAGCAATACTGCGTGGCATATCTGTTTATCCCTCGTCCTATCAGCGCTTTTTGCCGGTACGGCGGCGGCGCACGATGAGCTTGTCGCTTTCCTTGTTCGGCTTGCGGGTGCGGCCTTCCGGCTGGCCCCAAGGCGAAACGGGATGACGACCGCCCGACGTGCGGCCCTCACCACCACCATGCGGGTGGTCCACGGGGTTCATCACAACACCACGGACGTGCGGGCGCTTGCCCTTCCAGCGCATGCGGCCGGCCTTGCCCCAGTTGATGTTGGCTTGTTCGGCGTTGCCCACTTCGCCGATGGTCGCGCGGCAGCGCGCATCGACGTTGCGGATTTCGCCGGACGGCATACGAAGCTGGGCGAACTTGCCTTCCTTCGCGACGAGCTGCACGGAGGCACCCGCCGAGCGGGCGATCTTCGCGCCGCCACCGGGGCGGAGCTCGATAGCGTGCACAACGGTACCCACGGGGATGTTGCGCAGCGGAAGGTTGTTGCCGGGCTTGATGTCGGCGCTCGGACCGCTTTCGAGCACGTCACCCTGGCGAAGCTTCGCCGGGGCGAGGATGTAGCGCTTCTCGCCGTCCATGTAGTGGAGCAGCGCGATACGAGCGGTACGGTTCGGGTCGTACTCGATGTGGGCGACCTTAGCGTTGACGCCGTCCTTGTCGTGGCGACGGAAGTCAATCACACGGTAGGCACGCTTGTGGCCACCACCGCGGTGACGCGAGGTCACGCGACCCTTGTTGTTACGGCCACCCGTCTTGGACAGGGGGCGGACCAGCGACTTCTCCGGCTCACTACGAGTGATCTCGACGAAGTCGGCGACGCTCGAACCGCGACGGCTCGGCGAGGTCGGCTTGTTCTTACGAATTCCCATCGTGGGTTTCCTCAGACTCTCTCGTTTGTCTTCGGGTCACGACCGCTCAGGCGGTCGCGCCTCCGAAGATGTCGATGGATCCGTCCTTGAGGGTGACAATGGCGCGCTTGGTGTCGTTGCGCTTGCCAATGCCGAAACGCGTGCGACGCGTCTTGCCCTGACGGTTGATGGTGTTCACCGAAGCAACCTTGACGTCGAAGATTTCCTCGACGGCGAGCTTGATTTCGGTCTTGTTAGCGCGGCGATCGACGACGAAGACGTACTTGCCTTCGTCCATCTGGCCGTAGGACTTCTCGGTGAGGACCGGCGCGAAAAGGATGTCGCGCGGGTTCTTGTGGATCGAGGTCACTTGGCTTCCTCCTCATCGGCCGGGCGAACGGCGTTCACAAAGCCGGCAGCTTCCGCTGCCTCCGGCGTCGCGAACCAGACCTCAGCCTTGGTGCGGCCGTACCACGGCGATTCTTCGGTGTGGTACTTCATGGAGTTGCTGTTGCCCTTGATGGTGAAACCTTCGGGGGCCTTGCCACCGTCGAGCGGAAGGGCGCTGCCTTCGCCGTAGGGAGCTTCAACAGCCTCGGGCGCGGTCTTCTCCTCAGCCTTGGCGGCCACGGGGGCGGCTTCGGTGGTGGACTGCGAAGGAGCCTTCACGGCGGCGAGAGTTGCACCAGCCACGAAGTCCTCGAGTGCACCTTCGGTGAAGACGACATGGTCAGAAGCCATCACGTCGTAGGTGTTGAGCTGATCGGCGAACAGCACGTGAGCGTTCGAGAGGTTGCGCGAGCTGAGCGCGCCGACCTCGTCGTTGCGGCGAACGACCAGGAGGAAGTTCGAGCTGTCCGAGACGGTAGCGATGGTCTTCGCCACGAGCTTCGTCGAAGGCTTGTCGCCCTCGAGAAGCGCGGTGAAAACGTGGACGCGACCGAAGCGGGCGCGATCCGAGAGGGCGCCGCGGAGGGCAGCAGCCTTCATCTTCTTCGGCACACGCTGCGTGTAGTCACGCGGAACCGGACCGTGCACAACGCCACCGCCGGTCCACTGAGGTGCGCGGATCGAGCCCTGGCGAGCGCGACCGGTACCCTTCTGCTTCCACGGCTTACGGCCACCACCGCGGACCTCGCCGCGGGTCTTGGCCTTGTGCGTGCCCTGGCGTGCAGCGTTGAGCTGAGCCGTCACGACCTGGTGGATAAGCGCCACGTTGGTCTGGACATCGAAGATGTGAGCGGGAAGCTCGGCGGTGCCAGTCTTCTTGCCTGCGGGGTCGAGAACATCGACCGTCAGGTTGTTAGCCATGAAAATCAGGCTCCCTTCTTCGGACCCTTGACGGCCGAGCGAACCAGAACGATGCCACCCTTGGGGCCGGGAACGGCACCCTTGATGAGCACGAGGTTCTTCTCGGCGTCCACCGCCTGAACGGTGAGGTTCTGGACGCTGTTGCGGTTACCGCCCATGCGGCCCGCCATGCGCATGCCCTTGAACACGCGTGCGGGGGTCGAGGCGCCACCGATCGAGCCGGGCTTGCGGTGGTTGCGGTGCTGACCATGCGAGGAACTCACACCGGCGAACCCGTGGCGCTTCATGACGCCCGCGTTGCCCTTACCCTTGGTCGTGCCAACGACGTCGACCTTCTGGCCGGCCTCGAAGATCGAAGCGTCGATCTCCTGGCCGAGCTCGTACTCCGCCGCATCATTCGTGCGGAGCTCAACGAGGTGACGGCGCGGCGTCACGCCGGCCTTCTCGAAGTGACCCTTGAGGGGCTTCGTCACCTTACGGGGATCAATCGCGCCATACGCGATCTGGACAGCGTCGTAGCCATCAACGTCCTGTGAGCGGACCTGCGTGACAACACACGGGCCGGCCTGAACCACGGTCACGGGGACGATCTTGCCGTCTTCATCCCACACCTGGGTCATGCCAAGCTTGGTGCCGAGCACGCCATTGATGACGCGATCGCGCTGCCCTGTCAGTTCGTTACTCATGTGTTCCGATACCTCAGAGCTTGATCTCGATGTTGACGTCCGCAGGCAGGTCGAGGCGCATCAGCGAATCCACAGCCTTGGGCGTGGGATCGACGATGTCGATGAGGCGCTTGTGGGTGCGCATCTCGAACTGCTCACGGGAATCCTTGTACTTGTGCGGCGACTTGATCACAACGAAAACGTTCTTCTCAGTCGGCAGCGGCACCGGGCCCACGACCGTTGCACCAGCGCGGGTGACAGTGTCGACGATTTTGCGCGCCGAGCTGTCAATCACCTCGTGGTCATACGACTTGAGCCGGATGCGGATCTTCTGTCCCGCCATAGCCTAGGTCTATCTCTTTCTCTAAAACCGCTCTTACATGGAGTGGGCCAGACCGACACCCGCGGTCGGGTGTGTCGCTCTTGCGAGGCGCAAAAAGGCCGCGCGAAACCCATGTCCTTGCGACTGTTCCCTCAAACGATGCGCCCTCAGCGGAGTTTCCACACTGTTCGCATCCTTGGGCTGAGCGTCATCCGGTGGTCATTCCCAGAGATGGGGAACGGAACCGGGCATGGCCGCTCGCGCAAGCAACTCATCTAGTTTGCCACGTATCTCAAATGGGCACCAGGGGCTCAGGCGTGGAACGCCTCACAAGCAGGAAGCGTCTGGCACACGGCTTCCCTACCCAGACCGTTCGTCACACGCACGACGGCGCACACGCGTTCCCTCTGCTCGGCGCCCGCGGCCGAGGCCCGCCGGGCACCCACTCCTCCGCACACGTGCGCAGCGAAGCACACTAGAGTAGAGGCATGAGTCAACAGCCAAACAACCCGCTCCAGTCACGAGCATTCTCCCTCGAATTTCCGCAATCGCTCGGAACTTACCACGAGTACTCCGACGTCCAACGTTTAGTCGACACTCTTGCCGACGCCGGGTTCCCCGTCCACAACACCCTCATCGTAGGAACCGACCTACGTCTCATCGAGCGCGTGACCGGACGCAAAACGTGGACCCGCGTCATTCTCGGCGGGGCACTGAGCGGCATGTGGATGGGCCTATTCGTGGGCCTCCTCTTCAGCATGCTCTCCGAGCAGTGGCTCTCAACTATCCTCAGTTCAATTGTGCTCGGCGCGGTGTTCTTCACCGTGTGGGCAGTGATCGGCCATGCCATGAGTGGCGGTGAGCGCGACTTCACCTCAATGACCGCCACAGTTCCGATGCAATACGAGCTGCTCGTCGAGCACCGCAACGTCATGGACGCCCGCCGCATTCTCTCCGAGGCCGGGGTACGCCTCGGCGAGGGGGCTTTTGGCGGCGTAGGCCCGGCTGCCCCTTCCTCCGGTCGACCAGCACAAAGACCTAGCGCACAAAACGGAGGAACCCCGACTTTCGGCCAACCAGGCTCGACGCCCGCCGACGGCAACACCGATGCGGACAACACCGGTGCCGCCACGAGTGACGGCAGCCAGCTGGCGAAGCGCCCAACGTACGGTCTACCGTCGGACTCTGCTGAAAAGACCGAACGAGACTAAGCTCGCACGGTCCCTTCACCGCCAATCAACCACCCACTCACAGAAAAACGCCCCGGACGAATCCGGGGCGTTTTCCTTTAACTCTGCAGGCTATGCAGCGTCAGATCACTTGATGATCTTGGTAACGCGGCCCGAGCCAACGGTGCGGCCACCCTCACGGATAGCGAAGCCGAGGCCCTCTTCCATAGCGATCGGCTGGATGAGCTCAACGGTCATCTCGGTCGAGTCGCCAGGCATGACCATCTCGGTGCCCTCGGGGAGGGTGATAACGCCGGTCACGTCGGTGGTACGGAAGTAGAACTGCGGGCGGTAGTTCGAGTAGAACGGGTTGTGGCGGCCACCCTCGTCCTTCGAGAGGATGTAGACCTGGCCCTCGAAGTCGGTGTGCGGGGTGATCGAACCCGGCTTCACGACAACCTGGCCGCGCTCCACGTCTTCACGCTTGGTGCCACGGAGGAGGAGGCCACAGTTCTCGCCTGCCCAAGCCTCATCCATCTGCTTGTGGAACATCTCGATACCGGTGACGGTGGTCTTCTGAGCCTCGCGGATACCCACGATCTCGATTTCCGAGTTGATGGCAAGCTTGCCACGCTCGACCTTACCGGTCACAACGGTGCCACGACCGGTGATGGTGAAGACGTCCTCGATCGGCATGAGGAACGGCTTGTCCATGTCGCGAACCGGATCCGGGATCGACTCGTCGACGGCAGCCATGAGGTCCTGAACCGACTTGACCCACTGCTCGTCGCCCTCGAGCGCCTTGAACGCCGAAACGCGAACGACGGGAGCGTCCTCATCGAACTCCTGCGAAGCGAGAAGCTCACGGACCTCCATCTCGACGAGCTCGAGGATTTCCTCATCGTCGACCATGTCGCACTTGTTGAGCGCAACGAGGAGGTAGGGAACGCCAACCTGGCGAGCAAGAAGAACGTGCTCGCGGGTCTGCGCCATGGGGCCGTCGGTGGCGGCAACCACGAGGATTGCGCCGTCCATCTGAGCAGCGCCGGTAATCATGTTCTTGATGTAGTCGGCGTGGCCGGGAGCGTCAACGTGTGCGTAGTGACGCTTTTCGGTCTGGTACTCGATGTGGGAGATGTTGATCGTAATGCCGCGCTGCTTTTCCTCAGGGGCGTTGTCGATCTGATCGAAGTTGCGCTTCTCGTTGAGGTCGGGGTACTGATCGTACAGAACCTTCGAGATAGCAGCGGTCAGCGTGGTCTTGCCGTGGTCAACGTGACCGATGGTGCCGATGTTGACGTGCGGCTTCGTACGCTCGAACTTGGCCTTAGCCATAGTGTGTCCTCCTAGGACTTTGGTTGGGTGTACTTCTGTTGAACGGGTGGGGCGCCCCCGAAGGGGCGACCCAAGCGGTCCGAGAACCAGCGAACAGATCTACTCTACCCGCTAATTCCCGTAAGGCTTACTCGCCCCGCGTCTTCGCGATGATCTCTTCCGAGATGTTCCTCGGGACCTCCGCGTAGCTGTCGAACTGCATCGTGTACATCGCGCGGCCCTGCGTGAAGGAACGCAGGTCGCCAATGTAGCCGAACATTTCGGACAGCGGGACGAGAGCACGGATAATCTTGACCCCGCTCGCGTCCTCCATCGACGAAACCTGACCGCGTCGCTTGTTCAGGTCGCCGATGACATCTCCCATGTACTCCTCGGGAGTACGAACCTCGACGCTCATGATCGGCTCGAGGAGAATCGGCTGGGCCTTCTTGAGGGCCTCGCGCGTCGCCATCGAACCGGCAATCTTGAACGCCATTTCCGAGGAGTCCACGTCGTGGTAAGCACCGTCAATAAGCGATGCCTTGACGTTCACCACCGGGTAGCCGGCGAGAACGCCGGACTGGAGCGCATCCTGAATACCCGCGTCAACGCTCGGGATGTATTCACGCGGGATGCGACCACCGGTGACGAGGTTTTCGAACTCGTAGAACACGCCTTCTTCAGCGTCGGTAAGAGGCTCGAAGGTGATCTGAACCTTACCGAACTGACCGGAACCACCGGTCTGCTTCTTGTGCGTGTAATCGAACTTCTCAACGGTCTTCTTAATCGACTCGCGGTAGGCCACCTGCGGCGAGCCCACGTTCGCTTCGACCTTGAACTCGCGGCGCATGCGGTCCACGAGCACGTCGAGCTGAAGCTCGCCCATGCCCTTGATGACCGTCTGGCCGGTTTCCTCGTCGAGTTGAACCTGGAAGGTCGGGTCTTCCTTGGCGAGACGCTGAATCGCGATACCGAGCTTCTCCTGGTCGCCCTTCGTCTTCGGCTCGATGGCCATCGAGATCACGGGCTCCGGGAAGGTCATCGACTCAAGCGCGATCGGGTGCTGCGCGTCGCACAGCGTGTCGCCGGTGGTCGTGTCCTTCAGACCGATGAACGCGTAGATGTGGCCCGCGAATGCCTCGTCGACCGGGTTCTCCTGGTTCGAGTGCATCTGGAAGAGCTTGCCGACGCGCTCCTTCTTGCCCGTATTGGCGTTGAGCACCTGGGAGCCCGTCTCCACGTGACCGGAGTAGACGCGCACGTAGGTCAGCGAACCGAAGAACGGGTGCGCAGCGACCTTGAACGCGAGAGCCGAGAAAGGCTCATCGGCCGACGGCTTACGCGTGAGCTCCTTTTCCTCGTCCTTCACGTCGTGGCCAACCATCGGCGGCACGTCGAGCGGCGACGGGAGGAAGTCGATCACGGCGTTGAGCATGGGCTGCACGCCCTTGTTCTTGAACGCCGAGCCACAGAAGACGGGGTAGGCCTGCGAGGAAATCGTGAGCTCGCGAATGCCCTTCTTGAGGTCCTCGAGCGAGAGGTCGCCCTCTTCGAGGTACTTCTCCATAAGCTCTTCGCTTGCTTCGGCGACGTCTTCGACGAGCTTCTCGCGGTATTCCTCAGCTTTCGCCTGAAGGTCTTCCGGAATCGGAACTTCCTTCTGGTACTGGCCGAGGGCGGCATCGCCCTTCTTCTTGTTGAACTCGGGGGCGTCCTCTTCGAACTCTTCGGGCCATTCGTAGGCCTTCATCTCGAGGAGGTCGATCACGCCACGGAACTCGGACTCAGCGCCGATCGGCACCTGCATGACGAGCGGCTTTGCCTTGAGGCGGTCAACGATGGTGTCGACGGTGAAGAAGAAGTCTGCACCCATCTTGTCCATCTTGTTGACGAAGCAAATGCGCGGCACGTTGTACTTGTCAGCCTGGCGCCACACGGTCTCCGACTGCGGCTCGACACCTTCCTTGCCGTCGAACACGGCAACAGCACCGTCGAGAACGCGCAGCGAGCGCTCCACCTCAACGGTGAAGTCGACGTGGCCGGGCGTGTCGATGATGTTGATCTGGTTGTCGTGCCAGTAGCAGGTCGTTGCCGCGGACGTAATGGTGATGCCGCGTTCCTTTTCCTGCTCCATCCAGTCCATGGTGCCGGCACCATCGTGGGTTTCGCCAATCTTGTAGTTGACGCCGGTGTAGTACAGGATGCGCTCGGTGGTGGTGGTCTTACCAGCATCGATGTGAGCCATGATGCCGATGTTGCGGACCTTGCTGAGGTCCTTAAGCACTGCAAGTGCCACGGGCTATGCCTTTCTGCGCTTCGGTTCGAGTACCGCCGGCGATTACCAGCGGTAGTGAGCGAAGGCCTTGTTGGACTCCGCCATCTTGTGGGTGTCTTCGCGACGCTTCACAGCGGCACCAAGGCCGTTCGAAGCGTCGAGGATCTCGTTCATCAGGCGCTCGGTCATCGTGTGCTCACGGCGAGCACGCGAGTAGCCAACGAGCCAGCGCAGCGCGAGGGTCGTCGAACGACCGGCACGAACCTCGACGGGCACCTGGTAGGTGGCGCCGCCGACTCGGCGGGAGCGAACCTCGAGCGACGGACGGATGTTATCCAGAGCCTTCTTGAGGGTCGCTACAGGGTCCTGGCCGTTCTTCTCACGGCAGCCCTCGAGGGCACCGTAGACGATACGCTCAGCGACGGTCTTCTTGCCGTCGAGGAGAACCTTGTTGATGAGCTGAGTAACAATGGGCGAACCGTAAACCGGGTCGACCACGAGCTGACGCTTGGGAGCTGCACCTTTACGTGGCATTACTTCTTCTCCTTCTTCGCGCCGTACCGCGAGCGTGCCTGCTGGCGACCCTTCACGGCCTGGGTATCGAGCGAACCACGGACGATCTTGTAGCGCACGCCCGGGAGGTCCTTCACACGGCCGCCGCGAACGAGGACGATCGAGTGCTCCTGGAGGTTGTGGCCTTCACCGGGGATGTAGGCCGTCACTTCGACACCGGAGGAGAGACGAACACGCGCGATCTTACGGAGCGCCGAGTTCGGCTTCTTGGGAGTGGTGGTGTACACACGGGTGCACACGCCGCGGCGCTGGGGCGAACCCTTGAGCGCGGGCGTGCTCGAGGCGACAGGCTTATCCTGACGACCCTTGCGCACCAACTGCTGAATAGTAGGCACTTGTTCTCTTTCTGTCGCTAGCCACGCTCTTCACGAGGCCAGATCACCTTCTTTGCCCACAGGCGCCGAAGCACCGTGTCCACGGGTGTGGAGTGGGCCGCGACTCGAGGCCGACCCCCGCGTTCGGGTGTGTCGATCTCGACCCGCTCGAGCCTCAGGCGAGGCCCGGTGGCTGAGGTACCGTACCCCCGCTCATTGCGCTCGCACGAGGCGAGGCCGCGAGAGGGCATAGGGCACCCAGACACAGTTCATCAGTCTACGTTGCAGGATTTATTTCGGTCAAAGGACTGGGCGGACTTCGTTGTACATCACATGCGGAGAAACTTTGAAGTGTCGCGCAGGCAACAGCAAAGAAAACGGGCCGACGGTTGCTGAGTACCGTCGGCCCGAAATTCGCGAGTGCTGATTTATTCGACGATCTGCCAGTCGACGCGCGCCACGCCGGAGCTCACGCCCCCGATGCTCTTCATCGCCGCGTACGAAAGGTCGAGGCAGCGACCGCCCACGTACGGACCACGGTCATTGATACGCACGACCACGCTGCGGCCATTGGCCTTGTTGGTCACTCGCACGCGCGTGCCGAACGGCAGGCTCTTGTGGGCCGCGGTGTACGCATGCGTGTTGAAACGCTCGCCGCTCGCCGTGGGGCCACCGTCCGTTCCGTCGCCGTTGCCGTAGAACGAGGCACCGCACGAACGAACGCCACTCACAGCCTTGCCGCCCTGAGGGGCGGATTCGCTGCGCTTTTTGCGGCTCGACTTGGTGTCATCGCTGCTATCCGCGCTCACGTCCTCGCTCTTCGATTCCTCAACGGGGCGCTTCTTGGTGCCCTTGGCGATGACTTCGGTGACGGGCTCCTTCGTGACCTCTTCCTTCACGACTTCCTCGCCCGTCACTTTTCCGTCGGTCGTCGAAACCTTCTTGACGATGGTCTTTTCGCCCTTTTCGCCCTTCGTGACCACGCGAGTTTCACCTTCGTAGATCGCGTCGTCCTTGCGGGTCTCGGTCTTGTAGTCGATCGCCACCTTCTCGGTCTTTTCCTCGGAGTTGAGGCGCACGAGGTGAATCGTGTCGCCGTCCTTGAGAACGGTGTCGCGCGAAGGCGTGACCTCATCATCGGCATCAACCGAATCGGCGAAGTACTTATCGAGGAGGTCCTGAACCGTTCGAACGGTCGTGCCCTTGGCAACCCACGAGCCGTTCATGCCGGTCACGGTGATGTCCTTGGGGGTCGTCACGGTCACGGGCCCGTCGACATCCTCAAGTTTGGTGTCGGGCTTCGGAGACACCGCGGCCCCTTTGGCGTCGATTCCGGCCTGCGAGAGAGCATCGGCAACGGTGCCGCCCTCGACGAGAACCGACTGCTCTTTGCCGTCGACACTGAGCTTGACCTCTTCGCGTTCTTTCACGACGATCTTGTCGCCCGAGTCGATGGTCTCGCCGAGTGCCGGCTTCACGAGGTCGGTGTGGGTCACATCCACGCCGTGTGCTTCGAGGATGTCGGACACCTTCGAGTCAAACGTGCGGAAGGTGGCCACACGACCGTAGGCGTTCACGGTCACCTCGCTCGACATCGCGTAGGCGGCGCCACCGCCACCACCCGCGAATACGGTCGCGAGTGCGGCTGCGGCGATGATCGGAGTCTTCTTCTTCACGAGTGTCCTTCGCATTGACGAGTGCACAGGAAGCGTCGCGCGGTGGGCGCGAGTGCGGATTTCTTGAATACGTCCATCTTGTCGCGCCTTCACGCGCGCGAACATAGGAAAAACCAACGCTTGAGCCAAGAGCAACCGCAACTTTGCCATTACTTGACGCTTATCGCGGTCTACTTCACAGCGGTCAGCGCACGCGTCGCATGAGCCACCATCGCACCTGCGGCGAAATTCCGGCAGGCGCGAAAACACCGCATTCACGGCGGAAGGGCCGCCCCTCCCCCACTCGGGAAAGAGACGGCCCTCCAGCACGCGCTCGCGCGCGAGGCTCAGTGTCGAATCAGCGGAAATCGGTGTTGAACGGATCCGAGTAGCTGAAGTCGTCGAGGTTCAGGTTCGAACCGGTCCCACTGAAATCGGCGAGGCCAAAATCGTCGTAGCCGGGAACCGTGTACATCTGCGCCTTGGCTTCATCGGTCGGCTCGACCTCGAAGTTGCGGAAACGGGGAAGGCCCGTGCCCGCCGGGATGAGCTTACCGATGATGACGTTCTCCTTGAGGCCCATGAGTTTGTCGCTCTTCGAGCTGAGCGCAGCCTCGGTGAGAACGCGAGTCGTCTCCTGGAACGACGCGGCCGAAAGCCACGACTCGGTCGCAAGCGACGCCTTCGTGATGCCCATGAGTTCGGGGCGGCCCTGTGCGGGCTCCCCGCCCTCGGCGAGTACAGCACGGTTCGCTTCAATGAACGCGGCGTTTTCCACGAGGTCACCAGGGAGGAGCTTCGTGTCACCCGAAGCCACGATGGTGACGCGGCGCAGCATCTGGCGCACGATGACCTCGATGTGCTTCGCGTGAATGTCCACGCCCTGGCTCACGTACACCTTCTGGACCTCGTCCACGAGGTGCTTTTGCACGGCACGCGGGCCGAGGATGCGAAGCACCTGCTTCGGGTCGACCGAACCCGGTGAAAGCTGCTGGCCAACCTCAACGTGGTCTCCGTCAAACACGAGCGGGGTCACTCGGCGCGAGAGCGTGTAGGTCACGGGCTCGCTGCCGTCGTCCGGTGTCACGGTGAGCTTGCGCTGCTTGTCGGTTTCGTCAACGCTCACGCGGCCCGCGATTTCGGTAATCGGGGCGAAGCCGGCCGGGGTACGGGCCTCAAAGAGCTCCTGCACACGCGGAAGACCGTGCGTGATATCGCCCTCTGCCGAGGCGACACCGCCGGAGTGGAAGGTACGCATCGTGAGCTGGGTACCGGGCTCACCAATCGACTGGGCTGCGACGATACCCACGGCCTCGCCGATATCGACGAGCTGGCCGGTCGCAAGCGAACGGCCGTAGCACTGCGCACACGTGCCCACGGCGGAATCACACGTGAGAACGGAGCGAACCTTCACTTCCGTCACACCCGCAGCGATGAGCTTCTCGATGAGCACGTCACCGACGTCCTCACCCGCGGAAGCAAGCACGGTGCCGTCTTCGCCAGCCACGTCCTGCGCAAGGGTACGGCCATAGGCTGTGATCTCCACATTGTCGGCGGGCACGATGGTGCCGTCCAGATCCTGGCCAATCGCCATCGTGAAGCCCTTGGAGGTTCCACAGTCGCCTTCGCGCACGATGACGTCCTGCGAGACGTCAACGAGACGACGCGTCAGGTAACCCGACTGTGCGGTCTTGAGCGCGGTATCGGCAAGGCCCTTACGCGAGCCGTGCGAAGCGATGAAGTACTCGAGAACCGAAAGACCCTCGCGGTAGTTCGAGAGAATCGGGCGGGGAATGATCTCGCCCTTCGGGTTATTCACGAGGCCGCGCATACCGGCGATCTGGCGAATCTGCATCCAGTTACCGCGGGCACCGGAGTGCACCATGCGATAAATGGTGTTGTCGAGCGGGAAGTTCGACTTCATCGCCTCGGCAACCTCATTGGTAGCCTCGGTCCAAATGTCGATGAGCTCGCTGCTGCGCTCGGCTTCGGAGACGAGACCGAGATCGCGGTTTTCTTCGACCTGCGCGGCCTTCGCCTCGTACTTCGCAATGATTTCAGCCTTGTTCGGCGGCGCGACAACGTCGCTGAAAGCGAACGTCACACCCGAATAGGTCGACCACGAGAAGCCGTACGACTTGAGTGCGTCGAGCGAAGCCGAAACCTGACCCTTGTCATAGCGTTCTGCGAGCGCGTTAACGATCCCGCCGAGGCGCTTCTTGCCCACCTGGCCTTCCACGTACGGGAAGTCCTCGGGAAGGGTTTCGTTGAAGTAGTAGGCACCGAGCGTGGTTTCGAGCGTGATCGCGTCACCCTCGTTCCAGCCTTCGGGGGCCTTCCAGTCCGACGGTGGCACGACATCGGTGAAGCGCACGTTGATCGGTGCGTTCAGGTCGATCTCGTTGTTGTCGAAGGCCATGATCGCCTCGGCGATCGACGAGAACGTACGGCCGTGACCGAGCGCCTCCGGCTTCGGGGTCGTCAGATGGTACAGACCGATAATCATGTCCTGTGCGGGCATCGTCACCGGGCGGCCATCCGAAGGCTTAAGGATGTTGTTCGAGGAGAGCATGAGGATGCGCGCCTCGGCCTGCGCCTCGGGCGAAAGAGGGAGGTGCACAGCCATCTGGTCACCGTCGAAGTCCGCGTTGAAGGCGCCACACACGAGCGGGTGCAGGTGGATGGCCTTGCCTTCAACGAGCTTCGGCTCGAACGCCTGGATACCGAGGCGGTGAAGCGTAGGTGCACGGTTCAGCAGCACCGGGTGCTCGGTGATGACCTCTTCAAGAACGTCCCACACCTCGGGGCGCGAACGCTCAACCATGCGCTTGGCGGCCTTGACGTTCTGCGCGAGCGAGAGATCCACGAGACGCTTCATGACGAACGGCTTGAACAGCTCGAGCGCCATGCCCTTCGGAAGACCACACTGGTGGAGGTGAAGCTCAGGACCGTTCACGATGACCGAACGGCCCGAGTAGTCCACGCGCTTACCGAGCAGGTTCGCACGGAAGCGGCCCTGCTTGCCCTTAAGCATGTCGGAGAGCGACTTGAGCGGGCGGTTGCCGGGGCCCGTGACCGGGCGGCCACGGCGGCCGTTGTCGAACAGCGAGTCCACCGACTCCTGAAGCATGCGCTTCTCGTTGTTCACGATGATCTCGGGGGCACCGAGGTCAATGAGGCGCTTGAGACGGTTGTTGCGGTTGATCACACGGCGGTACAGGTCGTTGAGATCGGACGTCGCGAAGCGGCCGCCGTCGAGCTGCACCATGGGGCGGAGATCCGGTGGAATCACCGGGATGCAATCGAGCACCATCCCTGCCGGCGAGTTGGTCGTCTGCTGGAACGCCGAAACAACCTTGAGGCGCTTGAGGGCGCGGGCCTTCTTCTGCCCCTTGCCGTTCGCGATGACCTCGCGGAGCTTCTCAGCCTCGGAGTCGAGGTCGAAGTCGAGCAGGCGCTGCTGCACGGCCTCGGCGCCCATGCCACCTTCGAAGTAGTGGCCGTAGCGGAGCTTCATCGCACGGTAAAGCTGCTCATCGCCCTCGAGGTCCGCAACCTCGAGGTTCTTGAAGCGCTCCCACACGTTCTGCACGCGCGTGATCTCCGCGTCGTACTTCTTGCGGATCTGCGCCTGCTCGCGCTCGGCGGAGTCACGAACCTTGCGCTTCGCGTCGGCCTTCGCGCCTTCTTCCTCGAGCTGGGCGAGGTCCTTCTCGGCGGTCACGGCGCGCTCGTTGATGGCGGCGTCGCGCTCGTTTTCGAGTTCGCGGATCTCGAGATCGTGGCGGCTCTGGAGCTCGGGCATGTCGGCGTGACGTGCCTCGTCGTCCACCTTCGTGATCATGTAGGCCGCGAAGTAGATGACCTTCTCGAGGTCCTTCGGTGCAAGGTCGAGCAGGTAGCCGAGGCGGCTAGGCACGCCCTTGAAGTACCAGATGTGGGTCACGGGGGCAGCAAGCTCAATGTGGCCCATGCGCTCACGGCGCACGGAGGACTTGGTGACCTCCACGCCACAGCGCTCACACACGATTCCCTTGAATCGCACGCGCTTGTACTTGCCGCAGTAGCACTCCCAGTCGCGGGTCGGGCCGAAGATGCGCTCACAGAAGAGGCCGTCCATCTCGGGCTTGAGGGTGCGGTAGTTGATGGTTTCGGGCTTCTTTACTTCCCCGAATGACCAGGAACGGATGTCGTCGGCCGTCGCAAGGCCGATCTTGAGCTCGTCAAAGTGGTTGACGTCGAGCACGTGTGTCCTTCTCTCGTCTAGAAAGTCGTCAAGGTCTGAATGAGTGGGGCTGAGATCTCCGGGGTGTGAGGGTCCGACGGTCGCTCGGCAAGCGTCGGACCCTCCCCCGATGATCGATCAGACCTCTTCGATGTTGATCGCGCCCTCGTTCGGGCGGCTCGACAGGTTGATTCCGAGTTCCTCCGCGCTGCGGAAGATGTCCTCGTCGCGGTCACGCACCTCGAGGTTCTGGCCGTCGGCGCCGAGGACCTCGACGTTCAGGCACAGGGACTGCATTTCCTTGAGGAGCACGCGGAACGACTCGGGGATACCCGGTTCGGGAATGTTGTCGCCCTTGACGATCGCCTCGTAGACCTTCACGCGTCCCGTGATGTCGTCCGACTTGATCGTGAGGAGCTCCTGGAGAGCGTAGGCGGCACCGTAAGCCTCGAGCGCCCACACCTCCATCTCGCCGAAACGCTGGCCACCGAACTGCGCCTTACCACCGAGCGGCTGCTGGGTGATCATCGAGTACGGGCCGGTCGAACGCGCGTGGAGCTTGTCGTCAACGAGGTGGTGCAGCTTGAGGATGTACATGTAGCCAACCGAGATCTCGTGCGGGAACGGTTCGCCGGTGCGGCCGTCGAACAGACGCGCCTTGCCGTTGTCCTGGATCATGCGCTCGCCGTCGCGGTTCGGCGTGTAGTTCTCCACGAGGGCACCGAGCTCGGTGTCGCTCAGGCCGTCGAACACGGGAACGGCAACGGGAGTGCCGGGCTCGCCGTGCAGGGCGTCCTTCGGGAGATCCTTCGCGGCAGGGTTCGATTCATCGATGTCCCAGCCGGACTTCGCGACCCAGCCGAGGTGGGTTTCCATCACCTGGCCGATGTTCATACGCCCAGGCACACCCATCGGGTTGAGGATGATGTCCACCGGGGTGCCATCCTCGAGGAACGGCATGTCCTCAACGGGCAGGATCTTCGCGATGACGCCCTTGTTGCCGTGGCGGCCGGCGAGCTTGTCACCGTCGGTGATCTTACGCTTCTGCGCGATGTACACGCGCACCATCTCGTTGACACCGGTCGGGAGGATGTCCGAATCTTCTTCCGAATCGAACACGCGCACACCGATCACGGTGCCCGATTCGCCGTGGGGCACGCGCAGCGACGTGTCGCGCACCTCGCGGGCCTTCTCACCGAAGATCGCGCGCAGGAGGCGCTCCTCGGGGGTCAGTTCGGTCTCGCCCTTCGGGGTGACCTTGCCGACGAGGATGTCACCGGGAACGACCTCGGCGCCGATACGGATGATGCCGCGTTCGTCGAGGTCGGCGAGCACGTCTTCGCCAACGTTCGGGATATCCCGCGTGATCTCTTCCTTACCGAGCTTCGTGTCACGAGCATCGACCTCGTGCTCCTCGATGTGGATCGACGTGAGCACGTCATCCTGGACGAGGCGCGAGGAGAGGATGATGCCGTCCTCGTAGTTGTGGCCGTGCCACGACATGAATGCCACGAGGAGGTTCTTGCCGAGCGAGAGCTCGCCGTCGTCCGTCGAGGGGCCGTCGGCGAGAACCGAGCCGGCCTCCACGCGGTCACCCTCGTCAAAGAGCACACGGTGGTTGTAGCAGTTGCCGGCGTTGGAACGCTGGAACTTATCGATGCGGTAGGTCTGATTCGTGCCGTCGTCCGCCGCGACGGTGATGAGGTCGGCGGAAAGCTCAGTGATGACACCGGCCTTCTCGGCAACGATCACATCGCCCGCATCGACGGCCGCACGGCGCTCCATACCGGTACCCACGAGCGGCATCTCGGTGCGCAGAAGCGGAACGGCCTGGCGCTGCATGTTCGAGCCCATGAGCGCGCGGTTAGCGTCGTCGTGCTCAAGGAACGGAATCATCGCGGTCGCGACCGACACCATCTGGCGAGCCGAAACATCCATGTAGGTCACGTCGCTCGGTTCCACGAGCTCGGGCTCGCCACCGGGCATACGCGAGAGGACGTTTTCCTCGAGGAACTTGCCGTTCTCGTCGATCTTCGCGTTCGCCTGGGCAATGATGTGGCGGTCCTCGTCGTCAGCCGTGAGGTAGACGATCTCATCGGTGACAACGCCGTCCACGACCTTGCGGTACGGAGTCTCCACAAAGCCGAACGGGTTGATGCGCGCGAACGTGGCGAGCGAGCCGATAAGGCCGATGTTGGGACCCTCGGGGGTCTCGATCGGGCACATGCGGCCGTAGTGCGACGGGTGAACGTCGCGAACTTCCATGCCTGCGCGGTCGCGCGAAAGACCGCCCGGGCCGAGCGCCGAGAGGCGGCGCTTGTGGGTGAGGCCCGAGAGCGGGTTGTTCTGATCCATGAACTGCGAGAGCTGCGAGGTTCCGAAGAACTCCTTGATCGCCGCGGTCACGGGGCGGATGTTGATGAGCGTGAGCGGCGTAATCGCCTCGACGTCCTGGGTCGTCATACGCTCGCGCACAACGCGCTCCATGCGTGACAGACCCGTGCGAACCTGGTTCTGGATGAGCTCGCCCACGGCGCGGATACGACGGTTGCCGAAGTGGTCGATGTCGTCCGTCTCCACGCGGATCTCGGTGCCGAAGCTGTTCTCCATGCTGTCCATGCCAGCGTGGAGGGCAACGATGTACTTGATCGTCGCAATGACATCTTCGAGGTTGAGCACGCTCTCGCTGAGCGGGCCTTCGAGACCGAGCTTCTTGTTGATCTTGTAGCGGCCAACCTTCGCGAGGTCGTAGCGCTTGTCGTTGAAGTAGAGGTTGTTGAGCATCGTCTCGCCAGCATCGCGGCTGGGCGGCTCACCCGGGCGCTGCTTGCGGTAGATGTCCATGAGCGCCTCGTCCTGCGACTCAACCTTGTCTTTCTCGAGCGTGGCGCGCATCGATTCGAACTCGCCGAACTCCTCGAGGATGTCACTCTTAGACATGCCGAGCGCCTGGAGGAGGGTCGTCACCGACTGCTTACGCTTACGGTCGATGCGCACACCGACCTGGTCGCGCTTGTCGACCTCGAATTCGAGCCAGGCACCGCGCGAGGGAATGACCTTCGCGCTAAAGACGTGCTTGTCACTCGTCTTGTCGATGCTTTCCTCGAAGTACACGCCGGGCGAGCGCACGAGCTGCGACACGACAACGCGCTCAGTGCCGTTGATGATGAAGGTGCCCTTTTCAGTCATGAGCGGGAAGTCGCCCATGAAGACCGTCTGGGTCTTAATTTCCCCGGTCTCATTGTTCATGAACTCCGCCGTGACGTAGAGCGGCGCGGCGTAGGTGAGATCCTTTTCCTTGCACTCCTCAACCGAATAGTTCGGTTCTTCGAAGGAGTGGTTCCTGAAGGAGAGCGACATGTTGCCGCCAAGATCCTCGATCGGAGAGATCTCTTCGAAAATATCGGCGAGGCCGGAGGTCTGCGGAACGTCTTCGCGGCCTGCTGCTTCAGCTTCCGCGGCACGCTCTTGCCAGCGCTCGTTGCCAAGCAGCCAGTCAAACGAGCTCGTCTGGAGCGACAGAAGGTCGGGAACTTCGATGGGATCGCCAAGCTTCGCGAAGGTGACGCGGGGCGAGGCGGTGCGCAGTGCAGTGGTGTGAGAATCGGTGCTCGAGGCAGCCAAGGGTAATCCTTCCACGGGATGAGGACTCGTACACGCTTCGATAGACTCGATGTGTTTCGGCCCCTCATTCACGACCAACCCCGCTATATGAGTCGAATGAGTTGAAAAAGGGCGCACGAAACACGGGCGCTAAGTTTCAAGAGTATGCGAGAGCGGCTCTCCCCTCAAGACTTCGCACGAAAAAATTGGCGAGACTGTGGTCACGTCGAGCAGCACGTCACTCCGCATCGCCGCGGTGGGAAGCCCCAAGCGTGAGCGTCGCACCTGCGAGGGCATCGAAGTGCTCGCCGTGCGTTGCGACAAGTATCCCGTGCCCCCTCTTCGCAAGCGCCTCCACCCCCGTGACGACAATCTCGACATTCTTAGGGTCCAGGCTCGCTGTTGGTTCGTCCAGAATGAGGATTGGTGGCCTCACCACCATCGCCCTCGCGATCGCGACGCGCTGCCTTTCCCCGCCGGAGAGAAGCCGAGCAGGAAAGTCGAGCCGGTGAGACACTCCGAAAAGCTCCGCGAGTTCTAGAGCCCACATCTGCGTCTCTTCGCTGAGGCCTCCCCCTCTCCATCCCCTCGAAGCGCGCACGGGCAGCACAATATTTTCCCTGGCTGTCAAACGTTCGTCCAGAAGAAGGTCCTGAAACACCATGCCGAAAAATTCGGCGCGCATTCGACTAGCCGCCTTCGAAGGCACGCGCGGGGCGGGTGCGCCGTCAACAATGACCTCTCCCGACGTTGGCGGGATGGCAAGCCCCATGATTTTGAGGAAAGTACTTTTCCCCACCCCCGAAGGACCGTGAACAACAAGGACGTCTCCGGACTGGAATTCCGCACTCGTTGGCGGAAGGGCGAGGATCTCTTCCTTGCCCACTGCGTAGGCCTTGGTCACACCGTCAGCTCTGACCCAGTGCATCCCACTTTCGCTCTTCATCGTCTCACCCATGCCGCGGTTTTTACCCCCTGAGAGGTGACGCCATGCCAGGTGAGCGCAACGAGCACACAAGCGGGCACGAGCGCTACCCCACACACCAGTGAGAGAGGAACCGGGTAGGCCCCCACGAGAGCTGCGGGTACGAACGCGAACATGCTGGGTACAACCCAAATCACCGCTGCAAGGCCGATTAAATCTCGCAGAAGAGCGGCCGGGCTGTACCCGAGGGCGTTTCGAACATTGAGCGCGGCGACATTGTCACGAACGGTGCGCACGAAAACCCAGGCAACCATCACAAATAGGGCTAACACGCATGCACTCAGGGCTGCAACGAAACCAATCCGAGAGCGGCCCCATTCATCGCCTTGCCCACTTACACTCACAGCGCCGTAATTGTTGGTGAGTGGATCGAGGTCAGCATCCGCGAGCGGCCTCGTGACCTTGGCGGAGTCAATCACCGTCGCTGCCCCCACGTGAGCGATCAATTCATCCAAGGCCTCGGGAGCCACGCACACAAGTACCCCCTCGTCGAGGTCAATGTATTCGTACCCGAGCGCCCCGCTTCGGGCTCGCGAGGAAAGTTCCACGATCTCTGCGGGATTTCGGAACGGAGTTGGTTCCAGCATCCTCGCAACCGATGCGTCGTCCAGTTTGCTCGCGGCAACGTATTTTTCGTCATCCGGTACGCCGCATATTCGATCAAAGGTCGCACCGGAGACCACGACACCTTGCGAGGCTTTTGCGGTCTCGTTGGAGAATGCCCCTAACGGAAGCCTCAGCTCGATACTCCCCTTCTGCAGGAGTCCTTGAAGGGCCGCAACTTGGCTGGGGTCCGCGGTGAAGTCCCCAGGAAAAAATTCCGTCAATCGCAGGCTCTCTTGAGCACTGTCGCCGACCGTCCCTAGCCTCAGGTCCCGCTGCGCCACCGTGCTCGACACGGGGAAGGCAAAGACGGCAACAGCAAGAACAACGGGGAGCATAAGAGAGAGCAGAACCGTCCAGTCTTCACGAATGGTGTCTCGAAAGAGGCTCATGACAGCTCCTTTGCTGAGCTAATGCTCTTTCCACTACGCCATTGACCCAGGAGAAACCCCGCGGCCACGGTAATAATGACCGCGATTGACCATCCAATCCCCCACGGGCTTATACCGATCCCACCCATAAAGCGGAAGAGGCCGATGACGGCGAGAACTGCGAATAACACATAGATTGCAATAGAAACACCAACGTGAAAGACACGCGCACCAGAGTCAATTATCCCCAGATTCGCTCGGACCAGCGCCGCATGCCCACCCGAAGATCGAAGCAAAGATCCCAGCTTCCAGGCGACCCCAAAGGTCACAGCAAGCATCACGAGGAACATCACGAAGATAGGGATACCAAAGAATCCTGCCGCTACCCCGCCTTCTGGCACGGTAACGCTATACCCTTCGCTCTCAATGTCTTTTCTCAGACGATCTATTTCACCTTCATTTAGCCCAGGGAAGACGTACAGACCACTGGGGCGATCAAGCTTATCGAGGTGAACAAACAGGAACGAGTCGCGAGAGATGTCCCCCATAAGGGACTTCGGGATCGGGTGAACTTTTGACCGAGAGAAAGTCTTCTCGAGATGATCTCTACTTGGCCCCTTGATGTTCGGATTAAAGAACACCTCGTCGCTTTTTCTGTTGTGCCCGCCAAAGCCCCTAGGGTCGCCCAGCGAGTAAAACCACACAGGCGAAGCTAAGGATTTCACCGACGCCGGCGCCTCGTGCACTTTCCTCGAGGAATCACGCACGAATGGATTATCGCCGAGGGGAGCATCGACATATAGCGCCGGCGCACCATTCGCTACCCGTTCTTCCGGGCCCATTCCGGTACTCACGAGGGCCCAAAACGAGAGCGAACCTGCTGCTAGCCCCAGAACCACCGCAACACCGGCCGCAGCAATAAGACCGATGAGGTTAGATGACCGGGGTAACGCCACCATGCCGCCGCTCCTTTCCGCCGTCACCCCACGCTGCTACACGCGAAAAGATGAGAGTTACCGCAAGGATTAACGCCACCAGGTTTTTCACCGTTCCTCCTTGAACTGCGCCTACTTTCCTAAGACTTTGACCGTGAGATTACCATCACGTTTTTAGCGCCACAAGGTTGAAGTAAGAGCATTTCGCAACTTATCCGAAGCGACAGGGGCTTTGGACCGCATTCATCACCGCACAGCCCATCGTCGAGGTGGAAGAGCTGCATAATATCCACCTCTTCATCGGTGCGGAACGGCATGACCCAGGCTTTGGGGCGTCGGTGTTTATTGCGGCTGAACCTGCCCTCGTCTTCAGTCAGCCACGGCGACTGTGTTCACACCTGATTGAGGCGCCTGCATCGCTTGGACAGCGGCTCTGCCGTCTTTCCGGTAGTCGGCTTGAAGGTAGTTCGGGTCGGGTATCTCTACCGGAAAAATAAGCCGCTGATCACTCGGCGTTTCGACCTCAACGGTCACCTTGGTGAAGCTTGACAGCTGCTCCGATTCTTCAGCCGAAAGGAGCCAGCGTGCGAGGTCTGCTTGAGTTTCTTCGGAGCCCCCATGGTCCGACGGTTGCCCAGGTGACTCCGTTGCCGTCGGGGCACTGTTCATTCACTCTCGATTCCACCCTGCAGTCGGTGCGGAGTTTTGCCACTTGTTGTGTCTCCAACCGAGGTGGAGAGGCCGCCGGTCACCTAATGGTCGCTCGCAATCGACCGGTCGAAGAGATCCAGCTGAGCATCAATCACGGCTTGAGCATCGTCATCACCGACATCGGACATGACGACAAAGATATGGCGCTTGCCGCTGGATTTTCCAGCGAGGAAGAATTCTTCGTCGGGAAGCTTGACGTGCACCCCTTCACCACCGAAAGGTTTATCAACGGTGATCGGCGGTGCGCCCTGGATATTTCCACACTTTTGCACAACATCGTTGTAGAAGTCCATGACGTTCATGTCGTCGGGGGTCGTCAACGCGACAATCTTAATCATCGACTCCGCATTGACGGAGCCCGGAGCGGGCCGCCCTCGGAACACGCTCGTCGCAACGGTCGCGGAAGTAAACGAGGTGTTGTTGAGCGTGGTGACCGCATCTGTGCATTCTGGTGAGATGTTCGGGTGCTCGAGTGAGAAGCTCAGCTCGAAGTCGCCCTCCTCTTTGTCGACTTCTACCTCGCTGGGCTTCATGCCGTCGACCGGCAGATGCTCCTCGGTAAGAAGCCATGACTTCACATCATCGGCATTGCCTGCGGGCTGCTTTTTCCGATCGGGAACGCCGTGCCCGCCACTCCCCTTCGTGTGCCCGTTTTCGTTTGAACTATGCGAGGTCGACGAGGAGTCCGATCGGTCGTTCTGCCCAGCATCGGTAAGCGCTCCGCACCCCGTCAGCGATGTGGCTAGGGCGAGTGCGGCGAGGCCCGAAAACCACACACGTGGGCGGCTAGCAGACATGAGCGCAGTTGAGTTGATCATGAAAATCCTCACCGGTCAGGCGGCGTTCGTCACGGTGCGATCAAAAAGATCGATTTGGGCATCGATATAGGTTTTGGCTTGCTCAGGCTCGACATTCGCAAGGATCATCCAAATGTGGCGATTGCCGTGGGACTTGCCGGCGAGGATCAGGTCCGCGGATCCAAGCTGCACGTGCAGCCCCTCGTGATCGGGAAGCTTTTCCACGACCGATGCTGGCTCACCGGGGGTATTCGCGCATTCGGCGAGGATGTCGTTGTAGGCGTCCATGAGGTTGAGGTCCTCATCGCTCAGAACGGCGGCGGCTTGAATCGTTGGAGCGATCGATGAGGGGTCGAACGCCTTAAAGTTTCCTTCGTATTTTGCGACCGCCATCTGCTGGATGGGAATTTCGATCTTATTCACTGCGGCGACAGCATCGATGCACGCTTGCGAAGCATTCGGGTGGTCGAAGGTGAAGCTCAGCGTGAACGTGTTGCCGGCGGTCGCGCCCCCATAAACACCGTCAACTGTCACGCTGTCGATACCTTCGAGGGGGACGTACGGGGTATTCGCAAGCCAGGTCGCGGGCGCATCAGGCTCGCCGGCCGGCTGCTCCTCCCCTTGAGCTGCAGGGCCGCTTTCATCGCCGGTGGGAGTCGTAGAAGAGGTGTCCCCCGGCGTGGCGCTCGACGTATCGCTTGGATCGCTACTCGCCTCCTCGCTGGGCTCGACAGAGCCTTCACTCGAGGTCGAAGTGGAGGCCGCGGGAGAGGATTCGTTCTTCTTAGCGACGCTGCTCCCGAGCGCCCCGCAGCCAGCGAGGGAGGTGGCAAGGAGCAATGCAGCGACGCCTCGCGCGGCGCGGGTCAAGGCGGGAGAGGTGGGGGTCATGTCGACTCCTTGAGGGATGTGGGGGTGGAATCACGGCACACCCTACCAAGTGTTATTGAGAGGCGCTTCACACTTCTATGGAGAAAACGAAAAGGCCACCCCGCGCGGGGTGGCCTTTTCGGCTATGAAGTGCGCTTAGAGCGCGGAGATCACTTGAGGGTGACGGTTGCGCCAGCGCCCTCGAGCTGCTCCTTGGCCTTCTCGGCGTCTTCCTTCGAAGCAGCCTCGAGAACCGGCTTGGGAGCGCCATCGACGAGGTCCTTCGCCTCCTTGAGGCCGAGACCCGTGAGAGCGCGCACCTCCTTGATGACGGCGATCTTGGCCGAACCGACCGACTCGAGGATGACGTCGAATTCGTCCTTTTCCTCAGCAGCGGCAGCCTCGCCACCGGCGGCACCGCCTGCAGCGGCAACAGCAACGGGGGCAGCAGCGGTCACATCAAAGACCTCTTCGAACTGCTTCACGAACTCGGAGAGCTCGATGAGGGTCATTTCCTTGAAAGCTTCGATGAGCTCTTCGTTGGTGAGCTTAGCCATGGGGCTAGTCCTTCCTGTCAAGCGACACCCGCAGGTGTCTGGCGCATGTGCGCCGAGTGTTTGTGTAAAAGGTTGTGCCGAGCGCGTGCATGACGCCTCGGGATGAGACTCGACGCCTCAGCCCTCGTTCTTGGCACGCAGGGCGTCCACGGTGCGCGCAGCCTTGGTAAGCGGCGCAGCGAGAACGAAAACAGCCTTCGACATCGATGCCTTGAGGGCACCGGCAGTCTTGGCAAGAAGAACCTCGCGCGATTCGAGATCGGCAAGCTTCTCAACGTCGTCAGCCGTGAGGGGGTTGCCCTCAAAGTAACCGGACTTGACGACCAGCATGGGGTTGTCCTTGGCAAAGTCACGCAGGGCCTTGGCCGGTTCAACCGGCTCACCCTTAATGAACGCAATCGCGGTGGGGCCGTTCAGGTCACCTTCGAGGGAATCAATCCCGGCTTCCCGGGCCGCGATAGCGGCGAGCGTGTTCTTTACCACGGCGTAGGTGGTATCGGCACCGAGCGAACGACGCAGCGTCTTGAGCTGGTCAACGCTCAGCCCGCGGTACTCGGTCAGAATTGCCGCGTTCGACTCACGGAACAGTTCCGTAAGCTCAGCAACGGCAGCTGCCTTGTCAGGCCTCGCCATGGCCCTCCTTCCAGAGGTCTCGAGGCCGGCCTGAAAGCTTCAATCATGAAAAAAGCCCTGACCGCAGGGGTCAAGGCTTGGACACGCGGAAGTACGCGTATCGTTTCTTGAGCACCTGCGCAGGTCGCTTCACCACGGTGAAAGCTTTCGGTCCCCCTGATGGCAGGGCGACGACCGGCGGTCTTCGGTGACTTCAACTCTACTCGCACACACCCCGCAGCAAAACCCCGTATGCGGTGATCCCTCCCACAGACTTACTGCCCGAAACCCGAGGGTGAATCAGCCCACACTTACGAAAAGGGGACCAATATCCCCTGGCGACCGTCGAACCCCTACCGACTCGTTACCGAGCCAAAAAGCCTATCTTCAAACTTGAGCCCAAAGTCCAACTTCTCCCAGGTTTTATGGTCTCAACAAACACGCAGGTAAAACGGGGACCTTATGCCCCTAGGGTACTAGGATGGGGTTTGTGACCGGGTTCGACGCCCGCCACGCCACGCCGGATTCAACCTCCAACGCCAAAACTTCGCACTACGACGAACCCCCTTCATGACCAGCACTTTTGCTTGTTCTATATTCGTAGTTGCCGCGGTTGTGTGCATCACATCGGCCACGTAGGTTTGAAGCACAACGACGTACTTCCCTATTCACTCCACCCGCCAGAAAAGGATGGACACGCTCATGGCAGATGCCAAAGCTACGCCCGATGTCGACACCCAAGCGATGATCGACGCCCTCGCCGATAAGGGCGCTACCGCGCTCACGGAGTTCCGCGACTTCACTCAGGAGCAGGTCGACCACATCGTGCACCACGCGGCACTCGCCGCACTCGACCAGCACATGGCGATCGCCAAGCACGCTGTCGAGGAAACGGGGCGCGGTGTGTACGAAGACAAGATCATCAAAAACATCTTCGCTTCGGAATACATCTGGAATTCGATCAAGCACGATAAAACCGTGGGCATCATCCACGAGGACAAGACCCGCGGTGTCATCGAGGTTGCCGAGCCCGTGGGCGTCATCGCGGGCGTGACCCCGACGACCAACCCGACCTCGACCACAATCTTCAAGTCGCTCATCGCGCTTAAGACTCGCAACCCGATCATCTTCGCGTTCCACCCGAGTGCGCAGGAAAGCTCCGCTCACGCCGCTCGCGTCGTGTACGAAGCGGCCGTCGAAGCTGGCGCTCCCGAAAACTGCGTCCAGTGGATCGAGACACCCTCGCTCGAGGCGACCGGCCTGCTCATGAACCACGACAAGGTTGCCCTCGTTCTCGCCACGGGCGGCTCGGGCATGGTCAAGGCCGCATACTCGACCGGCAAGCCCGCTCTCGGCGTTGGCCCCGGTAACGTTCCCGTCTATGTCGACAAGACCGCGAAGATCACGCGCACCGTCAATGATCTTCTTCTCTCGAAGACCTTCGATTCGGGCATGATCTGCGCCTCCGAGCAGAGCGTCCTCGTGCACACCGACATCAACAAGGAATTCGTCGCCGAGTTCGAAAAGTACGGTGGCTACTTCCTGAACAAGACCGAGCGCACAAAGCTCGAGAAGTTCATGATCACCGAGAAGGGCGGCGTCAACCCGGCACTCGTGGGTTCGAGCGCTCTCAAGATCGCTGAAGGTGCGGGCCTCAACGTTCCCGCCGACACGAAGGTTCTTCTCGTGCCGATCGACGGCGTGGGCAAGGACCACCCGTTCAGCCAAGAAAAGCTCATGCCCGTGCTCGGCTACAAGGTCGTCAGGGACGCCGCCGAGGGCTTCGACCTTGCCAACCAGCTCCTTGAGCACGGCGGTCTCGGCCACACCGCCGTGATCCACACGCGCGACGAGCAGCAAGAGCGCGAATACGGCATCGCCATGCGCGCGTGCCGCATCGTCGTGAACTCCCCGAGCTCGCAGGGCGGCATCGGCGACATCTACAACGGCCTCATCCCCTCGCTCACCCTCGGCTGTGGCTCCTACGGCCACAACTCGGTGTCGCGCAACGTGTCGGCCATCGATCTGATCAACATCAAGCGAATTGCGGAGCGTCGTA